>JBFFBV010000014.1:0-69460 GCA_041560205.1 Candidatus Sulfomarinibacter sp.
CGATGACCGAGCAATCTGCACGCGCGATCGAGGCCACGCAGTCGTTCGGGCAGCCGGCGAATTTGAACTTGTACTTGTAGGGGAAGAACGGCCGGTGCAGCTCGTCCTGAAAGCTCTGGGTGATGTTGTAGCAAGCATCCAGGGTGTCGTAGCAGGACCACTCGCAGCGTGCCGGACCGACGCAGCAGCTCGGGGTCCGCATGTTGGAGCCGGAGCCACCGAGGTCGAAGCTGGGATAGTCTTCCTTTTCGGCGCTGAGCTCGGCGAAGCAGGGCTCGAGGCTCTCGGTGCTGCCGCCGAGGAAGACGATGTCGCCGGTCGAGCCGTGCATGTTGGTCAGGCCCGAGCCGTGTTTCTCCCAGATGTCGCACAGGTGGCGCAGCGCCTTTGTGGTGTAGAACCATCCCGACGGCTGGTTCACGCGATAGGTGTGGAACTCCTTGACGTTGGGGAAGTCCTCCGGCAGGTCGCAGTAGCGACCGATCACACCACCGCCGTAGCTCATCACACCGACGATGCCGCCGTGCTTCCAGTGGCTGATGTGCTCCTCGTAGGAGCGTTCGAGGATTCCGAGCACATCGTTCGCCATCGGGTTGTGCCCGGCCTCCTTCTTGATTTCCTTGACAAAGCTCGGCCACGGCCCCTTTTCGAGCTCGTCAAGCAGCGGCGTTTTCCTCTTTTCTGTCATGGCCACTCCTTTCTCATTCACATACTTGGTTGCTGGGGCAAAACCTAATCCAATTCAAGGTCAGGCCTCACATCAGGGAGCTGATGTTCGACCAGAACCTGGAGAACACCACGGTCGACAGGAAATAGCCGAGCGGGACATTGACGACGACACCGATGGTGAACGCCCAGAACGGCTTGAGTCCAAAGGTCAAAAGATCGGCAAAACGGGTCGACAACCCGATGCACAAAAAGCACAGCACGAAGGCCCACGAGCGCAGGTTCTTGATCGGGGTGATGACCTTCTTGCGGAGGTCGCTTTCGAACCAGTTGGAGGCGAAGCGAAGCTGCTTGAAGGCGCCGAGCTTGTCGTCACGATTCGGGTCATCGGCGGCTATCGCGGCCTTCAAAACCTCGTACTCCTGCAGAGTCATCGGCTCACCGCCGTGGGTGTAGCGGAGTCCCTCCGGAGTAACGGCCACACGATCGGCGAGATCAGCCGGCACGACGTAGTCGGAAAAATCCGCGTCGTAGACGATCTTTTCGGCCGAGCTCTTGTAGGTGCCTGCGAAGGGCGCCGTGCCGACCCAGTCGGCGGGCGGCGACGAGCTGACGAAGGTCATGATGATCGAGGCGGCGAAGAAGCCGAGCACGAACTTGGGGAAGCGCTCCCAGATGATGCCCGCGCCGACCGCCCTCTCGGATGCCTCGCGCTTCTCCCAGAAAACCACGGACACGACCGCTAGGATGAGGCACCAGATGCCGATCCAGATGTCGCGCCCGATCACTTTCATGAGGGTGAAGGTGTTGATGGGATCGTCGGGGTTCAACATCTCACCAGCTTCGCCGCGGATGGCGCCCGACTCGATGACGTCGGCGAGTTCCGCCACCACAGCAAATCCGGCGGCGTCGGCAAACTCCGACGTCCCGGTCCAGGCGCCCGCCTCTCCGGGCGAGATCGGCACCGGCACCATCCACTTCACGACCATGCTGAGGACCAGGATCATGACGATCGCCCACACCGAGACGATGGCGATCGAGATCGCGATGTGGTCCTTTTTGGCCTTGACCGCTCCGCCGACGGCGATCGACGCGGAAACGCCGCAGACCGCTCCGCCGGCGCCGAGCACCGCGCCGAACTGCTTTTCCAGACCGAAGATCTTGGTCGCAGCGAGGAAGATCGTCAGCCAGGTGGCGACCGAAACGATTGTCGCCTGCAGGAATGCGACCGGGCCGGCGTTGAAGATCAGGGTCAGAGGTAGGGTCGCGCCAAGCAGCACGATACCGGTTTTGATGTAGTACTCGGTCAGCAGGCTGGTGTGGAACCAATCGGGCAGCTTGAGGAGATTGCCGATGAAGAGCCCGATGATCAGGGCCAAGAGCGGCGCACCCATGTGGAGCTTGGCTTTGATGAAGGTGTTCGAGGCGAGGTAGAAGATCACGCTCGAGCCGAGGAAGAGGATGATGAAGCCGGGGATGAACTGGCGGACGTTGCGCCCCATGACCGCCATCGACACGGCGAAGACCGCGCCGAAGACAGCGAAGATGATCAGGTAGTGTGTCAAGTGCCTGGCGAAATCGGCGCCGAGGACTTCGAGTGTCGACCAGCTACCCGGCTTGACCGCCCAATCTGCGATCGTGCCACCGGTCGCGTAGACGACCAGGGCGAGCAGGACGACCCCAAGGCCGAGCCACACCGCCCAGTAGTCCTCGGTCTTCCAAAGTTTTTGCAGCTCGCTTGGCATCGACACCCTTTCCACACACCACGCACACCCAACCCGAGGTCAACGGTGCAACCCCTGTGCCAGTGAAAGGCGTCGTGCAGGAATTCACAAGTTGTTGAGAAAAATACAGTTGGCGACCAGTTCGAAGGAAAGAAAGGACCCTCAAAAGCGACTGTGTTACAGGAAGGTAACAAGCAGAGCAACGGCGGTCACCCGACCCGAGAGCCCACATCTGTGAGCCATGATCTCAATTCTTTCGTTTGAATTGCGTCATCGGCCGGCGAATTGCATGAAAAGCCGCCCGCTGCTGCGGGCGGCTCACCAACTCCTGGCCACTGGTTACTGGGCGGGTGGGCGGTCTAATGCCACTCCCAATCGATGAACCCGGGCTCGGCGTCGACCATGGCGTTGACGATCAGCTCGACGAGGCCACCGTAGTAGATGCCGGCCTTCTCCCAGGCGTCGTAGTAAGTGATGATGTCGCGGATCTGGCCCTTGCAGTTGGAGCACGGCGCGCACAGGTACTTGGGATTATCTTTGGTCATCTCCTCGTCCTGGAAGGCGTCGAGGATCTGACGGAACTTCTTGCGGCCGGTCATGTGGTGGCGCCAGTCGGAGAAATTGTGACCCGACATGATGGCAAAGCCGGAGCCGCCGCCGCAGCAGTAGTTCTCGACCCCATGCGGCGCCATCTCGCGGAAGCGCTCCTTGGGCACCACGGCGTCTATGATCTCCCGCTGTGGTGTCACGATACCCATCAGGCGAACCAGGTTGCATGGGTCGTGGAGGGTGACCGGGAAGTCGTTGCGGCTCGGGTCGAGCTTGAGCTTGCCCGAGCGAATGATGTCGCGAAGGGTCACCATCGAGCTCTCGCGCGGGATGTTGAGGTCACCGGTCAGCACCTTGTCGGCGATCACCGTCAGCGCCTTGTGCGCGTGGCCGCACTCGCCGAGCACGATTTTCTTGACCCCGAGCTTCTTCGCCGCCGCAGCGTGCTTGACCGCGACGCGGGCAAACTGGACGTCGTCGTACCAGACGCCGTAGTTGATGCCGTCATAGGCGACCGCCTCGGAGGACATGGTCCAACTGAGACCGGCGGCCTCGAAGACGGTGGCGAAGGCACCCGGGTTCTCGGGCCAGGCCATGATCTCGCCGGCGTTGTGGATGAGGAGGATGTCCGCGCCTTCCTTGTCCCACGGGGTTTCGATCTCGATTCCAGTGCGCTCGGCAGTGTCCTCGTCGATGAACTCGATGTTGTCCTTGACGATCAGCGGCGTCATGCCGGTTGAAGACCCCACCTCGAGTTGCAGGACCGAGCCGTCGTCGTGCAGTTCCTTGGGCACGATTCCCATTTCCATCGAGGCGATCTTGCGAATCTCGCGCGACAGGAGGGCGTTGTCGACCCCGATCGGGCAGGTCTGGGCGCAGCGCCTGCACAGATTGCAGCGGTAGGAGAGCTCGATCAGGCGCGCCACGACCTCCCAGTTGAGGTCAATGTCGCCGTGGACCTTGGGTGACTCCTTCTTGACGTACTTGAAGTAGATCCGGCGCAGGATCTCGGAGCGGTAGATCGGACGGTAGAGCTCGTTCTCGCCGCTCTCTTCATAGATGGGACAGGCGTCGGAGCAGGTCTGGCAGTGGGCGCAGTGCTCCATCGACATCTCGAAGGGCTGCAGGAAGGCCCAGTTGTCATCGGTGCTCATGCACTTTTCGAGGCCACTCAGAAAACCTTGGACGAGGCGGTCTTCCTCCTCCTTCGACTTCGGCTTGGGGATATTGACCGCGATGGTGTCGTCGAGCACGACGTACTTTTCGCGCGCCTCATCCGTGAGCTGCGCGAACGGCGGCTCCTCGTCGAGCTTGTCGAACGGCGGCGGCAGCGGGATCTGCTCGAGCGGATTGATATGAGCCAGCGGCTGGCCCGGGTTCTTGGCGATGTCTTTCACGCTGTCCGGTTGTCTCATTTGCTCTCTACCTCCGGCTCCTCAGTAGCTACGTCGAGCCAGGTCTTCTTACCGTCGCCCTTGATGTGCTCGGCGGGCCACGAGATCGGCCGATGGAGCAGTTCTTCGATCACCTTCTCCTCCTTGCCGCCGCGCAGGTTCGGATCGTCCTTCCAGCGGATCGCGTGGTAGGCGAAGTACTTGCCGACGAAGTGCGACATGTGGGTGGTCGGGATGTAGGCCGTCAGCAGTGACAGCAGCACCACAGACAGCATGAGCAGCAGCACGCCGGTACCGCTGCCCAACGATGCCATATTGAATGTCGCGAGGTTGGCGACGAATGCCGAAACCAAAGAAAAGTCGCGGTCGTAACCGATGAAGGTAACCAACGCGACGCCAAAGGCGACGATGAAGAACACCAAGTTGAAGTAGTCCGCAGGCGCCGTGTAGTCTCTCAGCTCACGACTCCTGCGCCGCAGGAAGAGGCCGGTTGCCCCGAGGATGCCGAGCACGAGTCCCGCGCCGCCAAGCCACGGGGCCACGAAGCCGATCACGTTGTTGACCGGGGTCGCCACACCCACCGGCAACAGGGCGCCAACGATACCACCGACCAGCAGCAGGATCGTTGTGGCGGCGACCAGGTAGAGCCCGAAGTGGAAGGGAAACGAGCGTGTCCAGAGCTTCTGGTTGTGCTCCCTGAGGGCGACCAGGAAGAGGATCTCCGGAACCATCACCTTGAACTCCCCGAGGAGGGACACCTCGCGTTTTTTCTTCCACCAGTCGCTCTCCTCGAGGTAGGAGCCGCCGTAGGCCGCGCGTCCCCCTCCCTCGTGAGCCACCGGGTAGAGCTCCCATCTCAGATGCATCGGCATCTTCGACCAGAAGACGAATCGCGCAGCGACCGCAATCAGGAAGAAAACGATGCCGAGGTAGGCGATGACGTAGACGAGAGTAGTCATCAATATCACCTCTCAAATCGAGATTATAGAACCAATTTCGGCTCTTGAAATAGCATATCGGCCACAAGGGACCTTTCGAACACCGGACGGTGAACAGCTCTTGCGCGCAGCACTTCGGTCGTCAATTCGCAATTTTTATTCCCTAGTGAACTGCTCGGGTTTCAGCCGATCTGGTTGCCACGAAACACTTTGGCCCCTTCTCCAAAACTTGGGCAGCACAGAAGATCGAAACCATCCGATCGGTATCGAGCGTGTGAACGAGATCCTGTCGCAGGCGCTAGGGTCTTCGACCCTCTCAAGGATCGTTACGTGGAGGTAACCGTTGTCCTCACCGATCGGCGGAGGTCTCGTCGTCGAGGTACCTCTTTCGGACCCAACCGGGGATGAGTGACAGCAACACGAAAAACAGTGCCGCGACACCGAGGTACCAGAGCGTCTTCCCGAAATCCCCGGTGCGGACCGAGCCGGCGGCGAAGTTGTAGGCGATGGTCGCCGGGAGCATGCAGGGCAGAGTCACGAGGACATAGGTCTTGAGCGGGATGTCGGTCAGGCCGTAGACATAGTTCTGGACGTTGAATGGAAAGACCGGCACCAACCGCGTCACCATCAACATCCGCCAGCCCATGCGCCGCACCCCCTCGTCGATCTTTCTGAGGCCCGGGTTCTTCTGCACCATGCCTTCGACTGACTCACGTGCGGCGTAACGTCCGATGAGAAAGGCTGCGATGGCTCCGAGGTTGGCCCCGACGGTCGTCCAGACCGAGCCCCACACGGCTCCGAAGATCAGACCTCCGGCGATGGTCATCGCCAGACCCGGGAGGAAGAGGACACTGGCGACGATCCACAGCAGGACAAAGATCGCGGGAGCCCACCATCCGAGATCCGAGAACCAGGCCTCGAGTTGGTCGATGTTGTCGACCGTCAGCAACTCGAACAGGCCCATCCTCCATGCGACCGTCACACCCACGGCGATCGCCACGAGGGCCAGAGGCAGCTTCCACTTGCCCCCTTGCCGTCCCTCCTCATCGCCCCGGGCGGCCTGTTTCATCACAGCGATCTCCGTTTTCGACACCTCGTCCTCCTCGAACGGCCCGTGCCGTCATGAAGGACTTGTCCGTGACACCCCGGGTGGTAACCGGCAGAGCCACGGCCCCGAGTCGTTTTGTTCCAGCCAGGATGAGCTCACTGCTCCCCGAGGGTCACGGTTCTTCGCCCCTCAAGAGCCGCTCGACCAGCGCGGGAAACCACGATCCGTCCGGAACCTGAATCATCCAGCCGTTGAGGTAATAGGTCGGCGTCGCTCGAACCCCCACCATCTGCCCCAGACTCATCTGCCGGTGGACCCCGTCGATCGAAGGTGGCCGGAGATAGCACTCGCGAAACGCGGCGTCATCGAGACCGCGACCCGCGATGAAATCGATCGAAGTCGGTGTCACCAGAGAGACCTCCATCTCCCGCTGCAAGCTGTAAAAGGTCTCCTTGAAGGGGATCAGGGCTTGAGGATCCTGCAGCCCAACGCACCAGGAGGCGGTGGCGGCTCGGAATGCCCACGGGTGGATCTGGATCAGCGGATAACTCACCATGCCGTGGCGCACCTTGCCCGCGTTCTTTTTGAGGACCATGTTGACAAGCGGCCATTTCCCCTTGCACGCGGGGCACTCGAGGTCCGAAAATTCGACGATCTCGAGGGGAGCGTTTTCGCCGGATTCGGTGTCCCAGACGACGAGGTTGCTCTCGGCCAACATCCGCCGCCGATAGGCCACCGGGTCTTCGCTGAGCGGCATCTCGGTACTGATGACCAGGTATTTTCCGTCCGAGGAGACTGCCGCCTGTCGCCGATACGTGCCGTAGCCGCTGTCGATCTTCAGATACATCGGGATCAGCGCACCAGGGCGACGCGGTCCGACATTCCACTCGATCTCGACCTTCATGCCCATGCTCGCCTTGAGCGCTTCAGGAATGAAGCCCGACAAAAACGTGCGCAGCGCGTCCGGGCTGCCACCGGCATCTTGAAAGGGCGGCAGCTCGCCGACGCTGCCGAGCCAGATCCTATCGGCGACCTCGTCGACGAGCATCGTCGGCTTGCCGGTCAACACCTTGCTCGCGCAGGTACGCTCCACCTCGATGCGACGGTAGGACCCAGAGGCGGTCAGAAATCGTTCGTTCGAAACGAGCTTGAACACCGAGTTCGGGTACCAGGCGACGGCCCGCTGGACGTAGCGCATGACCTTCGGCGCCGGTTCCGGTGCGGGTGGGTCCTCGCTCTGCGCCCACAGCGGAACGGCGAGAACCAACAGCAACCCTGGGCACGCACCCAACAAATGACGCAGTCTCATCCTCATTCACATCTCCCAACCAAAGTGTAGCAGCGGCGGTGGGGGCAAATTTTACTCGGGCGCCTCGGTCACTTCTTCTTCTGCCTCTGGTGTGGCCGCTGCGTCAGACCCCGGCAGCAGCCCCAGCGCCTCACGCAGCTTGACCTCGACCTCGCCTGCGACGTCCTGGTTCTCGCTCAAGAACTGTCGCGCGGCCTCACGGCCCTGGCCGATCCGGGTGTCGCCGTAGGAGTACCAGGACCCCGACTTCTGGACCAGCCGGTGCTCCACCCCGAGATCGAGGAGCTCGCCGGTTAGGGAAATGCCCTCGCCGTACAGGATGTCGAACTCGGCGACCTTGAAGGGCGCGGCGACCTTGTTCTTGGCAACCTTTGCCTTGGTGCGATTGCCGACCACCTTGTCGCCCTGTTTGATGGAGCTCGTCCGCCGGATATCGATGCGAACCGACGAGTAGAACTTGAGGGCGCGGCCTCCGGTCGTGGTCTCGGGGTTGCCGAACATGACGCCGATCTTCTCCCGCACCTGGTTGATGAAGATCAGGCTCGTGTTCGATTTGGAGACGATTCCTGCGAGCTTGCGCAGCGCCTGCGACATCAGTCGTGCCTGCAATCCCATCTGCGCGTCGCCCATGTCTCCCTCGAGCTCCGACCGGGGCACCAGCGCGGCCACCGAGTCGACCACGATGGCGTCCACCGAACCGGAGCGGATCAGCGTCTCCGCAATCTCGAGCGCCTGCTCACCGAAGTCGGGCTGCGAGATCAACAACTCTTCGAGGTTGACCCCGAGGTTGCCGGCGTAATCGGGATCCAGAGCGTGCTCGGCGTCAATGAACGCGACCAACCCGCCGGCCTTCTGGGCGTTGGCGATGATGTGGAGGGCGAGCGTCGTCTTGCCCGACGATTCCGGACCGTAGATCTCGATGACCCGCCCCCGCGGAACGCCGCCGATTCCGAGCGCCGCATCGAGGGTCAGCGAACCCGTCGGGATCACGTTGACCCGCACCTGGGGCTTCTCGCCCAGGCGCATCAGCGAGCCCTTTCCGAACTGACGCTCGATCTGACCGATGGCGGTCTCCAATGCCTTCACTTTGTCGGCCTTCTGATTCATCAGAATCTCCTTACTGCGGATGCAGCGTGGTGGGACGCGACCATCCTAGGTGGCTCCGAAGCACACGTCAAGATCCCCGGTTTCGGGGCCCTGAGCCGACGCCGGGCGAGAGCTATGTGACCCCGCGTCACCGACATTCTCCACCCGCAGCACGGGCGCCCCGGACGGCGAAGGAAGTGCATCGGAGACGAGCACTCCGTCCCTCGGACGAGACATCATGTCCAGACAAGCGGACACCTTGTGTCCCCGACGGGAGCCGCTGCAAACGGGCGGAGGGATGCCGATAGGAAGCGGCGTGGTCCCTCCTCAGTTCGCTGAGCCCTGCTCCGCGCAATCAACCTGGTGACGCAGGAAGCTGACACGACCCGCTGATCGATCAGTCGACCGGGTATTGCTCGTCGTAGACCTTGATCACTGCGTCCGTGATGTTGGCCCCGTCGGCCACGTAGACGAGCGGCTGTGCGTTGAGCACAAAGATCGCGTCGAATCCGTTCGCCTCAGCGTACTCGCTGGCAACGCTCCCCACCCTGGTCGCCACCTGGGAGAGGAACTCGTTCTGCTTGCTCTCGAGGTCGCGGTTGAAGGCTCTCCCCGCATCCTCGAAATCGCGCCGCGCCTGCACGAGATCTCGCTCGAGCTGCGAAATGGCATCTGCCGACGCGATCGTACGCTGGGTGTTGAGCTGTTGGGTCAGCTCGGCCACGCGGTTCCGCATCGTTTCAAGCTCCTGCCGCTTGGGGCCGGCCCACGCCTCCAAGGCCTGAAGCTGACGTTGGCCCTCCTTGACCGATGCCACCGCCCGTTCCGCATCGAGGAAGCCAATGTTTCCGGCTGCCGCCGGCAGGGCGGCGCAGATCGCCAGCAGGACGATGATCGATCGCATGATGAGTCGCATTGCCACCTCCCGACCCGCTCGCGCACCCTGTCGTGCGTCCCGAGCAGGCTCGAATCGACCGCGGATTGTAGCACGCCGAGGCACCGTTCCCGTGCGATGGCTCCGGCCGCGGGATCGAGACGCCAGGGTCGGCACGGGTCGTGCATGCTACAGTTCGGAATGACCCTCCAACGGCGTCGAGTTGCCATATCGAGAGGGTCGGAGCCGACAGAGAGACCAGACCTATGCCGAGCAACGATCAGAAGCTCATATTCGCCGCGGTAGCCGCCCTGCTGGCGGTCGCTCTCGGGTGCACGTCCAGCGGTCCCAGCACCTCGCAGGCGCCTCCCGAGACCCCGGAGAGGAAGCCGCCGGCGACCGGTGCTACCGGTGGAGAGCAGGGCGAACAGGGGCGGGACGGCGGCGGCCAGGGTGGCGGCGGCACGGGCAGCGGCGCGAGTGGCGGTGAAGGATCCGAAGGATCGTCTTCGGGGCAAGATGGAGCGGCAGGCGGCGCCGGGGATTCAGCGACCGAGGGTGGGGCGTCACACCAGAGCGCTTCCGGTGGTGCCGGCCAGCCCGGCGGTTCTCCGGCCGGAAGTCAGCGTCCGGCAGGCTCCCCCACCACGGGCGACGAGGCGGCCTCCACGCTCGACGACAGGCTCAAGGGGTCGCTCGAGGAATTCGATCAACAGATGCGCGAAGAGATGGAACGCCTGGCCGAAGAAAAGGAGGCCGCAGAGGTTGCCGGCGAGCGCGCCTCCGGCAGTGAGGCGGGCTCTGCAAGCGCTTCGAGCGGGGGAGCTTCCGGAGAGTCGAGCGCCGGGAACCGATCGGCATCGGGCGGCACGGATGGGAGTGCGGAGGAGGGGGGCGATTCAGCCGGCTCCGTCGGTGGCTCGGGGCCGGGAGCATCCGGATCGGACCGGGTGCCGGCCGACGTCGGTGATGGATCAGACGACGACATCGTAGCTCGCCAGCTCCGCGAGGCCGCGATGGCCGAGGACGACCCGGAGCTGAGGGCGAAGCTGTGGGAGGAGTACCGCCGGTACAAGGCCTCGCTCGGCGCCTCGGGCAAGGACGGTGCCTGATGCGACACCGGATCGGTCGACGTCGATGGCCAGTCACGGGGACGGTCCTGGCTCTTCTCCTCGGGAGCGGCTGCGCCTCGCAAAATCCCTCGGGGACAGCATCCGTGCCCGCGATTCAGGCGGCGCAGGAAATTCCTCGAGAACAACTTTTGGACGTCGGCGTCACGGTCTTCGACCCCGGCTTGCCGCCCGAAGGTCAGCCGGTGCCCGAAGACGTCTTTCCGGAGCTGCGCAAGGCGGAGGCCAGGTTCCAGGCCATCCAGCTGATGGAAACCATACAGAGCACCGGCCAGTGGGGCGCAGTCCGCGTTCTCCCGGCGGGGCACGGCACGACCGATCTCAGGGTGTCGGGAACGATCCTGCTGTCCACCGGTCTCAAGCTCGCCCTCGACATCCGTGCGGTGGACTCACGAGGTAAGGTCTGGCTCGAGCGACGTTACCGAGCTCAGGCCGACGATCTGGCGTATATGGGCAGTGGGATCGAGAGGCGCGACCCCTTCCAGTCGATCTACAACGAGATCTCCAACGACCTCCTCGAGGTCCGGACCAAGCTTCGCGCAGGCGAGCCGCAGGAGATCCGACAGGTCTCGAGGCTTCTCTTCGCCGCTGATCTCGCGCCCGATATCTTCGAGGGCTATCTGACCACAAACACGAAGGGGCGGACGATCGTCAAGCGGCTGCCGGCGCGCGGCGACCCGATGATCTCGCGGGTCGACACCATCCGGGCGAGTGAAAACCTCTTCATCGACACCCTCGACCAAAACTACGCCTCGTTCTTCGCCACGATGGAGGAGCCGTACGGGAGCTGGCGCAAGTACACCTACGAGGAGGAAAAGGCCTACAAGGCGCTCAAACGCAAGGCCTTGACGCAACAGATCCTGGGTGGTCTGGCGATCCTCGGCGCCGCCCTCGCGGACCCCGGTTCGCCTGCAGCGTCGGTTGCCCGCGACGCCGCCATGATCGGCGGCATGGCCGCCATCCACGCCGGAATCGCGACCTCCAAGGAAGCCAAGATCCACGCCGAGGCGATCCGCGAGCTCGCCGCGTCGGTGGAGACCGAGCTCGAACCCGTCGTCATCGAGGTCAAGGGTCAGACCCTGCGCCTCTCGGGCTCTGCCGAGACCCAGTACGAGGAGTGGCGACGTCTGCTGCGCGAGAT
The DNA here is from genome assembly GCA_041560205.1 of Candidatus Sulfomarinibacter sp. Lineage (GTDB taxonomy): Bacteria > Acidobacteriota > Thermoanaerobaculia > Thermoanaerobaculales > Sulfomarinibacteraceae > Sulfomarinibacter. Next base: position 11,860 of record JBFFBV010000014.1, read on the forward strand.
CTGGGCCACCGAGACCGGTCTGCCCGTGGATCCCAACCAGCCCGGTGCGACCGTGGGCGGTGCGGCAGGCGCCAGCTCTGTGAACGACCCTCCGGGCTTGCGGTAGGCGATGGACGGAGGCAGGCACAAACCACAGCTGCAGCCCCCGCCACGCGTGCCCGCAGCGGGGGGGGCCGACCCGGGGGCCGGTTCCAAACAACCAGGGGCGCGGACCGGCATGCAAGCCATGCGTATCGCCGCAATCGCCGCCATGGTCCTCGCATTGATCTTCGTCTTCGTGGTCCTTCCGCGATGGCAGGAAGGGCGACAGGATCGTCTGAGGGATTCAGCCGGGCTCAAGCCGTCGCCCAATCCACGGACACCGATTCAAGACGCGGGTCGACCCCTTCCGCCTGTGGAATCCACTCCTCTGGAGCCCAGTTCGCCACCGACTGCCACCACTACCCCGGCGCCGACACCCTACCGCCCGCCTCGGGAGAACCCGCAGCGCCAACAGTCGGCCGCCGAGCGTCAGTTCGTCGATGCCATGTCCGACGGTCTCGCGGCGCTCGAGCAACGGCAGTGGCAGGCCGCAACCGACGCCTTCGAGCGCGCGTCGCGGCTGCGCCCGGAGGCACCCGAGGTTACTGATGGGCTTGCCCGTGCGAAGGCGGGCCAGCGCTTGGAAACCATCGCCGACGGTCTCCGGCGAGCGCAATCGCTCGAGCAGCGCGAAGCGTGGCGGGAGGCCGAATCGACCTACTCGGCGGTGTTGGCGATCGATCCCGAGTCCGCGCCCGCCCTCGCAGGACAGCGCAGGACCGAGGCGCGGGCCGCTCTCGACGAGAAGCTCGAGTATCACATCGCCAACCCGGCCCGCCTCACCAACGAGGACGTCTTTGCTGACGCCTCCTCGGCCCTCGACGAGGCGATGGAGACCCTTCCGAGTGGGCCTCGGCTCGAATCGCAGGTCGGCCGTCTCGAGGCCCTCCTCGAAGAGGCTTCGACGCCGGTGCCGGTCGTCCTGGAGTCGGACGCGCTGACCGAGGTCGTGGTGTATCGCTTCGGCCGCCTGGGCACCTTCATCCGTCACGAGATCAGTCTCAAACCAGGTACCTACACCGTGGTCGGGAGCCGCAACGGCTTTCGCGACGTGCGCCTCCAGCTGGTCGTCAATCCCGGGTCTCCACCCGAGCCACTCGTGGTACGGTGCACGGAAGGTTTATGAACATTCTGGTGACCAGCGAGATCGGTGGGCGCCGCCACGTCTACGCCGAGGACGACCTGCCCTTGAGCGTGGGAGGGGCCTCCTGCCACGTCGCGCTGCCCGGCCTCGCCGACGAGAGCACGGTCGCTTACCTTGGCCACGAGGACGGCGAGCCCTTCATCCAACCGGCGGAGAAGATCCCGGCGGCGACGCCACTGAGCTGCAACGGCGTGCCACTCACCGCGTCACGGTGGTTGGGTGACGGCGACGAGATCGGCGTCGGCTACAGCCGAATTCGCTTCGAGATTTCCGGCGACACCGTCCGCATCACCGCCGTCGGCAGCGCGGCGGAAGAGCCGCCGCATGCCTCGACGGAGGAACCCGACTCGTCAAAGGCAGCGTCGAAAGAGCGGGTCATCGATGCGGCAGACTTCCGGCCGAGGTGGCAAACACCGCCAAAGGGCTCGAGGCTGATGGTGCGCCCACGCTCGGTGCTCGTGTTTGCGGTCATCGCGCTGCTTGCATTCGGCGCGTGGTTCGTACTCACGGCACATGCCGTCCGCGTCGAGACCGAGCCCCCGGCCGACTCGATCGAGATCCGGGGCGCTTGGCTCAGGCCGAAGATCGGTGGCAGCTATCTCCTGCGTCCCGGATCCTACACGCTCCGTGCGGAGCTCGAGGGCTATCGCGGCCTCACCGCGCAACTCGAGGTCGACTCCGACACCCCATCGGTGGTGGGTTATGTCCTCGAGCCGCTGGGCGGGTTGCTGTCGGTATTTTCGGAACCGGTCGACGGTGCCGACATCAGCATCGACGGCACCGCGTCCGGCACCACCCCGGCGAGGGATATCGAGCTCGGCGCGGGTGACCACGAGGTCGAGATCACGGCGCCGCTTCATCTGCCCTACCGGACCACCCTCCGCTTCGAGCCGGGCGATCCGCCACGCGAGCTCACGGCCGAGCTGGTGCCCAATTGGGCGCCGATCACCGTGGCCAGCTCTCCGACAGGCGCCTCCGTCTCGATGGACGGAATCGGCATGGGATCGACACCACTGGAGGGGCGGGTCGAGGCCGGTGAGCGGGTTCTCGAGATCCGGCGGCCGGGTTTCAAGCCATCGGTTCGGCGTTTCGCCGTGACCGCTGGCGAGGCGATCGACCTCGGGACCGTTCAGCTCGTGCCCGAGGACGGGCAGCTGGCAGTGGTCTCCGATCCTCCTGGGGCCACCGTGACCCTCAACGGCACCTTTCGGGGCACGACCCCAATCGAGCTCGAACTGGCACCGGGGCCGAATTACGAGATCACGGTCTCCAAAGCTGGCCACGCCACCTTCACCACCGAGGTCGGAATCTCATCGACACAGCGGACGGAAGTGCGGGCCGAGCTCGATATGCTGACGGGCGCCGTCACGATCAGCTCACGGCCGCCTCGCGCCGAAATCCTCATCGATGGCATGGTGGTCGGCACCACCGACCAGACCCTCGAGCTGGATGCCCGCCCTCACCAGGTGGAGGTCCGGCGGGAGGGTTACCTTCCCTTCCGTACCGTCCTCACACCCGAGCCCGGCCTGACTCAGGCGGTTCACGCGGAGCTCAAGGAAGCGGGCCCGGCAGGACTCGCCGCGGCCATCCAGACCCCCCAGGGAGGACAGTTGGTACTCGTGGGCCCGGGGCGCTTCACGATGGGCGCAGCTCGCCGCGAGCCGGGTCGACGCGCCAACGAGGTTCTGCGCGAGGTTGAAATCACCCGCCCCTTCTATCTCGGCACGCGGGAGGTCACCAACAAGGAGTTCCGCGAGTTCCGCGCCGCGCACCGCTCGGGTTCAGCCGGCAGCTTCAACTTGGAGATCGACCATCACCCGGTTGTCAACATCACCTGGGACGATGCCGCGAGGTACTGCAATTGGCTTTCGGAACGCGCAGGCCTGCCGCCCGTCTACGTCGAGAGGGGCGGCACCATGCTCGCCCGCACTCCGTTGCCTCAAGGGTTCCGGCTGCCGACCGAGGCCGAGTGGGCCTGGGCCGCCCGCTATCCCGATTCGGCAACGGCTCGCAAGTACGCCTGGGGAGATGCTCTTCCGGTGCCTTCCGAAGCCGGCAACTACGGAGATTCGACGGGGATGTCGGTGCTGGGCGAAGCCCTTCCCAGCTACCGTGACGGCTACGGAGCCACCGCCCCGGCCGGCAGCTTCCAGGCGAACCCACTCGGGCTCTACAACCTCGGCGGTAACGTCTCGGAATGGGTCAACGATTTCTACACCGTCACACCGACGCCGCCGAAGGAGGTCGCAAAGGACCCCATGGGACCTTCGGAGGGGGCGTACCATGTCATCAGAGGTGCGAGCTGGATGGATACCAAGATGACCGAGCTCAGGCTCAGCTATCGCGACTACGGCTACGGGGCGCGGCCCGACGTCGGTTTTCGCATCGCGCGCAGCGCGCAGTAATTGGAGACGAGACATGAAACCGATCAACCGATTCCTCATCATGCTTGGACTGGTGCTCGTTGTGACGGCCCTGCTGGGCACGGATGGACCGACGCCGGATGCCGGGGCCTCACCGCAGGAGGCCTCCGAGGCCGAGCAATCGACGACCGAGGAGCCGCTGCCGGAATTTCAACCCAGTGAACGGCTGCCCGCGGACAGTGCGGTCGCGTTTCCGACCGACATCTGAGGCAAGCATGCGTCGCACCGATACTGTCGATTTCGTTTTCCAGCTGGCGTCACTCGTTGTCGCCCTGATCATCGTCCACGCGTTCTACGTGACCTTGGTGCGACCGCGAGCTGACGCATTCTCCGCCGAGCAGGCGGCCCTGATGGCGGCCGATCCCGAGTACGTCCAGGAGCGCTCGGTGTGGGTGATCGTACGCGACTTCGAGCAGGAGGCGTGCTTCGTGCTGATGCTGTGGGCGATGGCGATCATGGCCTCCAAAGGATTGACCACGGCGCGCGAAAGCCAGCTCCTCGAGGCCGACCTGGTGCCGGTGGCGGACGGCGTACGCATCCTTCCTGAAGACTCGCGCGAGTACGCGCGCCAGGTCGAGGCCCTTCCCGCCAGTCAGCGTCGGCTCCTCCTGCCGAGGGTGGTGCTGTCCGCCTTGAGACGATTCGGTGCCACCGGCAGCATCCAGGACGCCTCGGACACGGCCCACAGCACCGCCGAGACCGAGGCGGAGCGGCTCGACTCCGAGCTGGCCATGGTGCGCTACATCGCGTGGGCCATTCCCTCGATAGGATTCATCGGCACCGTACGCGGCATCGGTGCCGCTCTCGGCCAGGCCCACCGGGCGGTCGAAGGAGACATCACGGGCGTGACACGAAACCTCGGCGTCGCCTTCAATTCGACCTTTGTCGCCCTGTTGATCTCGATCGTCCTGATGTTCCTCCTTCACCAGCTCCAGCTGCGGCAAGAACGTCTGGTTCTCGACACCGAGGCGTACGTGGACTCGCATCTCATCCGCCATCTCCAGGCAAGCGCCGCTCAACCGAATCAGACCCAGCGCGGCGCCACGAGCTGAGCGCCGTGAAGCAATCGGCCATCGCCCTCGAGTTGGTAGACGCCGGGCTCCAGTTCGTGAGCTCGCGAGGGCAGATCTCCAGGCCGAGCCCGGGGCTCGCCCTGGTCGAAGGCGGGGAGCTGGCGGTGGGGCTCGACGCCGAGGCTGTCGCGCGTCTCAAACCACGGCGTCTCCACAGCCGGTTCTGGCAGGACCTCGGCACCGACTCGCTGGGTCGTCCGTTCCCCGCGTATCTGAGGACCGCGGATCTCGCGCATGCCCACCTCAAGGCGACGTGGGAAGCGGACGGCGGGGACGCCGAGGAGGTCATCGTCGCGGTGCCCGGTTGCTACACCGAGGACCAGCTCTCCCTGATCTTGGGTATCGCCAGGGAGCTGGCGATCCCAGTGAGCGGTCTGGTTGACGCTGCCGTTGCCTCGGCCGCAGACCGGGAGGTCGCACCTCATTGCCTCCACCTCGACCTTCAGCTCCACCGCGCGGTGCTGACGGTGCTCGAGCACGGTGAGGAGATCACCCGTACGACCGTCCGCGTAGAGCCGCGCGTCGGTCTGCTCGGTCTTCGCGATCTCTGGGCGCGTGTCATCGCCCAGACATTCGTGCGCGCCACCCGCTTCGATCCACTCCACCTCGCGGCAACGGAACAGGTGCTTTACGCGCAACTGGCGGCCCACCTGGAGGCGCTCATCGAAGGTGATTCGACCCAGGTAAGAATCGCATCAGGTGGACGGCAGCACGTCATCGAGCTGGAACAAGGCCGCATCGTCGATGCCGCTGCACCCGCGTACGAAACTCTTTCGACGGTGGTGAACGACCACTTGGACCCGGATAGCACCACCTTGCTGCTCAGCCATCGTGCGGCCGCGCTGCCCGGGCTCGTCCAGCACGTCGAAGAGCGCACCAGTGCCACCGTCATCGTCCTTCATCCCGCCGCCGCCGGGAGCGGCGCGCTCGCCCACGCCGACGGGATCCGGTCGCCGGGGCCATCGGTGGCCTTCGTGACGCACCTTCCCGGCCTCGACGCGAGGCCGCCGGGCCCGGTCACCGTGCCAGTCACACCGCCGCTCGAGGACGGCCGCCATCTGCCCACCCACCTCGTCCTCGAGGGGGTGGCCCACCGGATCGAATCCAACCTGCTGATCCTGCTCCCCGAAGGCATCGAACGGGCGGAACAGGGTGAAGGCGCGACGACCGTCCGCCGCCTCGCCGGGCAGGCCGTACTCGAGGCCCCGGCCGAGGCCGGGGTGACCCTCAACGGCGAGCCCATCGAGGGAAGGACGGCGCTGGCGCCGGGGGACCGACTTCGCCTGGCCGCTTCCGATGGGGAAATCCTCGTCGTGACCATGTCGGAGTGACCCGTGCGCGCGCGAAGTGTCACGCCCGTCGGACTGTCGTTTTTGGACGCGATGACCTGTGGATTGGGGGCGGTGATCCTCCTCTTCATGATTATCAACGCGGCGGTTCGGGACCACTCGGTCCAGGTCACCAGCGATCTCCAGGCCGAGGTCAATCGGCTCGAGCGCGAGGTCCTGGAGGGTCACCGCAATCTGGTGGAGCTCCGCAATTCGATCCGCGAAACCGACGAGGAGCGGGTCCTGACCCAGGGTCTGGCGCTACGGTTGATCGAGAGCCTCGAGCTGATCCGTGTCGAGCTCGCGACCTTCGAGGCCTCGACTCTCGCCCGCCGCGAGCACATCAATCAGCTGCAGTCCGACCTGCGTTCGCTCGAGGAGGACGCTCGCCGCCTGTCGGCGTCGCTGCCGTCCGACGAGACGCCCGGAGACCGGGTCCGCGTCCACATCGGCGACGGTGACCGCCAGTACCTCACCGGGCTCAAGGTCGGTGGCAACCGGATCCTTTTTCTCGTCGATGCGTCGGCGAGCATGCTCGGAAGCACGATCGTCAACGTCATCCGGCGCCGCAATCTGCCCGACAAGGACAAGGTGCGCGCCGCCAAGTGGCGACAGGCGTTGGCCACCGTCGACTGGCTCTCGACCCAGATTCCGCGAGACAGCCGATTCCAGATCTACGCCTTCAACACCACCGCCAGGCCGGTGGTGCCCGACAGCGGCGGGCAGTGGCTGGACGGTTCCGATCGCGAGGTTCTCGACGATGCTGTCGGATACATGAAAGAGGTCGTACCCGCCGACGGTACGAGCCTGTTCCATGCCTTCGCGGCGATCTCGGAGCTCAACCCGAGACCCGACAACATCATGCTCCTGACAGACGGTCTGCCGACCGTGGGGAAGAACCCGGCACGCACCACCACGATCTCGGCCCGCCAGCGCTCGAAGCTCTTCAACCGCGCCGTCGAACAGGTGCCGCCCGGCATTCCTGTCAACGTGATCCTCTTGCCGATGGAGGGTGACCCAATGGCGGCCAGCGCCTTTTGGAAGCTGGCCATCGGCTCCCGGGGTTCGTTCATGAGCATTGCGGAGGACTGGCCGTGAGGCGCGCACGTCGGGATCTCCAGGTCTTCTCGCTGTCGTTCCTGGACGTCGTCTGCTGCGGCTTCGGCGCCATCATCCTCCTGCTCGTCCTGACCAAGTTGGGCGAGCCGCAGGCGATCGAGGAAGCCCGTCGAGACCTCGACCGCCTGCTCATCGAGCTCGAGGCCGAGCTCTATGAAATCCGGGGCGAAACCGCGATTCTCGACCGCCGGCTGCAGTCGAAGGTGGAGCAGCTGTCGGAGGAGCAGAGCCACATCGCGCGCCTGCGCGGCGATCTTTCGGAGCTCAGGGGAGAGTTCGCTGCCAGCGAGGAGCTGTCCGAGGTCCAGGACATCCTCGAGGGTCGCATGCTGGCTGCTCAACAGCAGCTCACCGAAGAGATGCGGAGGCTGCTCGAACAGAGCCGGCGACGCCGGGAACCAGAAGCGATGGTCGGCGGCATTCCGGTCGACAGCGAGTACATCATCTTCGTCATCGACACCTCGGGGTCCATGTTCCACTACGCCTGGCCCGCGGTTGTCCAAAAAATGACGCAGGTTCTCGACACCTACCCGCGGGTCAAGGGCCTACAGGTCGTGAACGACATGGGCCAGTACATGTACTCCCAGTACGCGGGGAAGTGGATCCCGGACACGCCCGGGCGCCGCAAAGCGGTGATCGCCCGGCTGCGCTCCTGGAGCGTGTTTTCGAACTCGAGCCCGGTCGAAGGCATCAACCGCGCCATCCGCACCTTCGCCAGCCCGGACTACCGAATCTCCATCTACGTTTTCGGCGACGAGTTCACCGGCACCTCGATCGATGAGGTCGTGCGCGAGGTCGACCGCCTCAACACCCGGGGCAGTGACGGGGAGCGCCGGGTCAGAATCCATGCCGTCGGCTTCCCGACCGTGTTCTCGGTCGCCGGTGCCGGACAACACACCGGGGTCCGCTTCGCCACATTGATGCGGATCCTCTGCCGCCGCAACGACGGCACCTTCGTGGGCCTCAACTCGACGAGCCCCTAGCTTCATCCCCTGTCCGTCGATCAGCTTGAATTTGAGCAAGAGATCCACGATGCAAGATACACGTCCATCCACCCCCACTCACGGACGCGCTTGATTCTTTTTGAAACCCGAATCCTGCATCCGGGTGTGCGGGCGGGTGGGTGCATCTTGTATCCGGGTGGGTGGACGGGCGGGTGCATCTTGGATCTGGGTCGTCGGGCGGGTCGGGGGGTACAATGGGAGGAGTGAACGAATCTCAATCCAACCCCGACCCGATCCGGCTGTTGGTTGTCGAGGATGACGCGCCACTCGCCGATGGCCTCTGTCGCAACCTCGAGCTCGAGGGATTCGCGGTCCACCACCTGGGCACCGGCGAGGCGGCCCTGGTCGAGCTCGCCGAGCCGACGGCACAGTTCGAGCTGCTGATTCTCGACATCATGCTCCCCGGCATCGACGGCTTCGAAGTGTGCCGCCGCCTCCGCGGCGACGACAACCTCATTCCGATCCTCTTCCTCACCGCCCGCGGCAGCGATGCGGACCGCATCCTCGGCCTCCAGCTCGGAGCGGACGACTACTTGACGAAGCCTTTCCTGGTCGAGGAGCTCGTCCTGCGGGTGCGCGGAATCCTGCGACGGGCCGAATGGTCCCGCACCCCCGCCCGAACCGGACCGGTGGTGCAGGTCGGCACGAGCGAGGTGGATCTGAACACGATGCGGGCCAGCACGCCAGCGGGCGCCGTCGCGCTCACCGAGCGCGAGGTGATGCTTGTCCGTTTCTTTTCAGAGAACGACGGCCGCGTCCTGACGCGTGGTGAGCTGCTCGAGCGGGTGTGGGGATACACCTTCGACACCTCGACCCGGACGCTCGACACCTTCGTCCATCGCCTCCGCAAGCACTTCGAGGAGGACCCGCGACACCCGCTTCACTTCCACACCGTCCGCGGAGTGGGCTACCGGTTCACCTCCGAACCCGAGGAATGATGTTCTTCTGCGGTTTTCGAATTCCACTTCTGACGCGCGACCGAGCAGAAAAAGAACCACGATACAAGATGCAAAATACACGGCCGCCCTCACGCACAATTCCGACGGTGGCACGTCCGAGGGGACGGTCGCTCGGATCCTGCATCTTGTATCCGGGTGAATGGTTGGGCGGGTGCATCTTGTATCCCGGAACCGACGGACGCGTGGTATCTCTTCGCGCGTTCCTGGCTACGGAACTTTTTCGATCCCAAGGTCCTTCATCTTCCGCCACAGCGTGACACGGGAGATGCCGACCCGATCGGCCGCCTCCTGCATGCGCCAACCGCAGCGCTCGAGCACCTCACGGAGCAGCCGTTCCTCGAGTGCGGCCATCGGTTTCGGCGCCTTCAGCAGCTCGTCGACGAGGGCCGTCCCGTATCCGTCCACTGGCAGATGCTCCTCGTCGACACGATCTCCAGCCGCGGCCAGGGCGGAGGTGAGGACCCTCTCGAGCTCTTCGAAACCGCGGTCTCTCGCCAGCCGGGTCATCCTCTCGAGGGCAGCGGGAACGATCCGGGTGCGCGGGGCGAGCTCTTCCACCCACCTGACGATGATGCGTGACAGATCGCCCTCGAAATCCCCGGCCGACGGCAGTTCGAGAATCTCGAAGTTCGTCCAATCCGGAACTGTCTCCGACGCGACGACAACTCGCCAACCCTCTGGGCCATTCGAGGCGAGGAGGCTTTCGGCAGCGTCGTTGCAGGCGTAGATTGTTCCCGGAGGCCAGGGATTGATGAGGTCCCAGCTCCCCGCCCAGGTGCAGAACAAGTTCTCCGGCATGCCGGAAATACGATGCATCGCGCGCGCGACATCGCGGCAGACCGGGGGCTCGCCGACCAGACAGACATCCGCTTGCGACCGAGCCAAAGCAGTGACTCGTTCCCGCAGTGCACCGGCAAGCGACGATGAACCGGCCATGAACAGGCCCGGGTCCGGCTCGGTGGGTCGCAAGATCTCGACCGCACCTCGAAATGCGCCATCCTCGTCGGACAGGGGGATGACCGTGATTCTGAGCGGCAATGCTCGCCCGTCCACGGTGTTGTAGACGGTGGCGAAATCTTCGACTCGATCGAGGTCATTCACGAGGGCAAAGGTCAGGGGACAGGCGTTCTCGCAATCGACGCCTTGCGTCGTCAGCTTGCAGCGGCCGCCGATCTCGCGCCCTTGCTCGTAGCCCAGGAGGCGACGGGCCGCGTCGTTGACGTGGAGGAGGATGCGCTGATGATCGAGGACGATGACGGCCTCTCCGAGGTGATCGAGCACCTCGACCCAGTCCGCGCTGATCAGACTCCGATTCTCCTGAACCACGCCTTTATAACAGCGCGAAAGTTGCAGTTATTCGCTGTTCTCTGCAGATTAACGGCTTCTCAGCGCTCGATCTCGAAGCCTTCCTCGGGTTCGGGCTCGGCTTCGGTGAAATAGAGTGCAGTGTGCGCGATCGGCAGGAACATGACGTGGGTCTTACCCTTGATGGGGACCTCGACCTGGTAGTAGCCGTGGTCCGTGACTGAAACGAGCGTCCCGATGGTTCCTTTGGCGTCGATCAGAGGACAGTAGAATGAAACCTTCCCGGGAATTTCCATCACGGACTCCTTTCCAGTCGATCAATTTTATCACTGGTGTCCGGACTCGGTCCTCGCGAATCCTGCTTCAACGCGAGCTACTCCCGACGCGCTTCCGAGGAGCGTCACCGCCGACGATGTTTGGCCTTGGCACGAAGGCCACATCGAAAGCGTCATGCCACAATCGTCACCAGTGGCACGTCCACGAACGCGATCGTCTGGGTGCTCTCAACACGCTTGGTGGATGCGCCTCCGGTGAGCGGGGTGGAGACCGCTAGCCTTCGCCTTCCGAGTCGCCGTTCCCTTGAGAAGCGACCTCGCCGTACTCCTTCAGTTTTCTCTGCAGCGTTCGGAGTCCGATCTCCAATAGATCCGCTGCACGCGCACGGTGACCACCCGTGTGCTCGACGGTCCGGAGAATGGCCTCTTTCTCGATCTCGGCCATCGGCCGCGGCCGCCACTGGGCCGGCTCGGCGGTGGCGGCAGCCTGGCTCGAGGTCCGGTACTCGGGTGGCAGGTCTTCGAGGCCGACCTCGGCGGAGGGAGCGAACAGGACCGTTGACTCGATCAGGTTTCGCAGCTCGCGGACGTTGCCCGGCCACGGTTGCCGCTTGAGCGCGGCCAGCACCGACGGATGGACGCCCCCGATATCGCGGTCGAGCTCCTTGTTGAACATCTCCAGAAAATGCTGCACGAAGAGCGGAATGTCCTCCGTTCTCTCCCGCAGCGGTGGAATGTAGAGCTCGACCACCTTGAGTCGGTAGTACAGGTCCTGACGGAAGCGCCCGCTCTCGACCCACTGCGCCAGGTCCCGGTTGGTAGCCGCCACGAGGCGGAAGTCGACCGGGATCTGGATCGCCCCACCGACACGCATGATGTGCTTCTCTTCGAGCACCCGCAGCAGCTTGACCTGGAGATCGGCCGAGAGCTCCGAGATCTCGTCGAGAAACAGCGTCCCTCCCGAAGCGCGCTCGATGAGGCCGATGCGGCGCTGATGGGCCCCGGTGAACGCGCCCTTCTCGTGGCCGAAGAGCTCGCTCTCGAGAATTTCGCCCGGAATGGCCCCGCAGTTGATGGCCACGAAAGGCCCCTGCTCACGGGGCGAGTTCTGGTGGAGGGCGTTGGCAACGAGCTCCTTCCCCGTCCCCGACTCGCCGATGATGAGCACCGTCGAACGTGTCGGTGCCACCACCCGCAATCGCTCGAGCAGCTCCTCCATCGCAGGCGAGTGTCCGACGATGCCTTCGAAACCGAAGTGCTTCTCGAGGCGTTGGCGGAGCCTGCGGTTCTCGTCTGAGAGCACCCGCCGTTCCAGCTGGAGCTGGACGCGCTGTCGAAGCTCCTGCATCTTGACCGGCTTGGTGAGGTAATCGTCCGCACCCTCCTGAAGGGCGGAAACAGCATCATCGACGTCCGCATACGCGGTCACCAGGAGGAAGGGCAGATTGGGATGATCAGCCCGAACCGCGCGCAGGAACTCGTAGCCATCCATCCCCGGCATCCGCACATCCGACACGATCGCGTCGACCTGCTCACCCTCGTGGAGTCGTTCGAGGGCCGTCTCCGCAGAGGGAAAGGCCTTGAGCTCGTATCCCACCCGCTCCAGGGTCCGGGTCATGGCGTCACGAGACCCGTCGTCGTCATCTACCAAAAAGATCACCGGCGCCATGTCATCACTCCCCGTGCTCGCCGAGTATTTCGAGCAACCCAGCCTCATCGATGATATCGACGCCGAGTTCACGCGCCTTGTCGAGCTTGCTGCCGGCGTTTGCACCCGCCACCAGAACCGACGTCTTGCTCGACACCGAGCCGGCAACCCTGGCTCCCAGAGCCTCCAAGGCTTCCTTGAGCTCGCGCCGTGGGCGGTTCAGGGTGCCGGTGATCACGAAGCTCCGTCCTGCGAGCGGGGATTCGGAGGCTTCGCCACCCGTATCCTCGCGCGGATCGATGCCCCGCTCGGCCAGGCGCACCACGAGGGCCTTGTGGCGCGGATCGTCCAACCACGCGGTGACCGCGGCGGCGATCACAGGCCCGATCCCGTCGACCTCCTCGAGTTCGGCTGGCGCGGCTTCGGCGAGCGCTTCGAGGCTGCCGAAGCGTTTCGCCAGGACCTTCGCCGCCCGCTCGCCAACGTGGGGGATGCCGAGTGCGAAGAGCAGGCGGTGGAGCGGCCGACCACGCGCCTCCTGGAGCTCCGCGACGAGCTTGGCGGCCGAAATCTCACCCCATCCCGGCAGCTCGGCCAGGGTCTCGGCCTCGAGGTTCCACAGCGAAGCCTCGTCCGTCACCAGGTCGGCCTCGACCAGCTGCTCCAAGAGCCGGCCTCCGAGACCCTCGATCTCCATCGCGCCCCGCGCCACGAAATGGCGCAGGCGTGCCCCGAGCACTGCCGGACATTCCGGGTTCGGGCAGCGGAGAGCGACCTCTTCGATCTCACGCACGACCGGCGTAGCGCACGATGGGCAGATCTTCGGTACCTCGTAAGGTGGCGCGCCAGGAGCACGTTCGGCGCTGAGCACCCCGACCACCTTCGGTATCACCTCGCCACCCTTGGTGATCCACACCGTGTCTCCGACTCGCGTATCGAGCCGAACGATCTCATCGAAGTTGTGCAATGTGGCGCGAGAGACCGTCGAACCCGCCACCTCGACCGGCTCGAGGAGCGCCACCGGCGTCAGCACGCCGGTCCGCCCTACTTGGACGACGATGTCGAGGAGCTTCGTCGTGCGGCCCTCTGGAGGAAACTTGTAGGCCACGGCCCAGCGCACCGAGCGGGAGGTGCTGCCGAGGGCCATTCTTTCAGAGGCGCTGTCCACCTTGACGACGATGCCATCGGTGTCGTAATCGAGCTCGTGCCGCTCCTTTTCCCAACGGTCGATGAAGGCCTCGACCTCGTCGAGCCCGTCGAAGCGCTCGAGACCCGGGCTGACCGGGAAACCGAGTCCACGCAGCCACTCGAGCGAGGCCACGTGGCTCTCTTCCTCGACACCGTCAGCTCGCGCGACCTGGTAGCACCACGCACCGAGGCGACGCCGCGAGGCTTCGCGAGGGTCGAGCAGGCGGATGGCCCCTGCTGCAGCGTTACGCGGGTTGGCGAACTCGCGCACCCCAGCCGCCCGTCGCTCGCAATTGAGCTTTTCAAAGACACTCCGAGCCAAGTAGACCTCACCGCGAAGCTCGACCAGAGGCGGGAGCCCCTCGAGCTCGAGGGGGAGCTGTCTGATGGTGCGTGCGTTCGCGGTCACGATGTCCCCCACCGAACCGTCCCCGCGGGTCACGGCACGATCAAGCTTGCCATCAACGTAGATCAAAGAGATCGACACGCCGTCGATCTTGAGCTCGGCGGCGAGATGCTCGGGATCGTGGCCGAGCTCGCGGCTCATCCGCGCGTACCACGCACGGAGCTCGTCACGCGAATAGCTGTTGTCGAGGGAAAGCATCGGCAGCGCGTGTTCGGCCTGCTCGAGGCCCACCAGAGGCTCCTCGCCGACCCTCTGCGTCGGCGAGGTCGGGCTCTGCAGCTCCGGGTAACGGGCCTCCAGATCCTTGAGCTCGGCAAAGAGCTGGTCGTACTCGTAGTCCGTAATATCGGGGTCCGCAAGGACGTAGTATCGGCGGTCGTGATAGCGAATCAGCTGACGCAGTTCCTTGACCCGGCGGTTCGCTTCCTCGCGGCCAGTGTTCGCGGCGTTCACGGTCATCGCCTCCGCCGCGGCCGACGTCGAGGTCGCGGGCGCTCCGCCGTCCTCCGCCGGTCGCCGTCCCGGCGATCGCTGGCGCCGACCTTTCGCAAAGCTCGCTTCCAACCTTCAAAGGCCTCGGGCGAGATGTAGCCCAGGGCGACGGCAAAGCCGTAGAGGTCCCAGGCGACCTGGAAATAGTCCTGGCGGGCGAGTTTGAGGACCTGTCGCCCACGCTCGGGCGGCCGCCGCATCTTGGTCAACGCAAAGAGCCCCTGGTGCAGGAGGTGCAGCGTTTGATTGGACAGGTGCATGCTTGTCGACGCCGGCTCCAATGATTCGCGGAGACGCCCGAGAACCTGAGGGTTGTCCACCCGACCCGTGTCGGAGGTCTCCTCTTCGGCAATGGCGAGAAATCGACCCAGGAAATAGCTTCCGATCAAGCTGGGGTCCGAGAACTCCCGGCCGGCACCCAGCTCCCTGTCGACCATCTTCAGGACCTGCATGCTCTCGTCGGTATCGATCGGGATGTCCGGAAAGGCCCGCGTGAACACGCCGGCGCGCCGCCATGCCTCATGGATGCCGGCGGCACAGCCCGAGCGAAGGGACTCGAGGAGCTCATAGGTCAGGCGCGGTGCAGACGACTCCGATATCAGTTCCCGCTGACTTCCGATCGCTTCCAGCGTCCTGGGCTCGATGTCGAAGCCGAGGCGAACGCTGTACTCGAGCGCCCGCATCATCCGTACGGGATCTTCGATGAACCGTTGGTCCGGGTCGCCGATCGTGCGGATCACTCCCCGGTCAAGGTCTTCGATCCCACCCACGTGGTCGATGACCGAAAAATCTGCGATGTTGTAGAAAAGGGCGTTGACCGTGAAATCGCGCCGGCGGGCGTCTTCGGCGGGTGTGCCGTAGACGACGTCATCGATTGTCGGTTGCGGTCGATCCGTGGCTCCGTTCGCCTCGGCCTCCTCGGCAACGGCCTCCTCCCAATCATCGGGAGACTCGGGCGGTTCGGGACTCGCTCGAAAGGTCGCCACCTCGACGATGCCCGCACGAAAGTAGACGTGCACGAGGCGAAACCTTCGGCCGATGATGCGCGAATTCCGGAAGAGATGACGGATTTCCTGGGGGCGCGCGTTGGTCGCAACATCGAAGTCCTTGGGGTGTTTCCCGAGCAGGATGTCGCGGACGCTCCCACCGACCAGATAGGCCGCGTAGCCCGACCGGTGCAAGCGGTACAGGACCTTGAGCGCCTCCGAGGACATGTGCCCTCTCGAGATCCGGTGGTCCGGGCGGGCCAGCACCTTCGGGGGGGCCGTCTCGGTCGTCGCCATGCGCGAAACTTCAGTCAATATCGCCCACTCTCACAGTGTCGTCTCGGAGGGATTTGGCGAGTCAGTGCACACGACAGTCGGCTCAGCCATCGACGGACAGCACGATCTTAGCAAATTGCTCTGCCTGCTCCATTCTCTCGTAGGCCATGCGGCCCTCGCTCAAGGGGAGAACCGTATCAATCACCGGTCGAAGATGGTGCGTTGCGACGGCACTCAGCAGCTCGCGCCAATCGCTTCGGGATCCCATCGTCGAGCCGATGATGCTGAGCTGGTTCCAGAAGATCAATCGAATCTCTTCGACCGGCTTCGGTCCCGACGTGGCTCCGCAGGTCACGATACGGCCTCCCTTGGCGGCCGCCTTCAACGATTGCATCCACGTTGCCTCGCCGACTGAGTCGACCACCACGTCGGCGCCACGCTTCCCGGTCAATCCGCGCACACCGCGGGCCACCTGGTCATCAGACGCCAACACCTCATCGGCGCCCAACTCGACCGCCCGGCGGAGCTTTTCTTCGCTCCGCGAGGTCACGATCACGCGCGCTCCAACAAGCTTGGCGAGCTGCAAACAGGCCATCGACACGCCGCCACCGATGCCGTGGATCAGGACCGTCTCACCCGGACGCAGGCTGCCGCGGTTGATCAACATCCGCCACGCCGTGAGGTGCGCGAGACCGAGCGCCGCCGACTCCTCCCACGACAGATGTCCGGGCCGCGGACCGAGCGACTCGGCGGCCACCACGACGGCTTCGGCAAAGGTCCCATCCGAGTGCTCTCCCAACACACCGAAGCGGACACACAGGCTCTGTTGACCGGCGAGACAGTACTCGCACTGGCCGCAGGACAGGCCCGGGTCGAAGATGACCTCGGCACCTTCTTCGACGCCCTCGACGCCGTCCCCCACGGCGTCCACCACGCCGGCGCCGTCAGCGCCTCCGATGTGGGGCAAGCCGATCGGGATGCCCGGCATTCCGTTCAGGACGAAGAGATCGAGGTGATTGAGCGCAGCGCACTGCAACCGCACCCGCACCTCTCCGCGGCGCGGCTCCGGTTCCGGACGCTCACCAAAGAGAAGCCTGTCGGTTCCTCCGTGCTCTTCGAAGTAGAGTGCTTTCAATTCCACCTCCGAGATGGCGGTATTCTAACCCGTGCCCGTCTCCGTCTCCGTCTCCGAGGATCTGCGCCTGGCATTACGGGCACGGAAACGGAAAAACACAAAACCCCGCCGAGGCGGGGTTCTGCGGTTCCACGGGTGGAAAAAGATTCAGGGACTCTGGTTGTCGAGCACGAAGCGGCGCTGGCCTACGATGTTGCGTCCGCCGCGGCGATCTTCGGTCCACACGACGAGAATGTGCTCACCATCAGCCAAGTTGGCCGCAATGGTGTCGAGTTCATATCTGAATCCCGCAGTGGAGGTAAAAATCGGCGGCATCCACGGATACAGTTCATCGAGGTCCGGCGTCGAAATCCCGAGCTCGGCAAATCCGATCAACACGCCATCCACCCAAATCTCGACCTCGTCAATCCTCAGGGAGTCGATCGCGAAGCCGGTCACCTCGACCGTGCCCGCAACCAGCTCCATGTGCTCAGGCGTCCAGATATCGCCCCACGAAGGCCGGTCGGCATCGTCGTTACAATCGAAGATGACCGGCAGCTGCGCGATATCTATGACGTTGTTTTCGCGGTCGCCAGCCCGAACCTTGAACAGGTGCAGCCCCTGGCTGTAACCCCTTGACAGCAGCAGATAGTCGACATCCACCAGGAACGAAAACCCGGCGTGCTTCGAATTCGGAACATCGACGTAGAGCCGGTGAACGTCCATCCGCTCGTGACCGTAATATCTGAAATCCCAGTCAGCGGGCTCCCAATAAAAGCTGCCCTCGTTGGTATCGGCAATGATGTTACCGTCGAGGAGGAGCTGAACGTAGGCGACGCCACCCATATCGGTACGAGACCCGACGTCGAGGGCCCAACCGACGACCATCTCCATTTCTTCCGCGGGGTCGAACACATCACCCGACCACGGTGGAAGTTGCCCGTTTTCCTCTTCTTCACAGTCGTCGCCGTACATGACGTAGTTGTCGATCGGCCAGTCAATCCCTCCGAAGGGCGGCAGGTTGGATCCGGTGTTGAAGGTCTGGACAAACCGGCGTCCTATGATCCGTGAGGCACCCTCGTTGTCGACCACGCGCACGGCCAGAACGTGAATCCCGTTGTTGAGGACGGTTGTATTGAGCATACGGATGAACCCTGCGTACTCGGCGTCCGGATCACTCGGGAAACGGTTGCCGACGTCGGGCCGATGGACACCCGTGACGGCGTTACCCATCGCCAGGCCGTCGACCATGATCTCGACGTAGGCCACTTCCTCGTCGTCGAGCGCCCAACCGGTGACCGGGAAGACACCGTTCATCGGCTGGTTCGTGCCGGGCAGCTCGAGCTCGCCGAGCGGCGCCTGGTTCAAGTCGTTGTCGATGGTGATGGATCGCAGGCCGTAATCCTGGACAGTCGAGTCGCTGAAGGTGACACGCATGAACAGTGTGTGGACCCCATCGGAATAGGCCTCTGAGTCGAAAGAGGTCGCAAAACCCGGACGCGCGTAGGGCGTCCCCGCGTACCACGGGTAGGCCTGGAGAATGTCGTAGCGCGGTTGATTCATATCGGCCGTCGCCACGAACTCGTCATCGACGTAGAGGTCGATCTTGCTCACCAATGCCTTGTCCCATTGACAGGAGTGCCACGTCCACTGGGGCCCGCACTGCTGACCGTCGTCGACGATGAAACCGTTGACCTCGACGAGTCCGAATACCGTCGCCCCATCCGCCGGCGTGTCAAGCCAGAAAATGGTATCCGCAACCGCGCTTATCGGCAGCAGGAGAGTCAGTAGTACAAGCGCCCCGACGGATCCTTTGTAACGCATTGCGATTCCTCCTTAGGACCGAAGTTCCGGGTAGGCATTTACACTCTTAATTATGATATACCAAGGCATATCTACGGTCAAATAAAAGAAGCAAAATGAATATCTTTGGGCCCGCAAGTCTCTCAAAAGATGCATATGAACTTACATTCTCCGTGACGTAGATCACCGAATGTATCGACAAACCGGATTGGATTATTCGGTGGACCTTTTTGCCAATTCCTCGGCGTGAATGCGCGCGGATTTCGCCAGAGCTTCGAGATCATATCCTCCTTCGAGAATAGAAAAAACACGGCCTTCGGCCCAGCGCTGGGCTGCGTCGACCGCAGCTGCGGTCAAGCGGGCAAAGCCCGATTCCGAAAGGCACATACCGCCCAAAGGGTCATCCATGTGACCATCGAAACCGGCCGACAGGATGATCGCAGACGGTCGAAGACGGTGGCACATCTCGTCCAGCGCGTCCTCGAAAGCGGTGCAAAAAACGTCGCTGTCCGCGCCACCGGCCAGCGGTACATTTCGGGTCGTTCCGCGGCCCTCTCCCTCGCCGACCTCGTCGGCACCCCCACCACCAGGAAAGGCCGGATATCGGTGAACTGAAACGAAACCGACATCGCCTCGCGAATAGAAATATTGTTGCGTCCCGTCACCGTGGAGCGCCCCGAAGTCGGCAATCACCACCGGCCGATTCCAGCTCCGGACCACGACCTCGGCCGCCAGAGCAACCGAGTTGAAGAAACAGTAACCCGCTGCGCTCTCACGACGCGCGTGGTGGGCCGGTGGGCGGACGACGATGAAGGCGCGTGCCAGCCGACCGTTCACCAGATCGAGGGCCGCTTGCATGGCCAGGCCCGCGGCCGCGACCGCGGCATCAAAGGTCCCGGACGATACGCTGCAGTCGTGCGAGTCGAGCCACCCGCTTCCCGCCACCGAAGCCTCTCGGACACCTTCGATGTACGCCGGGTCGTGGATCCACGCCAGGGTGCCGATGGTGTCCTCATCCGGAGGGAGCGGGCTCTCTCTGTCCACCACCCAGCGACCGTCGACGCGCGCGCTCAGCGCGTCGAGAATCACCCGTGCACGCTCCGGTGTCTCCGGATGGCCGAGCCCGGGCTTGTGCTCGAGGCACCGCGGGTGCGAGCGCACGGTCAACGGCAAGTCAGCGTGATTTCCCATCACACCGCCATGATAGCGAATGGCTCGATGCCACGCTTCTCCTGCTCTCCGATCCTCTGGCCCACGAGTTCAATTCGGGATCGGGATCGGGAACGGGATCGGGATCGGACACCCATCCGAAAGCAACTCGAAGGTGGAGTTGTGGGGCCGACAACAGATGCTACTCTAGGGGCGATGGCGAAGAAGGCGGTCCGAATCGGTGTTTCCTTGGCCCTGATGGTCATACTGCTGGCCGTTTTTCTGTGGAATGTCGATTTCGCGGAGGTCGGACGGTCGCTCGCGGGCGCCGACTTCCGGTTGCTCGTCACCGCTTCGTTGGTCGCCATCCTGGCCTACTGGATGCGCGCTCTCCGGTGGCAGTTCATCCTCCGCCCGGTCGGCCGCGTGCGACTCTCCAGCGTGTTGCTGACCACCGCCGTCGGCTATGCCGCACTCTCGCTGCTGCCGGCGAGGATGGGCGACCTGATCAGGCCCCTGCTGCTCGCCAGGCGAGAGAAGATCCCCGTGTCCGCAAGCCTCGCGTCGATTCTCACCGAGAGAGTCTTCGACCTCTGGTCGGTGGTGCTCTTCTTTCTCGTCTTCATCGTGTGGCCGCCGAGCATGCCGAATCTCGACGCGCAGGCGAAACGGAGCCTCGAGGTTTTGTCGCTGAGTGGGTACGTCGTCGGTGCCGGACTCCTGATCGGCACGCTCATTCTGCTCGGTCTCTTCCGGTACCAGGAACCTTTCGTCGAACTCCTCACCCGCCCGGTCGGATGGATCAAATCATCGTGGCGGCAGCCGGCCACCAATTTCTTCAACCACTTTCTGGACGGTCTGCGGGTTTTGAAGCGGCCCCGCGACCTCCTGGTCACGACCGTCGCCTCGATCATCATGTGGTACGTCATCTGCTGGCAGGTGCGTTTCACACTGCTCGCCTTCGACATCGACTTGCCGCTGCGAGCGGCCTACCTCATCGTCACCATGGCGGTGATCGGGCTGGCCGTGCCCACGCCGGGAGGGGTCGGCGGTTTTCACAAGGCCACCCAGGTAGGAATGACGCTATTCTTCGGCATCGGCCTCAACCAGGCGACCGGAATCGCCATCGCCTATCACGCCATCTGTTTCGTCCCGATCACGATCATCGGCTTGCTCTGCCTTCCCCTCCTCGGAGTCAATCTGCGTGAGGTCGAGGCCGCGCCCTCCGAGGCTGAAGCCGGATGAACTGCCCCTTCTGCGGCGACTCCGACAATCGGGTCGTGGACTCCCGCGACGTGCGCTCGGGATCCGAGGTCCGTCGTCGTCGCGAGTGCTCGGAGTGCGGCCAGCGGTTCACCACCTATGAGCGGGTTGACGAACTGCCGACGACCGTCGTCAAACGTGACGGCCGTCGCGAAAATTTCGACCGCGAAAAGCTGTTGACCGGGCTCCTGCGGGCGTGCGAAAAGAGGCCCGTCCCCCGCCGCGAGCTGGTGGCGATCGTCGACTCCGTCGAGTCGACGCTGGCGGCGCGCGATGTCCGAGAGATGTCCACCGAGGAGATCGGCAACAAGGTCATCGAGGAGCTGCGCCGGCTCGACCAGGTCGCATACGTGCGCTTCGCGTCTGTCTACAGGAGGTTCGAGGACGTCAACCAGTTCATGGACGAGCTCAAGCATCTGCTCATCAAGGAGCAGAATTCAGATCACGATCGATGACGAACCACCCGGACTTTCCTGACCCCGAGCTGCCTCCACAGGAAGCGATCAGCATCCCCGACGTGCTGCCCGTGATGGCGCTGAGGGATGCCGTGCTCTTTCCCTTCGCCATCATCCCGCTCACCGTCGGCCGTGACATGTCGGTGCGAGCGGTCGACGAGGCACTGTCCGGTAACAGGCTCGTGCTGGTTTTGACCCAACAGGACCCCCAGGCCGAGCACCCCGAGCCGGAGGAGCTGTATCAGACGGGATGCGTCGCACTCATCATGCGCATGCTCAAGCTACCGGACGGCACCATTCGCATTCTCATCCAGGGGCTTTCACGCGCACGAGTCGACTATTTCACCCGCACCGAACCCTCGCTCGAGGCAAGGCTGACCACGATCGACGAACCCGAAACGGGACAGGAAGAGCTCGAGGCCAAGGCCTTCGTTCGTTCGATCAAACAGGGACTCGAACGGGTCAGTACCCTCGGCAAACAGATCTCCCCGGAGGTCATCCTCATCACCTCGAACCTCGAGGACCCGCTGCGGCTGGCGGATCTCGCGGCCTCCAACCTCGGACTGGAGGTGGCCGACGCCCAGGCGGTGCTCGAAACCAACGAGGCCATGCCGAGGCTTCGCCGGGTCCATGAGCTCCTCGAAAAGGAGCTCGCACTCGCTGAGATGCAGGATCAGATCTCGACCCAGGTCCGGGGAGAGATCGACCGCAACCAGCGCGAGTTCCTCCTCCGCCAGCAGCTGCGGACGATCCAGCAGGAGCTCGGCGAGGTCGACGACGTCGAACACGAGATCGAGGCGTATCGCGAAAAGGCGACGGCGGTCGGGCTCAGCCAGGAAGCGCGGGAAGCGGTGGATCGCCAGCTCCGCCGGCTTGCCACCATGCACCCCGAAAGCGCCGAGTCCTCGGTCGCGAGGACCTGGCTTGACTGGATGACCTCACTCCCCTGGGCCACGATCAGCGAGGACAATCTCGACATCGCTGCCGCCCGCGCGATTCTCGACGAGGACCACTTCGACCTCGAAAAGGTCAAGGAGCGGATTCTCGAGTTCCTCGCGGTTCGGCAGCTCCGACCGGAGAGCAAGGGCCCGATTCTCTGTTTCGTCGGCCCACCCGGCGTCGGCAAAACCTCGCTCGGCCGCTCGATCGCCCGCGCTATGGGCCGTGAGTTCGTCCGGTCCTCCCTCGGCGGGGCCCGTGACGAAGCCGAAATCCGTGGCCACCGGCGTACCTATGTCGGCGCGCTGCCCGGGCGCATCATCCAAGGCCTCTCCCAGGCCGGGACCTCGAACCCGGTGTTCATGCTCGACGAGGTCGACAAGCTCGGCGCCGATGTTCGCGGCGACCCGTCGTCCGCCCTCCTCGAGGTCCTCGATCCCGAACAGAACGACTCTTTTCGGGACCACTACCTGGGCGTGGTGTACGACCTCTCGAAAGTGCTCTTCATCGCCACCGGGAATGTCACCGAGACCATCCAACCGGCCTTTCTCGACCGCATGGAGGTGATCCGGCTCTCGGGCTACACCGAGGAAGAGAAGCTCGAAATCGCACGCCGTCACCTCATCCCCCGCCAGATCGAGGAGAACGGTCTCTCTGCAAAAGGGCTCGAGTTCACCACTGCGGCCCTCAGGCGGCTGGTGGCCGAATACACGCGCGAGGCCGGTTTGAGAAATCTCGAGCGCGAGATCGGCTCGGTCTGCCGCAAGGTGGCCGTCGGGGTGGCCGAGGGCAGGCGTCCCCTGCGTCGAATCAACCCGTCGACCGTCGAGCGGCTGCTCGGCCCGGCACGGCATCTGACGGACCGCCCCTTGGTGGAGGACCGAATCGGTGTCGCCACGGGTCTCGCGTACACACCCTTTGGCGGTGATGTTCTGCTCGTCGAGGCGATTCCGCTGAAGGGCAAAGGAGACCTCAAGCTGACCGGCTCGCTGGGCGAGGTCATGAAGGAGTCGGCGACCGCAGCGTTGTCTCTCGCCAGGGCGCGGGCCAACGGGCTCGGAATCGCCGACGGCTTCTTCGCCGATCGATCCCTGCACGTCCACGTGCCGGCGGGCGGGGTTCCCAAGGACGGGCCCTCTGCCGGCGCCACCATTCTGTCGGCGATCGTCTCGGCCGCTTCCGGTCGCCCCGTGCGCCACGACCTCGCCATGACCGGAGAGATCACCCTCCGCGGCGACGTGCTGCCGGTCGGCGGGATCAAGGAGAAGGTCCTCGCGGCCCTGCGGGCTGGCATCACCGAGATTCTCCTGCCGGCGGAGAACGAGCGTGACCTGGTGGACCTCCCACCGGCCGCTCGCAAAAAGCTGGATTTCGTTTTTGTGAACACCGTGGACGAGGTGCTGCAGGCGGCATTGCGCTGAAGGAAGGCGTGAGGCTTGGGCCCGGGGCTCGAGGAAGCTCGCGCCTCTCCCGAGAAAGGCAGTCCTCAGGACTCAAGCCCCAAGCCCGGGCTGGGTGGGCGGCGGATATACTTGATTGCCAGTTGGAGGTGAGATGACGGAACGAAAACGTGCTCTCGTGACCGGTGGCGCGGGCTTCCTCGGGTCACACCTGTGTGGGCGTTTGCTGGACGAAGGCCTCGAAGTGGTGTGCATGGACAATCTCATCACCGGCACGCTCGACAACATCGAGAGCAATTTCGGCCGTGACGGTTTCACTTTCGTCCACCACGACGTCACCAACTTCATTCACGTCCCGGGAGAACTCGATTTCATCCTCCACTTCGCCTCACCCGCGTCGCCTATCGACTACCTCAAGCTGCCGATCCAGACCCTCAAGGTCGGGTCGCTGGGAACCCACAAAGCTCTTGGTCTCGCGAAGTCCAAGGGGGCACGTTTCCTGCTCGCATCGACCTCCGAGGTCTACGGCGACCCGCTCGTCCACCCGCAGCCCGAGCATTACTGGGGCAACGTCAACCCCGTCGGGCCACGCGGCGTCTACGACGAAGCCAAGCGATTCGCCGAGGCCATCACCATGGCCTATCACCGCCACCACGGAGTCGATACGCGCATTGTCCGCATCTTCAACACCTACGGCCCACGCATGCGGACCGGAGACGGCCGGGTCGTACCGACCTTCATCTGCCAGGCACTGGCGGGCAAGCCTCTGACCGCCTTTGGAGACGGATCACAGACGCGTTCCTTCTGTTTCGTCGCCGACCTCATCGAGGGTATCTGGCGGCTGCTCAACTCGGACCACGTCGATCCGATGAACATCGGCAACCCCTCCGAGATGACGGTCCTCGAGTTCGCCGAGGAGATCATCCGAATCACGGGCTCGGCGTCGGAGGTTGTCTTTGAAACGTTGCCGGTTGACGACCCCAAGGTCCGGCAGCCCGACATCTCGCGCGCACGTGAGGTCCTCGGTTGGGAGCCCCGGGTCTCCCTCGCCGATGGGCTCCAAGAGACGGTGGAGTACTTCTCGAACGGTCCAGAGCTGGCCGAGTGATCCATCAAAAACAGAACGCGCTTCGAGATTCGGCGAGTGAGGTGCCACCCTTCGCGTTGTCGTTGGCGCGCTGCTGTTGACCACTCGTTGATGACAATGCGAAGAGTGGCACCGGTGTCGTCGACGCGGACCATGCGCGTCAGGGTGCGATGTCTTCAGCAGTGCCCACAATGAGATCCAAGGCATCGACCGCTTCGGTTCCGATCGTGAACGCTTCGCGGATACGGCCGGCGAGGCGATCCTCATCGACCTCGCGCTCACCCAGGAGCAACGTGGCCAGTGACTGACCGGCCTCGACCGGATCGCCGATGCGGGCGTGGATCAGGACACCCGCCCCGTGCGCGAGCTCATCGTCCACGCGGCGCCTCCCGGCGCCGACCTCTGCGGCGACCCTGCCAAGATCCTCTCCGTCACAGCCCGTTACGAAGCCCGCTGTCGGTGCTGGCACCTCGATGGTGGATCGTGGGCGGGCCAGCTTCTCGGGGTCGGGATCACCTCCATGCGCCACGGTGATGCGTTCCCAGGCGGCGAGGGCAGCGCCGTCGGCAAGTGCCATCTCCAAGGCCTTCTCGGCCTCGTCCGCGGTCCGTCCCTGGAGAACCATCGCCTCACGGCACAGCCTCAGCGTCACGTTGCGCAGGCGTGCGTCGCCGCCGCCCGAGAGCACCGCCAGCGCCTCCCGTACCTCGCACGCCGTGCCGAGGGCCGGCCCGAGCGGCTGATTCATGTCGGTGATCAGGGCCTCGCAGCGCACTCCGGTGTCGACCGCCACCTGCCGCAGCGCCACCGCCAGCTCACGAGCCGACTCCATCGTCTTGCGGAACGCACCCGTGCCCCATTTGACATCGAGGATCAAGGCTGCCGCTCCGAGGGCGAGTTTTTTCGACATGATCGACCCGACGATCAGCGGCAGCGAGGGCACCGTCGCCGTCACGTCGCGAAGTGCGTAGAGCCTGCGGTCGGCTGGTGCGATGTCGTCGGTCTGGGCAATGATTGCAGCACCGCATCCGTCGATCAGAGCCATCGTCTCGTCCCGGTCGCGGGTCGAGTCCCATCCCGGCACGGCATCGAGCTTGTCCAGCGTCCCCTGAGAATGGCCGAGACCCCGTCCCGCCATCATCGCCACCGGCACCCCGACCGCGGCCAGCATCGGCGCAAGCATCAGCGAGACGGTGTCGCCGACACCACCGGTCGAGTGCTTGTCCACGACCTCGGGACGATCGGATGCGAGATGCCACGCCTCGCCCGAGGCCAGCATGTCCTCGGTCAGCCAGCGGGTCTCGTCCGGGCCCATTCCGTTGCAGCAGATGGCCATGAGCATGGCCGCGAGCTGCTCGGGCGGTAGCGAGCCGTCACTCGCTCCGCGCACGAAGGCCGCCACCTGCTCGCGGGCCAGGGCACCGCCGTCACGTTTCTCGGCGATGGCCTCGACGAAGCTCACCCGGGGCTCTCCGGCTAGCCGAGCTCGGCCAGACGTTGGCGGGCGCCGGCCAGGTATGGCGACTCCGGAAACTCCTCGACCAGCGTCTCGAAATAGGACCTGGCCTTTTCGGGCTGTCCCTCTTCCACCAAGAGCTCGCCCAATCGATAGAGGGCCGCATCACGCGGCAGCCCGGCTTTTTGGCCGGCTGCCATGGCTTCGAGCTCGGTCGCCACCTCGGTGCCCTGACCCGAGGCGATCCGGAGATTGATGAGGTCGAGATTGGCGAGGCGACCGACGAGGTCGTCACCGTGCTTCTGTGCCAGCTCGACCAGCGCGGTCCTCGCTTCATCGGTCTGGCCACGACTCAGGGCGATGCGCGCGAGGTAGAGCCTGGCCACATCGGCCTGCTCGGATCGCCCGTAGCTGTCGATCACCTGCTGAAACTCGGCCTCGGCCGCCTCGAGATCACCGGCCGGCACCACCGAGCCCGCAGCGGCGTCACCTTCGAAGGTCTTGGTCGCGTGGTAGAGAAGCAACGACGCGTCATCAGTACGGGCACCCATCCAGCCGTTGATCGCCCACCACAGAAGCGCGACCACACAGACCCCGGCAATCCCGGCCGCGAGCGGCCTGGCATTGTCCGCGATCCAACGAAAGATCACCTCCGCCGCGGAGACGAACTCGTCGTCCTTCTTGAGTTGTTTTCGGGTTATCCGACGTCCCATTCAGCTCCTCCTGCCGCACTCACCGTGCACTCCGGGCGTACGGGGAATCCAACTGTAGCACGCGAGGCTCATTGCGTCGCGAGTATGCGTCGATTCTCGTGTTCAGTCGCCGGTTGCTCTCGCCTCAGGGCGCCGGCGCATCTTCCTCCGGGGACTGAAGATCAAGCTGCTGCAAAAGCGGAAAAGCACCCGCAGCGGTCTGGTCGAGGCCGAGAGGAGCAATCGTTACCCATCCGCCGGCGAGGGCGTGTGAGTCCGCACCCGGCGTCGTCTCTTTCGGCGGCTTCCAGCGACTCGTGTACCAGCGGGTGCCGTCGGAATCGGCGCGCGCCAGCACGTAGCGCGCCTCCTCGGATAGATCGAGTGCCATGCGGGCGACTCGATACCCTCGGATGGCCGCCGTGTCGACCGGCACGTTGACGTTGAGATAGACACCCGGCGGCAGACCGTTGTCGCGCACGGCGTCGATCACCGGTTTGGCCCACCTGGCCGCAGACACGAAATCGGGTTGCGGATCGGCCCAATTGAGCTGGAGGGAGACGGCAATCGATGGGATCCCGGCATAGGCGCCCTCGCGAGCAACCGCCACGGTTCCCGAGGTCCACGCACCGAGCCCGTCGTTTTCGCCACGATTGATGCCCGAGATCACCAGATCCGGCGAGTCGTCCACGAGCAGCGCGGTGAGGGCGATGCGGGCAACCGTGGCGGGCGTTGCATCGACCGACCACGCCGTACAACCGGCCACCGCCTGGTGCTGGACCACTTTGATCTCGCTTCGAGTAATCAGCCCGTGGCCCGACACGCTTTGCTGCTGCGCCGGAGCCACCACCGTCACTCGGTACGTGGGGTCGGCGGCGATCACAGCCGCGATCGCATCGAGGCCCGGCGATTCGATGCCGTCATCGTTGGCGACGAGGACGTGGGTGGGATCGGCGGCGGATGCCGGTGGTGCCGCGAAGATCAGGGTCAAAATCAGGCAGGTCAGGAATCGTTGAGCAATCATCGCGCCTCCAAATAGTCCGGGGAGTTTACATCAGGATCTGGGTCGCGGTCGCTCGAAGCCACAGCAGGTGCCACCGCTGACGATGTTTCCTCCTGAGCGACTTGTCGACATTCGAGTGACTACTGCGGAAAATCGTCACCAGTGGCACCATGCCCTGCCGAATGGGGCGCGATACACTTTGCGCACAAGGAGGCCGCAATGGAGGAGTACTCGCTGACACTTGGCGCGCACCTGCTGCTGTGGGCCTTTCCGCTGGCGCTGGCAGTCTTGGTGATCGTGGAAAACCTCCTCGATGCCCGCACCAAGGAGGACGGATCATGACGACGGTGGAGGGCTCGACCCTCACCACCGTCGCCGGAGTCATGATCGTCTATCTTGGCGTGCTCCTGTTCATCGGCTGGCGAGCGGCGCGGAGGACCCACGGCGGTGAGGATTTTCACCTCGCCGGCCGCTCTCTCGGTGCCTGGTCTGCGGGCATCTCCTCGACCGCGAGCTCGGAATCGGGCTGGGTCACCCTCGGCGCGGTCGGCATGACCTTCACCTACGGCGTGTCCGGCCTCTGGTACGCCCCGGGCTGTCTCCTCGGCTATCTCGTCAACGTCTATCTTGTCGCGCCGCGGCTCCGCCCGCTCTCCGCGGGCCAGGGCTCAGTCACCCTCACCGACGTCATCACCCGTCGTTGGGGCGACCCCCGCAACGTGCTCCGTCTGACCTCGACCGCCATCATCCTGGTGTGCATGATGGGCTACGTGGCGGCCCAGATGACCGCCGCCGGCAAGGCTTTCTCCTCGTCCCTCGGTCTGGAGGGCAGGGGCGGATATGTCCTCGGGGTCGTGATCGGCGCGGCCGTCATCATCCTCGTCACCTCGCTCGGTGGTTTCCGCGCCGTTGCCTGGACCGATCTTTTCCAGGGGCTGCTGGTGGCAACGGCCCTGATTGCGCTCCCGCTGTACGCCATCGCTCGTCTCGGAGGCTTCGGTGCGCTCGTTCAGGGTCTCGGAGCAATCGACTCCGACTTCCTCAGCGCCGGAGGGGGCCGGCTCGGTCCCGCCCTTTGGGGATTCATCATCGGCCAGCTGGGCATCGGTCTCGGCTACCCCGGAATGCCCCACGTCATCACCCGCTACATGGCCGCCAGGGACGATCGCGAGGTCCAGAAATTGCAGGTGATCGCCATGTTTTGGGGCCTGGCGGTCTTCTACGGAGCCGGGCTCGTCGGCCTTGTCGGACGCGTCATGCTGCCCGGGCTCGCCGACGGCGAGCAGGCGTTGATGGCGCTCGCCTTACAGCTCGTCCACCCGGTGCTCGCCGGCCTCCTGCTGGCAGCGGTCATCTCGGCCATCCTTTCCACCGTCTCGTCACAGCTGCTGGTGGCAGCCTCGGCGGTGTCCTACGATGTCGTCGAGGAAACTCTCGGCCAGGCGAGCGACGACCGCCGCAGCCTCGTCCTCGGTCGCTGGACGGTTGCGGCCGTCGGGCTCATCGGAATCCTGGTCGCGCTCACCGAGGTGCGCCTGGTCTTTTGGTTCGTCCTCTTCGCCTGGTCGGGGCTCGGCGCGGCCTTCGCGCCATTGATTCTGCTCGCTCTGACGAAGCGCGGCGTCAACCGCCACGGAGCGCTGGCGGCGATGCTGACCGGCACGGGCGTCACCGTCGCGTGGAAGCTGGGGCGAGACGCCGCCTCGAATCCTGAAGGCTTTGCACGCGTGTGGTGGATCTCGCTGATCGCAGCGGCCGCCATCCTCCTCCTCGGGAGCTTCACCAAGACATTCGAGCGGGGCGACCAGATCTCGGTCGTGGCCGCCGCGGCGTTGACCATCATCAGCTGGTGGCTCGTCCAGAGGTGGGGCCTGTCAAATCTCTACGAGCTCGTCCCGGCATTCTTCCTCGCCGGCTTCGCCGCGTTGGCAGTGAGTGCACTCACCCGACCCTCGGATTTTTGAACGCTCGGGTTGTCCGGGTTGCGAAGAGCAGAACGCCGGAAAGAGCGGCAAGGACCTTTTTCAGCGGCAGCACTCAGGCACCGCTTCAGTCTTCAACGAAAGGGTTGTTGAACGGGTGACGGCTTCGCCTGTCGCCGTCCCTGAGTGCTGCCCCCGCTCACTGAACCTGCATTCTGCCGCTGATTCTGATCGCTGCACCCATGCTCAACGGGTGCATCTGCCGTCGTTCAGCGGCTCCATGGATTTGTGGGACCATTCGTAGAACGTCCTCCAAGGGGATTACCGAAATGTAACGCCAGATCGGGGGTTACTGACGCCCAGAGGGCGTCGTGACTCGCCGCCGCCAGCGTGCAGGCAATGGCTGACCCCACTCCACCCTTCCCTCTCAGCCGTTGCCTGCGGGTCGCTGCCAGCGGCGAGTTCACGCCCCGGGCTATCCATCTGTCGCCTCTCAGGGGCTTTTTGAGAGCCGACGGTCTTAGCGTTCGCGAGGCGGGGGGGTCATGCCGAAGGACAGGCGGACGTAGTTGCTGGCCTCCGACTGGAACTCCGCGAGGCGAGTGGAATCGGCGTTGACCACCAGCCCGTGCCGATCGAGGTTGGGATTCCGGCAAAAGCCCTCGAGGGGCACGCCGCCGACGCCGGTCTCGAGATAAAAGGCCACCGTCGGTGAGACCTTTGCAGCGCCGGCGAGCTCACGGCACTTCACCGACAGCCGCGGGTTGGCGTACATCGAACCCTCCCAGTCGAAACCTTCTGGATCGGGCAGGAGCGGCTGATGATCGTCGAAGAACTCGCCGTGGCGCTCGAAGGCCGCCGCCATCAAGAGGCGGCGTCTCCGCTGCAGGTGGCGACCGATCCGAGTCTGGAGTTGAATCCGGTTGCTCGCCACCTCCTCGTCACCGAGCGCGAAGGGAGCGAGGAGGGACATCATCACCGCCTGCATGACGTTGGACGGACCCGCCATGATGTTCTGGGCGTAGCGGACGATCCCGTCACGCACGGCCGGCGAACGGGTCAGGATGGCGCCGGACCGGAGGCCCGTGACACCGTGGGTCTTCGACAAGGAGTCGATGAAGAGCACGGCCTCGGCGTAGCGAGAATCTTCGCCGTACCACGCGAGGAGCTCCCGGTACCGCGGGTGGAGCCGCACATATACCGAGTCGAGGATGATCGCCGCATGGGGCCAGCGGTCGAGCACCGCGTCGACAAAGGCGCGAAGTTGTTCGGGCGGCCAGGTGAGCCCGGTCGGGTTGTTGATCGGCATCAGATAGACGCCATCGATGTCGACGTCGTCGGGCACCTGGTCGAGGTCTGCAGCCGAGGGGTCCATATTCGGTTGGCCAGGCGGCAGTAAGTAGACCTTCATCCCCTGCAGGGCCATCTGATCCATCGGGCACGAGAAGGTCGGGATCGGCACCAGCACGGTCGCCGGGCCGTTCACGCCGACCCGGTTGCGACGCGCCTCGGCGACCCCCAAGAGCGATGCCTGGAGCGCCTGGTTGGCGCCGTGGAAGACGATGATCTCCGGTGGGGACTGAGGCTCGTTTTTGAACTCGATCCCCAGCTGCGTGGACCACAGCCCGCCCCAGGCCCTTGTGACCGCCGGAAAGCCTATCGAATCCAAGTTGTAGCCGAGAGGGTGCGGGCTGAGCTGGTTCAGCCAGCCCTCGATATGCTGGAAGGCCGCATGCAGCATGCTCTGCCAATCGTGGTGGAGATTCGGGTCCTCGGGGTCGTCCTCGGGGACCGTCCGCCAGTCGAGATCGCCAATGGCCGACGCGAGGTCGTCGTATCCCTTCGCCCGCATCGCACTCACGGTGCGGCTCATCAAGCGAATGGGAGCGCTGGCGAAAGCAGCTTCGAAGGAGTTGAAGACCTCCATCCGGACCTCACGTTCGGTCTGCGCCATAGCACCCCCTCTCGGATAGCCTGCATGGTACTCGGCGCCTCTTCGAGCGGCAAGGGAGCTCGGTCGGACCCTAACGCGGGGGATCGGTCGGCTGAGACTGCAAGGCTCTTTCGCGAAGGCGCTCCAGAAAGGCCCGCTCTTTGGGGGTCAGCGTGTGGGGACCGGTGGTTTCGATCTTGACGCGGATACGCTCGAACTCCCGAGCCTCGTCGGGCGTCAACGTGGGAACCCTGACCTCTGCACGCGGCCGCCGCATGGCCGGTATCGGATAGGTGTCGCGCAGGTAAAGGAAGTAGATCAGCGCGCCAGCCAGCGCCCCACCGAGGTGCGCCCCATGGCCGATCGGCAGTCCGCCGCCGCGGCCCTGCGCCAAGAGACCCCACAGGTCGAGACCGACGAAGAGGAGGACGCCGGCCAGGGCCGGCACCGGCACGATGCCGAAGAGCAGAATGCGGTGACGGGGAAAATGAAGGGCGTAGGCGACGAGCAGCCCGCTGACCGCACCCGACGCGCCCAGCGCCGGGATATCGCTGTTGCCGAGGAGAAAGGTCGACACCAGACAGTGACTGAGCGACGCCACCACGGCCGCTGCAAGGTAGAAGAGCACGAACACCCTCGTGCCCCACAGCTGCTCCAAAACAGTACCGAAGCTCCACAGGACGAAGAGATTGATGGCCGCATGCCAGAGCTCGCTGTGAGAGAAGGCTGCCGTGATCAAGGTCCATATCAAACCGTGCTCGAGGTGGGTCGTGCTGACCAGGAAGTTGGTGACCATCACGTCGCCGAGACCGGGAACGAGTGCTGCCGCCTGCCAGGCCAGAAAGACGAGCACGTTGAGGCCGATGATGACCGACACGGCCGGCGTCCGCGGGCGGCGCGGCCGAGGCGGCGGCCGGTTCGGCGCTTCTTCTCGAGGCTCGTACGGGGCATTCATCGGTGCCGCATTATGGCACGGGAGCATCGCGGTCATTCGTGGTAGCCTCGAAGAAATGATTGGAGGTCGGGCCGTGAAAGCTCTTCATGGTTTTTCCCTCGTCACGTTGGTCTTCATCTGGGCCGCGCTGTCGTCCGGGTCAGAGCTCGGAGACCGGCTCGATCGCGAGCTCAAGGGCGGTTGGGGCGTGCTCGAGGTGGAGGTCTACTCGGCGTGCTCGGGCACCTACTCCGACAACCAGCTGAGCGCAGCGGGCGTGGCCTCGAAGGCACCCCATTACTTTTCCCCCGGCGAGCTGGTCAAGATCGACAACGTCAAGGTCAAGAAGCAACGGGTCGACCTCATGCTGACCCTCTCCGAACCGATTCGAGTCTCGCGTATGGACGGACCCTTCGAGCTCTTCGACCAACGCCCGTGCAAGGCACAACTCATGGTGCTGGTGCCGCGCGAGATGGTGAAGAGCAAGGATAGCGAGGGGCTCCTGGCCCAAGTGAGACGCCACATCAGCCTGTACCCTTCTCACGATGAAGCACAGCTCTCGGACAACTGGAATGGCCGCGAGATGGAACCGCTGCCGGAGGGCTACGAAGAGACCCTGCAACGCCACGCGGTGTGGAAGGCCGAGCAAACCAACGCGGCCGTCCGCCAGGGAATCGACTTCGCCCTCGGCGAAGCGGCGGAGGCGGCCGAAGGGCTTGACGACGACGACGACTACCTGGCGGGCTTCGGAGAAGGGTCGGAGAAGATGTCGGAGTTTTCGGTCACCAGCTGCGACCTGTTGCTGAGTGCATCGCTCGCCTCCTATCGCAAGAGGGCGCCCAAAGATCGTTCGCGGAGCTTCGAGGATGGGTGGGACGACGGCCAGAAGCTCGTCTTCCACGTCCTCGTCGCCGAGCGGCTGCGGTCCTGTCTCGTCCCCGTGCCGCCCGAGCCCGCACCATGATCGTCGCCGGCATCCAGTTCGACATCGCCTGGGAGGACCCGGACGAGAACTTCAGAAGGGTCGAGCCGCTCGCCGAACACGCCGCGGCTTCAGGTGCTGCGATCCTCGTCCTGCCCGAGATGTTCGCCACCGGCTTTTCGATGCGCGCCGAAGAGACGGCCCTGCACGCCGAAGCCATCCACGCCTTCCTGGCCGATCTGGCAAAGACGCACGGCCTGTGGGTCATCGGTGGATATGCGGAGCGCGGAGAGCACCGGCCGGCCAACGCCTGCACGGTCATCGCGCCGAACGGCGGCGAGGCTCTCCACTACCGCAAGATTCACCCCTTCTCGCTGGCAGGCGAGCACCATCACTTCGAAGCGGGCGAGGTGCTGCACACAGTCGAGATCTCGGGCGTGCGGGTGACCCCGCTCGTGTGTTACGACCTCCGTTTTCCCGAGCTCTTCCGCGTGGCGGCAGATGGCACCGACCTCTTCGTGGTCATCGCCAACTGGCCCTCGCGCCGGGCCCACGCCTGGCGCACCCTGCTCGCGGCCCGCGCGATCGACGACCAGGCATGGGTCCTGGGGGTCAACCGGGTGGGCAAGGCCGAGGGCCATCTGCACGAAGGCGACACCGCGCTCATCGATCCCTGGGGCGAGGTGGTGGCGACCCTCGCCAATGAGACTGGCGTCGTGTCTGGCAAAGTCGACGCGGAAATCGTACGCACGGCCCGAGAGCGTTTCCGCTTTCTCGAGGACCGTCGACCCGAGCTCTACCGTCGCCTCGAGGATGATTGACCCGCCCACCCATCCACCCAGATACACGATCCAAGATACACGTTCCACCCACCCTCACTCTCGATTGACGGTCGAGGAGGACGCTTCGTCATCGGTCCTGTATCTTGTATCTTGCATCCGTTCAGAGTTATGAGCTCGCACCGAAGGACAGCCTTTCCGCAGCGGGGAATACTCGAAGCGACAGCTGCGCTAAGCTGATGGGAGAGTCATGACGACGACAGTCACGGTCAAGGTCTACTTCGAGGCGGCGCACCGGCTTCACAATTCCGATCAATCGGATGACTGGAACCGGGAGGTCTTCGGCAAGTGCAACAACCCGCACGGGCACGGCCACAATTACGTGATCGAAGCCGTGGTGAGCGGTGAGCCGGAACCCACGAGCGGCTATCTGATCGATATGAAGGACCTCAAGGCGGTGCTCAGCCGCACGGTTGTCGACCACGTCGACCATCGCCACCTCAACATCGAGGTGGAGTGGCTGTCAGGCCTGATCCCGACCGCCGAGAACCTCGCCCGGGTCTTCTTCGAGCGGGTCGAAGCGGAGCTGCCCGATGGCGTCGAGCTCGTCGCG
Source organism: Candidatus Sulfomarinibacter sp. (assembly GCA_041560205.1). Lineage (GTDB taxonomy): Bacteria > Acidobacteriota > Thermoanaerobaculia > Thermoanaerobaculales > Sulfomarinibacteraceae > Sulfomarinibacter. The sequence goes on from JBFFBV010000014.1 coordinate 47,031, forward strand.
CTGACCGTGCACGAGACCGAGCGCAATTCAGCGACGTTTTCGCGTTCCTAGGGTGCCCCTTAGAACTCACAACTAGGCGATCGCGGAGCCGTTGCTGAGATACTCCTTGAGCACCGGCTCGAGACCGGTCCAGAAGTCGGCGTCGGCAACCATCAGCGTCGCCAGATACACCAGCGCTTCACGGCCTTCGGAGGCAGCCAGCTCGCGACCCGCCTTTTCCACCGTGGCCGCGTCCGGGCCTTCAAAGTCGTCGGGGAGATCGAGGGCGCCGTTGTCGTGCGGCAGGCCGACAGCATCGAGGAACCCGACCATCAGAGGCCGCCGCTGATCCATATGCAGGTGGAAGAGGTATTGAAAAAGCACCGTTTCCGGCAGGCCGTCCGCCAGACGAACCAGGCGGCCGGCAACCTTTTCGGCCGAAAGCTGTCGAACGGACTGCTGTCGGAATTTGAGCTCCGCCGCCAATGCCATTTCGAGGGCTGACCGGCTCTCGCGGTCGGCGCCGTTCCAGAAGCCGACAGCCGCAGCCTTCTTTTCGTCGTCATCCATCAGGTCCCAGACCGCATAGGGGCCACGGCTCTCGACCGCATCCAGCAAGGTCGTCACATCAGACATCGCTCACCTCCACATCGAAGCCACAGCCTAACTCAAAAATACAGATTTGAGATCCGAATTGGATCAGACCTTGTATTCGCCGTCGTCGATGACGGCGACGCGCTGCCCATCCTGGTGGACGAGGACCGCGCGCTCCACCTGCACCGGGTTTCCCGCCGCATAGACGATGTCCTGGTGGATCACCGACTCCGGGCTCGAGAAGTCTTCGACCCCGACCACACCACCGAGATGGTCCGAGCGGCCGAATGCCCAGTGAAAGCCCGCCTTCTCGTCCTCGAGGACCTCACCGGTGACCTCGGCCTTGTCATTGACCCCGAAGGCGACCTCGGCGATGTTGGCGCGCGCAGGATCGGCGTCGAAGAAGGCAGCGTAGCGCTCCGCCACCGGACCCTCGCCCTCGACGACGACAACTGTGTTGGCCACCACGTGGAAGAGGACGAGTTCGTCATCCTCGACCACCGGGATCGTCCCCGCCGTCCACGACGGCACGGCCTCGAACTCGCCCTCGTACGGCACGACAAAGGTCTCTCCCGACGGCAGGTTGATGATGCGATCACCCTCCTTGCCCCTGGGCAGGAAGCCGTCGTCCATCTCCGCTGACCGATGGCGCAGGTCGAACCAGCACCGGTGTCCAGTGGAGAACAAGACCTCGCACAGGACCGCACCGTCCATGACGTCGAAAATGGCCCTGCAGCGCGCCGCGACCTTCGAGTAATCGGCCGCGAGCGCGGTCGACTCCATCCGTTCCTCGACACCGGGCATCGAGGCCGCGCGGAAATCGTCCTCTGATTCGGCGAGCTTGGCGAGTGGCGCGGTGGCGGAGAACTCGGTCATGGCGATGACCAGGGTCGAGGCCTTCAGGGCATCGAGGAGGTCGACCTCGTGGTCCCCGAGCGTGCCCTTCGGCGGCAAGTCGGCGTTGTTTGCGCCCGTAGCCTCGAAGGAGAGGATGGGCTGGACGCTGAACTCGCGTTCGGCCGCGAGCTCTTCCATCGAGCCGCGCCACCGTTCGGCCATCTTGCGCCGTTCGGACCACCCTTGGTGATCGGGCACCTCGTCGCGCGGGAGATCGATCGCAAAGGTCACGACCTCGCCGGGTTGCGGATCGAAAACGTCGGCCAAGAGTTTTTTGACATCCAACATGGTTCACTCCATTCAGTCGCTGGCGCGCAGAATTGTACTCCTGCGGCCGCGGTATTATCCTGCGCTTCATGACAGACACAGAAATTACCGCCGCAGTTGTCGGAACCGGCCACCTCGGGCGCCATCACGTTCGCATTCTCGCAGGGATGGAAGGGGTCCGCTGTATCGGTGCCTTCGACACGGACCGCGACCGGCTTGCCGAGATCACCTCCGAGCACGGTGTGCCGGCACTTGATGCCGTCGATGGCGCATCGGCGGCCGACGCCGTGGTGGTGGCTACTCCGACGGTCAACCACCGCGAGATCGCGGGCGCACTGCTGGGCTCGGGATGCCACGTTCTGGTCGAAAAGCCGATCACCGCGACCGTCGCAGAAGCCGAGGAGCTGATCGCACTCGCAGAGCAATCGTCGCGAGTGCTCGCTGTCGGCCACGTCGAGTATCACAACCCCGCCGTCCAGGCGGCTCTCGGTCTCGCCGACGGCGTGCGCTACCTCGAGTCGCAGCGCCTCTCCCCCTTCACCGCCAGGTCGGTCGACGTCGACGTGATCCTGGATCTGATGATCCATGATCTCCAGATCACCCTCGCCGTGGCGGGCGAGCAGCCGTCGGAGATCCGGGCGGTCGGCGTTCCGGTCCTGACTGACAAGGTCGATCTGTGCCACGCCTGGGTGGAGTTTCCGGGCGGACTGGTGGCCAATCTCACGGCCAGCCGAGTGTCGTCGGAGCGGATCCGCAAGCTCCGCCTCTTCGCACGTGAGTCCTACTTCTCGATCGACTATGCCGAGCAAAGCGTGTCGTCGGCGCAGCTCGTCCGCGGAGAGAGCGGGACCGAGATCGCCCCGCGATTGGTGGAGGTCGTCAAAGACGAACCGCTCAAGGCCGAGCTCGAGGCCTTTGTCGGCGCCTGCCGAGGCGAGGAGACTCCGATCGTCGACGGCCGCACCGGAGCTGCCGCGCTGGCAGCCGCCATCACCGTCCGCGAGTGCGTCGAGCAACGTGAGTGACACATCCCGATAAGGGGGACCGATGAGGCCGAAGTTTCAACAGCTTGACGAGGATCTCGCCGACGCGATCATCAGCGAAGCCAAGACGGTGCTCGCCGAGGTGGGGATCGACATTGCCGACGGGGAGACAAAGGAGCTCCTCGCAGATCACGGTGCGGGGGTGGACGGCGACGGTCGGGTACGCATCGCCGACACCATGGTCGAAGCCGCGCTCGACTCGGCACCGCCTGCCTTCTCCTTGTATGACGTGATGGGAGAGGAAACCCACCGCTTCGAAGGCAATCGCACCCACTTCACGCCGGGGTCTGCGGCCATCAACATCCTCGACCGGGAGTCCGGAGAAATTCGCTCCGCCGTGACCAGCGATCTGGTGGCCCTCGCCAAGCTGGTGAGTGGCCTGGATCGGTATGACGCCCAGAGCACGGCCTTGGTGTCATCGGACGTCCCCGAGGCCATCTCGGACAGCTATCGCCTCTTTCTCGGGTTGCTCCACTGCGAAAAGCCGGCGGTCACCGGCGCCTTCACCATTGAAGGCTTCGAAGTCATTCGCGATTTGTTGTTGGCGGTGCGCGGTTCCGCCGAGGAGCTGGCGGCGCGACCCGTGGCGATGCTCACCTGTTGCCCGACCGCCCCGCTCCGGTGGACCGACGAAGGCAACCGCAACCTGATCGACTGCGCCCGACTCCGCATCCCGGTCGAAATCATCCCGGTTCCCCTGACCGGCTTCATGGCCCCGGTGACACTCGTCGGCACCCTGATCCAGCACACCGCCGAGGTGCTCTCCGGAGTCGTCATCGCCCAACTCGTCCAGCCCGGCACCCCAGTGCTCTTTGGCGGCTCACCGGCGATTTTCGACGTGCGCTTCGAGACGACGCCCATGGGTGCGATCGAAACGACCATGTTGACCTGCGCCGCGGCCGAGATCGGACGACGCCTCGGCCTGCCGACCCAGGGCTACATCTCGCTGTCCGACTCCAAGGCCCTCGACGCCCAGGCCGGGCTCGAGACCGGCATCGGCGCGACCCTGGCTGCCCTCACCGGACTCGACAACGTCTCCGGACCCGGGATGCTCGATTTCGAGAGCTGCCAGAGCCTCGAGAAGCTGGTCGTCGACCACGAGATCTGCCTGATGACGGACAGGGTGCTGGCTGGCATCGAGCCGCGAGACGATTTCCCGTCCAAGGGCCTCTTCGAGGAGCTGCTGGCCGAAAAGCACCTGTTGATTGCGGACCACACCCGTCGCCACCTTCGCTCCGAGCTCACCTTTCCGGGGCCCGTGATCGACCGGACCAGCCGCGCGAGGTGGCTCGAGGAAGGTTCGAAGACCCTCGGCGAAAATGCGGCGAAGGAGGTCGATCGCATCATCGGCGAGTTCACACCGAGCCGGATCGGCGACGACGCCAGAAAGAACCTCGACGAGGTGATGACCGCCGCCGCCAAGGCCGCAGGGATGGACGCGCTCCCGGAGCGATAGGCCGTCCCGCGACGGCCGTCGAGCCACGGATCTGGGGGATTCGTCCCCGTCCCCGTCCCCGTTTCCCGTTCCCGTTCCCGTTCCCGTTTCCCACGGAAAGGAAGTCACACGTTGTGGATAGGAACACCTCCACCAATCTCATTCATCTCATGCTGTGAATGGGCAACCGGGGACGGAGCCGGGAACGAGTCAAGCGCGCCCCATCAGCTGTGATCTCTCGACCGGCGGGAGATCGTCCCAAGCGCCGGCGAGCCAGGCGACGCCTTCGAGAAAGGCCCGCGCGCGATCGGTGTTGGGGCACACAGAGCGCACCAGCTTCCAGAACTCGGGCGAGTGGTTGAGGTGGACGGTATGCGCGAGCTCGTGCGCGACCACCGCTTCGAGCACCCAGGGCGGCATCTGACGGAGCGCCGCGTTGAGGCGGACGATCCCGGTCTGGCGGCTATAGCTCCCCCACTGCGATGTCTGGTTGGTCACGAATCGCACTTCGGTGACCTGAGGCGGTTCCGGGAAACGCTCCGCTGTCTTGCGAGCAATCGCTTCGGCCCTGCCGTCAGCGTTGAGGGCCTCAGCACGGGACCTGCGCACGAGACGCCGGGCGAGCTGGACGATCGTCTCCTCGAGCTCTCCTGACGGGACCCGGTGGGGGGCGCTGACCGAGAGAGTCCTCCCGTGGAGACGGGCATTGATGTTTTTCACCCGTTTGCGCACGACCTTCAGCTCGAGGGTCAAACCGTCGACTTCCAGAATGCGTACATCATTCGCCATGGCCAGCATGCTACCCGAACGCGCTACACTCAGCCCGGAGCACCTGGTGAGAGAATCGAGCTTTTCCGGCAATTTCCGCAGACTCGTGGCTGGTGTGGTGCTCGTTCTCGTTGCGGCCGCCCCACCCGCGTTGGCGGACTACTGGTACGAACACTACGAGAACGCGAAGTCCGCTCTCGACAGCGGCAATTGGAGCCGAGCCGTCGAGGAGCTGCAACAGGCGCTGGAGCGCAAGGGGGACTCCGGCGCGCGGGTGCGCTACTACGGCATGAAGGTCCGCGAGTACTTCCCCTACCTCAAGCTCGGCATCGCCTACTTTCAGCTCGGACAGTACGAAGCGGCGTTGCAGGCCTTTCAAACCGAGGAGCAGCTGGGCGCGATCGAGGCCTCGGAGTCCGACTACGCGGAGCTCAGGCGTTACCGGACTCTGGCTCTCGAAGCACTCCTGGAAGCTGCGCAGGCCGAGGAAGAGCGCATCGCCCAAATCGTACGTGAAAGCCTCCGCGACGCCGAGATTCTCGAAGGGCAGGGACGGCTACCCGAGGCGATGGAGGCTCTCGGCAAGGGCCTCGCCGTCGATCCCGAGAACCAGGAGGCCGTCGCCAAGATGGGCGAGCTGCGGACCGAGGTCGTCCGCCGCGACCGTGAACGAGCCGACACGGCTCGAGCGCGAGAACTCCTCACTCGGGGGCGGACGCTCCTCGACGAGGAAGACTATTCCGAGGCCTCCAGCCTCTTCCGCCAGGCACTCGAGATTCGCCCGAGCCCGGAAGCCCAGGACCTCTTCGATCAGGCCCGTGCCGCGCTTCTGGCAGAGATTCAGGCCGAGGAAGACGCCGAAGCGAGGCAGGAGGCGATTAGCTCTGGCCTGAGAATGGCCCGGGAGCTCGAGTCCAACGGACGCTTCGACGAGGCCCTCGGCCGGCTCCAGCCAGTGCTCGCCGCGGATCCACAGAATAGAGATGCGCTGGCCCTTCAGCAACGAATCCTCAGAGGGCAGCAGCTCTCCGCGGAGGAGGCCTCTCTCGCCCGCGCGATCGCGGAAGCGCGGGCCGAGTTCACCGCTGGCAGTTTCGAAACTGCGATCTCGGCCGCGAACTTCGCCCTCGCCATCGATCCCGGGAATGCCGAAGCGCTCGATGTGGTCCGCGATTCCTACGGTCAGATCAGTCGCCGGTTGCTCGGTTCACGGACCGTCGAAAACCTCCCGCCTGCAATCCGCTTCGCCGATTTCAGGACCGAACGGGATGACGGCTCCTGGGCCCAACTGGTGCAGAGGCCGGACTTTCGTCTCAGCGGCGTGGTCATCGACACCTCGCCGGTCGAGGTTCAATTCGAGGCAACGGCCGATCGCGAGATCTCGGGAACCAGCACCAGCCAACCGATGGGCGACATCTACATCACCGAGTTCGCCCTCGACGATCTCCTCGCCGACGGCGAAACGACCTACCTGCTGTACGCGACCGACAACGGCGGCCGGACCACCATGTCGGAGTACACGGTCATCTACTCGCCACCCTTTTATCGGTCCCTTTGGTTCCAGCTGTTCGTCGCATCGATACCGATTGTGGTGCTCACCGCGGTGTGGAGCCAGCGCCTTCGAAGGCGGCGGCAACTCATGAAGCGCCGTTTCAATCCCTTTATCGCCGGAGCCCCGGTACTCGACACCGACATGTTCTTCGGACGAGACCAGCTCGTCGAGCGCATCCTCCAGACCATCCACAACAACAGCCTCCTCCTGTACGGAGAGCGGCGAATCGGCAAAACCTCGCTCCAACACCAGCTCATGCGACGACTGAAACAGCTCGACGACCCGCAGTACGATTTTTTCCCGGTCTATGTCGACCTGCAGGGCACGCCGGAGTCGCAGTTCTTCGCGACCCTCGCGGAAGACGTCTTTCACGAGCTCGCACCCGTGCTCGATGGAATGAGGCCGGGGGACGGGCTGCCCGATAAAACGGACTACGGTTACCGCGAGCTGGTCGCCGACCTTCGTCGGGTGATCAAGGCGCTCGAGGCAAGGACCTCCAAAAAGGTCAAGCTCGTGCTGCTGATCGACGAGGTCGACGAGCTCAACGCCTACGACCCGCGGATCAACCAGCGGCTGCGAAGTCTGTTCATGAAGAGCTTTGCCGAAAACCTCGTAGCGGTTGTTTCCGGGGTGGAGATCCGCAAGCAGTGGGACAAGGAAGGCAGTCCCTGGTACAACTTCTTCGAGGAGATCGAGGTGACGCCGATCGACCGTGACGACGCGGTCGAGCTGATCACACGACCCATCGGCGGCGTGTTCAAGGTCGATCAAAATGTCATCGACCGGATCATCGAGCTCACCGATCGCAAGCCCTACCGCGTCCAGCGGCTCTGTATCGCCCTCGTCAACCGCATGTACGAGCAGGGTCGGCGGCAGATCACGATCGCCGATGTGGAAACCGTCGCCGGAAACGACCCGTGAGCGCCGCGCAGGCAAACCCGTTCGTCGTGGGCCAGTGGGTCAGAGGCGACCGATTCTATGGGCGAGGTGCGCTGATCGAGGAGATCCTCGAGGGCCCTCGAAACTCGCTCTGGGTGCTCGGGACGCGGCGCGTCGGGAAGACCTCGCTGCTCAAGCAGCTCGAGCACCTGACGTCGATGGACGGCCAGAACTACCTCCCCATTTTCTGGGATTTCCAGGGGGCCGATGACCCCGACGAACTCAACTTCACGTTTTCGGACGCCCTGCTCGACGCCGAGGAGCGCCTCGACGCGATTGGAGTCGAGGTTTCCGAACTCCAGTTCGAGGATCTCTTCACCTCGATGGGAAAGCTCCGTCGTAGGCTTCGTAGCCTTGGGCGTTCGCTTCTTTTGTTGTGTGACGAGGTCGAAGAAATCCTCAACCTCCACCGTCAGGATCCGGCGCTCCTCCGCAAGCTCCGTCGCGCCATGCAGTCTCAGGACGGCGTTCGTTCGGTGCTCACCTCGTCGGTGCGGTTGTGTGATCTCGCAGAGCAACGGGACGACACCTCGCCCTTTCTCCACGGTTTCAGCCCGCCGCTCTACATCGCCGGTCTCTCCGACGAGGAGGCGATGGCGCTGGTTCGACAGGACAACTGGCCCTCGCCTGCCCGTCCCGCCATCGACGAAAAGGACGCTGTCGAGATCTGCCGCCGCTGCGACAGGCATCCCTATCTGACGCAGCTCGTCTGCAAACGTCTGATCGACACCGGTGACCTCGAAGAGGCTTGCCATCAGGTCGCCTCGGACCGCATGATCAGTTACTTCTTCTCGGTCGACTTCGATCTCTTGTCGGTGACAGAGAAAACAGTTCTCCGGTTGATCGCCGAGCAGGGGTCGGCGACCGAAGCGTCGCTGCATGCCGTCATGCAGGCCGACACGGCGGATCGAGATGACGCGCTGCAACGGTTGGAGAACCTCGGTTTCATCGGTTGTGATGACGATCGCAACTACGTGCTGCCGAGCTTCTTCCTTCGCCGCTGGCTCGAGGATCTCGCTGAGACCGAGCCGGCTCCTCAATCTGATTCGCTCCACGAGGACCCGACGATTTCGGTGCAGACCGTCGACAACCGCTACACGCTGCACGAGGAGATCGGCAGGGGAGCCACCGGCAGCGTCTACAAGGCGCGCGATGCAGTGCTCGACACCTGGGTGGCGGTCAAGCTGTTGAAGCCGGAGTACGCCGCCAACCGTGAGGCGCTCGATCGGGTTCGACAGGAAATCCTCTTGTCACGGGACATCGCCCACCCCAACATCCTCCGCGTCTACCACCTCGGCACGTCCGAAGGCGGGACCTACATCACCATGCAGTGGATCCGGGGCGAAACCCTTGCGGACGTGATCGCAGCGCGCGGAGCACTGCCGATCGCGCAAGCCTTGTCCGTCGCCGAGAAGCTTGCCTCGGCGTTGGCGGCCGCCCATGAACGCCAGATCCTCCACCGCGACATCAAACCAGGCAATATCCTGATCGACTCGGACGGTGAACCGTACCTCGCCGATTTCGGACTCGCTCGACTGATCGGGGGCCAAGGCGTCACCCGGCACGGCGTTTTCGTCGGCACGCCCCACTACTCCTCGCCGGAGCAGGTCGCACTCGAAGAGCTCGACGAGCGTTCCGACATCTACTCCCTGGGTCTGGTCATCTTCGAGATGGCGACCGGTCGCCGGCCCTTCGAAGCCGACACGGTGCCCGAGATCCTGGCCATGCAGCGCAGCGAGCCCCCACCGGATCCGGCAACGATTGCGCCCAAGATACCGGGCGAGCTGGCGGCGATCGTGCTGCGCTGCCTGGCCAAAGACCCCGCGGAGCGGATCGCCACCGCGGTGGAGCTCAAGGAGGCGCTTCGCCGCGTCGCCGATGATCTTTGATCTTTAAAAGCTGTAGATCGCCGACAGGGCGAAGACGTCGGCATCATCCGAAAAATCAGCGCCGATATCGATCTGCAGACGCCTCAACGCAAGCCCGGCACCGACACTGAGGTGCAGCTGGTCCTTGCCCGGCGGATACAGGGCACGGTCGAAAGGATCCTCGCCGATGAATCTGAATCGGTGGTCGGGGTCGCGCCACAGGCCCACACGGAGCGCGACGCCCGGGCTCGTCTCAATGAAGAGGTATTCGAGCCCGAATCGCAGCTCATTGCCATCCTCCAGGGCGATGAACCTCGTATCGATCTGCTCCGAGTCGAGGGACTCCATGATGACCGAGTACTCCACGCGATCCCACTCGAAGCCAACCGTGACAGCGCCGCTCGGAGATCGGTAGGCGATCCCCAGCCCCCAGACATCCGGGATCGAGATATGCTGCCCCGAAAGGCCGCCGAGATCCGTCCCCTCTGGTTCCCAGTGCGCCGGCCCGGCACGGTTTTCGATGGTGTACTCGAAATCCGGTCCCTGCCGATAGACGCCACCGAGCCGCCAATCCTCGGCGAAACGCCACAAAAAGCCGGCGCTGATTCCCCAGGCCGAACTATCACTCACGAACTGGCCGCTCAAAAATAACCGGTCGGCGAGAAAGGAATTGGCTTCCCAAAAGGTTTCTGGGTACCGGTCCATGAGGTATGCCAATCCCGAAACATCGATGGATCCGACAAAATACGAAACACCGAGGCCGACGCTGAGAGACTCACTCAGCTCGACGGCACCCGCGATCCCGTTGTTGATGATCTCGAAGTCGGTCGTCGTGATCTGGTCGATCTCGCGCCGAGTGCCGCCCTCAGCGGCATCACCGAAGAGACCATTGAGCTCCGTGCGCACCGCGAAGTCGGCCAACTGGTGACGATAGACGGCCAGAGACCATTTTCTGCCAGGGTAGACGAAGGAAAGAAAGGACACTCCGGAGGTCGTATCTTCCGAGAGCCCGGTTCGAAGACCACTAACGGTGTCGATACCGTAACCGGTCGGCGCCCCCAAAGCCCGCCCCCCCGCCGTGTAGGAGGTTTCGTACTGGCGGCGCCTCAGCTCGAGGGAGATTTCGGGGCGCAGGAGCTGGACGAGACCGGCCGGGTTGGCGAAAGCGGCGGTGGCGTCGTCGGCCAGGGCGACGAAGGCTCCCGCGAGTCCCATGCTCCGCGCACCCGGGTTGGAGAAGCTGAACTCGAGCGAAGGCGGCGCCTCCTGCGCCCAAGTGAAAGCAGGGATCAGCACCACCACGAGGGCGAGGACGGCGCCCGTAACGCGCCGTTCCACAACGAGATCCGTTTTCCACCTGCGAGCGCCAGTCATCGGGGAGATCCTAGCACGCGGAAAAGCTTCACGAGACCCTCATCACGACCTCAGGATTCCATCAAGCGGTATCCTCCTCGGCGAGCCACATTCGATGGTGAGGGGGACGTGATGCATCGAATCCTGAAGATCGCGGCGCTCGCCATGGCAGTCCTCGTGACGGCAGCACCGGTCTCGGCGCAGAGGCGGTGGACCGTCACCGGCCTTGATGTTCCAGAGCTCGCCGCCGTAGACGAGATGATGCAGGACATCATGATGGGTTACGGCATCCGAGGGAGCACGGTAGCCATCGTCAAAGACGGCCGCCTCGTGTACGCACGTGGATTCACCTGGGATCAGCCCAATGTCGAGCCCGTCCAACCCACCACCCTCTTCCGCATCGGCAGCATCAGCAAATCGATCACCTCGGTCGCCATTCACCAGCTCATCGAGCAGGGTGCGCTCACCCATAACACACCGGTGATGTCGATCATCGACCTCGAGCCACTCTGGGGAACTCCGACGAACCCTCGGCTCGATTCAACAACGGTAGATCACCTGCTGACCCACACCAGTGGCATGTACTCGCTGGACAATATCTACACCGTGGCGGGTATCGTCGCCGCCGCGCACGGTGTCGAGCCGCCACCGACCAAGCAGGAGGTCATTTCATACATCATCGCACGGTCGTTCCTCTTCGAACCCGGAACCTCCTGGGACTACAATAATTACGGCTACATCATGCTCGGCATGCTGGCCGAGCGGATCACCGGTCTCGATTTCCCAGAATATGTCTTCGAAAACGTCTTTCGTCCGGTGGGCGTGAGCCGTGTGCGGATGCCGCACACCCTCCGTGTCGACCTCGCTCCCACCGAGACAACCTATGACGGCGTCGAAGGCGATCCGTACGCGACAATCGCCGAGCACGCCTTTGCAGCCGGCCTCATGGTGATGGCGGCACCCGACCTGGCGCGCCTCTACTCCGCCCTCTTCGATTTCCCCGACGCGAGCGGTCTGCTCGAGCCTGCCACCATCGACGAGATGCTTTCGATACCCTTTCCCGCAGCCGAGGAGCTGGGATACGGGCGCGGCTGGTTCAACGAGGACTTCTTCGTCAACTCGGGTCACACCGTCGGCTGGCTCACGAACCCGAATGACCACCTCCGGATTCACGCTCACAGTGGAGGCGGCGCCGGTGTCCACACCCTCGCCCTGTGGCGCTCGGACGGCATCGTCCTCGTCTGGTTCACCAACAAGGACCCGGTGATCCCGACCCTCGACTTTCCGGAAATCACTTCGTGGCCCGAGCACGATCTCTGGGAGTCCGTGGGTATCTCACTGGAACCCGTTGGCTCGGCGCCAGTCGAATCCTGGATCCCCGCCGTCGCCCACATGAACGGGGTCGGTGACAGTGCCTGGCGTTCCGACGTCGGTCTGCTCAACCGTTCATCCGGCACCAACCAGGTTCGTCTGCGATACCACCTCGAGAACGGATTCACCGATCGTGAACTCGAGCTGGCCGCAGGTGAGTCGCGTGTTATTTCGGACATTGTCGGGTCCTTCGGAGAGAACGGCTTCGGTCCCCTCCAGGTCTTTTCGTCAGATGCCCTCACCGCAACCTCGAGAACCTATGACCAGTCTCCACACGGCACATTCGGCCAGTCTCTCGACGGCGTCACCGCCACTGGAGGGCTCGAGGGTGGTGAGTCGGTCGTGCTCATGCAGCTCCGCGAGGACGATTCCGCGAGATCAAACATCGGCATTCACAACCAGTGGCGGCGTTCTGCTCGGGTCGCGCTCGAGTTCTATGATGCCAACGGCACCCTGGTCACCGCTCACAGTCGTGAGATCCCCGGCCAGAGCACCGTCCAGATCGACCGCCCCTTCCGAAGCCTCGGCGGTCGCAGTGACATCGATTCCGGCTATTGTGTGATCACCGTCAGCTCCGGCCAGGACATCTACGTTTACGCTACGGTCATCGACAACGCCACCGACGATCCCACAGCGGTACCGATGAAGAGTGGAACCGGCCACTCCCGACAATGGATCGCCGCCGCAGCACACCTTCGGGGTGCCCACGGCAGCGTGTGGAGGACCGACCTCGGCCTGCTCAACCGGTCCGCCGCGCCTGCCGTGGCCGAGATCACGTTTCGCCGCGACGACGGCGAACACGCCTCGGTCACTGTCGACGTCATGGCTGGCCAGCAGCTCGTCATCGACGACGTGGTTGCGCGACTGGGCATGACCGGGTCGGGCGCCATCGAGATCTCTTCCGACCGACCCCTCATGGCGAGCTCCCGCACCTTCAATGCTGCCGCCGAGGGCACCTTCGGCCTCTTTCTCGACGGCGTCCCTGACGAAAGTGCGGCCTACGCGGGTGACACGGTGTGGCTGGCCCAGCTGCGGCAAAGCGACGTCTTTCGCACGAACATCGGCATCTCCAACAACGGGGACTCAAACGCCAGAGTTCGGATTCACCTCTATGACTCCACGGGTGCCGAGCTCGGCTCCCGCGTTCGAGATCTCGACCCGGGAGCCTGGCTTCAGTTCCAGGAGCCTTTTGCTTTGATCGGGGCTCGCAACAACATCGAAGCTGGGTACGCGCGAATCGAGATCGAGTCTGGGCAGAGGGTCATCACCTACGCGTCGGTGATCGACAACGCGACCAACGACGGCACGGCCATCACGATGAAGAGGTGACCCGCATGGCACGGCACAGCGACGACAGCAGGAGGCGCACGATGGAAACTCCGCATCAGGGTAACGCATCACCATTTACGGGCGCAGGCGAACCGCGTTCCGGTGACATCGCGATCACGGTCTTGACCGCCTTCATTCTGCTCGTCGTGCTGGTCGTCGTCGCGATCCTCGCTTAGAAGCTGTAAATCGCCGACAGAGAGAAGGTATCGACAGGGTCCGACAAGTCCGCGGCGAGATCGATCTGAAACGTGCTGAAGGCGAGACCCAGACCCAGCGCCACGTGGACTTCATTCACCCCGGGCTGGAAGAGGGCCCTGTGTTCGGGATCATCACTGGTGCTGCGAAATCGATGATCGGGATCAATCCACACACCGGCCCTGAGAGCGAGCAAGGGCCGGCTGGCGAGAAATGCGTACTCGGCGCCGAGCCGGAGCTCGTCTCCGTCATCGGCGACGAGCGAGATCGTGAGATCGAGATCGGGGTCGAGGCTCTCGATCACCTCGGCATCGAAGCTCGCAAAGATCGAGGAGTACTCGATACGGTCCCACTCGAACCCGACGGTGAGCGCGCCGTCCGACGATCTGTACGCGAGGCCGAGTCCATAGACATCGGGGAACTGCATCGGTGTCGCGATCGTGAAGACCGTCGCGCCCGGGAAAAAAGTCGGGTCGAGAAACTGCGCAAGCGCCCCAGCCTGAGCGTCGTACACCACCCTGAACTCGGGCGCCTGGCGGTAAAAACCACCGAGGCTCCAGTTCTCGGCGAAGCCCCAGAGGAGACCCGCGCTCAGACCCCAGTCCGTATCGTCGGTCGCCATTGCACCATTGGCAATTTGGCGCTCGGGCAGGTAGGAGGTCGGGCTGAAGAAGCTCTGCAGCGTGTCTTCGTCGTAGATCGCCCACTCGTAGGGGGCATCGAGCCGTCCGCGAAAGTAAACCACACCGATCCCGAGGCTGAAATGATCACTCAGCCGATAGGCACCGGCGACGCCGTAGCTGACGATCTCGAGCTCGGTCGACCACCTGCGGTCGATCTCGCGCGAGGGCAGGCCGGTCGCGGAATCGGTGTGGAAGAGCCCCTGAGTCCCCGTCTGGGCCCGAAAGTTCGCCAAGCGGTGCGTGTACGCCGCGATGGACCACTTCCCCTTCGGATAGACAAAGGACAGGAATGACAGACCGGTCAGCTGTTCTTCCGAGACGGCCGACCGGAGACCGTCGACGGTGTCGAGGCCGATGCCGGTCGGTTCGCCGTCATACCGGCCCCCTTCGATGTACGGCGTCGAATACCGCCAGTGGCGGAGCTCCGCCGAGATCTCGAGGGAGGCGAGCTGCACCAATCCCGCCGGATTGGCGAAAGCGGCTGTTGCGTCATCGGCGAGGGCGACAAAGGCTCCGCCGAGACCGAGACTGCGCGCTCCCGGGTTCGAAAAGCTGAACTCGAAGGTGGGCGGGGTCTCCTGGCCGGTAGCTGTCGCAGGAGCGACCACCATTCCCAACGCAAGCACAAAAATGGCTTGGCGTGCGTTCATTGTGCGACCCGAGATCGAAGCTGCACCGCCATGGCTCCAACTCGGGAATCGTAGCACGGGGAAAACCCTCATCGGATCCTCATCTCAACCTCAAGTCTCCCGGCATCCCACGCCCTAGCTTGGTGAGGGAAGGGAGGACCCTATGAACAACAGGTTTCCGAATCAGGTCTTCGCGGTGGCTGTGATCACGTTCTTCACCGTCATGGCATCACTGCCGGGGACCACCTCCGCCGAAGATGATCCGTGGAAAGCGCAGCTTGCTGACGGTGATCGGTGGATGGTCCGCTTCGCCGCGGTTTTGATGAACCCGAGCGGAAGTGAGGTGAATGTCGCCGGTACCGACGATCAATACTCCTATGACGGCAAGAACGGCTACGGTTTCGCGATCGATTTCGAGTACCGCGCTGCCCGTCGACTCGGCATCGATTTTGGCGTGATCTCCGCGTCGCCCGGCATCGATGTCACCGTCGAAGATGAGTTTGCGAGCGTCTCTGCGGAGGCCGACATCAGACTCACACCGATCTATGCCGCCGCCAATATCTATCTCACCCCGGAGGGCCGTTTCAATCTCTACATCGGACCCATCTTGGCCTACGTCATCTATGAAAGCTTCGAGCTCAACTCCGGCCCCGGTCAGAGTGAACGGTTCAGCACCGAGGACGGCTTCGGATACGGCGCCGTGTTGGGTCTGGACATCGAGGTCGGAAGCGGAAAATGGTTCCTCAATACGGCCATCAGGTATCTCGACACCACACTCGAAGCAGCTCCGCGTGATGACGATGGCGTCGGAAAGGCGGACCTCAACCCGACAATCTTCAGCTTCGGCTTCGGCGTCAGGTTTTGATCCCCTGGCTCTGTTTTCCATCGGGGCCCGGCGGCGCGCTGGGCCTCGACCCGTTCTCCCGGGCACCGATCCCGGGACACGACCCGACAGGACCTTCGGCATGAATGTCGTTCGCACCCCGCTGCGCTCCCTGCTCGGCCTCTTCCGAGTCCTCGGGAGGGAGGCGCAGGAGAAGCCGCCTTCGCCACCGACGACCTCCGGTGGATCTGGCGGGGAGGACCGCGAGCGCCTGATCCTCCGCATCCTCAGTACGCTCCGCAACAACAGCATCCTCCTGTGCGGCACGACTGGCAGCGGCAAGACCTCGATCCTTCTCGAGCTCAAGGATCGTCTCGCGGCCGGCGGGGATCCTGCGACGGTATTCTTTCCGGCCTACGTCAATCTCGAGGGCGTGCCCGAGCAGCTGCTCTTCGCGACGGTCGCCGATGCGGTTCTCGAGCAGCTCGACTTCGCGCCGCCGAGCAAGGTCGAACGCTTCGGCGCGGACTACGGGCACCGAGAGCTTGTCGGCGACTTCCGAGCGGTCATCCGGACGCTCAAGCAATCGAGCCCCAGATCGGCCAGGCTCGTTCTCCTAGTCGATCACATCGACGAGCTCAACACCTATGACCCACGGACGACCCAACGCGTCCGAGGTCTCTTCATGACGGGTCTCGATGGAGTCCTCGTGATGGTGGCAACCGCGGTCGAGATCGACAAGCGCTGGGAGCAGGAGGGGAGCCCCTGGTACAACTTCTTCGAGGAGATCGGCCTCCCCGAGCCGCCGAGCACGGATGCGGACCCGGACGAAGGCCGGGATACAATGGCGCGGAATGAATGAACAACCCGCGATCGAAGGGGCCCCTGCCGGCGACTTCAGGCTTGCGGACTGGCTGGTCCAGCCGAGCCTCAACCGACTTACCAGCGACGACCGGGTCATCCAGCTCGAACCCAAGCTGATGGACGTGCTGGTCTACCTGGCTCGGAACGCCGGGCGGGTGGTTTCGAAGCATGAGATCACAGACGCCGTGTGGCCCGAGGTGTTCATCACCGAATCGGTCATCACCCGTTCGATCGCTGGGCTGCGGCGCGCCTTTACAGACGACGTCAAGAATCCGAAGTTCATCGAGACGATTTCGAAGCGCGGCTATCGTTTGATCGCCGAAATTCGTCCGATTTCGATCGAGGCGAGCCGGCGCTTCGGTCACCAAGAGCGGACGCCGGCCGGTTCTTCAGAAGCGTCAGCGGCAGCCGTTCCCTTCGTCGTCGGACAGTGGGTCCGGGGCGAAACCTTTTACGGACGGACTTCCGTTATCGACGAGGTCCTCCGAGGCAACCGCAACTGGTTGTGGCTGCTCGGGACCCGGAGGATCGGCAAGACCTCGGTGCTCAAGGAGCTCGAGCACCGCGCCCTGAGCTCGCCCGATCTCGGTTTCCTGCCGGTCTTCTGGGACCTCCAGGGTGCGGACCGACCGGAAGAGCTCCACCGCGACTTCGCCGACGCGCTCCTCGACGCCGAAGAACGCTTCAGCGACCACGGTATCGCCCTCTCCGACGTCCAATCGGACGATCTCTTCGAATCTCTCGGGCACATCCGCCGCACCCTGCTGACGAAAGACCTCCGTCTCCTGCTGCTCTGCGACGAGGTCGAGGAGCTGATCCAGCTCCAACGCAAGGACCCGTCGCTGCTTCGCAAGCTCCGCAGGGCGCTGCACTCGCGGGACGGCATCCGTTCGGTGCTTGCATCGAGCGTGCGCCTGTGGAAGCTCGCCGAGCCCGACGAGGACACCTCCCCGTTTCTCGATGGATTCACGCCACCGCTGACCATCGGATCGTTGGAGCCTGAAGCCGCCCGAAACCTCGTCCGGCAGAGCCAGCTGCCCGAGGCGTCGCGCCCCGATTTCAGCGATCAGGAGGTCGAGCGAATCCGCGAACTCTGCGGCAACCACCCGTACCAGATCCAGCTCTTGTGCCGGCGTGCGCTCGACCGTGGAGATCTCGACGAAGCCATCGACGACGTCGCTCACGATCGAGCGGTCGGGTTTTTCTTTTCCGTCGACTTCGGACTTCTCGGCGACACGGACCGCACCGTCCTCCACATTCTCGCCGGGGAGGATCACGCACCACTCGAAGCCGTCCAAGGCCAACTTGAGGACCAGCCAGATGCCGTCGCGACCAGCCTCACAATGCTGGAGAGCCTGGGTCTGGTCGGTCAGGGTATCGACGGAGGTTTTGCCGTCACGAGCCACTTCCTGCGCCGGTGGCTGCGCGAGGCAAACCCCGAATCGCCGGCCTCACCGAAAGCCTGAACACGACGCCTCAGAAATCGAAGTGGTGGGTCACTCCGCGGGCACCCAGTTCGCCCGCGCGTGGGTGCGGCGAAAGCCGTAGCGTTCGATGTTGTGGAAGGAGTGCTGCGCGTCACCGTCGGCCGCTTCGCCGGTCGAGGTCGCGAAAGCCGTGCACCCCTTCGCGATGCCGTCGGCGAGACGACGGGAGATGACCGCGCCCTGGCTGCCCCGGCGCCGGAACTCGGGCAGCGTGGCCGCCCAGTCGAGCCACGCGACACCGTCGTGGACCCGCATTGCGCCGCAACCGGCAGGGACACCGCCGTCAAAGCTCAGATAGATGTGCCACCCTGCACGGCCGACAAGCCCGGCCAACACCGGGGTCCATTCCTCGTCGAGCTCGAAGCCAATCGCCGCGATACGCCCGAAATCGCTTGCGTGCTCCGCACCGATCTCGCGCACCTCGAGGTCCGAACGTGGCTCGGGCGCGGGTTCCGTTCCACGCGTGAATTTGGCCCACGCACGGTGGTAGGGCTTGAGACCCGTGTCCGTGAGCCACTGTTCGAGTCCCTCGGGCCGTGCGTCCGGGTCAAGCTGCAGAAAGTAACGGCTCACACCCGCCACGCGGTACCTTTCGACGATCGTCTCGACGGTTGTCCGGGCTGCGGGGCGATCCACGCCGAGACCGACCACGCGGTTGACCAAGATCGATGGTCTTGCGGAGGCCATCGATAGCAGGACCCCGTTCACCACTTCCAGCGCGAGCCCGAGCCGCTCCCGGCTGGCAGCCGGGGCGGCGCGGTGGAGATCGGCGAGGGCCGCCCGCTCGGCGGCCTCCGCCTGAATTGTGGAATGAACGGTCATCAGGCAGCCCTCTCGCTCACCGGCCTTTGGCCGCCAGACGACGAAAGGACCGAGCGCAAGACCTGGATCCAAGGCCAGTATGCGGGAGCGCCGCCGGCCTCCCAACAGCGTCCCCAGTGAACCGGCATCTCCCGCTCCAGTGCCAGCGCGGCGATCTCTTCAGCCAAACGGCTCTGCCGATGCCGGGCTCACCGGTCACCAGCCAGACTCCGCCCCGGCCCTCGGCCGCCTCATCGAGCCCCTTGACCAGCTCGGCCTGCTCGCGAGCCCGCCCGATCATCGTTGCAGAGCCGCCCGCTTCTTCCGTCGCCAATTCACCTCGACCGCCCCATCGTTTCGACTGAGTCTGAAAATCGATCTGGTGGAAGTGTAGCAAGCTTGCACATCCTCGAGCTGCACCGATAGGATGCTGCTGTCCCGACAAAGGAGGCCGATCATGCCATTCTGCCGACGGACGGTGCCGTTCAAATCCGTGCTGGCGGTCACCCTCGTGACCCTGCTCGCGGTCTCATCGCTACCCGCAGGAACTGCCGACGGGAAGGCGGAAAAAAAGCTCCTCATCCGCTGCGACGACGTCGGCATGTCGCACACGGTGAACTCGGCGGTGCGCGAGCTCATCGAGTCCGGCCTGCCCTTTTCCGCCTCCGTCATGATCGCCTGCCCCTGGTACCTGGAAGCGGTCGAAATTCTCAAAGCCAATCCGCAGATCGGCGTCGGTATCCACCTCACCCTCAACTCGGAGTGGCAGCACTACAAATGGGGTCCGGTGCTGGGCGCGGCCAAGGTTCCGTCGCTGGTCGACCGGAACGGGCACTTCTACGCCTCGGAGGCGGAGTTCGCGGCGGCGAAGGCCAGCCTCGAAGAGGTCGAGATGGAGCTGCGCGCTCAGATCGAGCGTGCCCTGACCGCCGGCCTGCGGGTCGACTACCTGGACTATCACATGCTGACCGCCGTCTCGACGCCCGAGCTGCGCACGATCGTCGAAAAGCTGGCGTCCGAGTACGGTCTCGGGCTGTCCCGGTACTTCGGCGAATCCTCGGTCTCGATCTGGGCGGATGCACCTGCCGACAAGCTGACGAGCCTTCTGAGCCACACGCGAGACATCCGACCGGGTCTCAACATGCTGGTCATTCACCTCGGGATGGAGACGCCTGAGATGGTGGCGATGGTCGACACCAACTACGAGGAGGATCCTTACCGGGTCGCCATCCACCGTCAGGCCGAGCTTGACGCCGTCACCTCGCCGGCCTTTCAAAGGGCACTCGAGAACGCCGGTATTGAGCTCACGACCTATCAGGAGATCATTGCCGAGATGGGGCTCGAATCGATGACCCCGCCCGACGACCTCACGAGCTACGAATCGAGCTTCGTCGCGGAAGAGTGAATCGCGAGCCCTCAGCAACTGGTGGTCAGCCCTCAGCCGTCATCTTTGAGCTCCCCCACGCACCCAGGGAGTTTTTGACTGCCGACTGCTGATTGCTGATGGCCGACAGCTTCAGTCGCCGGCAAGGCGAAGCATTTCGCCGCCAGCGAGGAGGAAGGCGCCGGTGCCGTACTCCATGCTGTCGTCGGCGGTGACCGATCGCGGGTCGTAGCCGATCTGCTGCACCCATCCGAGACGTCCGTCGGCCTGCTGCGCCCACACCAGGCCTTCCCACGCCTTGCGAACCGCCGGCATGAAGCCGTCGCGATCCAGCAACCCGCTGTTCACCCCCCACGCCAGGCCGAAGGTGAAGAAACCGGTACCGCTCGACTCCGGAATCGGGAACTCCTCAGGGTCGAGGAGGCTCGATCGCCACAGACCGTCCCCACCCTGGACCACAGCCAGTGCCGCGGCCATGTCGCGAAAGAGCTCCTCGTAGCGCGGCCGATCCGGATAGTCGGCAGGCATGTGCTCGAGAACGAGGGCGAGACCGGCAAAGACCCAGCCATTGCCACGCGACCAGAAGATCTTCTGACCGTTGGGTGTTCGAGGGCCGCTGCCATCCGCCTGGTTCACATAGCGACCGTCTCGAAACCACAGGTGCTCTTCGGGGTCGTAGAGGTAATCGTAGGTCTCCCACCACATGACGTTCATGAGATCGAGATACCTGGCATCGCCAGTCGCCTTGGCGACCAGGGCCATGGTGGGCGGCGCCATGAAGAGGGCGTCGCACCACCACCAGTTCTCACAGTTTTCGTAATCGGACCATCCGACAACGGATCCGAGTCGTGGGTCGGCGATCATCTCGTCGAAGCGCGCGACAATCGCCTCGATCATCCGTGGGTCGGGGTCGATGAGGTAGATCCGGGCGTAGGTCTGGGCGATGCAGTGATCGTCAGCGCAGCGCGGCCGCGGGCCCGGCTGCCACGCGTTGCGCTCTGAGACGTCTTTTGCGGCCTCGAGATACCTCGGGTCCCCGGTTGCCTCGTAGGCAGCCATCACTCCTGAGAAGAAAGCGCCGCGCACCCACTCGGTGTCGCTCACGTCCTGGAATCCGCCGTCCGGCAGGGGTGCAGAGTCGACGATGTTGTCGATCTGCCAGTCGAAGGCGCGCGCCATCGAGTCACGGATGAAGCCATCCGAAAAGACGTCCGGACCCTGCGGAAGCTCTCCTCCGCCGCCGCAGCCCAGGCACATCACAACCGCCACCATGCAGGTCAGAATCTTCATATCATCCCCCATTTCCCTCGCATGGTTCGGAACCGCTCGGCGGCTCCAATCGGACGTCAGAGAACCTGAGGGCCAGGGTGCCCTCCGTGGCGAGCAGGAACGGTGTCGTGACGTGGCTGAGGTCCGCGCCGGCGGCGGCAAAGTGGCGCAGCCGCAGCCTCATCGTCCGCCATTCGCCGACGGTGCTCCGGTTCAGCGCCTCCGTAATGTCGATCCGGCCCTCGCAGTCCTCGCCGCACCGCATCGCCGCGAAGACCGGCGCATCGGGGGCTTCCTCGACCATCACATCGAAGGCGAGCACCATGCAATCCGCAGCCTCCGGGCGCAGATCGATCGACTGCGCCGCCTCGAGATAGACTTGCGCGACCTCGTATCCCGCCCACCTGGCGGCGCGCGCGTCCTCCTGCATGCGGCGGTCAATGGCCGTCACCACCAAATTGTCCCTGTCCCAAGTCGTGGCATTGCCACCAACCGCCGTGACGGCCCAGCGGCGTGGATCGCCCACATGGAGCTTCCAGGGCGCCACTGGCCCGTCTCGGAAATAGACGGTGCGACTGACATCGGCTATCTCGGCACCGGGATCTTCGGAGAGCTCGGCCAGCTCGACAGTGTCTCCGTAGGTCAGGCCGTAACCGTAAGCGAAGAGCGGATCGTAACCCGCCTCACCGATATTCAGCGCATCCTGAACCGCAGCCTTCGGCCAAGAGTGCGCCAGCTTCCCATTGAAATCGTGATTGACGGTGCCGTCGGCCGCTCTGAAGATCACCTCAGCCACGCCGTTCCCTTCGGAGCCCGGCAGCCACGCCGCCACTACCGCGTCGCTGACCTCCAGCACGTCTCCGAGAATCATCGGGCGGCCGGAGATGAGGACGACGACCA
>JBFFBV010000015.1:0-66310 GCA_041560205.1 Candidatus Sulfomarinibacter sp.
CGTGTCAGGCCCGGAAGGGAGCAGCACTAAGGAGGAGAGCGACGAGTGCCGCAGGTTGCCTGGGCTCCATGGCGGGCTCGCATCGTCCCGTGCCCGTTTCCGTTTCCGCACCCGTGCCAGAATCACGCCTCAGCTCATCACGGAGCCGAATCTCTCCAAGATCGCTCCCGCAGCCTGCACCGCCCCATTCGCATCGACAGGCTTCCGTCGAGGCACTGTCAAAAGACGGTTCACGGTGTCGAGCCACGCCCCATTCCTCAGCGCCTCCTCCTCGATCGCCGCCGCGACCATGCGGTCCTCGACCCACCGAGCGAGAACCTCTGACTCCGGAAAGCGCGGTCTCTCGACGAAGGCGAGAGCCGATCCCGACCGGTACGCCTCCGCTACAGTGCTGTAACCCAGCTTGCTGACGACGGCGTCTGACGCCGCCACCAGATCGGGGTGGTGGACGTCGGCGTGAAAGGGCAGGAGGAGCAGGCGGCCCACCCGCCGCGCTGCCCCATCGGATGCGCCGGGAATAACGATCCACGGACCCTCGGAGCATTCGATTCTCGACATTCCCGAGCAGTCCCACGGCACACCGCCCATGCTGACGACGACCATCGGATCGTTCACGGGCACGCCCAAGTGTTGGCGCACCTGTTCAGCTTCAAGGCGCGCCGACCTCGAAACCGGTGGTACATTGACACCGTTCGCGGCCCGGTGACACACGGGCTCAGTCTGAATCCTGAGTTCGGCTGCCGCAAACACCTCCGCCAGACGGCGACCGTGCCTTCGAAGACGCGCTGGCGCACCCGCGTAGTTCCCATAAATCCAGTCCCAGGTGAAGTTCTCGACCAGGACCGATGGGATCGAGGACTCGGACGCGGCCATCAGACCGAGGGGCGAGATGTCGGCGATCACCACCGAGCACCCGAGCTCGCGCAGCCCCCGCGCAAGTCGATCGGCTCCGGTGTCGCCGCCAAAGAGCTCGTCGAGGCGGTCGGCCGTCGCATCCAGGTCCTCGTCGAGCGGCGTCCGTTGCACCAGACCGACATCCGAAGCGAGCCGGTGATAGCTGAACTCCCGGGAGAGGGACTCGGCGAAGAACCACCTCGGAACCTCGGTGAAAATGTCGAAATGGATGTCGGGGCGTCGCCGGGCGATCTCGGCCATCACCGCACAGGCCCGTGCCGCGTGACCGAAGCCGTGAGGGGACACGAAATACGCCACCCGTCCCATGGCGGGCGAGTTTACTACGGGCCCCATACAGCGATCTCGGGGCTTCCATTCGCCCGTCCACCGACAGGATCAGGCAATCTCCGCGGTACGTGGTAGGATTTTCCTGTGAAACGCGTCGTCATCTTCGTTGCGGCACTCGTGATGGTGGCAACCTCGGCGGCGGCCCAGAGCGCCTCGAGCCGGGCCTGGCAACAACGGCTCGAAGTCGAAATCCCTCTCCCCGTACCCCTCGTCGAGCTCGAATCGATCAACCCGTTTTCGGTGGAGGTCGACACAACCCCGAGCTTGGTCCAGGCGACCGCCCCGAAAAAGGTCGACTCGCGCGGGATCGCGACAGTTGCTGCCTATGTCGATGCCAAGGGGGTCTGTCTCGGTGCAGTGCCGCTCAAGCTTCCCGTACCCGGGCTAACCTCGTCGCTGGTCGAGGATCTCAACGGATCGCGGTTCGAGCCGGCGACTGCGGGCACCGCGCCCCAACCCTCGTGGGTGGTGCTCGATATCGGCATCGAGGGTCGGATCAAGGAGGCGGCGGTCGTCGACCAGAACCTCTTCATGCCCGATCCCGAGCGCCCGCCCGTGCCCTCGGAACCCGTCGCCATGAATCCGCCCGGCAGTCTTCGGAATCTCAAGGCGACGCCGCATGCCCAGCTGAGCAAGCTTCCTGTTCCACGGCGGATCAAGGTCAACGCTCCGGGACGAGACGACGAGATCCCGATCCGCGCTCTGGTCCACATCACCGAGAGCGGACGTTGCGATCGATACGTTCCCCTCGAGCTGTACGAGGGCATCGACAGGTGGTTTTCGGCTTTTCTCGCGACCTGGCGGGTGGAACCCGCAACACGGAACGGCGAACCGGTCGCCTCCTGGGTGGTGTACTCGGCTCGGGTGAGACTGAGGCTCTCCGGCTTTTCGTCCACTACCGCAAAGGTGGTGCGTGAGCGCGAATACACGCCGGTCCAGTAGCTCACACGAGCGTCGTTGTCTCTCCTTCGACCATCAAGCCTTGCGACGGATGATCTTGCGTCGATTCCCGGCCCGGACGGTCACGCGCTCCGAGTCGAGCCATTCGAGCGCTGGGATGGCGAGCTTTCGGGTAAGACCGAACTTCTGCTTGAAGTCGCCGACCGCGAACTCGTCGACCTCCCAGTCGCGGACCTTTCGCGCCACGTCATCCATCAGGGCGCGGTGAACGAGGTACTTGCCCTCGAGCCGCACCAATCGACGGCGCTGGATCAGGTATCGGCAGATGCCCTCCACCGTCGCCGGCTTGGCTCCGAGTCGCTCGGCGGCCTCCCCGGGCGATGGCGCCCCGAAACCCTCCTCCCGGTAGAGCGCCTCGACCTTCCTCGTCAGCGCCTCGCCGGCCTCGGTCATGTGACTCTCTTTGCCCGCCGGCACGACCCGCCCTTCCGACAGCTCGAGAACGCCTCGGCCCCGCAGCTCCTCGAGGTACAGGTCGGCAAGATTCATGGCCGACCGGGGCAGGATCTGGCCGACGAAATCGCGCGCTGGAATTCCGGCTGAAACCTCTTCTCCCGCCAAGCGTCGATTCAGCTCTCCGGCCGCGTCCTTGGCGAGCTGTTCGATCCGTGGCATCGCCACAAAGACCGTGGGTCGCGTCGGCAGGGCGAAGATCGTCGCGTTTTCCAACAGACGTCCGAGGGGGGCCTCGACGGTCTCGGTGGAAACACCCAGACGACCGGCCATTTGGGAAACGCTGAGGCCCGCCAGACCGGCCCGATCGATCCACGCCGAGAGCAGTTCGGGCCGTTCGCCGACCTGAACGCCCGGCAGGCGGTCGAGGGCGGCACTGTCGCGGCGACGCCATCGACGCAGCCGAGCATCGAGGACCATCCCCCCGGCAAAGGTGTTGACGGGCGCCGGTCGGCGGAGGACGAGACGGTCGCCCGGAAACAGGAGCATCGGCTCCCGCAACGAAATCTGGGCGGTTGCGTGGTGACCGGGGGCAAGCGGCCGGTCGGACAGCCGATCGACCCGTGCCGCGACTCGCGACGCCAGGGCGTGGACCTCGACCTCGTCGCCCTCGTCCAAGGGGCCGGGCGCCGCCGCCAGGAGCTCGAGTTTCACGGTGGCGAGCTGTGTCGTCTCCCACGGGCCAGGGGTGATGACCTGATCCCCCCGACTGATGTCCCCTCGAGAGATGCCCGCGAAATTGATGGCCACCCGTTCACCCGCTTCGACGCGTTGCCTTGCCTCGCCGTGAACATGAAGGCGCCGTACCCGCGCGGTCGCGCCTCGCGGAAAGATGGCCAGGTCCTCACCCACCGCGGCCTCCCCCCACAGCGAGGTCCCGGTGATGACGGTGCCGGCGCCGGTGAGACTGAAGACCCGGTCGACCGGTTCGCGAAAAGGCCGTCCGGCAATTTGTCGCGGGCGGGCGTCTCGTGCCTGATCGAGCAGGACCCTGCGAAGCTCTTGGAGGCCGACCCCGGTCTGTGCCGACACCGGCATCACGGGCACGCCCGCGAATGCGGTCGGCGCCAGCAGCTCTCGGATCTCCTCGGCGACCAGCTCGACGAGGTCGTCATCCATGAGATCGACCTTGGTCAGCGCCACCGCCCCGCCCGGCACGCCCATCAATCGGATGACATCGAGATGCTCCCGCGTCTGCGGCATCACGCCTTCGTCCGCGGCGACCACCAGGAGGGCGAGGTCGATCCCGGATGCACCCGCGATCATCGTGTGGACGAGTCGTTCGTGGCCGGGGACATCGACAAAGTGGAGCTGCATCTCCGCATCTGTGAGCTCGGCGAAACCGAGATCGATGGTGATGCCGCGCTCCTGTTCCTCGGGCAGGCGATCGCAGTCGGTTCCCGTGAGCGCCTTGACGAGGGTGGTCTTCCCGTGGTCGATGTGACCGGCCGTGCCCCAGACAACGTGCCGCATCCGCTCATGGTACACGGTCCTCTCGGTGTATCTGGCACGAGTCGTTGGACCCATATAAGCTCTGGAGGTGGCCACGAGACCTCTCGAGACCGAGCTCAAGATCCCGGTACGCGATCTGGAAGCGATCCGCGCGGCGTTGCACGAGGCGCAGGCGATCGCCGTGCAGTCTATGGCTCGTGAGGTCAATCTTCTCCTGGACTCCGAGGACCGCCGTGTGACGGCTGGCGGATTCGTGCTCCGCCTGCGCGAGCACGGCGACAGGAAGCTCCTCACCTTCAAAGGACCGGCGACCTTCGATGGCGCCATCAAGCAACGGCCCGAGTACGAGACCGAGATCGGCGATCTGCCACGCATGCTGACGATCCTCGAGCACCTCGGTTTCAAGGTCTTCCTGAGGTATGAAAAGGACCGCGAGGAGTGGCTCCTCGGGCGGGTCTCGATCCTTCTCGACCACACGCCGATGGGGGATTTCGTCGAGGTGGAAGGGCCCACAGAGGACCTCGAGCGGACCGTCCGCGTGCTCGGCATCGAGGTGGGGGAGCCGGTGCGCGGCTCGTATATCAGCCTTTGGCAGGAGCATCGGGAGGCTCATCCCGAGCTCGAACTCCCTGCCGACATGGTCTTTCCCGAATGAGGGACTGCGGATTCCACACGGCCATGGTCCTCGCGGCGGGCCGCGGCGTACGGATGCTTCCGCTCACCTCGGTCCTGCCCAAGCCCGCTCTGCCGCTGCCCGACGATCCACTGGTCGCATCGGCTCTGCAGCTTGCCGCTTCCGCCGGGGCGTGCCGCATCGTCGTCAATGTCCACCACCTCGCCGAGCGCATGGTCGAAGTGGTGGCCGCAGTCACCATCGACGGGGTGGAGATCGTGGTGTCGCGTGAGGACGAGTTGATGGGCACTGCGGGCGGCCTCGCCGTTGCCCGGGATCGAGGTTTGCTCGGTGAGGCGGGGCCGGTGCTCGTGATCAACGGCGACGGCTGCTTCGGTCTCGATCTCCGGAAGCTCGGCGACCGCCACAACGCAGGCGACGACCTCGTGACACTCGCCCTGCAACCTCACCCCGACCCCACACGATGGTCACGGGTGACGCTCGACGCTTCCGGCGGTGTCGAGGCGATCCGGCGCGCCGGTCGCCCCGATCCCGACGAAGCTCCTTTGCTCTACCCGGGGGTGATGGCGGTGGCGCGCGAGGCCCTCGAAGTGCTTTCGCCGACGCTCTCCGAGACTCCCGCTGCGCTCTGGCAGCCCGCTCTGGCGGCCCGCCGACTGGGTGGGGCGGTCGTCACCGGCGACTGGCGTGAGGTCGGGACTCCGACAGACTATCTCGAGGTTGTGCTGGACCAGTTGGCCGGAGCGTCCGTGGTCGATCCTGCGGCCGAAGTCGGCAGGAACGCGGAAGTGTCCGCCTCCATGGTCGGACGGGGGGCGGTCGTCGGCGACGGGACGGTGATCGAGTCGTCCGTCGTCTCCGACGGTGCGGTGATCGGCGAGGGCGCACGGGTCACCCGCTCGGTCCTCCTTGGAAATGTCAGGGTGGGCCCCGGCGAGATCGTCACCGACTCAGTGCAGGCCAAAGCCTCGTCGCGTTGACCGTACACCACTCAGTGCACGCCCGTCTCCATCTCGGTCTTCGAATGATCTCCACCATCGGGCACTGATACGGAGACGGGCGCGGGCACTGGTCACAGCCCTTCCGGACGCCACTCCGACCACCCCGATCTCCACACCCGCGAGATCACCCGGCCGGTGCCACCGTAGATTCTCAAAACGCGCATCCGCGCGCGGTGGTCCGTGAGGTAGATCGAGGCGGGCGTTGCTGTGCTTCGCGGCGTGAAGGTGATGATGTCCCCGCGACCGGCGCGAACGGGATCGTCAAGGTTGCCTCGCAGTCGTCCCCTCCCGGATGGGTCGGGCACGAACTCCTTTTTGAGGATCCCGAGTCCCGCACCACCGGCCTCGAAGTGCAGTACCTCACCGATCACTGGATCGACCAGGCGCCGGATGTCTCGCCGCCGGATTCCATCGCCGTCACCGTCGGCGGCGATGAAGCACCGCCACGATCCGTCATTGCCTCGCTCGAAAACGACCGCTGTCGCTCGCGCATTCATCACCGCATAGGCCCGGCATCTGAAGAGCAGGCCCTTGAGCTGACTCGTTGCCGCACCGAGAGCCGCCGCGCGCCGAATCTCTCCGAGGTCCGGAAGAGCGGCGGTGACGATGATCGCGACCACGGCCACCACGAGCACGATCTCGAGCACCGACATACCGCATGTGCCGGTTGAACACACCAGGGTTGATCTCATACGACCTCCCAATAAAAACGCGGCCCCGAAGGGCCGCATCCCGTCCACGCTGTGGTTGCTCGCCCGAGTCGTGACGCGACCTGCGACACCAAACCCGGACGAAGGTTGAACATCAGTCGACGGCGTTCCCGCCGCCGGTCGAACGCGGAAGCTTGACCTTTTCGCTCAGGGTCGTCGCGCCACTGGTCACGATGAAGGGCTCGAGCTTTTCGAACGAGCTCTCTCCGATGCCCTTGACCGCCACGATCTCGTCGACCGACCTGAAAGGCCCATTCGCCTCGCGAAACTCGATGATCCGCCCAGCGAGGGCCGGGCCAACCCGGGGCAGCAGCTGAAGCTGCTCCGGCGAGGCGGTGTTGATGTTGACCACCCCCGCAGCCGGCTGCGAGCCTTCGACGGCCCCGATAGCTGCGAATATGGTCATCACCACGATGGCGACTGGTAGCAATGTCTGGTGCTGCATGTGTCCTTCCTTTCGTGTTCGGTGATCGATGGGGCTCCGGGCCGTGTTTTAAACATCCATGGCATCCTCCTCTCGCTCGCGGCCCGGAAAAGCAGCACCCGTGCCAACCGATGGCAGATCCCGAAATATATTATTTTTCATTTATTTAAGTCACAGATCGACAACTGGACATGCTGCCACCTGACAGATTTCTCTTACACCACTCCTCAGAACTCAAGCAGAGCTGCCGTCATAATTTTCTGTCGCTGTCGGGCTGCTATACTCCCGCGATGCTCCGATCGACGACCAAGCATCGAGAATTGGAAAGCTGAGCGTGGCGCACGAGCTGGCGCTGCTGGTTTCGGGTGGCTCGGGCTGCGAGCTGGCCGTGCGTTTCGCCGTCGAGGCGCTGGAAACGGCCCGGGTCGACACCCTCCATCTGGTGGTGACCGGCGCCGCCGGCAAGGTCCTATCTCACGAGCTCGGACCGGAGTGGGCCAGTGCGAGGGGATTTCGCGACCAGCTGCCGTTGAGCGACGATCAACGGGAGAGGATCCGCCCCTACACCGACTCGGATCTGGCCGCGCCCATTGCATCCGGTTCGCACCGCGTCAGCGGTGTGATCCTGCTCCCGTGCTCGGCTGGGATGGTCGGCTCGCTGGCAAATGGCATCTCGAGGGGGCTCGCGCAACGAGTCGCCGACGTCGCGCTCAAACAGCGATGGCCGCTGCTGGTTGGGATCCGGGAAACCCCGATGTCCGAGATTCTGCTCGAAAACCTCCTCAAGCTGGCGCGGGCTGGTGCCCATATCGTGCCGCCGCTGCCAGCCTTCTATCTCAAACCCGATGCGTCGACCGCCCAGCGGACCTTCATCGATCACTACTGCATGCGCCTCTTGGACCTTTTGGGTCTCCGTTCGAGGGACGCCGGCTTGCGATGGCAGGGTTGAGGGGCGCCGCATCCCGTCTGATCGATGGTCTCCGGGAGACGGGGGAGATGATCGCGTTCAAGCACAGCGTGTTCGCGCTCCCCTTCGCCGTGAT
Organism: Candidatus Sulfomarinibacter sp.; assembly: GCA_041560205.1. Taxonomy (GTDB): domain Bacteria; phylum Acidobacteriota; class Thermoanaerobaculia; order Thermoanaerobaculales; family Sulfomarinibacteraceae; genus Sulfomarinibacter. The sequence goes on from JBFFBV010000015.1 coordinate 7,920, forward strand.
TGCCCTCGTCACCGCTGCCGCGCCAAGCTGGCCGTCGCTGCAGACGTGGGTGTGGGTGATCGTCGCGATGGTGTGCGCTCGCACCGCCGCGATGGCCTTCAACCGCCTTGCCGACCACCAAATCGACACGGACAACCCGAGAACCGCCGGCCGGGCCCTGCCCGCAGGGCGTCTCAGCAGGCGTTTTGCGTGGGCGGTGACCGGGGTCGCGGCAGCCGTCTTTCTGGTCGCCGCCGCGGCACTCGACCCGCTGTGTCTCGCCCTGGCACCGCCCGCGCTGATGATCCTTCTCGGCTACTCCTACGCAAAACGTTTCACCGCGGCGTCCCACCTCTGGCTCGGGCTGGCCCTCGGCATCGCCCCGGTCGGTGCGTGGATCGCCGTCACAGGCCGTATCGAGTGGCCGGCCGCGGTGCTCGCCGGTTCGGTCGCGTTATGGGTTGCCGGCTTCGACATCATCTACTCCCTCCAGGACGAGGCCTTCGACCGCTTCAACGCGCTGCATTCTCTCCCCGCGAAGGTCGGCGGAAGGCAAGCTCTCGCTGTCGCCAGGCTCGTTCACGTTCTCGCCTTCGGCGGCTTTGTGGTCTTCGCCCAGGCTGCCGGGGGCGGTGTGATCCGACTCCTGGCGGTTGTGGCTGCAGGTCTGTTGCTCGCCTGGCAGCACCGCTTGATCCACGCCGACGATCTGGCATCGGTCGATGCCGCATTCTTCACCGCCAACGGAACCCTGGCCCTGGCGATGTGCGTCCTCTTCGTGGTGGCCAGAATGACCACGGTGTGAAACCGGCCCTGTCTCTTCGACCAGCCGTCCCTGCTAAGATCACCGCAGCCCGATGAGTGGACGCACCGGATGACGCGCGACAAGATCCCCTTCCGACACATCGCTGTGGAAGGTCCCATCGGTGTCGGCAAGACCTCTCTCGTCGAGTTGTTGGCGAATCGATTCGAAGGCGTGATGGTGCTCGAGGACATCACCAACCCCTTTCTGCCGGCATTCTACGAGGGGCGCGCAGGAGCGGCCTTCCAGGTCCAGATCTACTTCCTCCTCTCGCGCTTCCAGCAGCAGCGAGAGATCGCGCAGATGAACCTCTTCCAGCGCCTGGTGCTGGCGGACTACAGCTTTCCGAAGGACCGCATCTTCGCCTACCTCAATCTCGACGATACGGATCTCCGGGTCTACGAAAAGCTCTACCCCGTGCTCGAGCAGGAGGTCGCGAAACCGGATCTGGTGATCTACATGCAGGCCTCGGTCGAGGTCCTGCTCAAAAGGATCGAAAAACGCGCCCGTGATTTCGAGCGCACGATCGACCCCGCCTATCTCGAACGGCTGAGCGAGGCCTACTCCTACTACTTCTTCCACTATCGCGAAACGCCGCTGCTCGTGGTCAACACCGACGATATCGACTTTGTCGACAACCCCTCCGATTTCGACGCCTTCGTCGAACAGATCATGCGCAGCCGACGCGGCACACAAGTCTACGTTCCGGTGGGGTCGAAGCGGACCTAAGCTCGGCCAACCCACGTTCCCTTTCGATCCCGCTTCCGTTCCCGATCCCGTTCCCGATGTGGACCTCGAATTGCCGGGACCGAGCGGCGGCTGGGTCCAGTTATTGCCTCGGTCATCACGATTCAGACCGCTGATTGACGGTATCTTTTCGAACCACAGATCGGCCTCGATTCTGGTAGCCGAGCGATGACCGGGCTCGTGGAGCGCTGTGGCTGCGAATCGGATGCGCCGTCGGGAGCGAGATCGGGAACGATCCGTTCGCGCTTCCGCACACGGAAGCCCTTCGGGTTGCTATAGTCTCCGCCGAAGGAGACCGCATGCTCGCCCGTGAACTGTTCCGCAACGATCCCGAGCGCATCCGCACGATGCTCGGCGACCGCCACACTGAGGCACCGCTCGATCGCTTGCTCGAGGTCGACGCGGCGTGGCGCGAGGTGCTCGTGCGGGTCGAGGAGCTCAAGGCTCGGCGCAATACGGGCTCGAAGGAGATCGGCGGACTGTATCGCGAGGGGCGGCAGGACGATGCGGAACAGCTCAAGGCCGAGATGACCGCGCTCGGCGACGAGATCAAGGAGCTCGAAGCCGGCGCCAAGGAATACGAGGTTGAGCTCAACGAGCTTGAGCTCCAGATTCCGAACCTGTTTGACGACAGCGTCCCGATCGGAGCCGACGAGAAATCCAACCGGACCGAGCGGAGCTGGGGCGAACACCCGGATTTTGATTTCGAGCCCAAGGCCCACTGGGACCTCGGCCCGGAGCTCGGCGTGGTCGATTTCGAGCGCGCAGCGAAGGTGGCCTCGAGCCGCTTTGCGGTTCTCCGGGGTAAGGGGGCGGCGCTCGAACGGGCGCTCATCGCCTACATGCTCGACCTGCAAACCGACGAGCACGGCTATACCGAGATCATTCCGCCCTACCTCGCGAACGAGGCGTCGTTTTACGGCACCGGACAGCTGCCGAAGTTTGCCGACGACGTGTTTCGAGTCGAGAACTTCGACCTGTCGCTGATTCCGACCGCCGAGGTTCCGCTGACCAACCTCCACCGCGACGAGACCCTCGACGAGGAAGACCTGCCCATTCGATACTGCGCATCCACGCCCTGTTTTCGTGCCGAGGCCGGCTCGCACGGCCGCGATGTCCGGGGTCTGATCCGCCAGCATCAGTTTCACAAAGTCGAGCTGGTCTGCCTGGCACATCCCGAACACTCCTGGCAGCTTCTCGAAGAGCTCACCTCGCACGCCGAGACGGCGCTCCAGGGGCTCGAGCTGCCGTACCGCGTGGTGACACTGGCCAGCGGCGACCTCGGGTTTTCGGCCGCCAAAACCTATGACCTCGAGGTCTGGCTGCCCGCCCTCGGCTGCTACCGCGAGATCTCCTCCTGCACCAATTTCACCGACTTCCAGGCCCGCCGGGCTCGCCTTCGATTCCGGCCTTCCGAGGGCGGCAAGGCGCGCCTCGTCCACACCCTCAACGGCTCGGCCCTCGCCGCCGGCCGTACCATGGTGGCGGTTTTGGAAAACTACCAGCAGGCCGACGGATCGGTGGTCGTGCCCGAAGTCCTCCGTCCTTACATGAGCGGGCTCGAGGTCATCGAACCGCAGTAGCTGTCTGTGGGGATGAGGGAGTGAGGGGATGGGAGAATGATCGAGCGGAAGTAAGTCCGAGGGGTGGGGCGGGCAGGTCCTCAGCCCCTCATACGCTCATCCCCCGGGGCGGAAGCTCGAGTTGGTCGGCGATAGTCGCCATGGCGTCGCGGACGAACTCGATGTGCTCGCCGAGATCGACCCCGAGCTCTTCGGCGCCGTTGCGGACATCGTCGCGGTTGACGCCGCGGGCGAAGGCCTTGTCCTTGAGCTTCTTCTTGACCGACTTCACCTTGACCTCGGCAACTGCCTTGTCGGGGCGGACCAGCGCGCAGGCAGTCAGGAAACCCGACAGCTCATCAACGGCAAAAAGCGTCTTGGCGGCACGACTTTCGCGCGGAATGCCCATGTACTCGGCGTGGGACGCGACAATCCGGATCCAATCCTGCGGCCAGCCACGTTCCTCGAGAATCTTCATGCCGACGTGGACATGGGTCTCTTCGGTCGGGTTCTGCTGATAGTCGAAGTCGTGGATCAGACCGATCACGCCCCACATCTCTTCGTCCTCGCCGAATGATCTGGCGTATGCCCGCATCGCCGCTTCAACGCCGAGAGCGTGTTTGATCAGGCTCGGGTTGTCGGTGTACTCGGTGAGCAGCGCCCAGGCTTCATCACGCGTCGGTGTCTCGCCCATCTTTGCCTCCGGCGCAGAAGTATAGCTGCCGTCCCCGTTCCCGTTCCCGTTCCCGTTCCCGAAGTGTACGCTCGACACGGGATTGGCTGTTCGTGAACGCAACAGCCTTCAATCGAGACGATTTCTCGAAAATCTACCTATTGCATCAATTTTTTTGCTCATTCTGCACAAAATCTATTGACATAATTCATTTCATGCCCCAATATCCATCAAACGACACGCCTGGAGGCAACACCGTGCCAAAATCAGCTGCCGAGATCCTCGCCCTCGCCAAGGAAGAAAACGTCCATTTCCTGCGGCTTCAGTTCACCGACATCGACGGCATCATCAAGAACGTCGAGGTCCCCGAGAGTCAGTTCCCGAAGTCCCTCGACGGCCAGATCATGTTCGACGGCTCATCGATCGAGGGATTCACCCGCATCGAAGAATCCGACATGCTCCTGGTGCCCGACCTCGAGACCTTCCAGATCTTCCCGTGGGAGGCCAACCAGGGCAAGGTCGGCCGGCTCGTCTGCGACATCGCCAACCCGGACGGCTCGTCCTTCGCCGGCTGCCCGCGCGGCGCCCTCAAGCGAGTGGTGGCCACGGCCGAGAAGATGGGCTACCAGATGATGGCCGGCCCCGAGGCCGAGTTCTTCCTCTTCCAGCGCGATTCGAACGGCGCCGCGTTCCCCGCGACCCACGACACCGGCGGCTATTTCGATCTCAGCCCGCGCGACCTCGGCGAGGAGGCGCGTCGCGACATCACATTGGTTTTGGAAGCGATGGGCCTGGAGGTCGAGGCCGCCCACCACGAGGTCGCTCCGGGCCAGCACGAGATCGATTTCAAGTATGGCGAAGCCCTTGCCACCGCCGACGCCGTCATCACCTTCCGCTTTGTGGTCAAAAAGGTCGCCCTGATGCACGGCCTCCACGCCACCTTCATGCCGAAACCGATCGCCGGCGTCAACGGCTCCGGTATGCACGTGCACCAGTCGCTCTTCACGGCCAACGGCGAGAACGCATTTTTCGACGCGGACGGCGATTGGCAGTTGTCACAGGTTGGCCGCTCCTATATCGCCGGTCTGCTCGACCACGCCCGAGCCTACGTCGCCCTGACCAACCCGCTGGTCAACTCCTACAAGCGGCTGGTGCCGGGCTACGAGGCCCCGGTCAACGTCGCCTGGTCGGAGAAGAACCGCTCACCGATGGTGCGGGTCCCGGCGAGGCGCGGCATCGGCACCCGCTGCGAGGTGAGGATGCCCGATCCCTCGTGCAACCCGTACCTGGCCTTTGCCGCCATGCTCGCCTCGGGCCTCGATGGCATCGAACGCGAGCTCGACTGCGGCGAGCCCGTCAACCGCAACGTCTGGGACATGAGCCAACGCGAAAAGAAACGCCTCAAGATCCACACGCTCCCGGCGAGCCTTGACGAGGCCCTCGACTTCATGGAGAAGGACACGATGCTCCGCGAGGCCCTCGGCGACCACATCTTCGACCACTTCCTCTACAACAAGCGGACGGAGTGGTCGGAGTACATCAAGGAGATCCACGACTGGGAGCTCGAGCGCTACCTCGACAGGTACTGATCGAAAGGCTGGAGATGCCTGGCCCCACCGGCGTCGGTGGGGCCTTTGTGTTGCACGCCGATCCGGTGTTCACGGAAAGAGGGTGGGCCGGACGTTGACGTTGACTTCGGACACGTCAGCGACTGAACAGGCGAGAGCCGTGATCTGGTCACGGACCTTCGCCTCCTGCGCGAGCGGGGCCTCGACGTCGATGAAGACAACACCGTCAGCGGCCGACAGACGGGCGCCCGGCCACTCACAGATCACCGTGCTTCGCACCCTCGCTGCCAACAGCAGGTTCTGCAGGTTGAGTTGAGACGCCTCAGTGGTCTCGAAGCAGGGGCTCTTCGATGCCGTCATGCAGATGATCTCCACCGCGCACTCGACCTCCATGGCGGCGACATTGATGACCAGGTCGTACAGCGAGGCGTCGAGCGTGTCGACGCCGTAGAGGGACAAGGCCCAGTGACGACGTTCCTCATCGTCCTTCCTGAGGATTTTGCGCGCTTCCTTCTCGCTGATGTTTTCGCGTTGCATCTCGAGGCGGACCCGATCCTCCATGTCGGCAATGATCCGCACCTTGAGCACGTGGTCGACGCCGCGCAAAAAGAAATGGCCTGCGAGGCCATGGTAGACGACTTTGTCGCACTGAACCTGTTCGAGAAGGGCTTGCTGGATGAAGGCGACATACCGCTCCTTACCGTGCGAGAAGCGCTCGAGCACGGATGGTGCATCGTGCAGTGCGCGCACAAGCCGGATTTCCGGGATGTTGAACTCTTCCGAAGCCTGCAGGAGGATGTCTCGCGACAGCAGCGAGTAGCCGAGCTTGTCAGCGACCTTTTCTGCGATTTCTTTCCCCCGCGAATAGGAACCCCGCGAGATCGTGATGATTGCCATGGCCGATGTACTCCGTTGGAACCCCTGGTCGGGGTTGCGAAGTGTACCACCACACGCTCCCGCCACGCTTGGCGTGCACGGCGAAAATGTTACCCACGAGTAACATTCAGCGGCCGCGAAGGGCTCCCCGCCACCCCCCTTGAATAGCTACTAAGCAGCCGCGAACGAGGATCTTCAGTGAATTGAGACAGGAAATCTCAATGGCATGTATTTTGCTCGAATCCTACCCGGCCCCGGTGCCGTGGATGACCTCGTCGCGGACGATGCGGCGGACATCCCTCCGACACGAGGCAGTGTTGTTTCGAAGCGGTGAACTCAGCGCCCGGTTGGCGAGTCGGAATCGCGTTGCCCACGCGATGTGGGATCCGATTGCCAAAAGAGCCGCTGCAGAACGACTTTCGCGTCGTCCGGTCACAACTCAGGCGTACACTGGTCCAACCGCCGGTCTTCAACCGGAGAGTTCGTTTCGGGGGTTCCATATCCATGGCCATCATCACGATTTCTAGGGGAATCTGCAGCGGTGGCGCCCATTTGGCGGACGAGTTGCATGCAATCCTCGGTTGGAAATCCCTCAGTCAAGAGGATGTATCGACCGCCGCGGCACAGGCCTACCGGATGACCGAACAGGAGCTCTTTCGAGGGCTGTACCTGCCAGCCAACTTCTTCGAACGCTTCACCCACCGCAAGACACGCTACCTCCTCGCCACCCAGGCAACGGTCACCGAGTTGCTCGCCGACGGCAACGGTATCTATCACGGACTCGCCGGGCAATTCCTTTTCGCCGATCTCTGCAACGCCTTCAAGGTACGGATCGTCGCACCGATGGACTATCGGATCGAAAATGCGATGCAGCGTTTCGGTCTGAAGAAGGACGAGGCCCGGCGTCACATTCACGACGCCGATGAATACCGTTCTCGGTGGGGGCGACAGATCTTCCACGCTGATATCACCGACACCGCCCTTTATGACCTGGTCGTCAACCTCGAACACCTGAGCATCGACAGGGCCGCGAAGATGATCGCCGAAACCATGGAGGGAGAGGACTACCAGCCCACACCGCAGTGCGTTCAGGAGTATCGGGACTTCGCTCTCGAAAGGCGGGTCAAGGCAGAGCTCTTTTTCAACTCGCCCTTCACTCCAGAAATAGCCCGGGTCGAGGTTCGGAACTCCGAGGTTTTCTTGTCCGGAGACAAGTCCTTTGCGGCGTCGGAGAGCGGCCTCATCGAATTCGTCGGCAAGATTCGGGGGGTCGAAAAAATCACCACGGATCACGGCACAGTCGGTACCGCGGATATCCGGCTCGATTCGGACTTTGCCCTGTCGTCACGCGACGCCAAGGCTCGTGACGTGATGTTGCCGCCGGAGAGGTATCCGCACTGCAGGTTGAGCTGTACGATCCGCGAGGCGGTCGTCGCTCTCAGCGCGTCTGCCATCAAGCTCCAGGACGGCTACATCATGTTGCCGCGCTATGTGTTGGTTCTGGACAACGACGACCGCTTGGTGGGTGTGGTCAGCCGGCGCGAGCTTCTCAAGGGCCTGATCCCTCACCTGCACGAGGATCGAGAGGCCGCGGCCCACATCAAAGAGTTGGTGCCCTTCGGAGGCGCGATGCCGAGCGAGGTGGCCATTCGATGGACATCTCTGTTCTCGCGTTCGGCCATCGAAGCTTCGATGACGCCGATCCAAACCGTCATGGTGCCGATCAAGGGCACCGTCCAGTGCGAGGATACGCTGTCGACGGTGATCTCGACGATGCTCTTCCACGGGGTCGATCTGGTTGCGGTCCTCGATGGCGAAAAGGTGGCGGGCGTCGTCCTGATGACCAACATCTTCGACATCGTCGCGCAGTTCATCATGGAGTACGGACAGCCCGTCGTGCCCGAAGGCGGCAAGGACGGCGACGATGCCTGAAGCCCTGCCAAACGCCGCTTTCGAACCCGGGGCGAAACCCCGCCGGCGTTGGACGATCCGATTCCGGAAAAAACCCGAAAAAGCGATCGACTGGAAACGGCTCATCTTCCTTTTTCTCGGCGTCTCGCTTTTCTTCGCGGTCTTCCTGTCACCACCGTGGCCCGATGCAATCGACCCAATGGGGGAGGCGTTCGCGCTCAGCTCCCAAGGTAAGGCGGCGCTCGGTCTGTTTCTCTTGGCCGCCGTGTGGTGGGTCTTCGAGGTCGTGCCGATCGGCGTCACCAGCATCACGATCGCCGTTGTTCAGGTCCTCTTCCTGATTCGTCCGGACGTCATGCTGGTCGGCGGCACCGATCCGGTTCGTGGCGGCGAGCTTGCATTCAAGGAGTTCATGCACCCTTCAGTATGGTTCATCTTCGGCTCGATCGTCATCGGCATGGTTTTCACGAAAACAGGTCTGACCAAGCGGCTGGCGTACAAGATGCTGGTCCTGGTCGGCGAGAAGACGAGCCGTATCTACCTCGGCTGCTTCATCATGACCGCCGTTCTCACCCACGTCATGGCGCACACCGCGGTCGCCGCCACCATCTTCCCGCTGCTGGTCGCCATCTACCGCCTCTACGAGGAAGGCGACGAGCCGACCCGATTCGGCAAGGGGCTGTTCATGGGAATGGCCTATGTCGCCGGCGCCGGCAGCATCGTCACCCTGCTCGGTGCGGCGCGCGGCGCGGTCGCCCTCGGTTTCTACAAGGAGATCACCGGCGGGGACGTCAGCTTCTTCGGCCTCACCTGGTACATGTTCCCCATCGGGTGGGCGATGGTCTTTGCCCTGTGGGCCTTCTTCATGGTTTACTACAAACCGGAACGGGCATCGATCCCCGGGCTCAGAGAACGCGCCAGGGACCTCTACACCAACCTCGGACCGATCACCACCAAGGAGATCCAGGCTGCGGTCATCGTGCTCTCGGCGGTTTCGGTCATGAGCCTCCGCTCCTTTATCCCGGCCCTCAAGAACGTCGACAAGAGCGGAGTCATCCTGACAGCCACGGTGCTCTTTTTCGTGCTCAAGATTCTCGACATCGGCGACCTCGAAGACGTGCCGTGGAACATCATCCTGCTCTTCGGCGGCGCCATGAGTCTTGGCTACTGTCTGGTCCTCACCGGCGCGGCGGACTGGTTAGCCATCAACACCGTATCGCTGCTCCAATCGGCGCCCGCTTTGGTCTTCATCATCGGCATGGCGACATTTGTCATGATCATGACCAACCTCATCATGAACGTCGCCGCAATCGCCATCTGCCTCCCGGTCGCTCTCAAGGTGGCGCCGTACCTCGGCGTCGGCGGCGAGGTGATCCTGTTCAGCGCGCTGGTGGTGGCCGGAATGCCGTTCCTGTTGCTTGTCGGCGCAGCTCCCAACGCCATTGCCTACGAGAGCAAACAGTTCACATCGGGCGAGTTCTTCAAGGCCGGAGTTCCGGCGAGCATCACGCTCATTATCGTCACCGCGGTCTTCGTGATTTTCATCTGGCCAGTGATGGGCATGGAGGTGATCATTCCCACTCCATGATCTGTCGTGGGCTGGCCGTGAACCGAATACTTCGGAGGGCAATGCATGCCGACCTCGAAACTGATTTCCGGGCATCGACGATTCAGGGAGAAGTTCGAATCCGACCACGAGGTCTTCGCGAAGCTCGCCGAGGAAGGCCAGAATCCCAAGGTGATGTGGATCGGGTGTGCGGATTCGCGCGTCGTGCCCGAGCTCATCACCGGCGCCGATCCCGGAGAGCTCTTCGACGTCCGCAACATCGCCAACGTCGTCCCTCCGGCGGCGTCCGGGGCCTGCGCCACCGGTGCCGCGGTCGAGTACGCGGTCATTCACCTCAAGGTACGGCACATCGTGGTCTGCGGCCACACCGAGTGCGGCGGGGTGAGGGCCCTCGAGGGCTTCCCTGATACCGACAACGAACCCCACATCACCTCGTGGTTGGAGTACGTGCGGCCCGCTCGCAATCGTGTTCTCGACGCCGGGGTTCCCGACAACGACCAGTATCTCGAAACCATCAAGGCCAATGCCCTGATGCAGTGTGAGAACCTCCGCACCTATCCCTGCGTCGCGCACGCGGAGAAGACGGGCGAGCTTTCGATCCACGCCTGGTTGTACGATCTCCACACCGGCACGATCTCCGCCTACGACGAAGTTTCCGCGACATGGGCCGCGGTGGCCGAGCAGCTGCCATGAGGCAACACCGGAAGATCATCCATAGGCCGACCAGCGTTCACTGCGCTACCATGTGCACCACCTGGGACCCGGCTCGGGGGAATCGATGACACCGTCCAACGGCGCTGAACATGCACCCGTCCGACGCTTCAGCGTGCCGACAGCAACTGCCGTGCTGGCACTGATCATCATTGCGCCCCTGGTGATCACCGGCGCCGTCAATCTCTACCAATTCCGCCAGGCCTACCACGCCAAGGTCACGAACGAGCTGTCGGTCATGATCGAGCGGCACAGCTTGACCGTTGACTCCTTCATCAACGATCGGCTGAGCGACGTTCGGGTCATTGCCCGCGAGCACCCCATCGAGCGACTTCAGGATTCCGAGTTCCTGCGTCGCGTGCTCAATCTCATGCGCGAGGAGTACCACGGTGCCTTTGTCGATCTCGGGCTCGTCGATTCCAGCGGCGTTCAAGTGGCATATGCGGGGCCCTTCAACCTCCAGATGGCCGACTACTCGACCGCTGCCTGGTTTCAGAACGCGGCGGCCAGTGAAAGCGTGATCAGCGACGTCTTTGCCGGCTTACGCGGGTCCCCACACTTTATCGTCGCAACCCAGAAGACGGCGGGCAGCGAGCACTACGTGATCAAGGCAACCATCGATTTCGAGGCCTTCAACGCCTTGGTTGAAAACCTGCGCATCGGCAACACCGGCTTTGCCTTCATCATCAACCGCGGCGGCGCGTTCCAGACCAACCCCCATTTCGAGGTTGCCCTCAATCGTCCGCCGTGGGTCGATCTGCTCGATGGTCGCATCCGCGCCGACCGCATCTCGGTGCTGGAGGGCGACGATGTGCTCGGCCGCGCGGCGATCTTCACCATTGCTCCGCTCAAACACGGGCAGTGGTTTCTGTGTTACCAGCAGGAAAGATCAGACGCATTCGCCGAGCTCCGTCGGGTTCAGGATTTCGCAGCTGCGGTGCTGATCATTGTTTCGTTGGCAGCGGTTTTCGCGGGTTACCTCATCTCCCGTAACCTGGCCCAGCGTCTGGCCGACGCGTACCGGGAACGGACCGTCATGGCCCACCAGGTGATTGAAACCGGACGCCTCGCATCAATCGGCGAGCTCGCCGCCGGCATCGCCCATGAGATCAACAACCCGGTGGCGATCATGGTCCAGGAGGCCGGCTGGATCGACGATCTGCTCGGCGAGGGCGAGCCGTGCAGTGAAGAGAATCTCGACGAGATCACCCGTGCGGTCGGCCAGATCCGCACCCAGGGCGATCGCTGTAAGGAGATCACCTACAAGCTGCTCAGCTTCGCGCGCAAGACCGACCCGACAATCCGCGAGGTAGAACTCAATGAGGTGGTTGACGAGGTCATCGGCCTGACCAGCCAGAAGACCCGCTACGCGAACGTCCGTGTCGAAACCGACCTGAGCCCGGATCTGCCGACGATCCAGGCCTCTCCGTCCGAGCTCCAGCAGGTGCTCCTCAACCTGGTCAACAACGCCATCGATGCGATCGAACGGCCCGGCGGCACCGTCACCGTGGCCACGAGATCCGACGGCGACGGCGTCATCCTCGAGGTTCGGGACACCGGCAAGGGCATTCCGGAGGCCAACCTCGGCCGGATCTTCGACCCCTTTTTCACCACCAAACCGGTCGGCCAGGGCACCGGTCTCGGTCTGCCGATCTGCTACGGCATCGTCGAGAAGATGGGCGGACGGATCGGCGTCGAAAGTGAAATCGAAAAGGGCACCACATTCACCGTGTTCATTCCTCGGACGGCCCCCGAGAGCTCGACACACGGTGAATCCACCGCCGCGGGAGAACGGTCATGATGGAACCCACAGTCCTCGTCGTCGACGACGAGGTCGCCTTCGTTGAAACGCTCGTCAAACGTCTCGTTAAACGGGACCTTCGTGTGCTTGCGGCCTACAGTGGTCCCGAAGCGCTCGCGAAGCTCGAAGCCAGCGGACCGACCAAGGTCGACGTGGTCATCCTCGACGTCAAGATGCCGGGCATGGATGGGCTTGAAACGCTCGCTCGCATCAAGGAACAGCAGCCTCTGATCGAGGTCGTCATGCTCACCGGTCACGCGACCGTCGAGTCCGCGATCGACGGCATGAAGAAGGGCGCCTTCGATTACCTGATGAAACCCTGCGAAGTCGACCTCCTGCTGGAGAAGATCAACCAAGCGACGACCAAGAAACGTGAGCACGAAGCAAAGATCCTGGAGGCGAAAGCATCCCTCATCTCGCTGCGGAGGGGAGACTGAGAGAGAGAGAGAGAAAGATGGCCGAGGACTCCCAGGCCCAGAGGCTGCTGCTGGTGGATGACGAGGTTGGATATCTCGAGGTGCTTTCCAAAAGGCTCACCCATCGCGGTTTCGACGTCACGACAGCATCGAGCGGCGAGGAGGCGATCCGCGCCCTGCGGAATTGGGAGTTCGACCTCGCTGTCGTGGACCTGAAGATGGAGGACATGGACGGCATCGAGGTGCTCAAAGTCCTGAAGAGAATGGACCCCGCGTTGCAGGTCATCATTTTGACCGGTCACGGCTCGGAACGCGCCGCTCGGGACGGTCTCGCTCACGGAGCCTTCGACTATCTGATCAAACCGATCGGTCTCGATCCGCTGATTGAGAGAATCCGCGCCGCCCTGAGCTCGGATTCCTCGTGACGATTCTCGAGCTGCGGTTGATGGCCGCATTTCGAGCGCCTGGAGTCGTCGCCTCACTATTGCTAGAAGGGGGACAGCTATGAGCTTTTTCAAGGCGTGGGGAGAGTTCATGACGGTCGCGACCCGCGCCCACGCGAGGTGGGAGCTCGAAACATCGAACAGGATTCTCCACGATCCCAAACGACTGCTGGTACTGGTCCTTCTGGTCGTGCCGATCTTCGTCTTCGGACCCGCAGTGGCGGCCCAGATGATGGACTCCGCGGCCGCCGCGGGCGAGACGCTACCGGACGTGCTGGGCGGCAAGAAGGCCTACAGTCCCGCCTTTTACTCGACCGGGATCTTCATCGCGTCGATCCTCATTGGGCTCTGCGCGGGTCTGATCACCGGCTGTATCGGCGCCGGCGGAGGTTTCATCATTGCACCGGCGTTGATGTCGGCCGGCATCAAGGGCATCCTCGCCGTCGGCACCGATCTGTTCCACATCTTCGCCAAAGCGATCATGGGCAGTGTCATCCACCGCAAGCTCGGCAACGTGTCGGTGCCGCTCGCGGTTACCTTTCTGATCGGCGCGATCGGCGGCGCCACCATCGGCGGGATCATCAACCGGGTGCTGTACGAGATCAACCCGGTGCTGTCGGACGCCTTCATCACTACCATCTACTCGCTCATGCTGGGCGGGCTTGGTGCCTACGCCATGATGGATTACCTCAAGGCCCGCAAGAGAGCGGCCCCCGACGAAGGTGCCCACGGCGGGCGTGCTGAGGGCGCGGAGCTCGGCAAGCTGCCCAAAAAGCTGCAGGCGATCAACGCACCGCCGATGATCACCTTCGACCAGAACCTGGTTCCCGGCGGCCGCCGGATCTCGGCCTGGTTCCTGATCGCGAGCGGCTTCCTGGTCGGCTTCGCGGCCGCCATCATGGGGGTCGGCGGCGGCTTCCTGACCTTCCCGATCTTCGTCTACACCCTCGGTGTGTCGTCGATGACCACGGTCGGCACCGACATCTTCCAGATCGTCTTCACCGCCGGCTACGCAGCCATCAGCCAGTACGCGATCTACGGCTTCATTTTCTACACCCTGGCCATGGGTATGTTGATCGGCTCGCTCTTCGGCGTCCAGGTCGGCGCCATGGTGACCAAGGTGGTCAAGGGCATCACGATTCGCGGCTTCTACGCGATGGCGGTGCTGGGCGGCTTCGTCAACCGCATCTTCGCCCTTCCCGGCAAGCTCTCGGATCTCGAGGTCATCTCGCTTTCGCCCGGCACCGTCGCCGTGCTCGACGGCATCGGCATCTGGGCCTTCTTCATCGTCATCGGCGGCTTCGCCGTGTGGGTCCTGTGGACCTTCGTCAGCAACCTCGGCAGACTGCGCGGGGCAGAGGTGGCGCCATGAGCAGGATCAAGAAGAAGAAGCTCGGCATCGGTCTTTTCTTGATGGTCACCTTCACTGCGGTGATGGCCGTCATCTTCATGCCGCTGTTCGACGACGGCAACGCACTGGACTCCCTCGACAATCTCTACAACTCGATTTCCAAGGGCTCGGCGAACTACATCGAGAAGGTCGGGCACCTCGTCGAGAAGCACGGCAGCGAGGTGGTTACGCTCAATCTGAAGATGGATGACTCGCAGGCGGCCGAAAAGGCAGAGGTGCTCTTCGCGACGGCCGGTCTCACGACGGCTGTCGAGACCAACAATCTGATGGTCCACGGTGACCTCGAGACCATTTTCGGCGCCTGCCTCAGTGACGCCGAGTCTGCCTACCACAACAGGAGGGAAGACTTCGTCGACAAATACGGGGTTGGCGCCCGTTACGCCTTGCACTCCTGGTGGCAGGCTCTGAAAGCCATGGAAAAAGATCTCAATCGGCAGAAGCTCTTTCCCGCCGCCCAGCTCACCCACACGGTGCAGGCCAAGACCGTGGAGTGCGCCTACAACTACTACGGCATCGAGGCGCAGGCGATCAAGGATCGTTGGAGAACCGTCCTGTTCTCGCTCGTCTTCTACGTGCTCTACACGATCTGGTACGGCTACGCGATCATGTACATCTTCGAGGGCCTCGGATTCGAGCTGGCAGCGCATTAGGTTTTCGTAACGCGGTAGGATGGGCCTGAGATCGGGGCGGACCGCCCGCCCCGGTTGGGGAGGATGCGGCATGGCTATCTCGGTGCTCCTGGTCGACGACGAAGAGGCCTTCGTGCAGACGCTCGCCAAGCGGCTGACGCTTCGTCGATTCAACGTCTATACCGCCAGTCGAGCCGAGAAGGTCTTTTCCACTCTCCAGCAATACCCGATCGACGTCGTTGTCCTCGACGTCAAGATGCCGGATCTCGACGGGATCGAGACCACCCAGGTCATCAAGACAGATCACCCGCTGATCGAGATCATTCTCCTCACCGGTCACGCCAGCCTCGAAGCTTCGCTCGAGGGGATGAGGCGAGGGGCCTTCGACTACCTGCTCAAACCGGTCAACATCGACGAGCTGGTTTACAAGATCGAGGACGCTCACGAGAAAAAGAAACTGCAGGAGGAGAAGATCAAGCGCCTGGAAGACCGCACTGAAGCGGCCGACGACGCCGAATCCGACACATGAGATGAATGCACCCTCATGGTTGCGCCAATTGATCGACCGCCTTCGCGGCGCTCCGTCGAAGCGGCCTGACCCCGAGGAGGCGCGAAACCTCTTTCAGCGGCGTTACCACGCCTTGCGGTTGTTGCTCGCCGCCAACACGAGGGCTCTCAAGGCCATGGCGGCGATGGAAGGAGCCGCAATCGAGGGTGGCGCCGTCGGCATGACCTTCGTCCACTCCCACTGCACCGCGATCGGCGTCAATGTCTTCAAAATGGTGCGAAACCTCGACATGCTCGCGCCGGACAAATACACCCTCTTGTTCGACCGCATCGAAGAGATTCAGGGCCGAATCGACCGCGAGCTCGCGGCCGTTCCCCCGGCCGATGATGTGCCGCCCATCCTGCCGATGGACGCGGTTCATCACATCCACATTGACGTCACTGGCTCGAAGATGGCCAGCCTCGGCGAGGTCGCCAACAACGTCGGGCTTCCAGTGCCGGACGGCTTTGTCATCACCACCTCGGCCTATCAGCGTCTGATCGCCGCCAACGACCTCCAGCCCGAAATCAGTCGCTTGCTCCAGGCCTACCAGTCGGAGGAGCTCGATGAGCTCTTCGTCCTTGCATCCAAACTCCAGCAGCTCATCCTGACGGCCGAGGTGCCGGAGGAGATTGCGATCGCCATCGACGGCGCAGCCGAGGCGACCGGTCCAGCCCCCGACAGCACATTCGCCATGCGGTCGAGTGCACTCGGAGAGGACGCGGCCGGGGTCTCGTTTGCCGGTCAGTACGAATCGCTCCTCAACGTGCGCCGCACCCATCTGGTCGACAGCTATCTCGAGGTTGTCGCCAGCAAGTACACACCGCAGGCGATGCAGTACCGCAAACAGCGTGGAATCCGAGACGACCAGGTGGCGATGAGCGTCGGATGTCTGGAGATGGTCGACGCCCGGTCAGGAGGCGTGGTGTACTCCGGCAATCCGGGCAACGACCGGGATTCCGATGTCTATATCAGCTCCGCCTGGGGACTGCCGAAGTCGATCGTCGACGGTCGATTCGCCTCGGATCTCTTCGTTGTTCACAGAGACGGAAAGCTCGCGGAGCGTTCCCGTGAGATCGGTGTCAAGCAAAGCCAGTTTGTCCGCCACCCTCGCGAGGGCGTGCGTCGATCAGAGGTTTCCGCCGACAAACAACGGCAACCGAGCCTCAGCGATGAGGAGGTCATCGAGATCGCGGAGGCCGCCCTCAAGCTGGAGTCCCACTTTGGCAAGCCGGTCGACGTCGAGTGGGCAATCGATCGCGACGGCACGCTCGTGATTCTCCAATGCCGTCCCTTGACGCAGTCAATCGGCACCTCCGATCACGAGCTTCCCGTGGACACCCCTTTGCCGCTGATCAGAGGAGGCGTCGCCGCCAGCCCGGGAGTCGCCGCCGGTCCGATCCACTGGGTCAATCGAGACGCCGATGCGCTGTCCTTTCCCCGCAATGCCGTCCTCGCCCTCGTCCAGCCACTGCCCCGGTGGGCCGCACTGCTCGATCGCACCGCCGCAGTGATCGCCGAGGAGGGTGGGGTCGCCGGACATCTGGCGACCGTGGCCCGCGAGCTCGGTGTGCCGGCAATCCTTGGCGCCGGACCACTCACCACGCTCGAAAACGGTCTCGAGGTCACGGTCGACGCCAGTGGCCGCGCCGTCTACCCGGGCGTGATCGAGACGCTGATCGAACGTCGCGCCGAGCCTCCGAAGGTGGATGGCGACAACCCGATCCGGCGTACCCTCCGCTCGGCGCTGGCCCACATCGCGCCCCTGAATCTGGTCGACCCCACGAGCCTCGACTTCACGCCCGGCAGCTGTGAAACCATGCACGACATCACGCGTTTCTGTCACGAAAAGGCCGTGCAGGAGATCTTCGCCTTCGGTTCGGAAAGCTCCTTTCCCGAATACGCGAGCAAACAGCTCCACCACAACGTTCCCATGCAATGGTGGGTGTTGGACCTCGGGAACGGCCTGAAAGGGCCTGTCTTCGGGAAATACGTGCATCTCGACGACATCGCCTGCAGGCCGATGTTGGCGCTGTGGGACGGCATGGTCGCGGTGCCGTGGGACGGCCCGCCCGCTATCAGTGGCCGTGGCTTGGCATCAGTGCTTTTTCAGGCGACCGCGAACCCGGCGCTCTCCAGCCCCTTCAAGAAGCCGTATGCCAACCGGAACTACTTCATCATCTCCAAGCACTTCATGAACCTCCAGTCACGATTCGGCTTCCACTTCACAAATGTCGAGGCGCTCGCGGGAGAGCGTCCGGAGGAAAACTACCTGAGTTTTTCGTTCAAAGGCGGCGCCGCCAACCAGGAGCGCAGGGTCGGTCGCGCACGTTTGATCGGCGATCTCCTCCGAGGACTCGGTTTCGAGATCAACCTCACCGAGGATATGGTGACCGCACGCAGGACCGGCCTTCAACAGCAAGATGTCGCAAAAGGCCTGCGAGTCGTCGGCTACCTCCTGATGCACACCCGCCAACTCGACATGGTCATGGACAAGCCAGCTGCGGTGGAACACTATCGAGCCAAAATGCAGAAGGACATCGAAAACCTGGCGGTGAACTGAAGCCGATCGGAAGAAACGCCCATCGGCGAGCATTGTACGGTCGGGAATGAGCAAGCAACGGATCACCAACGGGGCCCTCGCCGAGGCGCTGTTCGCGCTCGCCGAGTCGGAACCGCCCGGAGACCGGCGGCTGGCGTTGTTGCGCGCCGGATACCTCGCCTTCGACAGCCCTGGCAGACCGCATCGCGACCTGCAACGAAATGCGCCGAGCTGGCTGCAGCCGCTGCTTCAGCAGCTGGTGGCATGCCGCGGCAACGACGCTCTTCATGCCGCGGTCCAACGCCTCAAGGGCGACGAAAACCCTCGCCGCAGGAACACCCGTCAGGGATATCTGAGCCGCTCGGAAGTGACCGAGATCCTCGAATCGGGCCCTGCCGATCTCCACCCCCGGCGGCAGCGCGGCGCGTGCCACTGGCACACCCGCAACTCGGACGGCAAGGCGTCACTCGAGACCATGGCGCGGGCCTGCGTGAGGCGCGGCTACGCGTGGTCGATGGTCGCCGATCACTCGCGCGGTCTCGAGGTTGCCTCCGGTCTCGACGCAGAAGGCGTGTGGCTTCAGCGGCAACGGATCGACCGATGGAACGACCAGCACGGCGATGACCACCGCATCTTCCAGGGGCTCGAAATCGAGGTTCTGGAAGATGGCACACTCGACGTGCCGAAAGGCGAACGTCTCGAGGTGGAGTGTGTGGTGGCCGCAGTCCACAGCCACTTCGACGCCGACCGCGATCAGACCGAGCGCCTGCTTCGCGCTGTCAATTCGCCCGAAGTCCATGTCCTCGCGCATCCGCGCGGCCGGCATTTCCATCACCGGCCCGGCATCAAGGCGCGCTGGGAAAAGGTTTTTTCGGCCTGCGCCGAAACGGGAGTCGCTGTCGAGATCAACGGCTTCCCCCGCCGTCAGGACCTCGACCCCGACCTCGCGCGGCTCGCCGTCGAATCGGGCTGCGAGATCATGCTTGCCTCCGACGCGCACGCCGCGCCTCATCTCGAGTTCGACACCTTTGCATCAGCCATCGCGATGCGCGCCGAGGTGCCCCGCGAGGGCATCCTGAACATTCAACACGCCGACGAGTTCGAGGCGTGGCTTGAGGAGCGCTGAGAACTGAGAAGCGCTTCGCGCTTCAGCGAGCCGGGTGCCACCCTTCGCATTGTTTGAGGGACCACTCCCAAGCGTCCTTCGTTCTGAGGGCAAACAATGTGAAGAGTGGCACCGGTGTCGTCGATGCGGCACGCGCGTCTCACTGGGGCCGGGTCCGGCCTATCGATTAGCCGGTGGGGTGCCCGCGATGCTGATCGAAGCGGACGGCTGGTTCGAGTTGATCACCGCCTCGACCTCGACCAGGGTGGTGGTCTGAAGTCGCTCCCGGAGCATGTTGTTGGCTTCAACCAGAATCTGTCCGAGGATGCACGACTCGCCGTCACAGATGGCCGAGCTCAGAAGGCACTGGCTCGGTTCGAACCGGCCCTCGATGGCTTCGAAGATCTCGAGCAGAGTCACCGACTCGGGCTCGCGGGTCAGGATGAATCCGCCCCGCGGGCCGCGAACCGAGCGCACCAGCTCGACCTTGACCAGGCGTTGCAGCACCTTCGAAAGGTGGGCTTCGGAAATCTCGAACCAATTGGCGATCTCCCGGGAGGTGATCGGTCCGTCCTCACGTTTGGCGAGGTATCCAAGGGCGTGCATCGCCAGCGACGCCGCCTCGGAGATCTTGAGAGCACGCGGCATTTCGTTCTCCGGCTCGTTCAATGTGTCGCAGAAGTCGGCGCCGGATGGCGCCGTCCTTGACCTCGGTCAAGGATAGCTTGACCACATTCAAGCTAATCAGTATTGTAATGCCGAAACTCGGATTGAGAATTCCAACACCGGCGAGACGGCAGGGGGGCATGACGAGGATCATGGTCGCCGACACTGTCACAGGAACGGGCCGGCAGTGGTGAGCGATTCCACCGCCACCGACCCTCGTTTTCCCGCTCGCTTCAACGAGCTGCCGTGGTACCGGACCAACGTGCCGTGCATGGAGGCTTGTCCGGTTCATACAGATTCCGGGCGTTATGTCCAGCTCATCGGCGAAGGGCGTTTCGAGGAAGCATTTTTGATCGCTCGCGCGCCAAACCCGCTCGCGTCGGTTTGCGGCCGGGTCTGCTCCGCGCCGTGCGAGGATGCCTGCCGCCGCGGCTGGGTCGACGAAGCAGTCACCATCCGGCCGCTCAAACGATTCGTCACCGAGCAATTCGGAGCCGAGTCGGCGCGCCCCGATTTCTTCAAGCTCCTGATGTCCGACCCACAGATCGACGCCGAGGCAGAGGACCCCGGGTGTCGCCGCCGGTGGCACGTGGACCAGCTCAGCCGCGAAGAACTCGGCGGTGACCGAGCCCGGCGTGTCGCGATCATCGGCAGCGGTCCGGCCGGACTCGGCTGCGCCCACGATCTCGCGCTTATGGGTTACGACGTCACGGTCTTCGAGGCCATGCCCGAGCTCGGCGGCATGCTCCGCTACGGGATTCCCGAGTATCGGCTTCCGCGAGGGGTCATCGACCGCGAGATCGCGGCGATCGAAAAGCTCGGTGTCACCTTTCTGACCAACATGCCGATCTCCCGCGAGTACGGACTCAGCCACCTCCGCGAGGAAGGCTTCGAATCTTTCTTCCTGTCGGTCGGCGCAACGCGCGGCCGGGATCTCAATATCGAAGGCGCCGACAAGGACGGGGTCATCAAGGCGGTGGACTATCTCCTCAACCTCAACCGCGGCTACCGGGTCGATCTCGGAGACCGGGTCGTGGTCATCGGCGGTGGATCGGTGGCGCTCGACGCCGCGCGGACCGCAGTCCGCGAGTTCTACCAACCGATGGAGGAGATCGAACTGACCGCCCACGCGGTCGCCAGCCAGCCAGCGATGGACGCCGCTCGCGGAGCGCTGCGAGGCGGCGCCTCCGAGGTCCACGTCATCTCTCTCGAATCCCTCGAAGAAATGCCGGCGGCGCAGACGGTACAGGGCAAGGACGAGCTCGACGAGGCGCTCGAGGAAGGCATTCTCCTCCATCCGGGGTGGGGCCCAACGAAGATCGCCGGCGACGGGGAGGTCGAGTCCATCGAGTTCGTCGGCGTCGAGCGCGTCTTCGACGACAACGGCCGTTTCAATCCCTCTTTCGACAAATCCCGGACGATGGTCCTCAACGCCGACTCGGTCATCCTCGCCATCGGTCAACAACCCGATTTCGACTTTCTCACCGCGGCGGACGCCATCGAGCTGAGCCCGACCGGAACGGTCAAAATCGACCCCGACACCCTGGCGACGACCGCCCCCGGCGTCTTTGCCGGCGGCGACGCCGCCTTCGGTCCCCGCATCGCCATCGAGGCGGTGGCCAACGGCAAACACGCTGCGCGCTCGATCCACGAGTTCCTGTCGGGCACGGCCGCCGAGACGAAGATGCGGGTCGCAATCGATCTGATCCCAGCCGCCGAGTACGCGATGCCCGAAGTCTATGAAAAGAAGAGCCGCCGGGCGGCGCCGACGGTTGCCTCGGGCCGACGTACAGGGATCACCGAGGTCGAAGAGGTGATGTCTCCGGAGCAGGCCAGGAACCAGGCCGAGCGCTGCCTGTCGTGCCATGTCGACACCATTTACGACCCGCACCGTTGCGTGCTGTGCAACCGTTGCGCGGACGTCTGTCCCGAGAAGTGTCTGACCTTTCTACCCCTTGATCGGGTCGAGATGCCGGTCGAACAGCTCGAGAAGGCGATCGAGGCCTATGGCCATGACCCGGATGAGCCCATGACCGTCCTTCTCAAGGACGACACGATCTGCATACGCTGTGGGCTCTGCGCGGCGCGTTGCCCGACCGAGGCGATCACCATGGAACGCTTCAACTTCATCGAATCAACGGGGTGAGAGCTGTGGCATCAACAGAAACGATTCCGAGCGATGTTCGAGTCTCCGGTGACCAGGCGAAGCCGACGCGGCGGGGTTTCCTCGGGCGGTTGACCGCCGCAGTCGCGGCGGCCGGCGCCCTGGTCGCGAGCTGGCCGCTGCTGCGGTCGCTGGTCCCGAATGTGCTCTACGAGCCACCGAAGAAGTTCCGCATCGGCGCACCCGAGAGCTTCCAGGAAGGGGTGACCTTTCTCGAGGAACACCGGCTCTTCCTGTTTCGCGAGCGCTCGAATTTCCACGCCATCTCCGGCATTTGCACCCACCTCGGTTGCACGGTGAAGTTTTCGCCCTTCACGCTGCCGCAGGAAGAGACCGTTCGTGATTTCGCCTACCGCGCCCTCGGCGAGTTCCACTGCCCGTGCCACGGCTCGAAGTTCAGGGGTGAAGGCACCAACTACGCGGGCCCCGCTCCGCGGCCGCTCAAGTGTTTTCACCTCGAGGTGTCACCCGCGACCGGCGAGCTGGTGGTCGATGTGTCGAACGAGGTCTCGCGCGACTTCAGATTGGTGGTCTAGATGATCCTTCAGAGACTCACCGGCCTCTGGGACAAGCTGATCTGGCCGTGGCGGCCCGAGTCGAACCGCGAGGCGGGCTCGGGCATCGTCGCCAACTTCCTCCTCCACTGGTTTCCCAATCGGATCTCGCTCCGCAGCCTCAAGTTCTCGGCCTCGATGTATCTCGGCACCATCACCTTCGTCGTCTTTATGGTTCTCACCGTGACCGGCGTCGTGCTGATGTTTCTCTACGTGCCGTCGGTGGAGCGCGCGTACTGGAGCATCAAGGACCTCGACCACGCGGTGAGCTTCGGCTGGCTGCTCAGACGGCTGCACCGGATCTCGGCCCACCTGATGGTGGCGCTGGTCTTTCTCCACATGTTCCGGGTCTTTCTCACCGGCTCGTACAAAGCCGGTGAGATCGTCACGTCGGCTCGCCCCTTCAACTGGGTGCTCGGTGTGACGCTGCTGGTGTTGACGTTGTTGCTGAGCTTCACGGGTTATCTCCTGCCGTGGGATCAGCTCGCCTTCTGGGCGATCACGGTCGGCACCAACATCGCGGCGGCCGTTCCATGGGTGGGGGAGACGATCCGCCAGTTCCTGCTCGGTGGCACCATCATCGGCCAGCCGACGCTGATCCGCTTCTACGTCCTCCACTGCGCCCTGCTGCCGATTGCGCTCTTCGCCATCGCCGCCTGGCACATGTGGCGGATCCGCAAGGACGGCGGCCTCGCGATCGTCGAGCAAGACCGGCAGGAGGCGCTGAACCGAGAGCCGGCGGTGCCGAAGAAAAGCAAGACCTACAGCGTCCTCGGCATCGCCAGCGGCACCACGGTCCAGGTCAACGACCCAACGACCCTCAACGAATCAAACTCGGTGCCATCGACGCCGTTCCTCACGGTTCGCATCCTGGTCGTGACATTGCTCACGATCGCAGTTTCGATCGGTCTGTCCCTGGTCGTGCAGGCGCCGCTCGAGGAGGCCGCCAACCCCGAGGTCACCCCCAACCCGGCCAAGGCGCCATGGTACTTCCTGGGTCTGCAGGAGATGGTCGGCTACTCGGCGCTGATGGGCGGGGTGATCGTGCCGACCCTGGTCATCTTCGGCCTCATGCTGATCCCCTTCCTCGACCGCGAGCAGGGCGGCATCGGTCTCTGGTTCACGGACGGCGCCGGGCGCAAATGGGCGGTCTTCGGCTTTCTCTACGGAGCGATCACGACCTGCGGATGCCTGGTGCTGGCGATCCTCGCTCCGACGCGCGACATCTTTCCGACCATCGAGAGCCAGTTCTTCTTCGATCTCGTCAACCCGGCGACCTTTCTGCTGGCGCTCTTCGCGGGCATGTACTTCGTGGTCCTCAAAAAGACGGCGTCGACGCGCTACGCAGCGATGGCGACATTCTGCGCTTTCATCATCTCCTTCATCATCCTGACCTATACCGGCACCTCTCTGCGCGGGCCGAACTGGGACTTCTTCTGGCCGTGGCAGGCGTGGCCGGCCCACCCGATGGCGCTGTGAGGTAGACGATGATCAAAAAGATTAGCCAGCGCGAAATCCAGCTGCTGCTCGTCGCCGCCGTCGCCATCCTCGTGGTCGGCGTGGCGGTCATTTTCGTCGACACCTCACCGGAGTGGAAGTACTACCAGTCAGAGTTCGAGGCCATCGTCGCCGAGAACATCGCCGACGTTGACCCATCATCCCTGCCGTGGGGGATCCAGCAGATCTGGGTGGAGAAGCTCGATCGTGTCGACCGCTGCACCACCTGTCATCTCGGCATGACCTGGCGCGGCCTCGAGAACATCGAGCAGCCGTGGACCACCCACCCGATGTCCGGCATCTTCGACGACCACCCGATCGAAGAGTTCGGCTGCACGGTCTGCCACGGAGGGCAGGGCTACGCCCTCACCGAGTACGACGCGCACGGTTTCGTCGAGCATTGGGAGGAGCCGCTGCTGTCGGACATTGCGGCCTCTGAATACGATCCGCGCAACCCGCCTCCGCTTCACGAGATCCAGTGCAACTTCTGTCACCGCTACGAACGCTCGACCGAGGGCATGCCCTATATCAACAAGGCCAAAGAGCTGGTGCGGACCAAGGGCTGCAAGATCTGCCATGTCATCAACGGCACCGGCGGCAAGCTCGGGCCCGATCTGACCCGGGTCGGCGACAAGCACGCGGAGGGCTTCGATTTCTCCAACCTCGTGTCGGATCAGATGACGGTCTTCAACTGGCACATCAAGCACTTCCAGTCACCGCCAACGATCGTACCCGGCTCGATCATGCCGGAGATGAACTTCCAGTCATCCGACGCCCACGCGCTGGCGATGCTGGTCATGAGCTGGCGCGACGACGAGGATCTCCCTCGCGCCTTCCTGCCGGGCGTCGAGCTCAAGGACGAGATGACGCCTGAGGAGGTCGAGCGCGATCGCCGGATGCGCGAAGGCGACGGCGCCTTCTTCGTCGAGCACAGCTGCTTCGTCTGTCACAGCATCAAGGCCTACGACATCAAATCGCCGACTGAAAAAGGACCGGACCTTTCGCTCGCTCCGGATGACGTTCGGGTCAGATTCAACAAGACGGTCGAGGAGTTCCTCTTCGACCCGACCGGCACGATGAAGATCATTCTCGAGAGCCAGATCGTGCTCACCGACGAGGAGAAATGGCAGGCCGTCGAAAAGATCATGAAGGCCTACGACATCGTCAAAAACAGGGAAGCGGCGGCCGAGGCCGCCGCCGCAAGCGGTTCGTAGCACCGCATAACAAGGAGGAGGCAGCAGATGAACAATAGAAAGACAATCTTTCGACTGATGATCGCGCTGGTCGTTATCGGGCTCTTCGTCGGGCTTGCGGCGTGCGGCAAGAAACCGCCGCAGCGGCGCGGCGCACGCGCCGGCGGCGGCGGCACATCCGACCTCACGAGCGCGGCTCTGGCGACCTACGTGGCGCCTGGTGACCTCGACGAGTACTACCTTTTCTACTCGGGTGGTCACAGTGGCCAGATCTTTGTCTCCGGCATCCCGTCGATGCGCCACATCGCGACGATCCCCGTCTTCACCCCGTATCCCGGCACCGGCTACGGTTTCGACGACGAGACAAAGGAGATGCTCGGTGGCTACTCGTGGGGAGATTCCCACCACCCAGGCTTCTCCGAAACTGGCGGCGAGTACGATGGCCGCTGGCTCTTCATCAACGACAACGCCAACGGCCGCATGGCTCGGATCGACTTGAAAGACTTCAAAACCAAGCAGATTCTGAGCATTCCGAACATTTCGGCCAACCACGGCAGTTCGTTCGTCACCCAGAACTCGGAGTACGTCACCATGGCGACCAGGATGTCTGTGCCGTTCCCCGAAGGCACGTACGCCGATGTCACCGAGTACGCCACCAAGTACAAGGGAATCGTGGCAGGGATCAAGATCGATCCCGACGACGGCAATCTGACCCTTGGTTGGGAAATCCTGGTGCCGCCGTTCAACTACGATCTCGGTGATTCCGGAAAGGGTCCGTCCGACGGATTCCTCTTCTGGACCTGCTACAACTCGGAACGCGAGTTCATCGAGGGCGGCAAGCTCGAGGTGACGGCTTCCCAGAAGGACAAGGACTTCATCCTGATGGTGGACTGGCGCGAGGCCGAGAAGCAGATCGCGGCCGGCAACTTCACGACCGTCAAAGGCGCCCCGGTCATCGATCCCGTCAATGCACCCGGAGTTGCCTATTTCATGCCGCTTGCGAAGTCACCGCACGGGGTCGACGTCTCTCCGACCGGTCAATGGATCATCGGCTCGGGCAAGCTGTCGCCGACCACGACCGTCTACGACATCGAAAAGATCAAAACGGCCATCGCCAACAAGGACTTCGAGGAGACCATCGACGGCATCCCGGTGCTGACCTACAACTCGGTCCGTGAAGCCGAGATCCCGGTCGGGCTCGGTCCGCTCCACACCCAGTTCGACGACAAGGGCTACGCTTATACCTCACTCTTTGTCGAGAGCGCGGTCGCCAAGTGGAAGCTGCCGCCGTACGAGGCCGGCAACGACATGAACCAGTACATCGTCGACAAAATCCCGGTCGCCTACAACATCGGTCACCTGGTATCGGCGGAAGGCGACTCGATGAACCCCGACGGCAACTACCTGGTCGCCCTCAACAAGCTTTCCAAGGGTCGCCATCTCTCCGTGGGACCATCGATTCCGGAGTCGGCGCAGCTGATTGACATCTCGGGCGACAAGATGAAGCTTCTCTATGACGCCTTCACCGAGCCCGAGCCCCACTACGCTGTGATTATCAAAGCCGACAAATTGGATCCGGTCGAGATCTACAAGAAAGACGATCCGTACTGGCACAAAAACCCGAACGCCACGTGGACGACCGAAGACGCGCGGATCGAACGCCGTGGCAATACGGTCGAGGTATGGATGATGGCTGTTCGTTCCTTCTTCGCACCTGACGTGATTCGAGTCAACAGGGGCGACAAGGTCATTGTCCACGTGACCAACATCGAGCAGACTCGGGACGAGCTGCACGGCTTCGCCATCGACAACTACAACATCAATCTGGTGATCGATCCTGGTGAAACCAAGACGGTGACCTTCACCGCAGACAAGTCCGGCGTCTACGCGTTCTACTGCACGAACTTCTGTAGCGCACTGCACCAGGAGATGCAGGGCTACTTCCTCGTGAAATAGAAATGGCTCGTGGGCCCCGGCGCACCGCTGGTCGGTCGCCGGGGCGCGATTTTCGAGGTGCACATGTCTATGTTCAACCGGCTCACCGCATCTCTCGACCAGCCCCTCACGGGTCGCAGCCGGGTGGCGGTTCTGGTGGCCGCTCTGGTGTTGATCCCGACGTTTTTCGTGCCGCTGTGGCACATGACCTTCGTCGCACAACAATATCCCGAGGGCCTCGACCTCTACGTCTACTCCCACAATCTTGTGGGGGGCGATGACGGCAATGACCTGACCGAGATCAACGTGCTCAACCATTACATCGGCATGGCCGAGCTGCGGCCGGCAGACTTCACCGAGCTCAAATGGATTCCGCTGGTCATCGGTTTGATCGGAATCTTGACCCTTCGGGCGGCCTCGATCGGTACGCTGCGTTCGGTGGTTGATGTGATCGTGGCGTCGTTCTATTTCGGTGGGTTTTCGATGTGGAGCTTCTGGTACAAGCTCCACTCCTACGGCGCCAACCTCGACCCCAAGGCTTCGGTCCAGGTCGAGCCGTTTATGCCGCCGATGTTCGGATACAAGCTCGTCGGCCAGTTTGACGTGTGGTCCTATCCGGCGATGGGGACCTATCTCTTTTTCCTCTTCGGGTTGTTGCTGGTCGTCGGATTCTGGCTGACGTGGCGTGAGGCGGATGTCGACCCGCCATCCGCCGTATAGAAGGGAAGGAATCATGAAGAAACTTGCTCTGATAATTCTCGCAACTGCATTTGGAATTGGATGCGGTGGTGCAGCGGAAGAAGCGACCTACGAGAGTGATACACCACCGCCAGCGCCGTTGCTTGAAGTCGAAGCGCCGGCCGCGCTCGAGGTGCCCGATCCGGTCGAGGTGACGGCCGACGATGATTGGCAGGCGAGGTCCCACAACAAGAACATCGAGGTGATCGGGGTGATCAACGTCATCAATCCTGTCGCGGCCTACATCACCGAGGGCTTCAACCAGTACGGCGATAGCTTCAGCCCCACCTTGCACGAGGAGTGGGAGGACACGCAGGCGCAGCTGACCATGGCGACGACCCTGTACGAAGACTGCCAGGCGCGAATGGCGGCCGGCAACCACGACAAACAGCTCTTCCTCGATCTCGAGCAGGTGTGGCAGCTGCTGGTCAAGACCGGTGTCGCCGGCGTTCGCACCAAGAGCATGGTCGACAGCGAGCTGGCGAAGCTCAAGGGCTGACCGACGGATCTTTCGAATCGAACGACGGCGCGCCGCGGAAGTAAACTGCCGGGGCGCAGCGTGTGCTATATCTGACATCTTGATCAACGGGGAGAAAAAGTCGTGAAGCGAGCCCTCTGCCTGCTGGCCGCGATGTGGTCGGTGACCACCGTCGCCGCGGTCCACGAGGTGCCGGTTGGCGGGTCGATCTCTGCCGTCCTCGACCAGGCTTCGCCGGGCGACACGGTGCGCCTCGCGGGTGCGGTCTACCGCGAGAACATCGTCATCGGTGTGCCGGTCGTGCTCACCGGCAGGGAGGGAACGGAGATTCGTGGCGGATACGAGGGCAACGTGGTGCACATCACGGCGCCCGGAACCGTGCTGGACGGTCTCCACATTGCCGAGGCCGGTCCCCATTTGACCAAGGACATGGCGTGCGTACTGGTCGAAGCCGACGAGGTGACGATTCGCAACTGCAGGATCTCGGAATCGCTGCACGGAATCTACGTCAAAGCCGGGAACGGCACCGAGATCGTCGGCAACAGCGTCGAAGGCCGGCTCGACCTGATCGAGGCCGACCGGGGCAACGGCATCCATCTCTGGAACTCGTCCCAAAACCTCGTCGCGGCAAACGAGATCTTTAACGTCAGGGACGGCATCTACTTCTCGTTTGCCCATTTCACCGAGGTCGAGCGGAACCACATCCACCACGTGCGCTACGGCCTCCATTACATGTATTCAAACAACAATTCCTTCTACGACAACCTCTTCGAGAGGAACGTGGCGGGTGCTGCGCTGATGTACTCCGAGGACATCGTTTTCGCGCGCAACACTTTTGCCCGATGCCGGGGATTTCGCGCCTACGGCATCCTGCTGCAATCGATGAGCCGGGTCACGGCCACCTCGAACCTGATCATCGACAACAGCCGCGGCATTTTCATGAACAACGCGGACTCGAATCGCATCGAAAGCAACGACGTCGTTGACAACGACCTCGCTGTCCAGCTCAACGGCGGCTGCGATGCCAATCTGCTGGTTCGCAACAACTTCATCAACAACCTGTCGGAGCTGCTGCTCGACGTCAGCGACCTCGAGACGCGGTGGGCCGACGACGCCGGGGGCAACCACTGGAGCGGCTACCGCGGGTATGACCTCAATGGTGACGGCGCCGGCGACCTCCCGTTTTCGATCCAAAACGTCTTCCAGGTTCTCGAATCCAAGGTGCCGGAAGCCCGGTTCTATCTGCTCAGCCCGGCGGCCGAGGTGCTCAAGGCCGCCGAGCGCGCCCTCCCCATACTCCGGCTCGGCGACGCCGAGGACCCGCTGCCATCGCTCCTGCCGATCGCCAACGATGCGGTTCCCTGGCAGGCTGTCGACAGCGCTCGGCTCGATGGCAGCCCCCTGGCGGCGTCGATTTTTCTCGCCGGCAGCGCATTTCCGGTCGCGTCGTTGTGGTACCTCGGTCGGCCGCGAAGGTGGAGAAGAAACCGCGGCGCGAAGGGTAGTGAATGAGTCCGGTGAGCGACCCGATGGTCCGATTCGAGGGCTTCGCTAAGTGCTACGGCTCCCTCGAAGCGGTCAAACCGCTCGATCTGGAGATCGCGGAGGGGGAGTCCTTCGCGCTGCTCGGGCCCAATGGTGGCGGCAAGACGACGGTGCTGCGCGCCCTCGTCGGACTGCAGTCCCCAACCGACGGCAAGATCTTCGTCGCCGACGTCGACATCACCGCACAACCCGACGAGGTGCGGAGGCTCTTCGCCTACGTCCCGCAACGGGTGACAATGCCCGACGTGCTCACCGCGCACGAGATCCTGACGACCTTCGCCGGGTTGCGGGGCATGAGCGAAGATCGGGTGGCCGAGGTGTTGAATCTGCTGGCGCTGACGGATGACGCCGATCGACAGGTCGGTGAGTTCTCCGGCGGTATGGTGCAGCGCCTCGGGCTCGCCGCAGCACTGCTCGAAGAGGTTCCCCTCCTGGTGTTGGACGAGCCGACCCTCAATCTCGACCCGCAGGGCATCGACAGCCTGCACCGGGTGCTCACCGAGCTCAACAACCGGGGCACGACCATTATCTTCTCGTCCCACAGCATTCACTCCGCCGTCCAGCTCGCCGACAGGGTCGGCGTCATGGTCGAGGGCGCTCTCGTGGTGTCGGAGCCGGTCGCGAAATTTCAGGCCGAGGTCACCCGCCAGACGACGGTCCGGGTGGTCCTCGACCGGCTCGATGACGCGATTCTCCACGCGGCCCAAAAAGCCGGCGCCGATGTGCGCGAGTGCAACGCGACCCACGTGTCGTTCCGGGCCTTGCCGGAGGCGAGGCTCGAGGTGATTCGGGCGATCGAGAAGGCCGGAGGCACGATCGAAGAGTTCCACACCGAGGCGCCGGGTTGGGAATCGCTCGTGCAGACCCATTTCAACGGCGGGGGAGAGAGGCATGAATGAGCATGGCCGCGCACCGACCCGGACCGCACATGCGATCGCCATCGTGCTGCTGCCGGTGATCGCCGTTGGGTGCGTCGGCGAGCCGACACCACAGATCACGAGCGGCATCGACGGTTGCGCGAGCTGCGGTATGGTGATCGACCGTGGCAACGAGGCCGCCGGGTGGGTCGACGGACGGGAGTTCATGCCATTTTGCTCCCCCGGCTGCCTGCTGACCGAGTACGATGCCCTGCGCCACTCGGACCGTCCGAAGCCGCAGACCCTGTTCTTCGCCGACTACAACTCCGGCGCCTTCTCGACCTCGGCCGAGACCGCATTTCTGCTCACCGACCACGTGCCGACGGTGATGAGTGGACGCGTGGTCTGCTTCGGCTCACTGGCCGCCGCCGACGCCATGCGCCAGCACGACGACGAGACCGTCACCGACTGGACCGGCTTCCGCATCCGACGTGGAACTCCGGACACGGTCATCGAGGCGGTCTTCGGACCCGACGGCATGGTTCCCGATAGCGTCGTCGCGAACAAGGGCGATATCGTCCTGTGGCGTTACTCAGGAGAGGACCTGACCCAAGACATGGCCTGGACCATTACGGGATATCCGGAGGTCGAGCCTCCGCTCGTGACCGCATCCGGTGAAACAGCCGAGGTCAGGTTCATGGCGACGCGGCCCGGCGCGGGTTTCCCGATCGAGCGTGCCACCGGCGGCAAGCCGCTCGGCATGCTCAAGGTGAGCGGCGCCCACACCCTGGACGAGGCGGCCCAATGAGGTCGGCGGTACTGCAGATCGCGCACCAGGAGTTTGCACTCCACCGACGCAACCGCTGGGTCGTTTCTTTTGCGATCCTGTTCGCCTCACTCAGCCTCGCGGTCGCGTACTTCGGAATGATCACCTCCGGCTACACGGGCTTTCAGGATTTCGTCCGTACCTCGGCCAGCCTGATCAACCTGGGCGGGTTTCTGCTGCCGCTTTTCGCGCTGCTGCTCGGGGTCTTCAGCTTCCTCACCGATCGCGAGTATCTCGAAATCCTCGCCACCCAGCCCGTTTCCCGCCGCGGCATCCTGCTCGGAAAATACCTCGGTCTGTTGATCTCGGTCCTCGCGGCCGCCGCCCTCGGTTTCGGTCTCCCCGGCGTGGTGATCGCGACCGCAATCGGCGTCGAGGGCGCCGGGACCTACCTCGTGGTCGTGTTCTTTTCCTGTCTGCTGGCGGCCGTCTTCACGGGGTTGTCGGTCCTCATCGCGCTGCTCGCCGGACGACGACCGGTCGCACTCGGCGTCGCGGTCGGTGTGTGGATCGTCTTCGAGCTCGTCTATGGGCTGCTGATGTTGGCGACAACCCTGTACCTGCCACCAGCAATCGCGAAAAACGTGCTGCTCGTCGGTCTCGGCGGCAATCCGATCGACGTCGTACGGGTGCTCTGTCTGCTCGAGGTCGGAGGCCCACACCTCTTCGGCCCGGCCGGGGCGACCCTGGTCAAACTCACCGGGTCAAGCGCTGTCACCATGGTCATCGGGCTCGCTCTCATCGGCATATGGATCGTGACCCCGGTGCTTCTGTCCATCCGGGTATTTCAGAGGCAAGACCTCTGATGGTCGCTGCGAGAACGGCCCGCGTTCGGACCTTGACGTCGGCTGTTCTCGCGTTCCTCATCGCGCTGCCGGTTCTTCAGTTCCCCCCTCTCGGCTCGGCTGTAGTGACATCGAAGCCGCGGACGACGGTCACGATGTCGTGCGTCGGCTGCTGTGGTTCGAACTGTCAATGCGCCGGCGACTGCTGCGGCGACACCCATGTCGAGAAGTCGAACCCGGCGCCACCCGCTTGGTCTGTAGCCGAACGAGTTTCACGGGATCGCGATTGCCAGCGGGGCGGCTGGTTGCTGCCCACCGCCACCACGAGCTTCCAGCCATGGACCCGGTCCCCCAGAGCACTCCGGCTCGGGATGACGCGGATTCACCTCGTGGAATCGCTCGAGGTCATGTGCCGGTGGCGGCGCCCGGCGATCTCGCAGAGCAATCCACGTGCCCCGCCGAGCAGCGGCCCCTCGCCCATCGATCGTCTCATCGGTTGATCGTTCCACAACGCTGCCCGGTGCCGGCTCCAGCAGGCCACCGATGGCAAACCGTGTCTGGAACAGCGAAGGGAGAGCTCATGCAAGGGAAGGAGCCTCTATCGTGTCGATTGCGCGTGGCGTCGATCGTCGTCTGCCTCGCGGCGGTGCCACCGTTTGCTGTCGCGGACGATGAACAGCCGCCTCGCAACCCGGAGGCGCTCACTCAGAGTGAAGAAAAAGCGGCGCCGATTCCGATCGTCCGCGCCGAAATCGAAGTATTTGGAAAAATCGCCAAAACCCCGGCTGTCACGACCCTGGAGGCAGCCGATCTTCGCAGCGGCCAGTCGCGAGATGCCGGTGACCTGTTGCGTATCGCACCGGCCGTCAGCTCCGGGCGGATGGGAGGCCACGGACTCGACCCACGAATCCGTGGCCTCGGAGAATCAAGCATCCGCGTCCTGATCGACGGCGCCGAGATCCATGGTGGATGTCCGAACCGGATGGACCCGCCATCGTCCTTTGCGGCCGCCGAAAGTTACGACCAAGTCGTCGTGGTGCGCGGTGTGCAGACGCTTCGCTACGGGACCGCGCCCGGCACCGTGCTGTTCGAGCGGCTTCCCGTTCGATTCTTCGACGACAGCTGGTGGCGCGCCTCCGCCAACGCGGTTGCCGGCACCTCCAACGACGGTCCGGCGTTCGGAATCAGCGCCGCTGTCGGCACCTCGAAGTTCTCGTTCGATATTTCGGGCGATCGTCTCAAAATGGACAGCTACATCGATGGCAACGGCGACGAGGTGGCGTCTGCATTTGACAGCGTCAACGGCGCTCTCGCCCTTGGCTGGACGCCGGACGCTCTCACCTCGGTTCGTCTTTCGTACGAGCTCAATCGAACGGTTGACGCCCTCTACGGCGGCGCGGCGATGGACAGCCCGGATTCGGAGACCGATGCTG
This sequence comes from Candidatus Sulfomarinibacter sp., assembly GCA_041560205.1. GTDB lineage: Bacteria > Acidobacteriota > Thermoanaerobaculia > Thermoanaerobaculales > Sulfomarinibacteraceae > Sulfomarinibacter. Next base: position 41,881 of record JBFFBV010000015.1, read on the forward strand.
TCCGCTTGAGGTTTCGTCGCGATGCCGGCGACGGTGTCGTCGGCCAAATTCGGGGAGACCTCTACTGGACCGACGTGTCGCACGTGATGGACAACTTCTCGCTGCGAGAATGGACGGCGCCGATGGCCATGAGCGCACCATCCACGTCGAAATCCACTGGCGGTCGCCTGTGGGTCGATATCGATCCGACCGAGCGATTGGAGCTCTCCGCGGGTCTCGACCTCGCCCACAACGATCGGCAGGCGCTTCGCTTTGCCGGTCCAAACCCGGACAGCGTTTTGATGCTGCAGTCGGTGCTCTGGCCCGAGGTCGACCTCGAACAAAACGGTCTGTTCGTCGAGGGTCGGATGGGCGTCGGAGCCGCCAGCGCACTACGATTCGGCCTCAGGGGCGACCGCTTCAACGCCAAAGCCGCCGCAAAGGATGTCAAGCCGGCGGGTATGAGCCCCACTCCACGGCAGCTCTGGGAGAGCTATTACGGTCCTGTCGAAGACAGCTGGGAGCAGCATATCGTCGGTGGTTTCGCCCGCTACGAACACCGTCTGTTGGCACCCAGAATCGGCTTCTTCGCGGGCGTCAGCCGGACTGCCCGGGCGGCCGATACGACCCAGCGGTTCATGGCCGGCAACAGTTCGATCGCGCCCAAACGGTGGGTTGGCAACCCGCTCCTCGAGGTCGAGATCCACAACCAAATCGACCTCGGGATCGAGTATGCGGGCTCGACCGGCGATTTCGAGGTGGCGGTCTTCGCCGATGACGTGGACGGCGCGATCCTCCGTGACCGCGCCCACGGCCAGCCGGGCATCTTCAAAAACGACAACGCCACGATCTACCGCAACATCGAGGCTCGGAGACTGGGAGCAGAAATCGTGGGCTCCTGGCGAATCGGACAGGCCTTCCACGTCGGCGGTGATGCGGCCTTCGTCTGGGCCCAGAATACGACCGATGACCGGCCGATCGCTCAGACACCGCCACTCGAAGGGAGCCTTTTCGCATCGTGGGTGAGCGGCCGCTTCAGAGCTTCAAGCGCCGTGCGCTGGGCGGCGGAGCAGACGCGAGTCGACGACAATCCCGTGACCGGCAGCGGTCTCGATGTCGGTCAGACTCCGGGCTGGGTGATCCTCAACCTGTCCGGTCAGGCACGTCTCGGTCTCGGGTTCGGGTTGCTCGCCGGTGTCGACAACGCGTTCGATCGGGCCTACGCCTATCACCTCAACCGCGACAACTTCTTCGACCCCGCACCGGTGCAGATCAACGAACCCGGCCGCACCTTCTGGCTCCGCCTCCGCTGGTCGGGCAATGGATGAGGAGGATCATCGAGGGATATCTTCGACAGGTACTGCACGAGGCGCAGGAAACTCCGGCGCACACTCTATTCACCCCCTTCTCTCAGAAAGGCCCGGCGGGCCGTGCCCGAGGAACCTCTTGTGTGACCCATGGATCCGGTTTACCTGTCGCCCATCTTCTCGGTCGAACGCGCAAAGGGCCGACGAGGTCTCCGAGGGCGCAGGCCCACTGGGGCGCTGAAGGCGCGCTGCGACCGGGGACTGACGGGTCGACAAGATACCGCTCTTGGAGAACCGGCGGACCGAGCGCGCGAGGCCGAGATCTCTGATCGCGGTCGTGGGCCGTCAGTCGGGCACGGCAACGGGCTGGAGCTAGTACAGAGGAAACTTGGCGGTCAGGGCGTGGACTTCGGCTTTGACGGCTTCCATCTCTGCGGAGAAGGCCGCCATCTTGGCCTCGTCCTCCTTGTCCTCGTCGGCCCGCAGGACGCGATCGATCAACTCGCCGATCTTTTCCATCTCCGCAGGGCCCATGCCGCGGGTCGTAATGGCTGGAGTGCCGATACGAAGACCGGAGGCGATGTAGGGTTTTCGGGTGTCGAAGGGCACGGTGTTCTTGTTGACGGTGATGTCGGCCAGCCCCAGCCAACGCTCGGCCTTCTTGCCGGAGATGAAGTCGGCACCGAGGTCGATCAGGAAGAGATGGTTGTCGGTGCCGCCGGAAACGATCCGCCAGCCGCGCTTCTTGACCGCTTCACACAGTGCCGCCGCGTTCTCGATCACACACCGCTGGTACGCCTTCCACTCGGGCTGCATGGCCTCGGCGAAGGCAACCGCCTTGGCGGCGATGACGTGCATCAGCGGTCCACCCTGGATCCCTGGGAAGAGGGCCTTGTCGATCGCCTCGGCCCAGTCGGCGCCGCAGAGGATGATGCCGCCGCGCGGGCCTCGCAAAGTCTTGTGGGTGGTCGAGGTCGTGAAGTGGCAGTGGGGCACCGGCGATGGGTGGAGGTCGGCCGCGACGAGCCCGGCGATGTGAGCGATGTCGGCCATCAGCAAGGCGTCGGCTTCGTCGGCAATGGCCCGCAGACGCTCGAAATCTATCGTCCGCGGGTAGGCGGACGCGCCGCACACGATGAGCTTGGGTTTGTTCTCGAGCGCGAGCTCCCGCAGGCGCTCGTAGTCGATGGTCTCGCTCTCCTTGTCGACGCCGTAGGCCACGACCTCGAACTCTTTGCCCGAGTAGTTGAGTGGATGGCCGTGGGTCAGATGGCCGCCGTGGGTGAGGTCCATACCGAGCATCGTGTCGCCCGGCTGCATGACAGCCAGGTAAACCCCCATGTTGGCCTGCGCGCCGGAGTGGGGCTGGACGTTGGCGTGCTCGGCGCCGAAGAGTTCTTTAACGCGCTCGCGGGCGAGATCTTCACCGACGTCCACGTACTGACACCCGCCGTAATAGCGGCGGCCGGGATAGCCCTCGGCGTACTTGTTGGTCATCACGGAACCCATGGCGGCCAGCACCGCCGGCGACACGAAGTTCTCCGACGCAATCAGCTCGAGGCCCTCGTTCTGGCGGCGCCGTTCATCCTCGAGCGCCTGCGCGACGGGCGGATCGGCCGCCGCCACGAGCTGGTCATGAACCGAAAAGAACTGCTCCTTGAGGCTGTCGGCCATCAATCCTCCCGCTCGATTTTTTCGACCCGCCGTTGGTGACGACCACCCTCGAACGGGGTTTCGAGAAAGATGTGCACAACCTGTTCCGCCACGCCCGACCCGGTCGACCGCGCACCGACGCAGAGCACGTTGGCGTCGTTGTGGCGGCGCGCCATCTCGGCGGTAAACGCGTCGTGACACAACGCCGCCCGCACCTGCGGATAGCGGTTGGCGGCCAGGCTCATGCCGATTCCGGTGCCGCAGATGAGGATGCCTCGCTCGGCGTCGCCGGCCACCACCGCCCGCGCCACGGCGTGCGCGAAGTCCGGATAGTCGACCGAAGAGGTATCGGATGGACCGAGATCGCGCACCTCGTGTCCCGCTTCGCGGACGAGCTCGACGACCCGTGCTTTCAGATCGACTCCGGCATGGTCCGACGCGATGACGATCATGAATCCCTCCCCCTCAGACGGCCGAAAGATCCTGGTCCGGCGACGGCAGCTGCAGATTGCGGTACTCCTCGAGGGCGAAGCGATCGCTCATACCGGCGAGGTGGTCGACGATGAGCCGCGCGAAGCCGGGGGTCGCATGGTACCGCTCGGCGACAGTTCCCGCAACGCGTTTCAACGGAAGGTCACGGAGATAGGGGAGATCGAGCTCCTCGGTCGCGCGCATCAGGAGATAGTCGGGCAGGGTGGCAGGGGCCGACCAATAGGCGGCGAACAGCGCCGTCATCACCTTTCGCGCCCGCCAGTCCTGGCGACTGACCGGCCCTTGGTTGATGATCCGGGCATAGATGAACTCCTTGAGCCCTGCGAAGAGCTCTGCCACCTCGTTCGAAAGCCAGACCGTCGTCTGCGAGACCTCGCGAGCATGGCGAACGAAGCCCTCGTGATCGGTGATTTCGTGGCCTTCGAGGAACCGTTTGATCCGCTCGGCCGAGGCGCCGACAACGTCTGACACGAAGAGACGGATGAGGCCTCGAACCAGGGTGTTCTGCCGGATCCAGCGGTGCTCGGAAAAGTACCGCTCCGGGCCGATCTCCTCGATCACTCTTCGCGCGACCGCCAGCTCTTCGACCGTTTCCAGCTGTACGGAGCGCGCCCGCAGCCCGTCCTCGAGATCGTGTGTCTGTTGCGCGATCTCGTCGGCCACCGCCACCGCCTGGCCCTCGAGGTGGCACGGCTGGTCGAGGAAGAGACCCGCGCGGTCCGGGACCGGAAACGGATAGTCCACCTTCCACGAGGTGTGCTTGAGGATCGCCTCGCGGACCTGGTCGCTCAGGTTGAGTCCCGGCAGCTCGTAGCGTCGCTCGAAGAGATCAACGACACGCAACGATTGGTAGTTGTGTTTGAAGCGGCCGACCTCACCGACGACGGACTCGGGGAGCGTCAGATGGGGGTTTTCACCGCTGAGGATCTCGTCGAGCACCGTCTCGCCGGTATGACCGAAGGCCGTATGTCCGAGATCATGCCCCATGGCGGCCGCCTCCGCGAGGTCTTCGTTGAGACCGAGGGCGCGGGCGATGGTGCGTGCGAGTTGGCCGACCTCGAGCGTGTGGGTCAGCCGCGTGCGCGGGTGGTCGCCCACGTGTGGCACGAAAACCTGCGTCTTGTGCTTGAGACGCCGGAATGCTCGCGCATGAAGGATCCGGTCGCGGTCCCGTTGGAACGCGAGCCGAATGTCCGACCCATCTTCCTCCACCTCCCGGCGACGGGTTGCCTCGGATGAACGAATGGCGAACAGGGAGAGGCGCCGCGCCTCGTCGGCCTCCAACGCAGCCCTCCGACGTAGGAAATCGCCACTCACCTCGCGTCCTCCGAGAGCGCGAAGAGCGCGCCGACCAAGCGGATACTCCCGGCCGCTACGACCGGGTCGCACAGGCGGTCGAGTGCCGAGCGTGGGTCCTCGGCGACCTCGGCGCCGGGAAAGGCGGCCGCGATGCGCTCCACCGGCATCGCCCGGTCGTCATCGAGGGGACACACGGCGATGTCGCCGACATGGGGCGCCAGGACCTCCGCCATCGCCTCGACGGGCTTGTCGTCGAGACAGGAGAAGAGCAGATTGTGGCGACGCTCGAGACCGCCGAGGTGATCGGCCAACGCTCGAGCAGCCTCGAGGTTGTGGGCGCAATCCAGGACCACCTCTCGCCCTCCGACACGGTGCGAGCTGAGCCTCCCTGGCCAATTCACGCTTTCGACCGCAGCCCGAAAGGACCGTGGTTCGAGGACCGGAAACAACCCTGCCTCGGTGGCTGCCAATGCCAGTGCCAGGGCAAGCTCGAGGTTTTCGAGCTGGAAGGCGCCCGCCAAAGGGAGGTGAACGCGCGTCTCCCGGCCGTTCCATCTGGCGGCCACGCGCCCATCGCCGTGATCGAAACAGCTGACCACCGACCGTGCACGTTGTGCGCGAGGCGCTCCAAGCTCGGGCAGGAGGGCTTCGTCAACCCCAGAGCCGACGACCGCGCGGTCCGCAGCCGCCAGCGCGCGACCCTTCTCGCGGGCGACCGCCGCCGGCTCGTTTCCGAGCCATGCAGCGTGATCGCTGCCGATATTCGTCAGACCCGCAATGGAGCTTGCAGCGAGCCGGGTGGCGTCCCACGATCCGCCCATCCCCGCTTCGAGAACCGCCACATCGATCTCCGCCTCCGAGAAGACAGTGAAGGCGGCTGCCGTCAGAGTTTCGAAGTACGTGAGGTCCGGATCGGCGTCGAAGACTCGAAGGTGCCTCTCGAGCACCTGCGAGTCGACGGGTAACCCGCCGATGCGGATGCGCTCCTCGACCCGCACGAGGTGGGGCGAGGTAAAGAGCCCGGTCGTCAGCTCGTGGGCACGAAGCATCGCCTCGAGCAGCGCCGCAGTCGAGCCCTTGCCATTGGTGCCGACGATCAGGATCGAGGGAAAATCCAACTGGGGGTTGCCGCGCTCGCTCAGCACCTGCCGCAAGTTCTCCAGCTGGGGACGGATCCGGCCAGCGGGCCGATCGATCAACGTCAACGGAGGAGGGACAGGCATCGAGCGACGGTGTCCTTGAGCTCGGGCCGCGGAACGACCATGTCCAACATGCCGTGCTCGAGGAGAAACTCCGACCTTTGAAATCCTTCGGGCAGGGTTTGGCGGATCGTCTGTTCGATCACTCGCGGGCCAGCGAAGCCGATCAGCGCCCCGGGCTCGGCAATGTTGAGGTCGCCGAGCATGGCGTAGCTCGCGGTCACGCCGCCCGTGGTCGGGTCGGTGAGCACGGAGACGAACGGGAGCCGTTTCTCACGCATTCGTGCCAGCGCCGCCGACACCTTTCCGAGCTGCATCAGCGACAGGATGCCCTCCTGCATTCGCGCCCCGCCCGAGCAGGACACGATCACCAGCGGCAGCTTGCGATCGATACACCGCTCGATGGCACGCACCAGCTTCTCGCCGACCGCCGAACCCATGGACCCGCCCATGAATCCGTACTCCATGGCGGCGATGATTGTCGGGATCTTGTGGATCTCACCCTGGGCCACGACCACTGCGTCCGAGCCGCCGAACTTCTTGTTGTAGACCTTGAGCCGGTCGGGATAGGGTTTGGAATCGACGAAGCCCAGCGGGTCTCCCGACCGAATCTTGCCGAAGAACCGCTTGAACCGCCCGTTGTCGAAAAGCAACTTGAGCCGGAGATCGGCCGAGATCCTGAAATGGTACCCGCACCGGGGGCAGACGTGGTGGTTGCCTGAAACCTCCCGGTGGTAGAGGATCTCCCCGCAGTCGGAACATTTGATCCAGAGACCCTGGGATCTGCTCTTTTTATCGGCCATCGATCGCTCCGTCTCGTGCGCACCGCAACTCGAAGCTATTGATTGTAGCAGCGATTGGCGGACGGGCCTCAGAGTCAGCCGCGGAGGTCGGTCCGAGGCGCCAGGCTCGGTCTCACGGCGCCACTGCCATCAACCACCGGATTCTTCACTTTCGAGATCGTTCGGGATCCCGAGGCGTTGACAGGCCGCATCGTACATTTGCCTGGCCGCCTTCTGGGCGTTCTGCAACTCGGAGATCTTTTCTTTCACCTTGCCGAGCTCGACCTGAATCTGTCCCTCGAGGTCCTGAATTTCTTTCTTGGTCTGCTCGAGCGCGTCCTCGTAGAATTTTCTCTGGGCATCTGTCAAGCCAGACATCTCGCCTCCCTGTTTACTGGAATTGGAACGGCACCCGGATCGTCACCCACATCCGGACCCTGACACCATCCTTGGTCGCGGGCTTGTAGCGCCAGGTTGTGATGGCGTCCTCCGTGGCTTTCTCGAAGCCGACGTTCCGGCCCTCCACTCTGATGATTCGGATCTCTTCCACCGAGCCGTCCACACCGATCAACGCTTCGGCCTCCACCACGCCCTGCTCGCGATTCCGGCGCGCCATCGGCGGGTAGACCGGCTGCTCTTGATAGATCACGACCGGGGGAACCACGCCCGCACCCCGAACCACGATATCGCCCTCACGCACGGATGGGGTCGGCGTCGGCGGGATGGGAGTGGCCGTCGGCGGCAGCGGGGTCGGGGTGTCCGTCGGCACCGGGGTCGGCGTGTCCGTCGGCACCGGGGTCGGCGTGTCCGTCGGCACCGGGGTCGGAGGGATCGGCGTCGCTGTCGGGAACTCTTCTTCGAGCCGCTTTCGCAGCTCCTCCTCCTGCTTGGTGATCTCGGCCGCCGCCACCTCGCGCGCCCGCTCGATCAGCTCCTCATCGGACATCAGTCCGACCGTCGGCTCAGGTGTCGGGGTTTCAGTTGCCGTGACCACGACCGGGACGGCCCTCGCGGTCGGCCGCGGCTGCCCACTCTCACGACCGAAGAAGAACCATCCCCCGGCACCCGCCAACACCACCACCAACACCCCGAGGAGCATCCAGAGCCTCTGTCTTCCGGCCCCGGTCGCGGCGCTTTTGAGCTTGAGCCCGGACTCCTCGAGCTCCAGTGAAGGCCTTTCCGCGGACGGCGGGCGCGCCGACAGCGCCACCTTGAGCTCGTCATCCAGGACCGGGAACTCCTCCGCCTCGACCGGCGGCACGTTGGGAGAGGTTTCGAGCGGCGATTCGACCACCGGCGTCGTCGGTGGCGGCTCGCGTGGCGCAGGGGGCTTGGCTGGAGGCGGCGCCGATGCGGGCTTCTTGGACTCGGATACCCGTGGCGCGACGGCCTTCTCGCCCGATTGGGGGCCCTCGAGGAAGGCGACCAGGGCGGAGCTGTCAGCCGACCAGCCCTTCTTTCGCATCACCCGTTCGAGGTCTCGCCTCATGTCTTCCGCCGATTGATAGCGCTCCTCACGCTCGGCGTTCAGGGCGAGAAACACGATCCGGTCGACGTCGGAGTCGACATCGGGGTTCTTCATCGACGGCGCAGTGATGATCGGGTCCCGCACCTGCTCGAGGACCGACAGCTCGGAGGTGCCGGTGAAGACCTTTTCGTTGGTCAGCATCTCGAAGAGCACCAGGCCGAGGGAAAAAATGTCCGAGCGGTGGTCGATGTCCTTGCCCCATGCCTGCTCGGGCGACATGTACTGCAGCTTGCCCTTGAGGGCACCGGCCCGGGTCTGGGTCGCCTTGGACGCCGCTTTGGCGATGCCGAAATCGCAGAGTTTGACGTCCCCCTCAAAGGAGATCAGGACGTTTTGCGGCGACACGTCGCGGTGCACAAGGCCGAGGGCCTGATTGTCGAAATCCCGCTTCTTGTGGGCGTAGTCGAGGGCCGATGCCAGGAGGTCGGTGATGTACAGGGCGAGCTCGATCGGCATCTTCTGGTCGCGCTCGTGACACTCGGCGAGGATCGAGCGCAGGTCGCGACCCTCGATGTACTCCATGGCGATGTAGTGAGAACGGTCGACCTTGCCGAGGTCGTAGATATGAATGATGTTGTTGTGGCTGAGCTGGGCGGCGAGTTTCGCTTCATCGATGAACATGCGGACGAACTCGTCGCTGTCGGTCAGCGTGGAGAGGATTCGCTTGATCGCGACGGTCTTCTGAAAGCCTTCCATTCCAACCATGCGTGCCTTGTAGACATCGGCCATGCCGCCGGTCGCGATGTGCTCCTCGAGGACGTATTGGCCGAACTGACCGCCCTGCGGCACCGGGCTCTCTGGCGCAATCGGCCGGGAGGTCTCCAGGGGAGGCTTTTTCGCGGCGGGCTGCACGGGCTTTTCGGCGGGTGGCGCCGGCTTGGCAGTCGCTGGCGGCGGAACCGGTGGAGCCTTTTCTCGAGCAGGCGGCGAGGAGGCCGATCGCTGCCGCAGGGCGGCGATATCGAGCCCCGACAAGGTATCCGAGAGCAGCTTGTCGACATCGTCGTCGGTCGACGTGGCCCGGCGCACCGGCGGCGCGGCTTCGGGGCTGAGGATATCGGAGAGCATCTCGTCGACCGAGGTGTCTGAGAGCTTCGGCGTCGGTTCCGAGGCCGCCGCTTTGACCGGAGGCTTCGATGGTGCCGTTTCGACCGGTCGACTCGGCGGCCCCGGCTTGGCGGCCCCCTCCTGAGCGATGTCGGGAGGGGCCTGAACCGGTTGCTGTTCGCCGCCCTCCATGTCCGAGAGGATGTCGCCGAAGAGCTCGCTGGATGTGACCTGAGCGTCTTCACCGGAGAGCCCTGCGCTGCGCCGCAGGGTTTCGAGCATCTCCTGCGGTATGGCCTGGGTCGCAGCGGGGCTCGGCGCACTGCGGATGAGCTCTTCGACCCGGGCGCGAAGCGCTTCGCCCCCGAACGGACGCTCGAGGATGTCCTGAGCGCCGTAACGGACCGCATCGTCCTTCGGCTGCTCACCGCGGTAGCCGGACATGAGGATGAGAAAGGGCGTCGCGCGTAGTCCGGCGCGGGCTCGAAGCTGGGTGATCGCGTCTTCGATCCTCAGATTGGGGAGGACGGAGGTGATGACCACTGCGGCCGGCTCGAAGTTCGCACATCGATTGACCGCTTCATCCATGGTGCTCGTGATCTCGAGACGAAACTCCGGCCCGGCAAGCGCTTTTCGCACGTGCTCCACGTACCTCGGCTCATACTCGATGACCAGAACATTCGCACTCATTGCTTCGCCCTCGATCTCTCCGATGGTCGAAGAGTCCAAACCTCATTATCGGTGACAGGGGTGCAAAGTCAACCGAGGCAGAGAGGTCCGAGAAATCGCGGGCTATAATGCGGTCTTCCCCGCAAGGCCACCGCCCGTCACTTGTCGGAGGCACCAGGAGGCGTCATGTCGGGTCACAACAAATGGAGCACGATCAAGCACAAGAAGGGCCGCGCCGACGCCAAGCGCGGCAAGCTCTTCACCAAGATCATTCGGGAGATCACTGTCGCGGCTCGCGAGGGCGGCGGGGACCCGGACGGCAACCCCCGATTGCGCGCCGCCGTTTCGGCCGCCAAGGCCGCCAATATGCCTGCCGACAACATCAAGCGCGCCATCGATCGTGGGACCGGCGATCTCGACGGCGTATCGTATGAAGAAATCAGCTTCGAGGGTTACGGGCCCGGTGGGGTCGCCGTGATGCTCGAGCTCCTCACCGACAACCGGAATCGAACGACCCCAGAGATCCGTCACCTCTTCTCCAGGTACGGCGGCAACCTCGGTGAAAACGGCTGCGTGTCCTGGCTCTTCAGCCGCAAGGGATTGATCCTGGTTCCCCGCACCGGCGAGATCGACGAAGACACGATCATGGAGCTGGCGCTCGAGGCCGGGGCCGAGGATCTCGACACCGAAGATCACGACTACTACCGCGTCTACACCTCACCGGACGAGCTGCACGCCGTCAAGGAAAAGCTCGAAGCGGGTGATTTGGTGGTCGAGGCGGCGCAAACGGAGATGGAACCGTCGAGCACCACCCGCCTCGAGGGCAAGGCGGCGCAGCAGATGATCCGCCTCATGGAAGCCTTCGACGACCACGACGACGTGCAGAACGTGTGGGCCAACTTCGACATCGACGACGAGCTCCTCGACGGAAGCTGAACCGGCCAGTCATGGGCGTCCGCATCCTCGGTATCGATCCCGGTTCCAGGGCCACCGGGTGGGCGCTGGTCATCGCAGAGGGGAATCGGTATCGACTCGAAAGCGCCGGTGTCGTCCGCCCCCGCGGAAGCCATCGTCACGGCCGGCTCGCCGACCTCCAAGACCGCCTCGAAAAAGTGGTCACTACGCTGGCTCCGGACTGCGCCGCTGTGGAGTCCTCGTTCTCGGGCCTCAATCCGAAGACCGGCCTCGCGCTCGCCGAGAGCCGCGGCGCCATCCTGGCGGTGCTCGGCAGACTCGATCTCGATGTTGTGTCGTACAGCCCGGCCCAGGTCAAATCCGCGATCGTCGGCCACGGCCGGGCCGAAAAACAGCAGATTAACTATATGGTCGTGCGCCTTTTGAGCCTTTCCGAAGCCCCGGCCACCGACGCCGCTGATGCCATCGCGGTGGCCCTCACCCACATCCACCACGGAGGCGCCAGAACATCTCGTTGACGCCCCATGGGCCCCGTGCTACGATGCCCTGCCTTCATTCTCGAATGGGGCGTGGCAACCCGTGTCGGTGCGGCGATATCAGCCATTTCGAAGGGTCCCGTCGGCCGGCAAGGACAAAACCGAATGGGCTTGGAACTTATCACCGCCTGAGAACTCTAACCAGGAGGAGGCAAAGCCGTGACTGGACAGGTAGCAGAGTATTTTCGCCAGGGTGGGATCTTCATGTACCCGCTTCTTTTCTTCTCTGTGCTGGCAGCAACCGTGGCCATTGAGCGCTTCATCGTTTTTTCGAAGGCGAAACTCAATGTCAGCGAGTTCTTGACCAAGATCCGCAAGGCGCTGCTGGTCAACCGCAACGTCAAGGAGGCCATCAAGATCTGCGAGCAGAGCAAGGGCCCAGTCGCCTCCGTGATGAAGGCCGGCCTGCTGCGATACGGTCACTCTCGAGAGGACATCGAGAAGACCATCGAGAACGCCGCGCTGTATGAGCTCGATCGGCTCGAGAAGCGTCTCGGCGTGCTGGCGACGACCGCCAACGTGTCGCCGATGCTGGGCTTCCTCGGGACCGTTGCCGGTATGATCAAGAGCTTCGCGACACTCGCCGAGCAGGGTCTCACCAACCCCGCAGCCGTCGCGGTCGGTATTTCCGAGGCGCTCATCACGACAGCTACCGGTCTCATCATCGCCATCCCGGCGCAGCTGATTTACAACTGGTACACCACCAAGATCACGCGCTTTGTGCGTGACATCGAGACGGCCTCGAACATGCTGGTCGAGACCTTCACCGAGATGGACAGCCAGCGTTATAGCCAGGGAGGCGAGGGCCAGGCCTAGAAGGGAGTCCGCAGATGGCACTCATCCGCGGTACACAACGCAAGGATGCAGCACAGATCTTTACCGCATCGATGGCGGATATCGTCTTCCTGCTCATCGTGTTCTTCGTGCTCACCTACAAGGTCGAAGTCGACCGCACAAAGATGGACCTTCCCGACACCTGGATTCGGAACAAGATTCCGGAAAAGGCAGCCGTGATCTCGATCGCTCCGCCCGACGATATGACCGCACCACTGACGGTGCGAGTGTCGACCGGTGAGGAGATGTCCCTGCCGGTCAGCACCAACGAGGAGGTCGTGACCTTCGCCTCCACCGAGGTGGCGAGGAATCCGCACAAAGAGTTCATTATCAAGGCCGATGAGCAGGTGCCGTACGAACACGTCGACGCGGTGCTCGATGCGCTCAAACAGTCCAAAGTCAAAAACATCTACCTGCTGTCAGAGCAGAAGACCGTGGACCGGTAGGCGGGGGCGACCATGAGGATCAAGAAGAAAGAAATAGCGTCCGAGATCTTCACCGGGTCGATGGCCGACATCTCGTTTTTGCTGATCATCTACTTCATGATCACATCGGCGTTCTCGGCTGATCGCGGTCTCGACTTCGCCCTTCCCGAGGACACCGACACGCCAGAGATCAAGCAGGAGGACTCGATTGACGTCCACGTCCTACGCGGCGGTGCGATCGAGGTCGACGCCAAGGGTATTCCTCTCGAGGGACTGCTCCCCTACTGCCTTGAAAAGCTCAAGCAGAATCCCGAGAAACCGGTGATTCTGCGCACCGATCCCGACGCCACCTATGGCGACATGATCCGCGTCTTCGACGAGCTGCGTCAGGCCGAAGAAGAGTGGATGGACGGTGATCAACCGCTCCACATGGACGTCCACGGGAAACCGCTGACCCACATTCAGACCATCTCGATCCCGACTCGACGAGAGATCGAGAACCTGTGGTCGATGCTCGGGATCCAGTAAAGGGGGAAGCCATGAGCGATTCTCCAAAAGCTGCACCGACGAAGCAGGATGACAAGTTGCCGATGACCACGGCCGAGTTGCTCGCCCTCGAGGCGGGTCAGGACTCCAAGGTCGCCCGGTGGTCTTTCGGCATCGCGGTCATCTTCCATATCATCATCTTCGCCATGCACTGGCCGTCGTTTGCCGGCGGTCTGTCGGATGCCAAGGAGAAGCGGAGCAAGATCTACGTCGTCAAGCAGGTCAAGTTCAAACAGCCTCCGCGGCGGGAGATGCAGCAGATCCCGAAACCCAAGACCCAGAAGGTGCCGATCCCCGATCCGACGCCCGACGAGCCGGAGCCGATCCGCGACGAGGATCCCGACGAGGACATCGATTTCGTGCCCGATGACAATCTGGTTCTCGGCGTTCCGGATGCGCCGCCGCCGCCCGAGCCGGAAGGTCCGATCCGCTTTGTCGTCGGTGGCAATATCACCGAGCCGAAGAAGATCAGCGGACCCAACCCGGTGTATCCGGAGGCCGCGAGGCGGGCCCGCATTCAGGGCGTTGTGGTTCTGGAGTGCACCATCGGCAAGGATGGTCGGGTGCAGAACGTCAAGGTCCTTCGTGGCCTGCCTCTCGGTCTGACCGAAACCGCCGTGGACGCTGTCAACAAATGGAGATTCGAGCCTTCGACTCTGAACGGGAAACCGGTGGAGGTGCTCTACATCCTGACGGTGCGGTTCAACCTGCAGTAATCCTCCACGATGTCGCTGCAAGGTTCTTTGAGCGAGCTCCCGCTGCCGGACGTGATACAACTCGTCAGCGTTTCCGGTAAGACGGGTGCGTTCGAGGTCCAAAGCGACGACGCCGAGGGCAAGATCTTTCTCAAAGACGGACACATCGTCGATGCCCTCGTCGGTCAGCTCCGTGGTGACAGCGCGGTCTACGAGATGGCCATCTGGTCACAGGGGACCTTCTCCTTCAACCCGGGAGAGCAGACCGATCAGGTCACCATTCACGTGTCGAATGCCAGTCTCATGATGGAGGCGGCCCGACGCCTTGACGAGTGGCGTGTCCTGTCACGCAAGATTCCTTCGCTGGATCTGGTGCCGTACTTCACCACCCGCGAGCAGGGCTCCGATCAGGTCACCCTGAGCCCGCAGGAGTGGATCCTGGTGACGAGGATCAACGGAGAACACACCATCGAGGAGATCGCCCGCGAGCTCAAGTGGGCGCCATTCGACGTGTCCAAGCTCCTCTTCGGAATGATCACCACCGGACTGGTCGCGCTCGGCAACCCGGGAGAGCCCGCGCTCGGCGCCCAGAGATGGAAGGTTGGACCGAGCCCGGTGACGCTGCTCGGTCTGGCCGAAAGAATCCGCTCGGTCGCGCTCGACGTTGTCGGTTCGGGGGGTGAACGGACGATCGAGAAACAGTACACTTCTGCGCGAACCATGATCGAGCGGGGGGAGGGGTTCAACGCCCTCCGCGAAATGGTCGAGCAGCACACGAAGGCTATCTCGCTGCTCAAGGGATCGGACACCGCAGCGATGTTCGACGAGCAGGTCAGGCCCTTGCTCGGCGAGGTGCAACAAAGTTGAGTCGGAACTCGTTAGAAATATTGGAGGCACGAAAATGAAATCGAGGGTCAGCCGGGCAGCGATCGCTGGGGCAGTGGCGTCGATTATCCTCGCAGCGACGGTGACGGCGCACGCGGAGTGGAACAAAGGCCTCGAGGCCTACAAGCAAAAGGACTGGGCCAACGCGGTCAAGGAGTTCGAGGAGGTCACCAAGACGAACCCGGACTACGCCGGCGGCTACTACATGTTGGGGGCCTCTCAGCGCGCCTTCGGCCAGTTGAGCCCGGCGATCGCCAGCCTTCGCAAGGCGGTCGAGCTCGACGGCAGCCAGGCGTCCTACAAAATCGCCCTCGGTCAGGCCCTTTTGCAGGCGAACCAATACCAGAATGCCTACGAGCTCTTGAAACCGCTGAACCTGAGCTCGATGGACGCGTCGCACCGTTCGAGCTACGCGCTCCTCTTCGCACAGGCCGCGACCAAGACCAATCGCCCCGGCGAGGCTATCGGCGTGCTGACGACTCAGGTACGAGCTGACTCGACGAACTACCGCTTGCAGCAGGCTCTCGGCTCCGCCTACACCGCCAACGGTGATGAGGCGAAGGCCTTCGAGGCCTTCAAGAGGGCCTACGAGCTCAATTCCAAAGACGCCACCAGCGCCCGCAACGCCGTGCGCGCAGCGGTATCGGTCGCGCGGAGGTCGAGCTCGGATTCGAGTAAGGCCAACTACTACTCGCAGGCAGGTCAGATCGCGGACCGACTGGCCAACGCCTCACCGACTTTCGAGCACCAGCTCCTCGCCGGCGAGGCCTGGCTCGGCGCCAAGCAGTATCAGAAGGCACTGGGCTGGTTCGACAAGGCGAGGGCGCAGCAGTCCAACAACGCGCTCGTCTACTACTACGCTGCGCAATGCAAGACGCAGATGAACCAGCTCAACCCGGCGATCGCCGACCTCCAGCAAGCCCTCAAGATCGGCGCCTCCGGCAAGCTCCGCAATCAGGTCTACAACCAAGGCGGTTACATCTACGACAAGAAGAAGGAATACAACAACGCCATCCAGTGGTACCAGGAGGCCGGCAACAGCAGAATGGTCCGCGAGATGCAGGGGAAAAGGGATGCCGCTGCGCAGAATCTCCAGGCACAACAGGAGTGCGCCGAGTTCAAGCGGAAGATCGACGCTCTCAAGCTCCAGGTCGACGAGCTCGAGAAGCTCGGTGACATCGAAAACGCCAAGCTGCTCCAGGAACAGCTCCCCGGTCTCGAAAAGCAGTACAACGAGAATTGCGGCTGAGCGCGATCCGTATCGACAGCAGAGCGCGGCTTTTGGGCCGCGCTCTTTTTGTGCCCTGCGGCATCAATTTTCGATGGCGTCGGCCGAGTGGCGCGCGAGCGTGACGACCGCGACCGACACCGGCAGAAGGACGCCACCCATCAGCTGCAGCACGAGAACCGCCGTCGGGAGCGATATCGGTGACAGGCCGAGGGCGGTCGTCAAGCGGGAGAGCCCTTCCACCGTCACCACCGTCCCGACCACCGAAAGAACCCCGGCGACCACTCCGGGAACGGCAACAGCAACCAGGAAAGGTCCGCGCAGGGTCCCTTCGGTCGCTCCGACGAGACGCATGATCGTGATTTCGTCGGCATGCCGATAGAGCTCGAGATGAACCCACACCGCGGCCAGCAGGCACGCTCCCGCCAGCAGGACGCCGCTGACAACGCCGACGATCAGCGCCAGCCGACGCGCAACCCGGCCGAGGGTTTGTTGAATCGACGACCGGGGGCCGATCGCCAACACCTCCTTCCGCTCCCCGAGGACTGTCACTGCATCGGGATCCTCAGTGACGATCTCGACCAACGGCGGCAGGCTTGCATCACCGGAATTCACCAGATCCTCGAGATAGGGAAACCACCGCTGCAGGCGCTCGGCCAGATCTTTGCTCGAGACCTCCGAGATCTCCCACTCGGGGTGCTCCATTGTGCGATCGGCAATCCACCGGTGTCGTTCGCCCGCGTCGACGTGCGGATAGAGCAGGACTGCCACCGTGCTCTTCTCGGCGGAAAGGCCAACCACCGGACGCAACCAGGTGTGAATGGCCAGGCCGACGCCCGCCAGGGCAACGGGAACAGCGAGAGCGAGAGCCAGAACCACACTGACCGCCGCGCGCTGCCGCAGAACGACCAAGCCCTCCGACACGGCGTGCCGCATCACGGCGGCCACATCCCGTCGTAGTGGATCTGCCCCTCGTGCAGCACCAGCGTCCGCGCCGGGATCGACTCGAGAATGGCGTGATCGTGGGTGGCCACCAACACCGTCGCACCCTGGTAGTTGATGTCACAGAGCAGGCTCAAGAGCTCCGACGCCAGATCGGCGTCGAGATTGCCGGTCGGCTCGTCGGCGAGGATCAGTCGCGGTTGGTAGGCCAGGGCTCGGGCAATCGCGACGCGCTGCTGCTCGCCTCCCGAAAGGGCGTCCGGAAACGCCGCCTGACGGTGCTGCAGACCGAGGCGGCGAAGGACCTTTATCGCGCGGCGATGGGCCTCTCGCGGGGCCAGGCCGTGGATGCGGAGAACAAAGGTGACATTCTCGAGCACGGTTTTCCGCCGCAGGAGCTTGAAATCCTGGAAGATCACCCCGATCTTGCGCCGCAGCAGCGGGAGCCGCGACCGCGACAGCTCGTCGACCCGCCGACCCGCAACCCAAACCTCGCCCTCGGTCGGGTGCTCGGCGGCATACAACAGACGAAGGAGGGTCGTCTTGCCCGCACCGGAGGGTCCAGTCAGGAAGACGAACTCGCCCGCTTCGACCTGGAGGTCGAGGGCGCTCAGAATGGCGCGCCGGTCGTACTCCTTGGTCACCGATCGGAGGCGAATCACCGACTGAAACGCGCCCGCGCAACCGGTATTCGGGTTGGACCGTGATGCCTCACAACACCCCCCAGGAGGGCTCGATTGTATCATTGGGCCATGGTCCCACCGGACGGGCTTGAGAACATCGGCGACGAGGACGTGCTCCGCCTCGAGGAGGAAGGGACGCAAATGCTCTTCGCCTTCGGTCCGCCTGGGCGCAGCTCGGAACCCGGCGAACGGATGGGTCGCCTCCTCGAGGGCATCGACCATCTGCGGGCAGTGCGGTGGGGCGAGCAGATTCACGGTCGGGTGGTCGCGACCCTCGCCGCGGAGCCTGGTCGGCACCTGAGGGACGCGGCCTGCGTGGGCCGATGCGACGCATTGATGACGGCGGATCGGGGAGTTGGTCTGGTCGTCTGGAGCGCGGACTGTGTCCCGATCCTCATGGTCGGAGACGGGGTGGTGGCGGCCGTGCATTCGGGCTGGCGCGGGGCGGTGGCCGACATCGTCGGCGCGGTCGTGCGTCGCTTCACCGTCGAATATGGGGTCTCACCCGAGAATCTCCACGCAGTACTCGGGCCCGCCATCTCCGGGCCCCGTTACCAGGTGAGCACCGAGATCATCGAAAGGCTCGGTGCCTTCGACCTCGACGAGGCGCGTTGGCGGACGGATGATCACGTCGATCTCCGCGGTTTCCTCTGCGCCCGCTTCGAACGCCTCGGACTCGACGGGGCGGCGATCGTAACCGTCGGGCCCTGCACCGCCTCGACCCCCGAGCTTGCCTCCTATCGTCGCGACGGCAGCGCGGCGGGCAGGCAATGGTCGATGATTTACCGTGTGGACGAGCACCCACCCGGCGGTAGCGAGCGGCACCAGTAATCAGCAAGCGGATCGCTCACGCGTGCCGAGATGTCAAGCTCGTTCTGGTGGACTCAGGTCGGTGTTTTCGGTCTCGGGCTGAGGGCTGACCGCTGATGGCAGACGGCTTTTGAGCTGACCGCACGCCGCCGCAACATCCTCACCTTTCGACCACCTTACAGTCACCGTCAAGCCAGCGTCCCGCAAACTCGCGGCAAATCGATCCACCACCTCCGCTGCAGGCCGTCGGAGGTCCGGAAAGTGGTCTCGATCTTCGTTGAGAGGGATGACGTTGACCTTGGACGGAATTCCGTCAATGAGCCGGGCGATCGCGCGTGCATCGTCGACGGCATCGTTGAACCCGTCGATGACCACGTACTCGAAGGTGATCCTCCGTCCACGCTCGAGAGGGAACTCGCGCAGGGAGGCCATGAGCTCGGTGAGGGGGTACTTCCCGGCGATCGGCATGATGCGCTCTCGCCGAGCCTGGTCGGGCGCATTCAGGGACACCGCGAGCTTGGGCCGTCTTTCGAGTCCGGCGAGCCATCGGATCCCCGGCAGGATGCCGGCCGTGGAAACGGTGATCCGCTTGAGACTCACGCGTTCGCAAAGAGCTTCGAGGGCTGGGCCGAGATTGCCGGTGTTGAGGAGGGGTTCCCCCATTCCCATAAACACGATGTTGACGCGATCGATCTCCGCGTCGAGGTCACGCAGCATGGCTCGGTACTGACCCACGATCTCCGCCGGTCGAAGGTTGCGGCCCGCACCCATGGCACCGGTCACGCAGAAGGTACAGCCAACCGCGCAGCCGGCCTGTGAGGAGAGGCAGAACGTCGCTTTGGGGCCCTCCCGCATCGCAACGCCCTCGACACCCACACCATCCGAGAGTCCGAAGAGGTACTTTCTCGAGCCGTCAGCACTCGATAGGACCTCGAGAACCTCGGGCTCTTCAATCGAGAACCGCGCCGCGAGCTCATCGCGCAGGGCCTTTGGCAGGTTTGTCATTTCAGCGAAGGTGGAGGCGTTGCGATCGATGATCCACTGGGCAATCTGGCGACCGCGGAATCGGCGATCGATGTGGGGCCCGAGGATCTCGGAGATCGCCTCCGACGACTTCCCGACGAGGTTCGTTCGGTCGCTCATCCGCGGGGCTACTGTCAGGGCCGCGAATCCTCGTCCGACTCGGACGGTGGAGGTGGCAGGAACTTGGTCGGCGACCGGTGACGCCCGGCCGAGATGCCGATCGATGAAAGGAATCGAGCGTCGTCGACGCCGATCCGATACTCGGGAGCAGCCGCATCTTCTTCGACGTGAAGCCGCATGGTGCCCCGCCCGACCTCCAACGAACCGTCTTCGCCGCAGACCAGGGATGTCTCCAGCATCATCACCGCTCGCCAGCCGTCTTCGTGCAGCTCCTGGAGGCACTCGCGGACGTCGTCCGAGCGCACGACCGTTGCGTGCAGGGCCTTTCCCAGCCTTCGCAGCAGCTCGTGCAGCCTTTGGGTACGCGACTCTTCCATCATCCTCCGCCTGAACAACCTCGGATTCAGGCCTTGTCTTCCCATCCTACCTCATTGTCCGTGTGAAAGACCTTTGCTAGCTTTGGCTCATGGCAACTGAGATCGGGCTGCCCGTCCCGTGGACCCGCCACGAGGTCCTGGTAGGTGACGCGTCCCATCGTCGATACGCGCGCATCTGGGACCGCCACGACCAGACAGCGATCCTGGTTCGCTACCCCGAGACGGTCCGGAAGCAGATGGTACGGGACCTCGAGGTACGGGCCTGGTGTGAGGCGAAGGGGCTGCGCGTTCCACGTCTCTTCGACCATTCAATAGACGACGGATGGGCGGTGCTCGAAGACTTCGGCGCCCATGATGCGGAGGCCTTTCTCGAAAGGTTCCCGACCAAAGATCGTCGAGACCGCGCGCTCCCTTTCCTCGACCCCCTGGCCCACCTCGCGCGATTCGAGTCCTCGGACCTCCCCAGCTGGAACCCTCCCCTCGACGGCGAACGGATGCGGTGGGAGCTCGCCGGATTCGAGCTGTGGTTTCTCCGCCATCGCCTCGATCGCCTGCCGTCACCGGCCATCGGGCGCTGGCTCGACGAGCTTGCCGAATCCATCGAAGCCCATCCGAAGCGGGTGTGCCACCGCGACTACCATCTCAACAACCTCTTTGTCCTGCCCGACGGCGAGACGGGGGTGATCGATTACCAGGACATTTTGATCGGACCGGACACCTATGATGCGGTGTCGCTACTGGGCGAACGGGGCATGCCGCGGCTGGTCCCCGAGGCCGCGAGGGAGCGGCTCCGGGAGGCCTGGGCGGGCGCCACCGCGGCGTCGACAGGCTGGATCGAGCGGTGGCGGATGGTGAGCCTGCAGCGAGGCCTCAAGGTCCTGGGCACCTTCGCGCGTCTGACGGCCACCGGTCTCAACGTCTACGAGCCGTGGATCGGTGCCCAGATTGATGAGCTGTCAGCGCAGACGGCGGATGCAAATGCGCCTTCTGAGTTGGTGGACCTTCTGCTAAACTTGTCGCGGCGTCGCCACCGCACGAAGGACGGGAGCGATCCCGAGGTGGCGCCCGACTAGGAGGTCGACATGTTCGGAACTCTGGGTCTTCCGGAGCTCTTGATCCTGCTCGCGATCGTTGTCCTGATCTTCGGCGTCAACAAGCTACCAAAGCTCGGCAAGGGGCTCGGTGAGGGCATCCGCAACTTCAAGAACTCGGTGCGCAGCGAAGACAAGACGACTTCGGACGAGGGCGGTTCCGCGGCCAAAGACGCCAACAACGGCTGAGAGGAGGCTTGCCGGGCGCTTCCTGCTATTCTGAAATAGCATGGTTGAGACCTCCTCATCGACTCCACCCGGCGTCCATTGCGTCAGCAGCGCCAAGCTCGCGCATTTTTTGAAGCGCGAACAACGGGCATCGTCCGTGACCGAGCTCGACCTCGACCGCATCTTCCGTGAGTTGCTCCAAAGGGCCAACGATTTCCTCCCGTCGGAGGCTGGGACGATCTATCTCGACGATCCGTTGGACGTCGACGAGGACGGCGGCCGCCTCTCGCTCGTCGTCATCGCCGGATTCGGCCCGAAATCGGAAGATCTTATGGAGGAGCGCTTCAGCACCGCCATGGGCATCATCGGTGAGGTCTATCGGACGGGGCAGCCGTACTCCTGTTCAGAACCTCTCGCGGATCCGATATTCAGGAGCGGGCCCGGCCTCCGGATCGGTTTCACCATCGAATCCGTCGTCGGCGCGCCGATCGAGGTCGAGGGACGGACTATCGGAGTCATCGAGCTCATCAACCATTCGAGCGGCCAGGGTTACTCGGAGGCCGACCTCGCCCTTCTCGGCATCTTCGCTCAGACCATCTCGCTGTCGGTCGTCAATGCGATCGATGCACAGCGTGCCAAGGAGATCGCGAAGAGGGACGAGCTCACCGAGCTCTACAACGATCGCTATCTCCACGGAAGCCTGTCGAAGATCATCGACGAGGCCGTGGCCTCGGGTTCGGAGTGCGGAATCATCTTTCTCGACCTCGATCACTTCAAAGAGGTCAACGACACGCATGGTCATCTCGTCGGCAGTCAGCTCCTGTCCAAGGTCGGAGCCACGCTCAAGCAGATCATTCCCGGCGAAGGGCTGGCTGCGCGCTACGGAGGTGACGAGTTCGTCATCGCACTGCCGGGAGCCGGCCGCCAGGAGACGCTGTGGGTGGCCGAGACGATTCGTCAGAACATCGCTGATCAGGCGTTTATCGTCAAGGCCGATCCCGACACGGCGGGGGAGGGACCGGATCTCCGCATCGACGGCGTCATCACCTGCTCGATCGGGATCGCGACGCTGCAGTCGGACATCATGCCCGCGCTCAGCGCGGAGAATGGCGACGCCAAAAAGGCCAAGGACCAGCTCCTCAGAAAAGCCGACACGTGCATGTACGCGGCCAAGGAGCTCGGGCGGAATCGCACCATCCCCTACTGGGAGCTCGCGCGTCTCCTCGCGACTGGCATCGAGGGGTAGCCGCCCTTCGCCAGCCCCAACCCGCGCTCGAATGTCGGGAAGATCCTGTCTGGTTCCTCGGTTCCCCCCCACGAGAACCGGCGGAGGTATGAGGCGGTGGACCCTTCAGACAGAGCACAGGCTATCGAGGAAGCATTGCGCGACAAGCTCGGCGCCCAACACGTCGAGGTCATCGATCAGAGCGCCCTGCACGCGGACCACCTCGGCGCACAAGGAGGCGGCGGGCATTTTCAGCTCGTGGTCGTGTCTGAGCAGTTTCGGGGCCTGCCGCCGGTCGCGGCGCAGCGTCTGGTGTACGGCGCCCTCGGGCGGCTGATGGAGGAGGAGATCCACGCCATCTCGATGCGCACCATCACGCCCGAGGAGTGGGCGACGCGCCGCTGAGAGACCGCTTCCTCTCAGGAGGTCGACGCTGCGACCGGCGAGGCCGACGATTGACTCCTCGCCCGGCCGTACTCGGCAGTGCTCGCGACCGCGTCGATCGCCTCTTCGATCTCCTCATCGGTGGTGAAGACACCGGGTGAAAACCGGACCGTGCCGTGGTCATCAATGGTGCCGATACCCTCGTGGACCCGGGGAGCGCAGTGGAGTCCGGTTCTCGTGATGACGTCGTGCTCGACATCGAGGAACGTCCCCGTCTGGTCGGCCGGGAGGCCGTCGATGTTGAAGACGAAGACCGGAAGATGGTCGTGATCGAGATCGGCGCAGTAGAGCGAGACGCCTTCGATGGCGGATAGCCCCTCGTGGAGTCGCCGAGCATGGCGCATCTCGTGCTCGTAGATCGCCTCCACGCCGCCGCGACCCGCAATCCACTTCTGGGCCGCGAGCAGACCGGCCACGCCCATGGTGTTGACCGTGCCGAACTCCATTCGCCACGGATAGGCCTCCGGCTGGTGTTTGAGGGCGCTCATGACGCCCGTGCCGCCGGCGCGACAGGGCTCGAGTTCCACGTGCTCACAGATGTACATGCCACCGGTGCCCGAAGGCCCGAAGAGTGACTTGTGACCGGTAAAGCAGACGACGTCGATGTTCATCGTCGCCACGTCGATCGGGATCAGACCTGCGGTCTGGGCGGCGTCGATCGCAAACAGGACCCCGCGCTCACGACAAAGGCGCCCGACCGCGGCCACCGGTTGGATCGTTCCGATGACGTTGGATCCGTGGTTCATGACGACGAGCCTGGTCTCCGGCCGGATGAGGTGGGCGATGTCGTCTGGATCCACAAAGCCACTGCTATCGAAGGGCACGAAGTCGACATCGACCCCTCGATCTCGAGACAGATACAAGGGCCGCAGCACCGAGTTGTGCTCCAAGCAGGTCGAAATGGCGTGATCGCCGGGCTGAAGCACGCTGCCGATGAGCAGGTTGAGGACATCGGTGACGTTGTAGGAGAACACCAGGCGGTCGGGTTGATTCCCGCCGAAGAACTCGGTCAACGACTTGCGGGCATCGGCAAGGGTCTCCTCGGCCTCGAGCGCGAGATCGAAACCGGTGCGGCCTGGGTTGACTCCGCGCGTTTGATAGAAGTCGCACATGAACTGGATGACCTCGGGAGGTTTGGGAAAGGTGGTCGCGGCGTTGTCGAGATAGACGTAATCAGACATTGGATACCTCACTCGATGGGTAGGTCGATTCGGTCTTCGATCAGCGCGCGGAAAATCCTCTCGCGCGACGAATTGATCTGCCGGCTCATGCAGGCCGAGGCCTCGTCCACGCTTCCTTCGCTGAGCAGCGCGACCAACTCCTCGTGCTCAGATCGCATCTCAGAGGCGAAATCGCCCAGATCGAGGCCGAGGAAAAAGAACCGCTGCATGCTCCCCAACAAATCTCTCAGCACCGACACCAGGCGATCGTTACGGGACAGCGACGCGAGCTGGATGTGAAAGTCAAGATTCCGGTCGAGGAACTTCACGTAGGAATCCCAGTCGTGATAGGTGTACTCGGTCGCGGC
>JBFFBV010000016.1:0-64162 GCA_041560205.1 Candidatus Sulfomarinibacter sp.
GCGGTGCACGGGTCGAGAAGGGCGCCGACGATGTTGTAGAGGCCTCCGATCGCCTTGATGGTGTCCGTCGGGATCGGGATACCGATCCGGTCCTCGACGAGATTGCCGACCGGGTTTTCGATGATGTCCGGCAGCCAATCCCAAAGACCCGGTGTCTCCCAAAAACCCGGGTAGGAGATCAATCCGAGGTCGCGGATGTTTTCGAGCAGGTACCGGTTGTGCTCCAGCTGCGCCTGCCGAGCCTCCTCCTCCGCCCGGCGGCGCTCTTCGGCGAGCTTCGCCTGCCGTTCGGCCTCCGCGGCGGCCGCTGCTTCGGACTGCTCTCGTTTGATCCGTGCGGCCTCTTCCTGCCGTCGTTGCTCGGCGAGGCGCTCGCAGAGCTTCCGCCACCGTTTCATGCACGCTTCGTAGGCGGTCCTCGCCGCCTGCGCGGCTGCACGGGCTTTGCGAGCCGCAGCCTCGGCTGCGTCGGCCGCCAGTGCGGCTGCCTCGGCGGCCGCGCGTGCAGTCTCGGCCCGGCGTTCGAGATCATCGGCTTCCTGCTGTTTCTCCTCGCGCGCCCGCCGGTCCTCCTCGCGGAGCTTCTCGGTCGCCTCGAGATCGTTGAGCTCGTCCCATCGTGCTTCCAGTTCTTGGGCCGTCATCTGACCGGCCTTGTAGCTGTCCCACGCTTCGCGCAGCGCGACCCGCATGAGCTCGAGGTCACGACTCGTGATCCGCCTCCCCGTCTCGGGGTCTCCGATCCAGGAGTCGCCAGGACCGGGGTCCACCGCCTCGGCGGCCTTTTCGCGATGGGCGGCCTCGAGCTCTCGTGCTCGGGCTTCGAGAGCGTCGGCTTCGTTGCGGGCCGCTGCCGCCACGACCTCGGCTCCGGCCGCCTCCGCCTCCTTCTGCCAGGCCGCCTGGCGAAGCTCCTCGCAATCGCGTGGGGCCTCGAGGCAGGGATTCTTCTCGGAAGTCTCGGTGACCTGCGCAGGCTCGGATCCAGTGGCGCCGGGGACTGTCAGCTCGACGGGAAAGGTGTCGCGGTCCTGGGTGCAGGCGGGTTCCTTCCCGCACGACAGACAGAGCACGACGAACTCGCCAGAGTAAAGCCCCGGAGCCATGTCGGTGGTGTCGAAGAGCACCGGAACGACCTCGGTCTGACCGCCTTTGACCTGAGCTGTGTTCGATTCCGGGAACTTGAGGAATGGCAGCGTCGGCGCATTGATCTCGAAGGAGTGCTTGGCCTTGCACCGATTGAGGATGGTCACGGAGCTCGGCACCCTCCGATGGGCTTCGAGCGTGATTTCCCACACCGGCTTTGCGGCCTCGTCCTGGGCCCCGAGAAGGATCGGTGTCCCGAGGACGAGGAACACGACGCACGACATCACCTTCAAAGGCGAATTTCGCATGGTGTCCTCCGATTTTCTTTTGGCGAGCGGGTCTCATTTTATCAAATGGCCGGGAGCGTCGAAGCGATGTCGGCGAAACGGGGGACCGGGTCTGTTTGTATAATCCGCGCTGATGACTGACGAAACGGACCCGATCCAGCCGTTCCTCGAGACACAGGGATTCCTGGTTGTCGATGGAGGCCTCGCGTCCGAGCTCGAACGGGTGGGCCACGATCTCGACGACTCCTTGTGGTCCGCCAAGCTTCTCCTCGAGGCGCCCGAGGCGATCGTTGGCGTCCATCGGAGCTACCTCGAAGCCGGGGCGGACTGCATCATCAGTGCCAGCTACCAGGCGACGACCCAGGGATTCATGGATCGAGGGGCGACCGATTCCGAGGCGTCGGATTTGATTCGGCTCGCCGTCGACCTGGCGGTGAAGGCGCGTGACGAGTTCTGGGCCGATCCTCCCGAACACACCGGGCGGTTGAGACCACTGGTCGCCGCGAGTGTCGGGCCCTACGGCGCCTACCTCGCCAACGGCGCCGAGTTCACCGGCGAGTACGACCTCGACGAGCGGGGTCTCTTTGATTTCCACCGTGAGCGATGGGAGATTCTGTGTTCGAGCGACGCGGACATCCTCGCCTGCGAGACCATTCCCTCGGCCGCGGAGGGCCGGGCGCTGGCCTCGCTCCTCGCTGACACGCCGGGACGCTATGCGTGGTTCAGCTTCTCCTGCCGCGACGGCGAGCACATCAGCGACGGCACACCGATCACGGAGTGTGTCGTGGATCTGGCGTCCACCGAAAGGGTGGCGGCAATCGGCGTCAACTGTACGGCTCCGGCCCATATCACGAGCCTAGTGGAGGCGATTCGCTCCGTCACCGAAAAGCCGATCGTGGTGTATCCGAACTCGGGAGAGGTCTGGGACGCCGAGCGTAAACAATGGACAGGGCCAACCGACCCGATCGCCTTTTCCCTGGCCTGCCGCGGATGGTACGAGTCCGGCGCACGGCTCCTCGGCGGCTGCTGTCGAACCCGCCCGGAAGACATCCGCCAGCTTCGCAACACCCTGCGTCACTGAGTTGCGGCCTTGCCCGTGCAATACTCCGACCGCGAGGTGTTGGCATGAATCGGAAAGGCTTGCTGACCTGTTTGGCATCGACTGTGGTTCTGGCGCTGGGCGCCACCGTGACGTGGGCCCAGGACGAGCGGCTCAAGCTCTTCATCTCCGTGGACATGGAGGGGGTCGTCGGGGTTGTGACGGCCGATCAGCTGGGCCCGAAGGGATTCGAGTACCAGCGGGCCAGAGAGTGGATGACCGGCGAGCTGCTCGCTGCGATCACGGCCGCCCGTGAGGCGGGCGTGGGCGAGATCGTCGTCGCCGATTCGCACGGTAACGGACAGAACCTGCTGATCGACCGCCTTCCCGACGACGTGCTGGTCGTCCGTTCGTGGCCGAGGCCGCTGGGGATGATGCAGGGCATCGATTCGACCTTTGATGCGGCGGTCTTTCTCGGCTATCACACGGGGACCTCCAACCCAGATGGTGTTCGCGCGCACACCTTTTCGAGCGCCAGGTTGGCCGATGTGCAGCTCAACGGAAGATCGGTGCCGGAGGGGGGAGTGAATGCCGCGATCGCGGGTCATTTTGGTGTTCCCGTGATCATGGTCTCGGGAGACGACGCGGCGGTCGATCAAGTCCGTTCGATCGTCGGCGACATCGAGGGCGCCGTCGTCAAGTGGAATTACAGCTTCCACTCGGCGAAGACCATGACACCCGCCGCGTCCTTCGGGCTGATCAAGACGACGATGAAAAAAGCGCTGGGGCGCCTGGATGATTTCGAAGCATTCGAGATCTCGAAACCGGTGACCCTCGACGTGCGCTTCAAGAACTACCGCCCGCCGCAGATCCTGGCCTACCTACCGATCGTCGAGCGCACCGACTCGCATTCGATCCGGTACGTGGGGGAGGACATGGTGGCCATCTCCAAGTTCCTGCAGTTCATGAACGGCTACAACGACGGTCTGGAGCCCTGACGAGAGTCCGTTGCGCGGTCCCTTCGATTGAGCAGTGGCAGCGGCGCTTCGATCCGAGAGGTGGAGGATGGTCTGCTTGCTTCAGCCCCGACCCAGCCCGAGGTACCTGAAACCGGTTCCCTCGAATTGCTCGACCATCCTCGAGTTGACGCTTCGAACGTCGGCGAGGAGTTGGTGTGCCTCCGCCGTCTTGCCGGCAGCGAGCAAGGTTTCCGCCAGGAGCATGCGGTTGTAGAGCTTGTACATTCCGATATCGGCGCCGATGAAACCCAGCCGTCCGTCGGCTCTTCGGAGGTGCTTTTCGGCGGCTTTGAAGTCCCCGCGGATGGCCAGGCGGACGCCCCTCAGATGGGGGATGGCCGACCTGAAGCCCATTGCCAGGTCCATATCACCGCTGGCTTCGGCCTCGGCCATCAAGGCGGCCGCCTCGTCCTCGAACTCCATCGCAGTCTCCCAGTCGCCCATGTGGCACGCCGCGCGGTGGGTGATGATCGCCGCCAAGCCGGTGTTGAAACCCTCGACGCATTCGCTGTGTCGCTGCTCGAGGATCTGCTGCCAGACGCCGGACTCGGCCATCTCCGCGTATTTCGCCCGGCAGCTCATTCGCACGAGGAGTTCCTCGGCCACCCCCGCGTCACGGGCGCGCTCGATGATCGGTTGGATTTCGTCGTAGCTGCCGGTGTAGGCCTTCAGGATGGTGAGGTTCCGGTAGGACGGCCAGAAGTCGGGCTTGATCTCGATCGCTCTTTCGAGCGACGCCTCGGCCTCCTCGTAGCGGCCGATGTTGATGAACAGCTCACCGAGGGAATCGTGCGGATTGGCCTGGTGGGGAGCGATGAAGCGGTACTTCTTGAAGTACTCTTCCGACTCCGTGAAGCGCCCCTGCGTCTTCATGATGTAGCCGAGCGAGTTGTAGGCGAAGACCCAGTTGGGGTCGAGCTTGACCAGGTCCTCGTAATGGCGCACCGCATCTTCGAGGCGGTCGTGTCGCCAGGCCTCGGCGGCCTTCCTCGACAAAACATAGGGATCGGCCGGGAGCTTTTCGATGCACTCGTTCAGCAGCCGGGTCGCTTCCTCCGTCCGGTTGTCCCGCAACGCGAGCCAGTACTCGATGATGAACCTCTCGCGGTCGGTGAGCCCCGACAGGTCGGCCGTCATCAGCTCCTCGGCGATGTGACGAGCCAGGAGGGGATCCTGTTCAGGCAGGATCTGGGCGATTCTCCATTTGGCGACCAGGAATTCGGGGTCGATCTCGAGCGCGTGCTTGAAGTGCTCACGGGCTTCCTCGTTGTATACCTTGCGGAGCGCGGCCTCTCCGGCCAGGTACGCTTCAAGGGCCTGTGGTGAGGATGTCGTCCATTCGGGCGCCTTCGGCACCGCCACCATGGTGATGGCGGCCGCTGCCAAGGGCACGGCGGCCAGAGCGAGCCAGATCCACCGTTTCATCTTTCCCCCGATACGTCGACCACCGAATCTCGCAGCCTTTTCGCAATCTCGGTGGTTGCCCTCCTTGTCCATACGAAAGGGGCTCGTGTTGGTTATCTCGAATTGGGGAGGTGGTCTGATCCGTTCGTTGTCGCCTGATCCGCCTCGCGATATGCTCGATAGGCTGAATTGGAGGAAGCGACCATGAAAGAAAGGCGTTCCGATGTCGATCGACGCAAGGGTGACCGACGAAAAGGCGACCAACGCCGCAACCGGCGCGGGCAGGGGCCGAGCGGCGAGGAGCGTCGGAGCGGCAACGACCGCCGTGTGGGCGATCGCCGAAGCGGTGTGGATCGACGGCGAGACTCGGGAGCTGACGAGGAAAGCTGAGGCCGCGCCACGCGAGTGCCTGCCTCGGGTGAGCTGAAATGCCGATCCGAGACGTGTCGCAGTTTCGCAACCCGCTTCTCCGCCAGGTCTCGTCCGACGTGGGAAACCCTCGGTCGCCCACGGTGCGTCAAACCATGACCCATCTCCGTGACACGCTCCTGGATCATCAGCGGCGGCATTAGAGGGACGCGGGCTGGCCGCGCCGCAGATCGGCTCGTTGACGAAGATCGTTTTCGTGAATCCTCAGGACCGTTCGTTCGTCCTCCTGAACCCCGAGCTTGTCGACAGGAGAGACGAGAAGTTCGAAGTGTGGGATGTCTGCTTCAGCGCCAACGCCTCTTTTGTGGCGAGGATCGAGCGCGACAGCAGGATCGTGGTCAAGTATTTGGGTGAAGACGGTGCGAGGAGGCGCGAAGACTTCGAGGACTACTTTTCGGAGTTGCTTCAGCACGAGATCGACCACCTTCACGGGAGGCTCTTCATCGATCTCATCGAGAACCCAGAAACCATCACGATGTTGGATGAGTGGGGTGGTGGCGAGTGGGTGTTGTGCTCGTAGCCTCCTCCTCCTGTCTTCATCCGGTAGGATGTACTTTCGCAAGCGCGAAACACGCCTGACGGAGGACGCGATCCGGAAAGCCCTGACCCTTGTATCGGTTGTCATGATTCTCGGGTGTGCACAGCCAACTTGAGTTGTTGACCCACGAGTCGAAGCGCTGGTCGATCGTCAGGCGGTCGAAGACATGGTCAGCGAGCTCTTCGTGGCGACCTACCTGAAGGATTGGGGTCGGTCCGCGACCTTTGCCAACAGGGCCGGATTGGATATGACGTGTGCGGTCGGTGGGCAACCAATCGACATGACGCCCCAGGCCATCGCTGACCCCTGGGCCGTGGTCTCGGTCCGGTGAAGGCCGTTCGCCACCAGGTCGGCAACATGGTCACCGAGGTTGACGGGAATGGAGCGGATGTCCGTTGTCACGGCACCGCGACCCATTTCAAGCCCGATGAGGAGAAGCGAGTCACCTCGTTCGTGGGGACCTTCGATCTTCACCTCAGTCGCATCGAGGGCAGGTGGAGAATCGACCGTTTTCGGTCCAACGCGAAGGACGTCGAGTGATGTAAAGCGTGCGGCCAGGCGCGAAACGGAATCGGTGGTATCGAAAGAAAGGGCCCCCGTTGGACCCTGCACCCCGACGATGCAGGACGGGAGCCCCACGACTGGCGATACGGAAGGCGGGAGGTTATTCGTCGCCAGCGGTCTCGAAACAGCTCTCGGTGATCGTCTGGTTGCCGCTTGCTTCGATCGCCAACACCTCGAACGTGAAGGCGAAGCCCTCGGCAAGGGCCTCTGGCGGCACACTCACCATCGTCGTTGCCGCGGGGACGGTCACGCTGAACTCGAGGTGGGGAGCCTCGTCATCGTCGGCCTCGACGATGACCTGATAGCCCTCGATCTCGATGCCGCCCTCACCGAAGATGTCGGTCGTGACGGGGGACCACTCGATGAACGCGGAGTCGACAAACACGCCGGTGACGCAGCCGTCCTCGTTTTCTGGCCCTATCGGGTTGAGGATCTCCGGTCCCTCCGGGACGTCATGGGTGAACTCCGCCGTGCCCGTCGCCCAGTTGTTGTCGGTCGTCCTCGCGAGGAAATAGTACTCGCCCTCGGGCAGCAGCTCGATGAGCTCCAACATCCCGTCGAGGTCCTCGTACTCGGGCTCCGAGCTCTCGATGAAGAGCTCGGTGCCTCCACCGATATTTTTCAGGCCTCCGATCGCAGAAACGTGCAGGACCTGGCGGCCGATCGAATCGTAAACTCGAGCATTTCTCCATCCGTCGCCATCGAGGAAGACCTGGAATCCCGCGTCACCGTCGGTCGAGTTGACCTCGATGATGATCGAGGCGTCGGATAGCTCGATGACCTCTTTACCCCTCAGTACGTACGCCCGCACCTTTGACCAGGACCAGGAATCCGGAATCTCCTCGATGCTGAAGTCGTCTTCGAGAGCTTGTCCGGCGTACGCCGTGAGCCCCAGAAGCAGGACAGTCAAAGCTGCGAAGACGGTAAACAGATCGCGGTGGCTTCGTTTCATGTCAGACCTCCTGAAATCGCGGGAATGATCCGCGCGTCGTGCCGTTTGGTGATCGAGGGTCCTTCCAGCACTACGTGTTCGGCGGGACGCGTACACCTTCTCTCTCGGTCTCGGACCCTGCAGGTACTGGCCGGCTCGATACGGCCAGGCGAAGACATCTGTTGAAGGGCTGATGTTGTTGACCATTCCCGCCTCGGCTTTCTTTCGCTTCAGTGAGTGAGTGGGCGGTGGGCGGTCAAATCCTTCGCGGTTCCCCGATGAGCGAGTGGAAATCGGACAAGAAGAGATGGTCGTGGGGCGCCGAGATAACGATCACAGCGCGCGGAACGGAGGATCAGTCCTGCTGGAGCCGCGCCGCCGTTCGTTCGACCTCCGACCAGACCCGAAGGAGATTTTCGCCGCAGATCCTGCGGATGTCGTCTTCGCTGTGGCCGCGGCGCAGGAGCTCCTCGATCAGGTTCGGGAAGGCGGAAACGTCCTCCAAGCCGGTCGGGGTGGTGGAGATCCCGTCGAAGTCCGAACCGATGCCGACGTGGTCGACACCGACGAGCTCGATCACGTGCTCGATGTGGTCGACGACGTCCGACACCGTCGTCTCGACCTTGGGGTGTTCCTGCCAGTAGAGCTCGAGCCGCTCTCGAAACTCAGGGCTGCCCATGGCGATCTGGTGATCCTCCATGTATCGGCGCATGGTCGACCACAAATCCGACGACTGCTTTTGCGCGGCCTCGTTCAGGAAACCGGGGGCGAAGGCGATATGGATGACGCCGCCTCCCTCGGCGAGGCGCATGATCATCTCGTCGGACATGTTGCGCTCGAATCCGGGCGTGAAGTGGCGGCAGCAGGCGTGGGAGGCGATCATCGGTGCCTGAGAGATCTCGGCCGCATCGAAAAAGGCCTCGTCGGTGACGTGCGAGATGTCGACCATGATCCCGAGCCGATTCATCTCGGCAACGACCTCCCGGCCGAAGGCGCTGAGTCCGTTCGACGGCCGGTCCTCGGAGTAGGAGGAATCGCTGATCAGGTTGGGTTCGGAGTGGACGAGGGTGATGTATCGCACGCCTCGGTCGTAGAAGTGCTGCAGGGCGGCGAGGTCATCCTCGATCGCGGCGCCGTTCTCGATGCCCATTGGAAGCGCGACGATTCCCTCCGCGAAGAGCGCCCGGACCTCAGCGACCGACCGTGCGACACCGAAGGATTCCGGGGACTGCTCGGCAAGGGCTTCGACCGAGTCGATCAACGTGTCCGCGAGCCCCCGCGCTCCGCCGGTCTCCTGGTACGACGCCGGCACGTAGATCGACATGAAGGCGGCGTCGAGGCCGCCTTGACGAGCGCGCACCAGGTCGAAGTGTCCGTCTTCGGTCCGGACGGTGACGTCGTCGGCCATCTCCTGAAGCCGGTAGGGGAGGTCGATGTGGGTGTCGACCAAAAGGAGCTCGTGCGCCAGTCGGATGGCCTCGGCGTGGAAGTCTGCGTCGAGGGTTGCCGGTCCCTTCGATGGTCGCGGACACCCGAGAAAGGCTGCAATCAGTGTCAGCAGCATCGCGAGCACGAGCGAGTTTCGATTCATGCGCCCTCCATTGCTGCGGGAGTGTACACCCGACCGCGCTGAGATCGAAGTTGGGAAGTGTGCAACGGACCGGACAGTCAACCGCCAACCGGTGACCAGGAATCGGCGCTTGGGATTGATCTGCCCCCCGGTCTCGCGACGCGGCTCCTGGACCGAGGGCTTTCATCTTCTCTCTCGCGGCGATCAGACGCCGAGAGCCGCTGCCGCCGAGCGGAAGTCGTGGGTGGCAACGTAGACGATGTATCCATAACCGCCTTTGCCATCGGTGACACCGCTCGAGGCTGAGACATTGATGCCGGCATCGGCGAGTTTTTGGTGAATTTGCGCAAAGGCCCCGAGCTCGTCGTCCCCGCGGATCAAAAGTGCGTACTGCGGGCCGTCGAGCAGCAGGCCCTCGTTCTCGGCAACGCGCGCGAGGGGGTTGGCATCCTCGGGAAACAGGACCAGCTGGGTCTGATCGAGGCCGATGGGGATGGCGTTGCATGCGAGGAGGTTGACCCCGACGCCGCGAGCCGCGACAGCAGCTTCTGCGCCTCACCCGGTCTGTCCCGGACGTGGCAGTAAAAGTACTCGATCTGGGGAATTTGTGCGGCCATTGCGGACCTCCTTCGATGGCGCCCGACCCTTCGACCGGGCGCGTATCGGAATATCCGGACACCTGAAGGCATCACAGATCCCGCTGTGCTCCACCTTGCGGCTTCCCTTGCGTGCCGGTCAGGCCCGTGTTGTCCGCTGTGTCCTGAGTAACAAAATGCGGCTCAGCCGAGAACTTCGCAAGCAATCTGGCAGCAAATAATGGCCCCGGCTTCGGTGGTCACAGTTGCGCCATCAAAGCCGCGTAGATCTCGATCCCCAACCAGAGGTTGCCGATTCTGAGGTTCTCGTTCGGTGCGTGCTGGTTGTTGTCGTGGTTGGCGATGGGCACGACCACGATCGGCGGCGCGCCCAGGATCTCGGAGAATACGTAGATCGGGAGGGAGCCGCCGAGGCTCGGTGTGAGCACGATGGGGCCGTCGACGGCCTCGTCGACGACCTCCGCGACTGCTTTCGATATCGGGAGATCCATATTGGTCCACAGCGCGGGGTAGCCCTTCTTCCACTCCAGCCACACGACCCTGGCGTGTTCGCGTCGCAGCTCTCTGTCGGGCTCTTCGTGGACGATGTGGAAGCCCTGGGCCCGGACGTGGTCTTCGACCGCGGCGCGCACTGCTTTCGGTGTGACCTCGGGGACGAGCCGAAATCCGACCACGGCCTTTGCCAGCGGAGGAATGGCATTCTTCGCCTTGTTCCCGACCTGGCCGACCGAGAAGCCGAGAAGGTTGACCGCAGGTCGAGTGATGCGTTCGGCGAGCGGTGCGGGCCGCCCCTCAGTCCAGCCAAGAGCGAGGTCTTCTCTGAGCCTTTCGTCAACAGGCGGCGCGCTCTCGATGGCCGCACGAGCAGTAGGTCCCAGCGGTCGCACGAGCTCGTCGATACCTTCAACATCGAGATTGCCCTCGGCGTCGCGCAACGAAGCAACGAGGTGGGCGAGCCACATGCCCGGGTCAGGCGTCCAGTTGCCGTAGTGCCCCGAGTGCAGACCGACGGCCGCTCCGTACATCGTCATGTGAACCGACGTGATTCCGCGAACACCGTAGACCACCTGCGGAAGGCGCGTCTGATGCATCGGGCCGTCGCAGAAGACCCACAGGTCGGCGGCGAGGAGGTCGCGGTTGGAGTCCAGGATCTCGGCGATGTGCGGCGATCCCCGCTCTTCCTCGCCGTCGAGCAGGATCTTGATGTTGATGCCGGGCTCGATCCCCGCCGCGTCAAGGGCGTCAACGGCCGCCAGCAAGGCTACGATCGACGCCTTGTCGTCGGAGGCCGACCGCCCGTAGAGGCGCCACTCGGGGTCGACCGGCGCCTCGAGTTGGCCGAATGCCACCTCGTCGGCGCCGTCCTCCAACCGTCCGGTGCGGACAACAACCTCGAAGGGATCGCTCGACCACAGCTCGGGCGCGACCGGTTGCCCATCGTAGTGCGCGTAGAAGACGACGGTCCGATCGGCTTTGCTCTGCGTTCTCTGGCCGTAGACCGCCGGAGGCCCCCCGCTCGCCCGCAGGAGCTGGGCCGAGAATCTGCGGGACTCGAGCATGCCGACCAGACGTTCGGCATTTCGCTCCATGTCGTCGAGATCGGTGGCGACATTCGGAAGCGCGACGAGTGAGGCCAGCTCGCGGAGGATCTCGACCTCGTTCTGAGAGCGGTACGACCTCACCTCGCCACGGATCGTGGTTTCGCTGGGCTCTTCGGCGGAAACCGCACAGGCACATAGCACGATCACCGAGATGTACGCGTCCAATCGCAGATGCCTCATGAAACCCCCCTGTGGATGCCTTCGGTCGATGGTCATCGTAGTCGATCAAGACGAGGGGCGAGGGAGGGTGGCGAGTCACGCCACACAAACCGTGGCACTCTAGGAGGCATGAGGATCTGCGTTGTCGGCGTCGGCGGTGTCGGGGGCTACTTCGGGGGACGACTCGCGGCCGCCGGGAACTCGGTGGCCTTCGTGGCACGAGGCAAAACCCTCGAGGCGCTGCGTCATGAAGGCCTGCAGGTCGAGAGCACCCTCGGGAACATCTCCCTGCCCGAGGTCGAGGCGACCGATGATTCGGCCGAGGTCGGCCCTGTCGACGCCGTGGTGCTCGGGGTCAAGGCGTGGCAGGTTCCCGAGGTTGCCGAAATCCTGCGTCCACTGATCGGAGAGGCCACCGCGGTCCTGCCGCTTCAAAACGGAGTCGAGGCTTCGGACCAGCTGGTCGATGCTCTCGGACAGCGACACGTTCTCGGCGGTATGTGCCGGATCGTGTCATACGCTGTGGCACCCGGAAAGATCCGCCACCAGGGTGTCGAGCCCTTCGTTGCCGTTGGCGAGCTCGACAACCGGAAGAGCGAGCGGGTGGAGCGGCTCGCCGCCGCATTCGCGGACGCCGGTGTCGAAACGAAGATCGCGCCCGACATCGTTTCGTCGATCTGGCAGAAGCTTCTCTTCATCGCCCCGGTCAGTGGGCTTGGCGCGGTGACCCGGGTCCCGGCGGGCGAAATGCGTTCCAGCCGTGAAACCTACCGCCTGCTCAGAGAGGCGATGGAGGAGGTGGCGGCAGTCGCCCGAGCCCGCGGCGTGAGCCTCGACGACGACGCTGTCGACAAGACGATGAAGTTCTTCGATGGTCTCCCGGACGACGTGACCTCGTCCATGCAGCGCGACATCATGGACGGCCGACCGTCGGAGTTGGAAGCCCTCAACGGCGTCGTGGTCCGATACGGAGGCGAGTCGGGCGTCGCCACTCCGGTGAACCTCGGTGTCTATGCGGCGCTGGCGCCGTTGGAAACTCGAGCAAGAAGTCCATCCTGGCGAACGCAGTGAGCTCCGCACCGATCGATCGGGATTGATACGGTTTGACCCAAGAAAACACACAAGTACATGGATTATTTACATCTTCAGGGGTCGAAACCTGGCATCGATTTTGCCAAAATAGGAATAGGAGGGAGGCTTCGTTTGGTCCGCGTCCACGACAATACTCAAAGGAAGCTGAGACGCACCGAGACTCGTCGTCCGGGGCGGGAGTCCGGGTTCACAGTCACGGAATTGCTCATTGTCGTCGCGGTGATCGGCATTCTCTCAGCGATCATGATTCCGAATCTCCTCGACAGGTACCACAAGGCGCGCCTCGCGCGATGCATGATCGAGCTTCGAGGGATTCAGACGGGCCTCTACATGTTCACCGATGTTGGAATGACCTGGCCCGACGCGGACAGCTTCTGGAGCAATGTATTTCCGGCGGCAATGCCAGGGCCTTATCACTATCTCGTTGACGCCGAAGATCCGAACGCCGGGCACGGCAACGATCTCGACGGCTACGACGAGCAGAATCCGGGGACGGCGCCGAGGACGCAAGAGGATATCAAGTTCGTGCTGATGTGCGACCATGACCATGCGCATTTGTGTTGGTACGTCTATATCGAGGATGAGGGAGCTCCACAGCTCGCGACGGACGAAAACAATCCGCATTACGATGTCTTCATCAAGAAGGGCGAAGGCAAAGCTCCGGGTGGACAACCAGGCGGAGGTAAGGGTGGAGGAAAGAAGTAGTACCCAGACCGTCGCTCCCTCGGCGGATTCAGTGGCCACCGCGCCCTCCAAGAAGCCGGACCACGATTCCTGGCCGTGGTGGCGACGGCGGAAATACCTGATCGATCGCAAGGGCCAGCTCCTGGCCACCGCCAAGGTCGCCGGTGTGGTGTCGGCGCTGCTGGTGCTCCTGAACATGGTTTTCTCCCTGTGGAGCGCGATCGAAACCCAGGCCATTGCCGCCACCAACCCGGAACTTCTCGACGAAATGACGGCCATCGATCGACGGACGACGATGACGCTGATCGTCATTTCGATCGTGATCCTGCTGGTCGTGATCGTGCGGGCGATCATGCTGACGCATCGCACCGCCGGCGCCGCCTTCAACCTCACGAGGTGCCTCAACAACGTCGCCGCGGGAGAGTTCGATACGGAGCTGCGCGTTCGCCGAAAGGACAACCTGAAGCATCTTCAGGAACCGTTCAACCGGATGATGGAGTCGCTGCGGGAACGGGCGGCCAATGATCAGGCCGATCTTCTCGAATTGGCGGAGAAGATCGACAAGCTCGGCGAGACCGACCTCGCGGATGAAGTCCGAGCGCTCGCCGAAGCCAAGGAACCCTTCGCCCATCCGGATCGTCGCTGAGCGATCAGTTCCAACACAAACTGTCGTATTCTCACGCCATCACGCGGGCGGCCAGGTTGTCCTGGAGCACGGTGTGGGAGGTTGGTTGTGGATACCTTCGAAGTGATGAGCCGAGTGTCAGATGACGCGGTTGCGAAGCTCTACCGTGAGGAGCCATGCCTGAGCCTCATCACGAGAATCGGGATCGTTTTCACGATCGCGGCATTCGTCGCCTCGTGCGGCGCAACGCCGCCCGAGCAAGGTCCAGCTCGACCTGCACCGAAGACCATCGTCTTCGTGCACGGAGCGTGGGGTGGCGGTTGGCAGTACACCAAGGTGGAACCGTTGATCGAAAAGGCCGGCCACACCGTGTATCGGCCCACCATGACGGGGCTTGGCGAGCGGGTTCATCTCGGGGGTCCGGCGGTCGGGCTGTCGACGCACATCGAAGACATCGTCAAGGTGCTCGAGTTCGAGGACCTGCGCGAGGTCGTTTTGGTCGGCCACAGCTACGGCGGCATGGTGATCGCCGGCGTCGCGGAACGAGTCCCCGAGCGGATCGCAAAGCTGGTCTACTTCGATGCCATCCTGCCCGAGGACGGCGATTCGGTGAAGGGTCTCTTCGGCGGTGCTCTCGACACAATGGCAACCGCAGGTGCGCGGGGCGCCGAGCCCTGGCAGCTGGTGCCGGCGTGGGTGGAAGCGGGTGAGCTTCCGCCGGTCGACGTCCCACAACCCATCCTCACCTTCACCGACGCAATCTCACTCGGCAACCCGGAGGCGGCGAAGCTTTCCGCAGTGTTCCTGCTGACCGTCGAAGCCGGCAAAGAAATCGACGACTTCGATGTCTTTGCCGACCGGGCGAGGAATCGTGGTTGGCAGGTAGTCGAGATGGAGGGCGGCCACAACCCCCACTGGTATCAACCCGAGACCTTCGTAGATGTCCTCCTGCAGATGCTGAGCTAAAACCCCGACCCGGGGCCTCTGTCCGAGGCCGCCCGGTATTGTTCGGAATGTGGAACCGGCGCGAATTACGATCCGGAGGATTCCGGATTTCCGACGGGCACGACCGTGACCGCCAGCTCGAGCGGCAGCGAAGCTGGGAACAGGCACGTTCGGAAGTTGCAGGCCTGGTAGAGCAGCTCTCCGGTCACTCAACGCCGAGTCGCCTCGACGTCGGTGGCCGCCGAGACCGGGACGCTGATCTCGACCCTTTCCGCATAGGTGCTCGGGTCCTCTTCGGTCCCTTCGAGACGGTAGGGGAGGCCCAAATCGATGTATTGCGACTGAAACTCGATTAAGGTTCCGCCAGAGTCGCACGATGAATTCCAGCTCCGAACCACCGCCTGCTGTCCGCCGGTCGCAGATCAAAAGACGACGGCAGGACCCTCGCCAAAAGCCCGGCGCGGGCGGCAGGAAGATCCTTCAAACGGATAGCGTGTGGACTGGCAATCGAGCAAAAAACCGGGTATCGTCGTCACCAGCACTCAAAATTCGGGACCGGTGCCGGGCCGATGGGCTTGGTGTTGTGCGTGAGCAACCGCCGCCGCCGGACGCGTCCACCGGCGGGAAAAGGGAGGGGATATGAAACGATTCGCTTCGTTCCTTTCGCAGGCCTCGCGGCTCATTGTTGTTGGTGTGATCGCGTTCTCGACCGTGGGTACAGCTTTCGCACAGTCGGGCCAGACGCGATTCGCAACTCTGGAATCGTGGCGGGGTCGGGCCAGCGTTGTGCGCCTCGGCAACGCCTTGACGCTGCAGCGGGGCATGGCTCTGCAGCGCAACGACGTAGTGGTGACGCGGGATGGATCGCTCGTCCTGCGTTTCTATTCCGACGGGAGCTCGCTCCGGGTCGGGCCGAACTCCCGCATCCAGATCAACGAGAGCGCCGGTGAGCGGGACATCGAGGTCTTCGGTGGCCGTCTCTGGGCCCGCGTGGTCAGCTGGAAGGAACGCCCGATGCGCTTCAGGACCGGGAGGACCATCGCGGCCGTGCGCGGCACCGAGCTCGCCATCGACTTCGATGAGGAGACGACCCTCGTCTCGGTTCTCGAGGGCGAGGTGTTCACGGAGAACGACGAGGGCAGCCTGACGGTAAGCCCGGGCGAGATGGCCGTCGTCGAGCCGGGGAAGGCGCCCGCCATGCGGGTCGTGGCCCGTCCCCAGGATTCAGTCCAGTGGGCGCTTTACTTCCAGCCTGTCGTGTATGCCCTCCCAGCCGACATCGCTGAGGACGAGAGCTGGCAGCGCGCCATCCAGCAGTCGATGGAATCCTACGGCCAGGGGGACCTCGAGGATGCCCTCGATGTCATCGGCGCGGTCATCGATGACGACATCGACGACTCCCGCTTCTTCGCCTACCGCGCCTCGCTCTCGCTGGCCGCCTCCAACGTCGACAAGGCGGCCGCCGACATCGAACGGTCACTCGAGCTGAAACCAAACGACACTCAGGCGCTCGCTCTGCAGACAATCATCGCCGTCGCTCAGAACGACAGCGAGAAGGCCCTGGCGACGGCCGAAAAGACAGTTGCAAGCGATCCCAACTCCGCAACCGGGCAAATCGCCACGTCCTACGCGCGGCAGTCCGTCTTCGATCTCGAGGGAGCTCGTGACGCCCTCGAGCGGGCGGTTGCGCTGGATACCGACAACGCACTCGCCTGGGCGCGCCTCGCGGAGCTGCAGCTGTCCTTCGGCAAGCTCAGCGATGCACTCTCGGCGGCGCGTACGGCGGCGACCCATGACCCGAACCTCAACCGGACCCAGACCGTCCTCGGTTACGCCTACCTGGCGCAGGTCAAGACGGGCAAGGCCATCGAGGCCTTTGAAAAGGCGATTGAACTCGACCAGGGCGACCCGATGCCGCGGCTCGGTCTCGGGCTGGCGAAGATTCGCAATGGCGACCTCGACGGGGGGATCAAGGAGCTCGAGGTCGCTGCGAGCCTCGACCCGGGCAGCAGCCTCGCGCGCAGCTATCTCGGCAAGGCCTACTACGAGCGCAAGCGCACCGGCGTCGACGCGCGGGAGTACGAGCTCGCCAAGCAGCTCGATCCCAACGACCCGACACCGTGGTTCTACGACGCCATTGCCAAGCAGACGATCAACCAACCGGTCGAGGCCCTGCACGACATGGAGCAGGCGATCGAGCTCAACGACAGTCGTGGCGTTTACCGCTCGCGGCTGCTGCTCGACTCCGACCTCGCGGCGCGCAACGCGAGCCTCGGGCGGATTTACAGCGATCTCGGCTTCCAGCAGCTCGCGCTGGTCGAGGGCTGGAACTCGGTCAACATCGACCCGACCAACTTCTCGGCCCACCGGCTGCTGTCGGATTCGCTGGCAGTCCAGCCCCGGCAGGAGATCTCACGCGTCAGCTCGCTCCTCATGTCGCAGCTCCTGCAGCCGCTCAACACAACGCCGATTCAGCCGCGGATGGCTGAGAGCAACCTCTTCCTGATCAGCGCCCAGGGGCCGGCGGCTCTCGGCGCCAACGAGTTCAACGTCCTCTTCAACCGGGACCAGGTCAACGTCCAGCTGGCGGGATCTGCAGGCGAAGACGACACGTTCTCGGGCATGGCGATGGTGTCCGGCATCTACAAGAAGTTCTCCTTCAGCCTCGGCTACGAACACTTCGAGACCGAGGGCTGGCGCGAGAACAGCGACCAGGAGGACGAGATCATCGACGCCTTCTTCCAGTTCGAGCTCAGCCCCAAGACCAGTCTCCAGGCCGAGTTGAGGCAACGCGAAAAAGAAACCGGCGATCTCGAGATGCGGTTCTGGGAGGGCGATTACCGACCTGAGCTGCGCGAAACGACTGATCAGACGAGCGGGCGTCTGGGCTTGCGGCATTCGTTCTCGCCGAGCTCGATTCTCCTCCTCTCGTACATACATCAAGACAAGGAGATCGATTTCTCCGACGGATTCGACCTTCTTTCGGGGACGCTTTCGACGGCGCTCGACCAGGAGGAGAAGGCGGACAGCTTCGAGGGCCAGTACATCTACCGCTCGCCGTCGCGCAATCGAAGCGATCGCGGCTTCAACCTGATTGCGGGAGCCGGCTATTTCGACATCGATTACGACGGAACCTTCACCGCGGTCATCGATTTTCCGCCTCCGCCTTTTGGACCCGGCCCGATCGAAGAGGCGACGCCTTTCGAGACGACAACCAAGCACAGTAACGCGTATGCATATGGGAATATCACCCTGCGGGGCGATCTGACCTTTACCCTCGGGGTCAGCGCCGACCGGCTTGAGGAGGATCTCGGAATCGGAGAAAAAGACCAGGTCAACCCGAAGTTCGGCATTATTTGGAGGCCGTGGCCGAAAACCACCTTACGCGGGGCATATTTCGAAACCCTGAAGCGCACACTCGTGACCGACCAGACCCTCGAACCGACGCAGGTCGCGGGCTTCACCCAGTTCTACGATGACCCGAGTGCTACCAGCACGAAGGTCTTCGGCGCGGCGATTGATCAGAAGGTCTCGAAGAGTGTGTTCCTCGGTCTCGAGTACACCGAGCGAGAGCTTGAAATCCCGACGTTGTTCTTCGACTTCGAGATATTCGACTTCATCTTCATCGATCTTCCGCAGGACGAAAAGCTCGCCCGCGCCTATCTCTTCGCCACGCCGCACCGGTGGTGGGCACTGCGGGCCGAGTACCGCTACGAAATGCTCGAACATGATCCTTTGCTCCAGCTCGGCTTCGAGGAGGTCACGACCCACAAGGTGCCGCTCGGATTGCAGTTCATTCACCCGAGCGGATTAAGCGCCATGGCCGGGGCGACCTACCTCAAGCAGGACGGAAGCTTCGAGCTGCGCGTGCCACCCTTCGGCTATGCTCCCGGAGAGACGGATTTCTGGGTCTTCGACGCGGGTCTGCGCTATCGCTTGCCAAAGAGATACGGTTTCATTACGGTCGGCGTCAATAATTTGACCGACGAGTATTTCAGCTATTTCGCGTCGGAGTCGATGCTGCCGTCGAACGCTCGAAACCTGTCCTTGCGGCCTGGGCGACTGTGGTACGCGAGGGTTGTGCTGGCGTTTCCGTAGGGGGGGCGAGAAGGCGAGGATATGAGCGAAGTTGTCGAAGCACGAGGCGGGATCGGCCGCCACGGCTGGCCTTGGCTGCAGGCACCCTTAAGACTGAGTCGCAGTCACTCTGTCAAGCGACGATTCACGTCATTTTTTCTCGAAATTGGAGATTTGTCGTTGCCAAAGCGGACACTCTCGGGTAGACTGCCCGCAGATTTCGTCCGGGAAGAGAACAATTGAATCGGGAGACCAGGGACAACCCAGGCCCCCAAAAGGAGGAAACGATGCGTCCCAGATTTATGGTGTTTGTTCTGAGTGTTGCGGCGGCAGCCTTGCTTGCCGGCCCGCTGGCTGCGCAGACCTGGCCGCCAAGGTCGTGCGATACAGACGATGGTGGTATCGGCGACGGTTTTTGGTCGGTGAGCGTCGATACGGGCTACCCGTGTAACGTCGTCTGCAATGATTATTTGGACCCCTTCGGAAATCTCGCATGCGACGCCAGCGGTGACTGCACCGCGGTTCAATACAGCGTCGATGGCAGTCGAAACATCAGCCATGTAGCGGTCCTTGCTCGGGCATTGGAAGGGTCGGATTCTGTCGTCGCCGCGGGACCGAGTGACAGCAGCAGTGTCTTTGGTCGCTGCGAGGGAGATGTCCAGTCCGGTCTCGGAAAGCACACCTGTCACGAACAGGCGATTCGGTACAACTCGGAGGGCGACAAGAGTTTCAGCTTCTACTTCGTTGTGCAGGGAAGGCGAGTCATCGCGCCGACGACAGTCTTGGTTGAAGGTGGGAACAGGTCCGGATCGTGTGAAATTGTCGGGGTGGGTGAGGAAGAGGTTGACGATTCCTCGTTTGCCTGTGTCCCGAACTGCGGGAACATTGATATCAACCAGACCATGGTGAGGACCGAGATTCTCAAGTTCAAGGGCTGCGATCTCGTGTTCGAGTACGACACGGCGACCGGTGACCTCATTTCGGTGGGCCTGACTGCCGAAAGCGAAAATAAGAATTGTGATCTCCTGCAGGGCCCGGTCGGTGAACTGGAGCTGTCCAAAGGCAACACATCGTTCGGTTTAGGGCTTTTCGGAGACGGGCTTATCTCGACAGGAAGCAACACCTGCTCGTGCCGGATTATCGGCGGCAGGTACTGGTGCTGGGGCCTCCCGTGTCCTGACTAATGCCGTTGTGCGGGCCCGCATGCGGGCCAATGGAGATTTGTCGGATCGTGTAAACCGGATTCTTACGATCTTATGTAAGGAGAAACACAGGCTGGGTCGCCCCAAAAAAGCGGCGACCCAGCCGTTTTTCGAGTGGGCTTCGCTTTAGGGTGTCGAAACCTCGAAACCTCCAGGGTTGTCCGTCGCCATGCCTTGCCCACGTTAGGAGCCGGTGCTACGATGCAGCCCACAAAGGATTGAGAGATGACTGCCAAGGGCCGGCTCCTGTTTGACGAGGAGGCGCGGGAAAAGCGCCGGTGGACCTTTTTTGCCGCGGGCGCCTGCGTCGTCGCCGGCCTGTGCATGCTGCTCGGCGTCGGCCAGACCTTCCAGCTCAAGATCCAGGACATCTGGTATGGGCTGCGGGGTGATCGGGATCCGAGCCCCCAGGTGGCCATCGTCGGCATCGACGGCAAGGCGCTCAATGCGCAGGAAGAGCGATGGCCCTGGCCGCGCGACACCTACGTGCCGCTGATCGAAAAGCTCAACCAGGCCGGCGCCAAGGTG
Organism: Candidatus Sulfomarinibacter sp.; assembly: GCA_041560205.1. Classification (GTDB taxonomy): domain Bacteria; phylum Acidobacteriota; class Thermoanaerobaculia; order Thermoanaerobaculales; family Sulfomarinibacteraceae; genus Sulfomarinibacter. Next base: position 20,377 of record JBFFBV010000016.1, read on the forward strand.
ATCGCATTCGACATCGCCTTCGGCAGGACGACCGAAGAGGACGCCGCCTTTGCCGACGCGATGCGTCTGCAGAACAACGTCGTCTTCGGGATGGTCTTCAGCAACGCCGGTGACCGCAGCCCGCCGAGCAGGTCGGCGCCTCCGGAGGTCATCAACCAGGCGGTGCCCCCCTTCGACATCGACTTCCTGCGGGTCATCCCGGCGCCCGGGGTCGAACCGCCGGCGCCCGCCCTCGCGGAGGCGGCGGCGGGGATCGGCCACGTCGTGTTGCTCCCGAGCCTCGATGGCACGCTGCGGCGGATTCCGACACTCATTCAACATGGGAACCGCGCGTACCCGTCATTCGCGGTGCAGGTGGCGCGCGTCTACACCGACGTGCCGATGGAGGAGCTCGAGGTCAGCGAGCAGTACCTCCGGGTCGGCTACGCGGACATCCCCATCACCCAGACGGGTGAGGCCCAGCTCAACTGGACGACGAGGGACGTCGACCTCGCATTTCCGACCTACTCGGTGGTCGACGTGCTGCGCGGCGACGTCGGCGAGCAGGAGCTGAGCGGCAAGGCGGTCTTCGTCGCCATGACAGCCGAAGGCCTCGACGACCGGAAATTTCCCTTCGGGATGACCCTCCCCGGCGTGATCGTCCACGCGACCTTCCTCGAAAACTTCTTCACCCTGAGCTTCCTGCAGACGCCCGGGTGGGGGATCGCGCTCGAGATCGGTCTGTTCCTGGTCCTCGCCGTGGTCGCCATTTTCGTCTTTCCGCGGCTGACGACACCGGTCCTCCTCGGCGTGGCGCCGGTTCTGCTGCTCGGCGTGTTGGGTGTCTCGCTTTACTTCTTCATCACCCAGTCGATCTGGTGGCCGCCGCTCTACCCTTGCCTGGCGGTCGCCTTTCCTTTCGCCACGACTGTTTTCTTCAAACTGCGCTCAACCGAGAGGGCGAAAGACGTCGAGTCCGCGAAAGTCGTGGAAGCTGAAGAAAAGATCGTCGAGGCGCAGCTGGAGAAAGGCCTCGCCTTCCAGGAGAAGGGGAGCCTAGATCTCGCGATCGCGACCTTCAACAAGCTGCCGATGAACGAGGTCATGGCGGGCATCTACCTCAACCTGGGTTTCGATTTCCAGAGCCGGGGCAACATGGAGAAGGCCTTCCTTTGCTACAAAAAGGTCTACGACATGGACCCGAACTACCAGGACATCGGCGCCCGGCTCGAGGCGATGCGCCAGGCCGGCGTCGGCACCCAACTGGTCGCCGGACAGTCCATCCCGTCGATGATGCCGCAACAGCCGACGCCGATGCCGACCCCGCCGCCGACGGCATCGCCGGAGGCCCCCAACACGGGGACGATGGTAGTCGACGAGCCGGAAGCCCCCACATTGAAGTTCGAGGGGGAGGGGACCCCGATCCCTCCCGCCGCGACCGCCGTTCCGCCTCCGGGCACGCCGATACCAACACCAAGCGTCGTGCCGGGGACCTTCACAGGTCCGGCGCCGGGAACCGTGCAGGGGTCGGTGCCCGGGATCGAGCCTGCGCCCGGAACACCGGGCAGCCGCTATCGGCTGATCCAGAAGCTCGGCAAGGGTGCGATGGGCGAGGTCTCGCTCGGCGAGGACACCAAGCTCGACCGCAAGGTGGCCATCAAGACCATTCGACCCGACGTCGACATGGGATCGCGGGAAGCGATCGAGATGCGGCAGCGCTTTGTCCGTGAGGCCAAGACCGCGGGCAAGCTCACCCACCCGAACGTCGTCACCGTCTACGACAGCTTCGAAGGCGAGGGCGGCATCGCCTATATCGTCATGGAGTACGTCGAAGGGGACACCCTGGCCAACATCATGAAAAAGGCGCAGCTCTCGGCGCCGCAGATCAAACACGTCATCGTCAACGCCGCGAACGGGCTCCAGCACGCGCACGACAACGGCGTCTTCCACCGCGATATCAAGCCGGAGAACATCATGCTCGCGCCGAAGACCGGCGTCACGAAGCTCATGGACTTCGGTATCGCGCGGCTCGTCGAGTCGAACATGACCGCGACCGGAAGCGTCCTCGGGACACCGGCCTACATGGCGCCGGAGCAGTGCACCGGGGCGAAGGTCGACGCCCGCAGCGACGTCTTTTCGCTGGGCGTCGTCCTGTATGAGCTTCTCGCCGGCCAGCGGCCGTTCCCGGGCTCGAAGGTCACCGAGGTGATGCTGGCGATCTTGCAGAAGGATCCTGCCCCGCCCTCGCGGGTGAACCCCCAGCGCAAGGTGAGCCACGACTGGGATCCGGTCGTGATGAAGGCGCTGGAGAAAAAGCCCGAGGCGCGGTTCCAGAGCGCGACCGAGTTCGCCAACGCCGTGCGGGCGGTGCGCGCGAAGTAAAGGGCGTGCGGGCGCCGACACTCCCAGAGATGGGGCATGATCTCACAGCCCGAAAAACAGTATGAGGAGGCGAAAATGCGTCGCTTGGCAGTGATTCTCGTGGTTCTCGTTTGTGCGGACCTCCTTTGCGCGGAAGAGCCGAAGAAACCGCTCGCGTCAGACCCTCGGGTCCAGGATGCTGTGGCAGCGTGGACAACGTGGGTCGAGAACCATCTCGGCGAGTCCGGGGTACCGGCCACCTCCTACGCCTTTGTTCACAAGGACGAGCTGTTGGCTTCGGGTGGAATGGGCATGGCGGATCCGGCGACCGGCACACCAGCCGACGCAGACACCCTCTACTCGATTTGCTCCATTTCGAAGCTGTTCACATCGATCGCGGTCATGCAGCTTCGAGACGCGGGCAAGCTCGACCTCGACGACAGCCTCGGCGACCACGTGCCGTGGTTCGACACCTTGACAGACGCCCACCCGAACGACGAGCCGATCTCGATACGCAACGCCCTGACGCATTCCGCCGGACTTCCCAGGGAATCGGATTCACCCTACTGGGCCGGACCGGACTTCGACTTCCCAACCACGGAGCAGATTCGCGAGAGGTTGCCATCTCAGCAGACGCTCTATCCATCAGGGCGCTACTTCCAGTACTCGAATCTCGGCATGGCGTTGCTCGGCGAGGTGGTGGCCTCCGCCGCCGGTCGATCGTGGTCGGACGTCGTTCACGACGACATCCTGGCTCCGCTCGGAATGAACGACACCTACACCTCGGTGCCTGAAGCCCACGCCACCGGTCGCCTCGCCGCGGGCTTCTCCAACCGCCGCGGGAGCCCTGACCGCGAACGGTTGGCGCTCTTCGACGTCGAGGGGATCGGTCCGGCTGCGGGCATGGCATCGACCGCCACCGATCTCTCGACTTTCGCCAGGTGGCAGCTGCGTCTGCGCGCCGACGGAGGTGACGAGGTGCTGCGTGCATCGACGCTTCGCGAGATGCAGCGGGTCCACTGGGTTGACCCCGATTGGGAGACGACCTGGGGTCTGGGCTTCTCGGTGGTGCAGCGGGACGAAACCACCTGGGCGCGACATGGAGGAGGGTGCCCTGGCTACTACACCGAGTTTGCGGTCCTGCCCGAGAAGGAACTGGCGATCGTGGTTCTGACCAATGCGATCGGATCCGACGTCTCGCTGTACGCGCGCAAGGCGGCGGCGGTGCTCGGCCCGGCGGTCAAGAAAGCCACAGACGAGAAAGCGGAACTGCCGGATCGCAACCCGGACCTCGATCGCTATGTCGGGGTCTACGACACCGTGTGGGGTCGCCAAGCCATCGTTCGCTGGAAGGACGGCCTGGCCGCGATGTGGCTGAGGAGCCGGGAGGTCGAACTCGACGACTGGATCGCGCCGCTGAAGCACGTCGAAGGGCACGTGTTTCGGAGGGTGAGGAGCGACGACGACAGCCTCGGCGAGCAGTGGGTCTTCGAGGTCGACGACAACGGCCGGGTCCTCTCTGTTACTGCCCACAGCAACCCGGCGGTCCGGGTGCGATAGCAACGGCGGTCGTCGACGCCGCCTAACGCTTGACCACGACGCCGTCTTTCATAACGAAGGACACGCGTTCCGTGGCCGTGATGTCCTCGAGCGGGTCGTCCGCCATCGCGACGATGTCGGCCCGTGCCCCCGGGGCGATGGTGCCGATCATTCCGCTCTCGCCGAGCATTTCGGCTGCGTTGACCGTGGCTGTGCGGAGCGCCTGCCAGGGTGTCATCCCCAGCTCGACATAGCGGCGCAGCTCCTCCGCCTGATGGATCTCGTCCCAGGGGAAGCCGCCCGCATCGGTGCCGAGAACGATCGGCACACCGGCCGCGAGCGCTTTCCCGAAGGAGGCGTGGGCGGCGTGACGCAGCGCTTCCCAGATCGGGTTGGTCGCGCTGCGCGGGCCCGCGACGAAATCTGTGACCGTCAGCGTCGGGCACCAGAAAACGCGCCGATCCACCATCAGCTCGATGGTGGTGTCGTCGAGAACGTCGCCGTGCTCGATTGAATCGACGCCGGCGGCCAGGGCGATGGCGTGCCCGGTTGGTGTGATCGAGTGGGCGGCGACCTTGCGCCGGGTGCGGTGCGCCTGATCGACGATTGCCGTCAGCTCCTCCAGCGTGAAGTTCGGTAGGCTTCGAAACTGTCCGTCCGGGAGCTGATAATACGAGCGGTCGACGTAGACTTTGATCCAGTCTGCGCCGTGGGCAATCTGGTCGCGAACAGCCCTGCGACACTCGACTGGCCCATCGCACATTTCGACGCCCTTTGGCAGTTCGACCTCCCAGGCGCCGGCCTGCAGCGCGTAGGCCCCGGTCGGCGCGAGGGCCTTGGTCGCGACGAATAACCGTGGACCGACGATCACACCTTTTTCCACGGCGCGTTTGAGATCGGCATCGGCGAATCCTCCACCCTCGTTGCCGACGTCGCGCAACGTCGTGAAGCCGTGCTCGAGCGAGATCCGCATCGCCCGGCTCGCCCGCAACGCCCGGTAGGGGAGTGACTCGCCGAGAAGCTGTTCATCGTAATCAACCGAGGTGGCGTCGCCCTGAAGCATGACGTGCGTGTGTCCGTCGATGAGGCCGGGCATGACCGTGTGGTCGGAAAGGTCGACGACAGTCGCGCCCGGTGGCACGGTGGAAGCTACCTCACGGATGCGATCGCCTTCGACCACGATCACGACATTCTCGTGAACCTTCTCGGCAGAGACGTCGAGAAGCCGTCCGGCGCGAATCGCGATCACGGTCGGGGTGTCAGCCGCCAAAACGGTTCCAGCTGCGAAAAGAACGATCAGAAGAGACCAGCGGCGCATGGAAAACCTCCTCGGGTGCGTCCGGCTCGACCGGTGAGCCGTCATTTCTGTAATCGGCACCAACCGCCTCGATCCTACTCTACCTCGGGAGATATCGTTCGCCTGGAGAGTATCCCGTGCCGGTGGGTTCGGTCGCGTTGGGGTGAAGCCTGAATGGCCGCCGCCTGACTGGGGCGTTGTTTTCCCGAACCGTCGGTCAGGGGCGGATCTATTCGCTCCAGAATTCTGCGAGTCGCACCGACCCCCATTGCCGATAGCTCTCGGCTGCCAGGCTTCGTTGACCGGCTGCCGCTGTCGATTCGCCCGACATTTCCAGGAGACCTGCGGCGTTGCGGTGGGCGAGGGCTGCGATCTGCGATTGCTCGAAGCGTGAGGCCGACTCCGCGGCCTCGGCGTAGTGCGACAGTGCCTGATTCGATTTTCCATGCAGCCGTGCGAGCTCCGCTGCCAACAGGAGCGAACGCGCCTCGAAGTTGTCGGTACACTTCTTCGCCCAGGCGTCGAATTGCCGCTTCGCCTTTCGGATCTCCCTCCGTCCTCGGCGTCCGATCCGGCGGCCCTCGCGCTGTGCGGCCGCGAGGAGCATCGCCCGATAGAAGAGATGCTCGGCCCAGTGCAGCATCCCCTTCGAGTCCTTGAGGTACTCGAGGGAGGCCTTGGAGGCCTGCAGCCCGGTTTCGATCTCGTTCCAGTGCGTCATCGCGATCATCCGGTTGATGTGGTGGTAGTGCGCGAAGTGGCGCGAGCCGAAGTCCGCCAAAGCCTCGATGAAGGCGGGCTCGTCGAATTCAGAATCCGAAAACGAGGCCCTCGACTCGGTCTCCCCCCGGAGGTTTTTCACCGCCTGCCGGGTCGACTGCACGGTGCCCAGCGTTTCCCGCAGGCGAAGCCTTTCGAGGAAGGATATGTGCTCGGCGGTTTCCTCCAGGAGCCCGGTCAGCGGCGCTCCTCGCATGAAGCGGTGCATCGATCCCGCCGCGCACGCGCATCCAGTGTGGAAAAGATCACCGGTTTTCTGACCGGCTTCGAAGGCGCGGTCGAACAGCTCTTCGGCCCTCCGCGACGGCTTCAGCCAACTCGTGCCGAAGTAGCCGACGACGAAGTTCACCTCGGCACGGTGGATGTCGTCGACATATTTGTCGACGAGATCGAGGGAGAGGCGGCCGAAATCGTGGCCGTCCCGGTAGCGGCCGAGGATGCCGCCGAGGAAGATCGCCCCGAAGGCCATGAAACCGACCGCAGCATCCGGCGTGTTCCCCTTGGCCAGGCAGGCATTGACGCTCTTGACCAGCACCGCGATGCAGAGCTCCGGCCTCAGCTGGTAGGCGGCTTTGCCGACCGCGGAGAGCACGCGGATGGCGAGGGTGTGCTGCTCGTCATCCGAGGTCGGAAGATCGATGAGCTCCGGGATCTTGCGTCGGCCGAGGAGTAGCCTCGCGCGCACGAGATCGACCAGGAACGGAGGTCCCCGAAACTCTGCGGGCAGGGCAACTCCGAGCGGTACCAGCGCCTCTCGTCCGACCCGGTAGGCGTCGTCGAAGCGCGCCGCATCAGTGTAGAAGTGGATGATCTTCTCCTGCCGAAGGGCGCGTTCCTCCATGGTGTCCGCAAGGCTGATCGACCTCTGGTAGAACTCCTCGGCGCGGTCGAAGGCGAGGGCGCTGACCGCCTGGTCGCCGGCCTCTTCGAAGTAGCGACCCGCCTTCGGCAGCTGGTCGGACTCGAAGAAATGCCGCGCCAGGCGTTCGGGGCCGCCCTCTCCGAGCACCTCGAAGGCCTCGGCGAGCGACGCGTGAATGGTCTTCAGACGAGCCGGCTGCAAGCGGCTCGAGACGATTTCACGCACCCGATCGTGGTAGCTCTCCACGTGGTCGTGCAGACCGGCCCCGCTCCCGCGCAGCAGGTTGCCGGCCCTCAGAGACGCCAGGACCTCCTGAGCGAGCATGCCGACGCCGGCCGCGACTTGGGCGCTGCGAAGTGAGAGGGGCTGGGCGGCGACCGCGACGACCTCGAGGAGTCGGCGCGCGTCATCTGGGTAGCGTCCGATCCGATCCCACAGGACCAGTTCGAGGTCCGCGCCCGATCCGACCGTTCGTGAATCGGACTCGCGGGCGTACAACGCCAGCTCGTAGACGAAGAAGGCGATGCCCTCGGATTCCTGGATGACCCACTCCACCTGGTCCGGGGTGCCGACGGGCACCAGGAGCTTGCCGGCGAGACGTCTGGTTTCGGCCGGAGTCAGGGCGCCGACCGGGAGCACCGTCCGGTAGAGCTCACTGCCGGCCTCCTCGCCCAGCGCGCTGACCGCCGCCAGCGACGGACTGCGATCGAGGTACTCGCTGCGATAGGAGAGCAGGAGCAGGAGGGGAGGCCTGTCTGACGGCAGCAGAAGCCCGGCCAGGAGATCGGCGCTGTCGAGGTCGCCCCACTGGAGGTCGTCGATGTGGATCACCAGCGTCCGGTGACGGGAAAGAGTGGACAACACCTCGCGGAGAGCGGCAAAGGCCCGTTGCCGGAGGCCTTCGAGATCTTGGCTCAGCGGCACCTCGCCCCGAGCCGCCACGGCGGGCACCGATCCGAGGACAGGGAAGATCCGAGCCAGCGCCGAAACACCTTCGGGCAGAACCTCCTCGACCAAGGGCGTTGGCAGGCGATTCAGCTCCGCGGCCAGCATGTCGATGACGCTGTCGAAAGCTTTGTACGGGACGGTCTCCTGCTCGTAGCAACGGCCCGACAGCACGAGCGTCGACTCCTGCTGACCGACCTCTTGCAGGAACTTCTGGACGAGCGCGCTCTTGCCGACGCCGGACCGGCCGTGCAGGTGCACGATCGGTGTTGCTCCTTCGCCGGCCTGTGCCAAAGCGAGCCGAAGCGCCGCGAGCTCGCGTTCGCGGCCGACAAAAAAGTGCTGCTCGGGCGGGGGGACCGACGGCCTCCGGACTCCCTTCGTCAAACGACCCATCACGTCCTCGCCGGTGGGCCGATCCTCGGGCAGCCGCTGGAGGAGATCGAAACACAAGCGGTCGAGATCCGGGGGAATCGCCGGGTTGAACTCGGATGGCCGGGGCGGCGCCAGGGTGAGCTTCTGGCGGATCTTTTCCCTCTTGTCGCCTTCGAAGGGCAGGCGCCCGGTCAGGACCTCGAAGAGCATCACGCCGAAGGCATACCAATCGCTGGCCGCGCCGAGCTCCTTCGCAGCCGCCTGTTCGGGTGCCATGTAGCTGATCGTTCCCACCGCCGCGCCGCTGCTGGCGACGACACCTTCCTCCGCGCCCTCGTCCTCGGACGAGATCTCGGGCTGCCGGACCATTTCCGCCACCAATCCGAAGTCGAGCAGCAGCACCCGGTCGTCGGGCCGCACCAGAACATTGCCGGGCTTGAGGTCGCGATGCAGCTTGTCCTCGGCGTGCAGCGCCGACACTCCCTCGGCAACGCGGGTGAAGATCGCCCTGACGCGGTCGAAGTCGAGGTCGGGCTGATCGATTTCAAGGATCGGCGCGCCGGCGGGCGTGGTGGCGGCGACCGAGATGTCCTCGGTCAGCTCGCCGGTCAGGGCGCCTGTCACCGTGGCTTCGTCGTCGGGATCCCCGCGAAGGGCGTCCCTGAGGTTTGCCGCGTTCTCGATGTACTCCATCGAAAAGAACCACTGCTCGCCGTCCGAGAACAGCTCGTACAGCGGGATCAGCTGCGGGTGCACGATCTCGGCGAGGCTGCGGAACTCCTTTTTGAAGAGCATCAGCAGGTCGGGGCTCAGCCTCTGCAGGGTCTTGAGGGCGACGGATCGCTGGCGCTCCCGGTCCCAGGCCTCGTAGACGACCCCCATGCCCCCGGCCCCCAGCTCGCGGATGATTCGAAAACGATCGTGGCGTGGTTGGCTGATCTCGCCACCCGACGACGCCCGTTCCTTGTGTGGAAAGGCGCTGTCCTCGAGCTCCACGAGGCGGGCGATCAAGGACGAACGGGCATCGCCTTCGAGCCCCTCGAGGTACGAGGCGATCTCGGTGTGGCTGCTGTCGGACATCTCCCGTTCGTAGGCGCGGGCCCTTTCTTCGATGAGGACACCGACCTCGCTGGGAAGCTGCTCAGGATGCATCGCTCACCGCCGGGATCATCCGGTCAGTCGTCCTCCCCATGGCTCATCATCGCTCCGCGACTGCGGTGGAAATGCGGGTTCGGGTTGGCAAAGGTCGCCTTGCTCGCCGGAATGACCGAGCTCGGCGCCATGGTCAGGGTGACGGCGAAAACGCTCGACGATGCCGAGGTGCCCAAGTTCGGAATGAGGGGCAGGGGCGCGTTCGCCTCGATGCCGCCGTAGATATATCCGACGACGCGAGATTCCCCAGGCGACATCTTCGACAGATCGACCGCCTCGGGGACGGCCGCGTAGCGGATGTCGGTCGCGCCCGCCGGAGGCACTGCACGCAACAGCTCGGCGTTGGTGCCGACCAGGCGTCGGTCGGGCATGGATTCGGGGAGGATGTATTCGGAGTGTTCACCGTTTCCGTCGAGGACCAGCACCGAGATGTCGTTGATCCACGGAAGACCATCGTTGCGGCCCTCGGCAGTCACCTTTTCGTAATCGGCGATCTGCTTGTCGGTGAGGTGGTAAAAGTGGTTGGAGATCCCGGCGAAGAAGGTGTGGTACACGGACTTGGAGCCGGGGTCGTAGGCGATGAGGATCGGGCACTCGTACTGGCTGAAGCTCTGCTCGAAATCGGCGATGTCATAGATCCCGGGGCCGTCGATGTAGATCGGCTGCGGGTAGGCGCCGATCACTCCGGGAGGAAAAACACCGCCGAAGGCCGCCAACCTCGCCTTGCCGGTCGACGGGTCGATGGTCGTGACGAAATTGCCGTCGCGGCGGTGAAACGACCGTGCCGGATCGCTGGTCACCGTGGCGCCGTAGCTGAGAATGCTCAGGCTTTTGGGTTCCAGGGTGAAGACCCTCAGCTCTTCGGTGTAGTGCTGGACGAATGGGACGCCGCCCCTGGTTGCGGTGCGCAGCTGGTCGACGTCGTGCGCCTCGCCATCGCTCTGCTCGAGAATCTCCTTCTGCTTGCGCTGCGCGAACAACGAATCCTCCGGCCGACCGAAGGTGCTGTACTGGCCGAAAAAGAGCTGACCGAATGCGAGGTAGTGGAGGCCGTCGAGGTTCTCGTAGTAGCCGCCGGTGACCGCGAAGCGATCATCGTGGTACACCTGGATCTCTGCTTCCAAGGACTCGGCGACGTCGGGCCCGCCCGTTGTCAGGATCGAAGCTACCCGTTCGGGCGACATGACAAGCATGGTGTCGAAGGTCACCATCAGGTTGTCGGCGGGATCGACACCGTAGCCGCCGATGACGTAGAGCGTGTCGTCCTCTTCGTCGTGCCAGAACTGCTGGTTGGTGGATTGGAGGGGGCCCGCCAGCTCATGCGACAGCTGTCGCACGTCAAACCGGGCCTTGACGCCTGCGTGCGGATCGATGACGAGCAACTCGTGGTTGGCGCTGCTGGGTGGAAAGTTGCCCTTTGTCGGATCGGCCTGGTTGTCGACCGCGTTGAAGGTGTGGAGGCCGACGGTTCGTCCAGCCATCACCAGCCACCGTCCGTCCTCGAGGACGGCTGAGGTGTAAGACTGGAGGCCGGGTGGGGCCGAGTCCGTGTAAGAAACCTCTTCGAGTGTGATGGTGAAAGGAAGTGTATCGGCGGCGTGAGTCGTTTCGATCACGACCAGGAAAGCCACCACGAATGCCGACGCGAATATGCGCATGATTTTGACCATTCTGAACATCACTCACTCCCCCCTTCCGAAGCACCGTGCCCCCCGGCTCCCGGTGGCGGTGGTGTCGGCTCGATGCCCTTCTGCACGTTTTTGACCCAGTTGAGGATCGTCTTGATGCGGTTCGGCGAGAGATCCCTCGTGATCGGCATGAAGCGCGGGTCGTCGAAGTCGCGGGTCATCATGAAGGGAATGGCGCCGGCCGAGATGCCGTCGATGTTGAAGGTCGGAGGCTCCCCGTACACCACCCATGGAGGGTTGAGTGAGTAGGTCTCGAAGCTGTGATGGTCGGTGAGGTCGATGATGTCCCGCATCGACGGATAGATCTTCATGTACGGCGCCATCAGCCCGGCGACCACATCCCACGATGGATCCTCGATGACTTCGTATCTCGACCAGGCGAGGACGCTGAGCTGGTGCTCTTGGGTCTCGAGCTGCGTCTGTAGGGGCGAGGTCCATTCGCTGTCGGCAGGCAGCGCGTAGACGAAGTAGAGCTGGCCGTCGAGCTCGGGTGTCCGCATGCCAGGGTCAGCGACCACGCGCATCGTCACGTGCGCAAAGCCGTTCTCGTCCGAGGGCGAGATCTTGCCCTGGATTGCGCCCCACGCCTGTGGCGTGTCACCCGGGTACGAGGGGTTGCCGCCAGTGTTGCCCGGGGTGGCGCCGGTGACAGGCACGATGTTGAGGCGGAAATCGAAATCCTCCACCGGCTTGCCCCAGCGAGTCACGTGGACGCGTGTGCCGCGCTCCACCCACTCGCTGTCGACTTCGCTCGTCATCCGCAGGACGCGGTTGTCGAAGGCGTAGTTGATGCCTGAAGCATCCTCGAAAAAGAGCGTCGCTCCTCCGATGTCCTGGCGAGATGTGACGAGCATCAAAGGCCTGCTTTCGATCAGCTCGAGGCCCTGTGCATCGAGATCGATTTCGACGATCGCCGACAGATCCTCGTAGACGAACTCGGACTCGTCGATCCGGCCGAGCGTCACCTCGTTGCCGTCGTCATCGTGGACCACGGCCCGGAAGTCGGCGAGGTCCACCGGGGATCCGCCCGGGTGCTGCATGCACAGGGCGTTGGCGAGGTCGATGATCAGCTTCTTGCGCTCGGCATCGACCTTGAAGGGTGCGCCGTAGAAATCCGGTACGTACCAGGCCGCGTTCTCCGGCAACGGTCGCGGGTTGAGCCAACGGTGCCCGGGTGTCCGCACCGGTGCGTCGGCCGAACCGGGCCCGAGGGCGCCGGTGAATCTGCCGTATTCGTAATCCACGTGCTGGGGGACGTTGAAATAGCCGTCGAGAACGAATCGGAAGGAGACCAGCCGGTTGCCATCGACAACGTCACACGCCGCACGAAGGGCGTCGAGGGTCGGTGACCCGCTCTCTTGAGGCCAGGTGCTGTCGGGGACCCGGAGCACGGTCTGGAAGAGGCCCACCCCGTTCGCGTCCCCTCCGTAACTGCCCCAGCCGTACTGTTGGTCCCAACCGCGAGTGGGAAGCACCCTGCTGAAACGTGCGCTGTTGAGAATGGGTGGGTCCATGCGGGCGATGATCTCGCCGCCGTTTGGCAGCGGAATCTTCATCGCGAAACCGAAGATCTGGGTGGTCCCCTGTTGGTAGACGTCGAGGTCGACGAGCTTGGCGGGGGAGGGCTCGTCGGCGCTCAAGACCGCTGTCCCGACAAGCGGGTCCTTGCTCTGACGGCTGCCGTCGGGCCCGAGGACAGAGCGGATGCTGCAATCCACCATCCGCCAGATGTGGCGGCCAGACGGACCCTGCCACGGCGACGGTCGCTCGACAGCCTTGTTGTAGTGAGCAGGGTCGTTGTTGACGGTCGAGGGGTTGGTAAAAAATCGTCCTGCGATGTTGATCCTGGGCGGGTCCATATAGTTGGTGAATCCGCCGGCCCCCGAGATCGTCGGGAACGCCAACAGCCCGAGAATCGACAGAAGGATGTAGTGCGTGACCGCGCGTTTCATAGTGCCCTCCGAAGCGCTTTTCGAGTCTCCATCTCAATGTTGATGACCGGTAGAACCACTCCGATCGACGTCGTGTTCCGATGTCAATAGATCGGTTGCGGGATCCTCGGACCCTTGAACCAACGGCTTCGGACCGCGAACCGTGCCCCCATCCTGTCGGACCCAGAAACCGAGATCTTTCTCCGGCTTGGAGCGCCGCTGCGCGCGAGGCGCCCGTGTGGACATGCAGCCGTCGTCGATCTGATTTTTGGTGCCCAATCCTAGCATTTCGGGGCCGTCCGCGCGACCTCGAGGAGCCGGGTCGGCAGCGTGCAACCGGAATCTCTGGAGATCAGTTCCGACCGGCCACGCGTTCGAGCTCGCTGAACCAGTTCAAGATCACCTCGAGGTGGCCGCCCGGGGGGTTTTCGATCATCACGAAGTGCTCGCCGTCGGGATGGACATCGTACTGGCGTTGCCAGCGATACTGTACGAAATCGCCTTCAAACAGGGTTCTGCGCCCGGCGACCCGGAACTCGGGATCGTAGCGCGCGGTGACCGCGATGAACTGGCGGTTTTGAAAGTAATAGAGCTCGCTGCCGTCGGGAGACCAGGACGGGTTGGCGCCGCCTGCGACCGAGACCTGGACGATACCGCCCGGGTCGGGAAAACGCGTGACATAGACCTCGTCGCGCCCCGCCTGGTCCGAAACGTAGGCCAACCACCGGCCGTCCGGTGAGACCGAAGGTGACAGCTCGTCGTTTTCTCCGTCGAGCAAGGTGGCGATCGTCGATTCATCACCAGGGTCCGACCAGAAAGAAAGGTCCATGCCCTTGCCTGGGATCTCCTCGCGAAAAACGATCGTTCCGGTGCGCGTCCAATCACCGGCGCGGAGGTTGTTTTCCCGATCGAGAATGAGGGTTTCCGGCTGGCTCATGTCGACCCGCCGCAGCATGAGGTCGAAGGAAGACGTTCGCGTGGTGCCGAACAAAAGCTGGGTGCTGTCCGGACTCCACACAGGATAAAAGCCGCTCTCACTCAGCTTGGTCGGTGTTCCCGATGCCAGATCGACGACCCAGATCGGTCCCCCGCTTTCGCTCAGGGCGAGCTTCGAACCGTCCGGCGAGAACCTGGGATCGTTGGTGTCGTCGAAGGGCTGAGAGTCCGGGAGAAGAGGTACGGCGACCCCTTTGCGATCCACCAACACCAGCCGTCGGGTGTTTCGCTCACTTGCGGGGTGGTAGATCACGGTGCCGTTGTCGGAGATCGCCGCCTGGATCGTGAAGCCGTCGATCCAGACGCGAGGGAGGACCGGGACGGGAGTGCCGTTGGCTTCGAGCTTTTCCGCGTCGAAGGTGATCGCGAGCACCTGGTTTTCGTTCGCGTACAGGAGGTGCCCGGTCGGCAGATAGCGCGGGTCGGTCCCCTGCAGCCCGAGCTCGGTGATCGTGTTGTCTTCCAGGTTGAGCGCGATCAGCCTGGCGTTCGAGCGTTCTCCGGTGGAAAGGAGAATGGCCTTCCCCGACGGCATCGCCGTCGGGCTCCAGAGTGTCAACGAGCGGAGCTCGTCGAGGTCGATTTGCTCGACCTCGCCTCCGGAGTCGGGAACGCGAAAGAGCTGCCTCGACGAGACGAAGTACACGAATCCGTTGGGCGACCAGGTGACGCCGAGGGGAAAGGCGCTGAAACTGCCGAGCCTGATCGGTGGCCCGCCCGCGAGGTTGACCTTCCACAGGCCTTCGGTGGTCGCGAAGCCTACCCACGAGCCATCTGGAGAAAAGAACGGCAAACGGGCGCTCCGTGCGGTGGCGATCTCCCGAACCTCGAAATCGTCGATGTGACGGATGTAGAGCTGGTCGTCCGAGCCGCCCTCGGCGCTGCTGACGATGACCTTGCCGTCGGGAGAGATGGCAAGGGCTCTGCCATCGCCGTATCTCGGCGCTGTGCTGTAGGGGAACTCCATCGCAAAGCGGCCGATCGTCTGATCGCGAGTGTCAGGCATGAGGGCGAAGCCCAACGCGAGAGCAGCAACGACAGCGCCGGCGGCGGCGAGGAACCATGGCAGTCGGCCGTGGCCTTGCGCCGTCTCGGTGAAACCGGAGTCCAGCTCGATGGAGCTGGCCGGCTCTGCGAGCGCATCCTCGATGGCGATCCGCGCCTCACCGATGTCGCGCAGTCGGCGGCGTACGTCCTTTTCGGTGCATCGCTCGATCAGGCGACGGATCGAATGCGGGGTTTCGCTCGGCAGGACCGCCGCATCGGGTTGCAGGGTCAGGACCGCCGCCAGGGTGTCGGTGACCGTCCCCCCGGGGAATGCACGTTCACCGGTCAACATCTCGTGCAGTAGACAGCCAAATGCCCAGATGTCGGCGCGCTTGTCCGCCGCCTGACCCCGCGCCTGTTCCGGCGACATGTACGCCGCCGTTCCGAGCATCATGCCCGCTACGGTTCCAGCGCTGGTAAGGGTCGGAGACATCGAAGGATCCGGGTTGCCCGAAGCCGGGTCGGTTTCGAGCGTCTTGGCGAGGCCGAAATCCAGAACCTTGACCCGATCGTCCGGGGTGACGACGATGTTGGCGGGTTTGAGATCGCGGTGGATCACACCCTGCTCGTGCGCGGCCTCCAGCGCCTCGGCAATCTGCTGACCGAAGGCGAGGACGCTTTCGAGAGATAGCGGGCCGCGTTCGAGCCTCGCCGCGAGATCCTCGCCCGGAACCAG
The DNA here is from genome assembly GCA_041560205.1 of Candidatus Sulfomarinibacter sp. Taxonomy (GTDB): domain Bacteria; phylum Acidobacteriota; class Thermoanaerobaculia; order Thermoanaerobaculales; family Sulfomarinibacteraceae; genus Sulfomarinibacter. The sequence continues at coordinate 36,005 of JBFFBV010000016.1, forward strand.
TTCCATCGCGATGAAGCGCTCACCGCCGGAGCCTTCGTGCAGACCGTAAACGGCGGCGATGTTCGGATGGTTCAGCGATGCGAGGAGCTTGGCCTCGCGTTCGAAACGTGCCAGCCTGTCGGCGTGGGCGGTGAGGGCCTCCGGCAAGACCTTGATCGCCACCTCACGGTCGAGCGTGGTGTCGGTGGCCGACCATACGACGCCCATACCCCCTTCGCCCAGCTTTTCGACCAGGTTGTAGTGCAACAGGCTCGAACCTTCGTTTAGAGACATGGTCGCAATTGTATAGATCGAGGCGGAATTGCGCTACCCATGGTACGGGAGGGGGATCCGCGCCGATTCCCCTGATCACTTCGGTGAGGAGCCGTCCGAGAGGTCACAGGGAATCGAGATGTGTTTCTCCTCAAGGTCGCCCCCGTGGCTGCCGGCGCCCGGACGGTCGCAGGAAGATGGAATCGAGCCCAACGCATTGGAAATTCATATAGTAACTGATTTCACTTTCGATTTCGTCTTGTGAAGGATTGAAACCTTGCCATGATTCTTTAAAGTGCCGATAGTGGTCGCACGCAGACTCAAAAGAGAGGTCTTGAAAAAACTGAAAGACATCACCAGAAAGAGGTGTCTGAACATCCAGCATCTGTACTTTTTCATTGCAGGAAAAATCGAAATTCCTGAGTTCAAAAGTTTTAATTCCAGGATGAGAATATGTTCTAAAGAATATCTTCCGATTTTTTGCGTCGAAAACAATACTCCACTGTGTTGTGTGCGGGTAACCATAGATTCTTTCACTTCGAATCTCGTGCAGCGTTTCGAAAGCGTACTCTATTGCAGAATCTTCGTCTCTGGACGTGAAGTCCTGAAGGCGTTCTGCAGCGATATGAAACCTCCTGAGACTGCCGTTTGGCGTGAAGAACGGACGCTCTCGGTATTGTATCCAATGTCGCAGAGACTCGCCGTAGGTAGAATTTGTCAGAACGCTGACTGGGAATGAATCCCCCCGATATACGATCTCTTCTCCACCGATGAACTCGAGCGCGGCACTGTTGCCGAATCTGTCGGCAATATGATAGTGATCGACGGTCAAAATTCTCAGGTTTTGGGCGGCGGTTAAAACCTCGTCGACTGTCGCACAATTATCGAGCATATATTGGATCCAAAAACCATCGACAAGGGGTGGCCGTTCGTCCAAAGTTGGGCTGCTGGCTTCAGGGATTCCCATCATACTGATGACGAGCCCCTTTTCGTTCATTCCTGTCCAGACGAAACCGACGTGAACGAAAGAAAAATTGACACTGGCATATCGTGAAATCCATCGAGCCTGCGCGCCCGTTGGACTGATGAGAGGACTGATTCTCTCGACGCCCCTTTTGTTGATTAAAATGAGACCTTCTGTGGTATAAGAATTGTCGAGATTTTTTCCGAAAATCGAGGAACCGTGATTGACGAAGTTGATCGAAGAACATCCGGTCCCTGAAGCCTTCGTACATCGAGCGAAATGACCCCTGTGTTCCGTGAGGTCACACGCCGTGGTGGTGAGGACGGTGGCGATGAGAAGAGCCGCGGCTGGAGAATTCAAGCGAAGCGTGGTTGGCGGTCCGTGCGATCGTGATCGGACTCGATCAGGTTTCGCGAAAGGTGTGTGAGGTTTCATCGACTCCCTGCCGCCTGGTATTGAAGGTATGTCGAAATGTGTCTCGTGTCACGGGTATCGACCGGTGCGTGGAGATGAATGGTGTTGGAGTGGTTGTGGGCGCGCCGGGGGACATGTTCTACCGTAGGCTGTAGGCTATGGTTGCGGCGAAAGGCGGTGTGGGTTTTGAATAAACCCAGAATCTTGTCCACGATTCGCTGGTTTCGGGGGTTCTCGATGCATCGATGTCGGAATCGGTGGGTGACGGTGGTCGCGTCGGTGATGCTCGTCTTTGCCGCGGCGCCGGCCCAGGGGGGAGATCAGGGGAACGACGAGCGGCGTTTGCGGGCGGCCCGGGAGTCGAAATGGGATCTCTTCATCGCTCCCTATGGATGGCTGACCGGGACGGCGGGCGTCGTGGTCACCGACGGCGAAGAAACCGAGATCGACGTCCCCTTCGAAGACTTCCTCGAGAGTACGAGAGCCGGCTTGCAGGTGTATTTCGAGGCGCGACGGAACAGGTTCTTCGTCGCCTTCGATGGAACATGGGCCAATCTCGGGACCGAGATCGAAGGGCGATTGGTCGATCTGGATATTGAAATCCGCCAGCGGATCTACGACATCCGCGTCGGCTTTCAGGTGTATCGAACCGACATCGGCAATATGATCCGCAGAAAAAAGTTCGATTGGCAGCGCCGGGGGATCGTTGATCTGTTCGTCGGCGGGCGCTACTTTCGGACCGAGCCGGTGATCACCATTTTTCCGCCCTCAGGAGAAGAAGTCGTCATATCGGAGGTCGATTCGCGCGTCGATCCTTTCGTGGGTCTTCGAGTCGGCTGGGACCTCAGCTATCGGTGGCTGGTCGCCTTCCGAGGTGACCTCGGAGGTTTCGGTATCGGAGATGCCGCGGAATTCTCATGGCAGGCTTCCGGAGAGATCGGTCTTCGACTCTCGCGCCGGGTCGCGATCTTTGGTGGGTATCGATTCCTGGATTTCGACACCGTGACTGGCAGGGGAGAGGAGCGCAACGGGACCGACCTCCGCCAGCAGGGCCCGATCATCGGCGCGGGGATCAGACTCTAGCCCGCGAAGCTCCAGTCGACCTCGCCGGTGAAGACCTGGAATTCGATCAGACGCCCTTCCGGATCGCGAGCGAAGAAGTTGTAGATCGGGTAGCGCGGGTTGTCCCGGGGTGCGTCGAGAGCCTCGTCGAGAAATTTCTCGTACATTCGGTCGACACGCTTGCGGTTGGGATAGACGAAGGTGAGGATTCCGCAGGTCTCGCTCTGCTCGCGCTGGCAGAACCCGAAGAGGAACTGCCCGTGGCGGAAGATCCGACAGTCGTTCTGGTCCATCCACAGGGTGGCCCCGACCTCCCGCGTGTAGAACTCGGTGAGGACTTCGAGATTCAAGGTTTTGAAAAAGACAACACCCGTCATGAGCTACCTCCTGCGGTGGTCGCTTGGCGCCGTACCTGCGAAGATCAGAGTAAATCGGGCGGTCGGAATCTCATCGACTCCGAAGGTGTTACCGATGGCGTCATTCAACGAGTGAAAGAGAGGATACTACCGTGAACGAAGCGAATGCTGTCGAGGCGCGTGGGAAAACGCCGGTCCACCTGTGGATCGTCGGTGTGTTGTCACTTCTGTGGTCCTTGATGGGAGTTTTCGACTACCTGGCCACTCAGCTCGAGCTCGAGTTCTACATGAGCCAGTTCTCCCCTGAACAGCTCGCGTATTTCAACGCTTTCCCCACCTGGATGACGGCCTTCTGGGCCTTCGGGGTGTGGGGCGGGTTCGCGGGCGCGATCGGGCTCCTGCTCCGCAAAAAGTGGGCGGTGTGGGCCTTCGCGGTGTCGATCGTCGGTCTCTTCGTCTCGTCGATCTACAACTTCGGGATGACCAACGGGGCGGAGATCATGGGCTCAGCCGGAGTGGTCTTCACCGTCATCATCTGGGTTTTGGCGATCTTCCTGCTCTACTACTCTTGGTCGCAGGCGAAGAAGGGCGTTCTCTCCTGATCCGAGCCCTGAGCCAGTTCGGGATCGATCGTGACCGTGAGGATTTTGTTGGCGGGTGATTCATACCTCCCCCGCCCGGGAAATCGCGTTGAGATGCTCCAGTGGAGGCGCCCGAAATGTCGAAGATAGCAGTCGTCCAAACACCACCCGTGCTCTTGAATCGCGAGAAGACCATCGAACAGGCCGTGCAGCTGGTCGCTGAGGTCGCGGCGGAAGGTGCGGAGCTCGTGATCTTCCCCGAGACCTACATTCCCGGCTATCCGATCTGGATGTGGAGGCTTCGCCCGGGGGGCGACATGTCGCTGACCAACGAGCTCTACGGACGCCTTTTCGAGAATGCCGTCGATCTCGAGGGCGACGATCTGGCCCCGCTTCAGGCGGCAGCGGAGAAGCACGCGATCACGGTTGTGTGCGGGATGAACGAGCGGGACGGCGGGGTCAGCCGCGGCACGCTGTACAACACGGTTGTTGTGATCGACGCCGACGGAAACCTCGTCAATCGCCACCGCAAGCTGATGCCGACAAACCCCGAGCGGATGGTCCATGGCTTCGGCGATGCCTCGGGGCTAAAGACGATCGACACGCCGGTAGGGCGGATCGGAACCTTGCTGTGCTGGGAGAACTACATGCCCCTCGCGCGCTATGCGCTCTACGCGCAGGGCGTCGAGATCTACATTGCGCCGACCTACGACAGCGGTGACGCGTGGATCGGGACGATGCAGCACATCGCTCGCGAGGGGAGGTGCTGGGTGGTGAACAGCGGCTTCGTCATGCGGGCCTCCGACATCCCGGATGATTTCCCCGACAAGGACGCGCTGTATCCTGACCCCGACGCCTGGGTCAATCCCGGGGATTCGCTGGTCATCGGACCCGACGGCAAGACCGTCGCCGGGCCGCTGCGCCAAGAAATCGGCGTACTCTATGCCGACATCGACCTGTCTGTCGTCGGTATTGCGCGGCGGTCGCTCGACGTCGCCGGTCATTACTCGCGCCCCGACGTCTTCGAGCTCAGGGTCAACACCGCGTCTCAGAAGCCAATCGCAATCGAGTAGCAGGTCGTTAATCGCGCGTATCGTCCGAGCCAGCCACTCGAATGGTTTGAGGAGTTCGACCCACGGGTCGCGTTCGGCGTGAATCTCGAAAAATGAGGTGCGTGCCGATCGGTCGCCGCGGGCGACCACTCGATCCAGCGCTGAGAGGAGAACCGATGACCCTCGGTCAGGCTTCGCGCTCCAACAGCCGATTGATCACATCCCGGGCCGTGTAGGACGTCTGTCCTTCGGGAATAAAACGCGCGATCTGAACGAGGTCGTCGCCGCACGTGATGAGCGGTCTCTCGACCGATCCCTCCTTTTGCACCTGCGGCAGGCCGGCGTTCGCTACCAGGGAGTTGCAGATACATTTGCGTCCAATCGTGTCCGATTCCTGGCCGCCCTTGGCGACATAGTTTTCGACCGGCTCGGATGGGCAGCGGTATCCCAGGCTCCCGTCGTCCTTCTGATAGATCTCGCGCAAATACCCGAGATCGCAGACCCGGGTTCGCGAATCGTAAATGGAATCTGCCGAAAGGCTTCCTTCCAGTTGTGCAACCTTGAACGGGAATCCGGTTGGCGAGGCAAGACGATCCGTCACGACCCGAGCCGAGCCCCCGACCGCTTCCCGCAACACTGCCTTCCGATATTCGTCGGCCATCCCAGATTCTTGGCAGAGCGCGAACGCGGTCCCCACCTGAATGCCGTTGCCACCTGCGTCCAGAACCTCTCGGAGCTTTTCGGCTGACGCACACCCACCCGCCACCCAGAATGGGCGGCCGAGGTCACGAATCCTCTCGAGATCCACAACGTCCCGGTCACCGTAAATCGGTTCGTTCCGGTCGTTGACCTGGAGCTTGCCGCGAGGGGGTGCGTTGTGCCCGCCGGCGGTCGGTCCTTCGATGACGAAGCCGTCGACTCCACCGCTGCCCCTCCGGAGCATCGTCGTCGCCAACACGTTGGACGCGATGATCGGCAGGAATCGGGGGCGGTCGAGCGCCGGTTGATCGCTCTCCATGAAGTCCCGGGGATCAAAGCGGGCCCAGATGTCGTCGCCGTTCCGTGCGCCGACGACGGACAGGCTGTAGGACACGGCATTGTGATCCGAAAGCTCGTCGAGAACCCTGGGGATCTGGATCGGGATGCCCGCCCCCATGATGACGTAGGTGACTCCGGCCAACATGGCACCGTAAATGGACGGAAGATGGGGTAGCTGGATCTTTTCCAGGTAGTTGATCCCAACGGGCCGATCGTGTCCTTCTCGGGCCAGGAACACCTCGACAAAGTTGCCCAGGATGCAGAGCTCGTGGAGCTTCTTGGGGGCCGCCTTCTTATGCAGGGGAATGGCCGTGTACGGTTCATTGTCGGCCTTGCCACCCGGGATGTAGTATTTCTCGAGGGCGTGTCTTGCCATACCAGGGAACGGGAACTTCTCCAACGCCCGGCGGATGTGCCCGCCGACGTCGCCGTCCTGGAGGCGTCGTACCAGAATGACCTCGAGGGCGACACCGGATACGACACCGAGCTGTCCCAATTTCGAGACGGTTCGGGCGAGGTGCCAGTCCGAGATCGCGACGCCCATCCCACCCTGGATGATCTTCGGATATTCACGAGCCATCGCTTGGCAGCGTAGCAATCGGCGATGCCTTTCGAAAGTCCGCCTGCGGCATGATGCGACGCGGTAGGACCGCGAGCCCGCCGAATGTGGTTTCCGTGACAGAATGGCCCATCCCATCCGGAGGAGGCAGTCATGGGTCTGACTCGGAGGCAAACCCTCACAGGTGGAGCGTTGGCGTTGCTCGGCTCCGGATTTCTGGGCAGGGTCGACAGAGTAGCGGCCATGCAGAAGCCGCAATCGTTGACGGATATTCTCAATGCGAGGGCGACCGGGACGAGCGAGGCCCTCTTGCTCGGACCGAAAAAGGACGAGGAGGGTCCACCGAAGCCCGCGACCTCCGACCGACTTCCCCTCGAGTGGAACAAGAGGACCGTCGCGCGGTTCAAGGAGCAGCTTGCGGAACGCGACATCGAGGCGTTTCTGGTGCGCGATCCTCTCAACATCATCTATCTCACCGGCTACTGGCACTCGACCACGGAACGGCCGCAGGCCACCTTCATGAACCGGGACGACGCGGATCCGTGGTTCCTCTACCCGGGTCTCGATCGCGACCTGGTGACGAGCTGGTGGTTCGGGGGCGGAAGGATGTACTTCGATTTCCACCACGCGGAGGGTGCTTTTCCGCACCAGGGCAAAGTCCAGCAGGGGAAGAAGGTGGATCTCTTCACCTTCATGCTCGAAGGGCTCAAGGAACACGGAATCCAGGGGACCAAGATCGGCGTCGACGGCGAGCTCTACCCGTCGGAGCTCGAGAAGATCAGGACAGTCCTGCCGGGCATCGAGTTCGTCGACGTCGGCAAGATCCTCATCGAGATGCGCCAGGTCAAGACGCCCGAGGAGCTCGCGCTGTGGAGCCGAGCCTATGTCTACTTCGACCGCGCCCACGCCTTTGCTCGTGACTACATCCTGACCCACGGCACCGACATCACCGACTACGAGGTCGGGGTGGCGACCGAGTTGTGGATCAACGATCAGCTGTACTCCAACCTCGACCTTGCCGACGGCGCACTCCATCACGGGGTGAGGAGCGGGGTCGGGATCGGGTGTCGCGTGGGTCCTGTAACAGGTTACCCGCACCCCAACCAGCCCTACTACAACCGGATCGGGCGCAACATGGCGCTGCAGATATCGGGTGTCGCGCGCATCGGCGGCTATGGGCACGAGAACTACCGCGCCTTCATCATTGCCGACGACAAGGGCGAGTTCGACTCTCACATGCAGAAGCTGTGGACGGTGAGCCGTAACAGCTGCGATCTGCAGATGGAGCTGTCGGTGGAGGGCGTGACCTGCTCGAGCGTCGCCTACCAGATTCACAAGTACCAGGTGAAGCAGGGCGTCGAGAAGTTCGTTTATCACCGTCCTGCGCACGGTGCCGGCGTCGAGGGTCATCAGTCGCCCTACATCGCGCTCGGCGACTACACGATGCTCGTCAGAAACATGTGTTTTTCCGAAGAGCCCGGTCTCTACGACCCCGAGAAAGGTTGCGGTTTCAACTGGAGCAACACCATCGTGGTCGGCAAGGAGTCGGGCTACCGCATGAGCCGGGTTCCCTACTCGAAAGAGTGGTGCTGGCTGAAGATCTGAGGCGTGGCCGTGACGCGATCCGGAACAACCGGTGGCGGCCTCATCAAACCCTCATGAAACCTTCACCTAGCGCTCAAGCAGCGGGCCGATTCGGAATGGATATTGACCTCGGAGGACGGAGGCGGTGTCGATCGCCTGCGTCCCGAATCGAATGAGGGAGCAAGGGCCATGCGAATCCTGTTGATCGAGCCGGCCAAATCACCGATCAGTACGGGCGGTGAGGAAGTGTTTCTCTTCGAACCGCTGGCGCTCGAATATGTTGCGGCCGGGGTCTGCGCGGACCACGAGGTGAGGATCCTCGACCAGCGAATCGATGACAGCGTTGAGGAGACTCTCGGAGAGTTTGCGCCGCAGGTCGTTGGGATCACTGGATACACGGTCCACGTCAACCAGATACGACGCCTGGCGAAACGGGCCAAGGCTTGGAGCTCCGAGGTGCTGACGGTTGTCGGCGGCCACCACGCGACGGTCGTGCCGCGGGACTTCGAGTCGCCGGACATCGATCTCGTGGTAGCCGGCGATGGGATCGAGAGCTTTCGCGAGATCGTCCGTCGATCGGAGGCTGGGGGTGGTTTCGAAGGGATTCCCGGCCTCTGGGTCCGCACCGGCCGAGGCTTGCAGGAGGGCATCGCCAATCCCCCTGCACACCTCGACGACATGCCCTTCCCCGATCGATCGTTGACCGCCGCCTACCGGCACGCCTACTACTCCGAGTACATGCAGCCGCTGGCCTCGATCCGGACGTCACGAGGTTGTCCCTACCGGTGCAATTTCTGCGCGCTGTGGAAGATCGCCGGCGGGAAATACCTTCGAAGGAAGCCCGAAGAGATCGTCCGCGAGTTGGCCGAGATCGAAGAGGAGTTCGTCTTCTTCGCCGACGACGAGTCCTTGGTTGATGTGGCTCGGATGAAGCGGCTCGCCGAGCTCATCAGGGAGGAGGGAATCCAAAAACGCTACTTCCTCTATGGCCGCAGCGATACCATCGCCGGGCACCCCGGTCTCCTCGAGCTGTGGCGCGACGTCGGCTTGGAGCGGGTGTTTGTCGGTCTCGAGTTCTTCCGCGACAGCGACCTCGAGTTCATCAACAAGGGCTCGACCGCGCAGCACAACCTCGACGCGGTACGGGTGCTCCACGACCTCGGGATCGACATTTACGCCTCGTTCATCATCCGTCCCGAGTTCACCGAGGAGGATTTCGCCGAGTTTCGGCGATACTGTCGCTCGATCGACATCAGCTTTGCCTCCTTTGCGGTGCTGACTCCGTTGCCCGGGACCGATTTCTACGACCAGGTCAAGGACCAGTTGTTGACCGATCAGCCGGAGTTCTTCGATTTCATCCACACGGTGCTACCGACAGCGCTTCAGTTCGAGGACTTCTACGAGCAGTACTTTCGGCTCTACACGAAGACAATTCCCTTGCGCAACGTATTCAAATTCATGATGAAGTTCCGTCTGGGTGAGATACCCGGCAACCTGGTCAGATTCCGGAAGTGGTCGAAGAGGCTGCGGACGCTGTACGAGGACTATGATCACGTGCAGCCACCATGACCAGGCGTGGTCTTCAATCACCGGAGAAGAGTTGGAGGAATAAAATGAAACCCGCCGCAACCGTCACCCTCGTCTTTTTGGTCGCGATCGCCGTGCTCCACGCAGCGAGGCTGGCCCTGCAGGTCGACGTCGCCGTCGCCGGCGCGCTGATTCCACAATGGGCGAGCGTTTTCGGTATCCTGGGCCCGAGCCTTTTGGCGATCTGGCTGTGGCGCGAGCAGCATGAGTAAGCCATATCCACCGATGCGGTCGGCGCTCCCTCTCGTCGGTCGGCCCCTCGACGGGTTGTGCTGCCGCGCGGCGGGTGACGCCGCTCGATCGCGTGGCATCCGCTGGGCATCCGCAATCAGGCGGCTGCATTGCGAGGTGGCGATGAAGATCGACACCATGGTGCGGCTCGGTCTCTTGATCGTCTTGACTGCAGTGTCCCAACCCGCAGCAGCCCAGACCTTGGACGATCTCATCCGTCCGTTATTGAAACCACCGTGGCGTGGCCCGTCCTTCGCCGGGTCGCTCGAGGCGGCCGTCCGCCCGAGCTTCACCAAAGTTTCGAGTGGAGAGTGGGCCGAACGCATCGACGAGACCTGGGGTCCCGGGTTGCCGGCCGCAGACCAGCTACAGCTCTTCGACACCGTGATCGAGATGATCGACCGTGAGTACGGAGCGTTCCACAATCTCGAGATCGATGTTGCAGCGCTGCGTGACCGATACCGCCCGGAGGTCGAAAACGGCGTCAGCCGGGGCCGGTTCGTCGCCATCATGAATCACATGTCTCTGGCCCTCAAAGACACCCACACCTTCATCGTGGACAGGCAGGTCAATTGGAACACCTGGCCCTGGCAGGGCGTGCCCCTCCTCTGGATCGGGGCGTGGCTTGACAACTCACGTTTCGGAGCGAGCCTGACCCCGCTCCCCGACGGCACCTTGCTGGTGATCAAGGCGCGGCCGGACCATCGCCTCGGGCTCGAACCCGGAGACATCATCCTCGGCTACGACGGAGTCCGTTGGAGCGAGCTCTATCCGCAATTGCTCGAAGCCGAACTGCCGCTTCACATGGCCTGGGCCTGGGGCAGCACCGACGAGTCGATGCATCACTGCATGATGATGAGCGCCGGCCACAACTGGCACCTGTTCGAGACCATCGACGTGGTCAAATTCGGTTCCGGCGAAATCCTGCATCTCGACACCCGACCGTTGCGCAGAGCGACCGGACCCATCTGGGGCAACGAACAGCTTCCCGTCGCAGGGGTGCCGATGCCGGATCTGGCGGCCGAGGACTACGTGACGTGGGGTGTGGTCGACGGCACCGATATCGGATACATCTACGTCGCGTCGTGGCACTGGGATTCCAGATATGGGATTCGACAGAAATTCCGCGATGCCATCAGCCAGCTGATGGACCACACGGTCGGGTTGATTCTGGATTTCAGGTTGAACCTCGGAGGCGGTGGGGGACAGTCCGATGACGGTCTCGCCCTGCTTTTCGACTCCGAGGTCTACACGATGGACTGCCACCTGCGGGAGGTGGGTTCTCCGGACCATCTCGCCATGATCCCGCATCCGACCTTGGACGCCGAGTACTTCAAAATACGCGGCGATCCGGCAACCGTCTACGACCGGCCGATCGCGGTTCTGATCGGCCCCGGAACGGTGAGCGCGGGTGACGTTCAGTCGAAGCGCCTCAGCTTCCATCCGCGGGTTCGAACATTCGGCAAGCCGAGCAACGGAGCGTTCACGGTCAGCAAGACCGAGGATTCGGACCTGCGATGGTATGCGAGCATGGCGACGGGTACGGAATATCTGCTCGATACCGGGAGACACCTCGCCCACACCGGTGTGCCTGTCGACACGGAGGTGTGGTTCTCGCCGGCCGATGTCGCCCAGGGCCGGGACACGGTGGTCGAGGCGGCGTTGCGGTGGATTCGAGGCCACTACCCGAGACGGGCGAGAATCCGAATCGCTCCCGACTGATTCTGCGATAGGCTGACCGCCTCATGGGCCTGGACCGCATCAGCGATTTCTGGTGTCGTCGACGGTGGCCGGGCCGCAACGTCGCAGCGGCGCCGTCACGTCGTCGCTTTCTGGCGGCTGTAGGAGTTCCCCGAGCTTCCAGCCCGGCGAAGCGTGACACCGGCGATCGAACCGTCCTCTCCACGTCGGAAAACGATCTCGAGGCTCTCGCGAGGGAGGACGTAGAGGTCGGGATCGGTCGTTGGGGTGAGTTCGAAATTCGGGTACTGGTTGATTCGGCCTCGTGCCACGCTGCCGTCCATCTCGACCGTGAATGTTGTTTTCGGCGAGGCGTCAAGGCTGTAGACGCCGACCAGCTCCTGGAGCTCTTCGGGAGTTGCCTCACGCGCCGTCCGTCGCACTGGATGCCCGGGCCAGTCGTACTCATGGGCGATCGCTGCGAGCAGCTCCTGCTGAACCCACCGGCCGCCGTCCGAGTTCGACATCAGGACCGCTCCCTGGCCGGTGTTGGGGTAGAAGATCATGTTGCAGATGAAGCCGACCATTTGCCCGCCGTGCTGCGCGCGGAGGGTGGATCCGCTCCCTTCGACGGAGATCCCGAGTCCCTGGTTTTCGACCTCGGGCGTCAGAAACTGGCGCGCGACCTCGGTGCTGATCAACCGATCGCTCTCTCCGTTCCAGGCGCGCATGACCTCGATCGCCACACGGGCGAGGTCGGTCGGCGTGCTCCACATCCCTCCGGTCGCACCGGGCGCGATCTCAGCCTTGTTCGGCACCGGCAGCGCCTCGCGTTGCTGCCCCTCGCCGGTTCGCCGCCTTTGGTGACCGGAGGCCGCTGTTGCAAGTAGCTCGGCCGAAAGCGGCTCGTCGAAATGGCTGTGGTTCATCTTCAAGAGCCCAAACATCTTCCGAGAAGCCAGTTGGTGGAGGCTGAGGCTCGAGGACTCTTCGAGCACGAGCTGGAGCACGCAGTAGCCGGCGTTGGAGTAGGCGTGCTTCGAACCGGGAACGAACTCGACCTGAACGACGGGCCAGTCGTTGATGCCGCCTGCGAGCAGTTCAGCCATACCCGGCACCTTGTCTTGATCCCGTTGCATCAGATAGCTGAAGGGTGTGAATCCTCCCTGGTGAGTGATGACGTGGCGGAGGGTGACGGGCTCCGCGCGAGTGAACTCGTTGTCCGGGATCTTCCAGCTTTCGAGGATATCGTTGACCGGTCGGTCGAGATCGAGATAGCCATCGCCAACGAGTGAAAGAGCCAGGAGGGCGGCCACGGGCTTGCTGACCGATCCGGCCTGGAAGATAGTGTCGGTCGTGACCGGCTGGTCGCTGCCGTTCTCGACCACGCCCCAGGCCCGGGACCAGGCGAGTTCGCCACCGTCGATTACCGCGACGCTGACCGCAGGAACCTGGAACTTGTCCATCCGCTCGTCGATGTTCCAGCGCTCGACTTTGTGGCCTTCCAATACGAGGGGCTGCTGGAGTCCTTCGGCCACGCGGGCGATTCGGTCCTCGACGCGTGTGACGTCGACGACGACCGTCTCGGCTGGCAGCCGATCACAGGCGACTGGGAATACAAGAACGGTGGTGTAGAGAACTGAGTTGAAGATCACGCGACGTGAAGCGCTCATGGTTCCCCCCCGAAAAGGTCATCAAGGTATTACTACGACAAATTTCGTACGAAAGTTTTAGTTTTTTGTTGATGCCTGCGTGCCCGTGGGGGTCCCCGCGAAGGATTTGCCTGCCGGTGACACACCTACCGGATGAGAGTTTGGAACCGGCGAAGGTGTTCGCCACAGCGGTGGTCGCCGGGCGCGGTTCGTGTACGGAAGGAGGTCACCATGGGTCGAAGATTTGTTGGCTTCGTGTTCGTCTTCGTTTTCGCGATGGCATGGCCGTCGTTCGCCGAGGAGGAGGAAGAGGGACCGTGGCTTGCCGACCGCGGGCCGGGCATCCCGACCTCTCTCTTCGGCACGTACATCACGAAGGGCGAGTTCCTGGTTTATCCGTTCTACGAGTACACCAAGAACACCAGCGAGGAGTACGACCCGACCGAACTCGGCGGCATCTACGACGGCAAGGAAGAGTTCATGGGCACCTTGGTCGAACACGAGTTCCTCCTTTTCCTGGCCTACGGCATCAGCGACTGGGTCCACATCGAGCTCGAGGGAGCCCTCTACACCGAGGGGACCTTCACGACGGCGCCGGACGACCCGTCGAATCTCCCGGATCAGATCGTCGAGTCCGGGCTCGGCGACGTTGAGTCCCAGATCCGCTGGCGGTACACCAAGGAATCGGCGAAGAAGCCTGAGTACTACAGCTTCTTCGAGGTCGTCTTCCCGCTGCAACCGGACAGCGTCGTCGTCGGTACCTCGGACTGGGAGTACGCCGCCGGATTCGGTGTCATCAAGGGATTTGGCTGGGGAACGCTCAACGGCAGGGTCTCGCTCAAATATGACGAGGTCGACCGTCAGGTCGAGGCGGGCGAGTTCGCAATAGAGTATCTCAAGAGGCTCAATCCGAAGTGGCGAATGGTCGGCACCCTCGAAGGCGAGGATGACGAGATCTCGATCATCGGCGAAGCGCAGCTGTTCCTTAACCCGAAGACCTTTTTCAAGTTCAACTGCGGCTTCGGAATCACCGAAAAGGCGCCCAACATCGCGCCCGAGATCGGCATCATGTTTTCGTTCTGAATCGGGAATTCGCGGTTGGGCGGTGGAGGAATCGCTCTACCTGCTCAGCGGGCGAGCGCGTTGACCACCAACGTCAGCGGTGCGGTCTCGTAATCGCCGACGTTTCTGTTGACGAGGAAGCTCCGGCCGTCGATCGTGTCGAACGGTTGCCGGGCCCCGCCCCCTTTGAAGTCGGCAGCGAGCAGGGACTGTGGCTTTCCGATGCGGTACGAAGACCCGTTCGCAGGGGCTTCAACCGCTACCACCATCAGTTCGACATTGTCTTTGACGAAGTAAAGCTCGCGTCCGTCGCGTCTCCAAACCGGACCCCAGCCGCCGTCGATCGAGACCCTCCAGCGATCGACCGGGTCCGGAAAGGTCTGCACGTAGACCTCTCGGCGGCCGGTTTCGTTCGAGTCGTATGCCATGAGACGGCCGTCGGGAGATATGGCTCCATGGCGATCGGAGAACTGGGTCGAGATGACCGGGGCAAAGGACTCATCCGAAACCGAAAGAACCCCGATGTTGTTGACGCCTTCCTCGGACCCGTTGGCGTACTCTACAACGATGAAGCCGGCTGCACTCCACGACCAGGGCTCTGCATAGATCGACGGACCTCCGTAGAGGACCCTCTCGTCGTCGCCCCCACTCAGAGATCGGATGTGGACGGCGCCGTGCTTGACCTCCCGGGTGGAGGAAAAGACGATCTGCCGGCCGTCGGGCGACCAGATTGGGAGGCTCTCGTCCTGGGGGGCGGACGTCAACCGTGTGCCCGATTTTCGCTCGACGTCATAGATCCAGATATCGCCGCGATTCGTCGTGTCGCTCTGATCGACCGCCACCATCGTGCCGTCCGGCGACACCCGTGGGTGATAGAAGTTGCCGGGATCGCCGATCGCACCGAGGTCGCTGCCGTCGCGATCGACGAAAGCGAGCTCGTCGCCGGCGACGACGCCTCCGCTGCGATAGACGAGGGTGCCGGTGGAGGCGACCGAGAAAAGACCGAGGCCGATGCGTGGGTCGAAGAGCACCTCCGGCTGCAGAATCCGTGCTTCGCCGCTGAGCTGCAGCCGATCGGGGTCGAAGTTCTGTGCGCGGAGGTGGCCTTCCTGCCACCAGAGAAGATCACCTGACGACGCGTACACACCGTTCGAGTTGCTCTCCAGGAGGACCTTGTGCGGTTGGCCATCGAGAAACCCGACGCGGAGCTGGTGTTGCTCCGCCGTCGAGCTGTAGTTCCGTGCCAGATACAGAAAACTCGTCCCATCGGGCAGAAATGACGGGTGCAGGTACTCGAGGTTGTCAGTCTCGTCGTCAGCGACGCTCTCGACCGTACCGCCGGCGGCCGGCACCCGAAACATGCCGTTTCTCCTGGTCGCGACAATGACCCCATCGCGACTCCAGGCGCCGCTAGCCCTGCCGGGCGCGTCGGCCAGAATCTCGATGACGCCGTTTTCGAGGGTGAGCTTTTTGAGCTTGTCGTCCGCAAAGAAGCCGATCGCCCGGCCGTCTGGCGACCAAAACGCGTGCCTTCCTCGCTCGGTGCCGGGAAGAGGTTGAGCGGTGCCGCCTTCGAGCGATTGCAGCCAGAGCCGCTCCATTTGCCCGCCCGCCCGTGCACCGTAGACGAGCTTCACGCCGTCGGGTGAGACCGCGAAGCTGCTGCTGACCAGGAACTCGGTCCCGGCCGGCGGCGGGATACTGGCGACGATTCTCTGGTGTGAATCCGGGGCTCCCTTCGACGCAATCCACGCCCAGGTTGCGAAAGCGAGCGCGATCACCGCGACGAGCCACGGCACGGTGGCGCGGCCGGTTCTCGGTTGTGTCCCCGAGCTTGGCTGGTCGATAACCGCTTCGTCGTCCATATCGTCGGTCAACTCGAGCCGCGCATCGGCGATGTCGTGAAGCCGGGTTTTTGGGTCCTTCTGGAGACAGCGCCGGAGGAGCCGGCGAATCGAAGTCGGGGTCGTGTCCGGCAGGAGGTCGAGATCGGGTTCTTCTTTGAGCACCGACGCGAGGATGTCGGAGACCGTGTCGCCGTCGAAGAGCCGCCGGCCGGTCAACATCTGCCACAGGACGACGCCGAAGGCCCAGATGTCGGCGCGCTTGTCGACGGCTTGCCCGCGCGCCTGCTCCGGCGACATATAGGCGGCCGTGCCGAGAATGACCCCTTCGACAGTCGCGTGGCGGGTCATGGTGGGCGACTGCGAGAGGCTGTCGCGGCTGTCGTCGGCGCGCCACGCCTTGGCGAGGCCGAAATCGAGGACCTTGACGGTTCCGTCAGGCCGGATTCTGATGTTCGCGGGCTTGAGGTCACGGTGGACGATGCCCTGGGCGTGCGCCGCCTCGAGCGCATCGGCGAGCTGGAGGGAGATCTCGATTGCCCTTTCCTCGGCAACCGGCCCACCCGCGATCAGCTCGTCGAGTCCGCTGCCTTCAACAAGCTCCATCACCAAAACCTGTTGCCCTTCGAGCTGCTCAAGGCCGAAGAGCGTGGCAATGTTGGGATGGTTCAACGAGGCCAGCAGGCGGGCCTCGCGTTCGAATCGCGAGA
The DNA here is from genome assembly GCA_041560205.1 of Candidatus Sulfomarinibacter sp. Lineage (GTDB taxonomy): Bacteria > Acidobacteriota > Thermoanaerobaculia > Thermoanaerobaculales > Sulfomarinibacteraceae > Sulfomarinibacter. The sequence continues at coordinate 52,633 of JBFFBV010000016.1, forward strand.
GACGATCGGAGTCTGTCGCGACTTCTTCGGGCAGGATCTTGAGCGCCACCTCGCGTCCGAGGCTCGTGTCTTCGGCTCGCCACACCTCTCCCATGCCGCCGCTTCCGAGCGGCTCACTGACGCGGTATGCCCCGAGTTCTTTTCCAGCTTCGATCGTCAATTCGTGAATCCAGGCAGAGATTCTATTCGGTCGGGATCCGGCCGGCGTTTTCCGCGAGCCAAGCCTTGAAGGTTTTCAGGGACGGCAGCAGGGAGCGAGAGGCTTCCATGTCGCGGTTGCCCAAGAACGCGTCCTGGAAGTCGCGCTTGAACTGGAACATGTTGCCGAGGTCCTCCGCGCCCGGGAAGCCGAGCCCTCGGTAGACCTCCGGCTCGATCGAGTTGTAGACCACCTCGCTGCCGAGCGCCTCCGAGAGGGCGGAGGCCATCTCCGAGCCGGTCAGATGTTCGCCGGCGACGCCGACGGTCCTGCCGACGAACTCGTCACGGCGCTTGAAAACTTCGTAGGCGGCCCGTCCGATGTCATCGGCGGCGATGCCGGGCAGTTTGGCCTCGCCCATGGGCAGGGTAAATGCCAGTGTTCCGTCCTCACCAGCCTTGGGTCCCATTCCGAAGTGGATCAAGTTGTCCCAATAGAACGAGGTGAGCAGGTTCGTCGTCGGCACACCGGCGTCTGCGAAGACCCGATCCGATTCTCCCTTGGCATCGAAGTGGGGGACCTTGTACGACTCCATGAGGGTCGGCATACGATCGTCCTCGAGGGGGATCCAGCGTCGGGTGTCTTCGAGAGTGGACCAGACAACGTGCTCCAGGCCCGCCGTTTTGGCGGCGCCGGCCATGTTCTTCACATGTTCGCCTTCCTTCTGTGGGGAGAAGTGTTCCCAGAAAAAGGTGACGCAGAACGCGCCCCAGGCTCCCTCGAAGGCGCGCTCGAGGCTCTCCATATCGTCGACGTCGGCTGCGACAACCTCGGCGCCGAGGGACGCGAGCTCCTGGGCCTTTGGCGAATCGGTGTTTCTGGTGATGGCCCTGGCGGCGAAGCCGCCATCGGGATCATTCAGAATGGCACGGACGAGACCCCCGCCCTGCGCACCGGTCGCTCCGACAACAGCGATGATTTTTTTCTCGGACATGTCTTCCTCCTGGTCTCGAGGTCAAGCCCGATAACGATGGCCTGGCCGGTTTCGGTATACAGTCGCAAAAAATAACACCGGGCGATTCTGGAATCTTCCAAGAACCCGGGGAGGAACTCGCGATCGCGATTCCTGGATTGGGGGGGTGCCCTATTGGCCCCGCAACCGAGCCAGCATTGCCACGGCGTTGGTGTTGTCGGGGTTGAGCTCCAGCGAACGCTCGTAGTTGGCGATCGCTTCTTCAGTCCGGCCCGCCGTCATCAACCCTTCACCGAGGCTGTCATAGGTGTTAAATCCCTCCGGGTAGGCCAGGACGTTGAGCTCGAAGATGGCGATGGCATCGTCGACCCGGTCGCGCGCCAGGAGCTGGTAGCCGAGCATGTTGAGCTCGTTCTCGGCAAAGCTCCAGTCGCCGGCTTCCTCTCTCTTGAGCAGCCGGTAGCGTGAGATCGCGGCGTCGATGCCGTCGCTCATCAAGGCCTCGGTCATCGGGGCGCAGATCGATTGCCGCCGGGGGCCCTGAAGGCTGGCGTGGATCTCTCTCGTCCAGTTTTCGGAGCTGAGGCCGAACTCCGGGTCCGCCCACTCCTGCCACGGTTCGAGGGGATCGCGTTCGATGATCTCCTCGAGCGAGCGGCCCGCGTCGATCTCGGCTTTCACCGCCGCCACCGTCTCTTCGACCATGGCAGTGTAAGCCTCGAGCTTTTCCATGGTCATGGCGCCGCCGTGGGCCGCGATCAGGGTCGTGTCGGCGGGGAGATCACGCTGGAGGCCTTTCAGGACCTCGATCAGTCGTTGGGCGTCGCCGCCACGGGCCGGATCGGCGTTCGCGAACCTGCCGGCCAGGACCAGATCGCCGATACAGGCGATACGGCTCGTGTTGAAGTGCACCACGAGGTCACCCGAGGTGTGACCTCCGGGGACCGGGAGCAGATGGATCTCCTCGTCGTTGAAGTGGATCGTCGTCTCGGCGGTCGGTGTCACCGTCGGTGAGCCGGCGGTGTCAATCGCGGGCAACGCGAAGTAGCTGCTCACTCGTCGGTAGACGTCGGGGTGGGCGATGATCACCGCGTCTTCTCCGAGGACCGCGTTGCCTCCGACGTGGTCACCGTCCCCGTGAGTGTTGATGATGATCCGCGCAGGGGCGCCGCCGAGGTCTGCGAGTTTCTCCTCGACTGCCTGAGCCGTGAAGGCATAGCCGGTGTCGACGAGGAGGGTGCCGTCCTCTCCGATCGAGGCGACGACGGCGACGGCGCCGTTGCACTCGATCTCGTGCAGACTGCCCACGAGGTGCCTGGCCACGGCTGGCGGTGGTTGGGTTTCGTCCTGGGCGCGGGCTGGTATGGAGATCAGTGCGCAACACACCACGAGCATGAGCGAGGATCGAATATTCATGGGGACTCCTTTGCGAGAACGCAGTACGGAATGAATCGACGCGCGAGAATCGCATCAATAGAGATACGCGAGGAAGATCTGTCGGTTTGCGGAGTCGCGCTCCTACGCTTCCTCGACGATCCGGAGCTGTTTCGGATTCGCTTGGCCGATACCGTGTTGCTCCGCCATCGCGATCATCCTCACGTCCGCCGGCTTCAGATCCACGAAGCGGGTGGCGTAAGCATCGATGGCCACCGGATCGATCCCCGCGACGACCGTGTTCGATCGTCGGAGCTCTCCCGGGCCGGCGGGGCCGTTGGTCGCCAAGTAGGCCGTCGCATCGATCAGACACAGATCGGGCCTCCGGATCAGGTTGAGATCGGCGATGCACTGGGAGAGGTGTTCGACATTCGCGTAGAACTTCGACCTGTCCGGGGGCTCCGATCCGAAGTGGCAGAAGCTGTTCGTCGGATTGTGCGGACAGGCCCCCATGGCGTTTTTGAGCGCGCCGGTGAAGCGTGTGCCGGTGTGGTCCTTGACCACCGAGACGTTGAGATAGACGTCGCACTCCAAAACGTGGCGGTCGACGTGAGCCTCCTTGAGGGCGACGCCCTCGGGAATCTCGACTACCTTGAAATCCTGCTCCGATTTCTTCGTCCCCTCGAGGACCTCGGCGAACTCGGTCGATCGCGGCGAGCGTTCCCAGTAGCCGGCTTTGCCCGGTTTGACCAACCACACCTCCGACGCCCCTGCGTCCTGACACATCTTCAGAATCGCCAGCAAGACCGCCGGTTCGACATTCGATCCCGGGAGCTTGAAGGAGGTGTTGGCGTTGATCGCCACCTTCGATTCGGCGGGCACGAAGCGTTTCATGCCGCCGATCCTCTCGACCGCGGCCATCGCCGTGGCGAATGGGTCGGTGCCTGTCACAGCGACAAGATCGGGGTTGTCGGCGGCGAATGCCGTTGCCGGGGAAAGGAAGCGCGTGATCGCCGAGGATCCCAGGCCGAGGGAAGCTCCGGCGAATGCAGTTGCCTTGAGAAACCAGCGTCGAGTCAGGTCGTCCTTCACGGTCCACCTCCCGTTGCACCATGTTCCTGCACCAACCAGATCGAATCACCCGTCAGCGAGAGCCTCAATGCCGATCCGTCGGCACCCTCGAGACGAGCGGATTCGCCGTCGACTTTTTCGACGAGATCGAGATCGGCACGGCCGTCGAGTTCAGCGATGATCAGGTCGAATCGTTGCCCAGCGATGGCAGGGTCCGGATAACGGAGCATCACCTCGGTTCGGTCGTCAAAGCGTGCGGCTGCACCCTCGGCCATCATCGGACCGAGCCCAGCTGCGAAGGGCGCCGCACTCACCAATGCGAGCCCCCCACGCACATAGAAAAGTCTTTCGGGCATCTGGTCGCCCATGGTCATCTCCGACACGACGGCCGGCGGGCGACTGCCGCCTGGGATCTTTTCCGAGACTTCGGCGGCAATCGCTTCGAGACCGCGAAGCGTATCCTCGCTCGTGTCCATGGCGGTCAATGTGACAACGAATCGGTCCTTGCGAAGGTTGAGGTAGTATGCCTCGAGAACGGCCTCGTCCCCGAGCTCGATCGCTTCGCCCGTCGTGCCGCTCTTGATCGCGTAGACGCCGTAGGCTGCGTCCGCGTCCTCCATCTCGAAAATCTCGAGTGCGACGAGTCCGTTCGCCCCGTTAGAGTAGTCCGACGACAGAGCTCTCTCAAACCCGAACTCGTGGTAGATCTCGGCGCCGCCGTTGATCAACTCGAACAGTTCCTCACCCTCGAAGATCTGCGCGCCGCCGCGTGGTTCCCAACCGGTCATCTCACCGGCCGCAGGTGCGAGATCGGTGATGGCGCCATCGGGACTTCCGGGATCTCCACAACCGGCGAGCACGAGCGCGACGGCGGCGCCGACTCCCGACATAATCACGGCTCGTCTCATCATCTGTGCAGAGTGTACGCCATCTTCTGCGGATGGTTGCCGTCTCTGGGTCCACTTGGCGCGCCTCGCGGAATCCTGGATCTGCACCACCGAAAGGAAGTCAACCTCCGGCATTCGGTGTCCGTTCATGGCGATCGCTGCACGGTTCTGAACCGCTCGAGACTAGCCGCCGGCCAATGGTCCTGGAAACGGTAGAACTCCGGAACGCGTGGTACATCGGTCGGAAGGGTCAACCACGGCACCTTCGACGAGGTGTAGATGTGGATGTCCGGAGCCAAGCGATCCGGGTTGTCCAAGGTCCCGACTCGTACAAAATGAATGCTTTCGCCCATGCCCGCATAGTTGCTCCACAGGGCGACCCTGCATATTGGACATCGGTGGATCTTCTGGCCCTTACCGCTCTCCGATGGGGTGTCGATGACCTCCACGCTCCCGCTCAGGAGCTCGACTCGGTTTGCTTCGACCAGGGCATTCAGGACAAAAGCCGAGCCCGTCTCCCTCTGGCACCACCTGCAGTGACAGCAGTGAACGAAAAGGGGAGGGGAGGTCAGGTAGTATCGAACGTGGCGGCAGGTGCAGCCGCCTTCGGCTGCTTCGAACTCTCCTGTGTTCATGATCCACAGGATAGCATCAGGCCAGAGTCCAGGGTCTGAGGCGAGGTCGATTCGGATATCATCTGGATTGCATACTCCTGACCAAGTTGCTGTGAGCAGGTTTGATTACGGAGGGATCGAATTGACGAAAAGCAGTCGTGTGGCGCGATCCGTTCTGACATTGCCACTGCTGATACTCGTCCCGAATGCGGTCTGTGCTCGCGCAGAAGAGCCGGCGCCAATGGCGGCCACCCCGCACTTCGCTTTTTTCAGCGACTTCGCCACCAACTTGAATGATGCGCTGATCGTGGCGGGAACGGCTCGGAACGACGGCCGAGCAGAGCTTTTTTCCGACGATTCGGAGGCGGCAGGCTGTTTCGCGGAGCTGCCGGCGTCCCTCCGCACCGGCTGGAATCTCGCGGTCGATTTCTCCGCGCAGGTGATTGCTCCGACCAGTTGGATGGGTCGCCAGCAGTACCTGATACGTGCCGATCTCGCCGCCTTCGACGAAGACTTCGACGACCGGGCGAGACGTTTCATGAAAACCGCCGAGGGCGTCAGGATGGCGGCCGCTGAGGCATACGAAGCATGCGGCTGGCCCGTCCAGGACGCCGACAACCGCAGGTTTGTCGAGAACCTGAAGCCACACCTTGCCGCGCACGAGTCGGCGATCACAGAAAAGCTCGTGCACCTGTACGGGACGTCCTGGCGCGGTCTCCCGATCCGGGTGGACATCGTCTCGGCGGCGTTGCCCGTGGGCGCAAACACCTTTCACACACCACCGCACATCATGATCTCGAGCGCGATCGAGGACCGCGACGCGCTGGAAATCGTCCACCACGAAGCGTCGCATACGCTGATGGGCCGAAACGACCCCATGCAGAAGGCGCTCACCGAAGCGGCCGAAAAGCTGCATGTCGAGCTGCCGACAGACCTGTGGCACATCGTCCTCTTCTACACGACCGGCGAAACCGTGCGACGGGTTCTCGCCGAAGCCGGAGAGCCGGGCTACACGCCGTACATGGAGCACCACGATTTGTGGAGCGGAAGGTGGGGCCGCTCTCGAGATGCGGTCGAAAACGCATGGACCGCCTATCTCGACGGACGGCGTTCGCTGTCCGACGCCGCGGCCGACCTGGTTCGGGCCTTGCCGGCCGAGTAGCTGCTGAGATCTCTCTGGCCCTGCCGTTGATGGTGAGACGTTTTGAGGCGCCGTTGCGGGAAATAGTAGAGTTTTGTTGAATTCTATAGGGGGGAAGACGATGACGGTCACGAGAGGATCGAGCGGTACACCATGAAGATCGAAGCGAAGATTCGGCAGAATATCTGCCTGACGGCGCACCCTGACGGGTGTCGGGAACAGGTGCGGGAGCAGATCGCCTACGTAAGGAGCCAGCCGCCGATCGAAGGACCGCGACGGGCCCTGATTGTCGGCTCGTCGAACGGCTACGGTCTGGCCGCTCGGATCGTGTCGGCCTTCTCGTGCGGCGCCGCGACCGCCGGGGTGTTTCTCGAGCGGCCCGGCACCGAAAAGCGAACCGCGACGGTCGGCTGGTACAACAACCGTGCGCTGGAGCACGACGCCAGGGAAGCGGGTCTGGTCGCATTCAGCGTCAACGGCGATGCTTTTGCTTCCGAGGTCAAGCACGAAACGGTCCAGCGGATCGCGGAGGAGATGGGTCCGGTGGACTGCGTCATCTACAGCATTGCCGCGCCGAGAAGGATCGATCCCGAAACGGGCCAGATCTACTCGTCGGTGGTCAAGCCCATCGGCCAGCCCTTCAACGGCAAGACCGTCGACATCAAGACCGGCGCCCTGACCGATGTCGTCGCCGAGCCGGCAACGGAGGAGGAGATCGAGGAGACCGTCAAGGTGATGGGCGGCGAGGACTGGATGGATTGGATCGCCGTTCTCGACGAGAAGGGCGTGTTGGAGCAGGGGGCGGTCACCGTCGCCCTTTCCTATATCGGGCCGGGCATCACCGCACCGCTCTACCGACACGGCACCATCGGCCGCGCCAAGGAGCACCTTGAAGGGACGGCCGAGAAGATCAGTCGCCGCTTCGCGGAGAGGGACCTCCGGGCGGTGGTGTCGGTCAACAAGGCGTTGGTCACCCGCGCGAGCGCAGTGATTCCCACCGTGACCCTCTACATCTCGCTCTTGTACGCGGTCATGAAGCGGAAGGGTCTGCACGAGGGTTGTATTCAGCAGATGTACCGCCTCTATCGCGACTACCTTTACGCCGAGGATCCGAAGCCGCTCGACGCCGAGGGCAGAATCCGTCTGGACGACTGGGAGATGCGCGAGGACGTCCAGAGGGAGGTAGCGGAGCTCTGGGATCGGATGCAGGGGGCGCCGCCGGATCACGTGACCGAGATCGATGAATTCCGCAACGAGTTCCTCCGGCACCACGGTTTCGAGATGCCGGGGGTGGACTATGACCGGGAGGTCGACCCAGTCTGAGCCGGTGGCGCGACACTCCGAGCGGCGAGCCCGGAGCCTGACTCAAGAACTCACTTCGGATAGGTGATGCTGCGCTTGTCGGGGTCGGGATGTTGGCGGTAGAGAATGGCGATCCGGCCCACGGTGCCCACACACTCGCAGGAGAGCCGCTCCTCGATGAGAGGCACGAATGCCTCGCGCTCGCCGCGTTCGGCGGCGATCTTCACCTTGATCAGCTCGTGGGCCTCGAGGGCGGCGTCGATCGCGCCGAGGACGCCGTCGCTCAGCCCTTCTTTACCGATCTGCACGAGCGCTTTGTAGCTGTGGGCGACGCCGCGCAGGTATTTGCGCTGCGATCCTTTGAGACCGGCCATCGATCCTCCCGTCGAGGTGAGCAGGGTATCACTCAGGAGCTCGGAGTGCTTCAGGTTGAGGAGTGATTTTCGGAACTCTTGACAAATAGTGATTTGGGAATTATATAAGAATCAGGATTCGCATTCGGTTTTGTCAAATGGAGGGAAGTGACGCGATGTCTCCGGTCACCCAACCGCAGCAGAAGCGAAGTCAACGGACCCAGGCCAGGCTTCTCGACGCCGCTGCAGAGGCTCTGCAGGAGAAGGATTTCGACCGGATCAGCATCCAAGAGATCGCGACCCGCGCCGGCGTTTCCGTTGGCGCCTTCTATGCGAGGTTTTCGGATAAAGAGGCCCTCAGGGAGTGTCTCATCGACCGGTATCTGGAAAACATCGTCGCATCGTCGGCCAAGTTATCCGACGACTCCTCCACCCGCGATCTCGATCTGTCACAAAGGGCCCGGGCGTTCATCACTCTGGTCATTCGAGGGTGTCGCGAGCGTCGCGGTCTGATGCGGATGCGCTACCTCCACAAGATCACAAACGACTCGGCGGATCTCCCGCAGAGACCTCGCGAGCGACAGATGGTGAAGAACATCGAGCAGTTCTTCGAGCCGTCCCTTGCCGAGATCGACCATCCCGACCCAGGGACCGCGCTGACGTTTGCTTTGCGGCTTGTCGACACCATGGCGTCGCACGCGATTTTGCTCGATCAGGAAATAGGATCCAGTTACGGCTCGATCGGCGACCAGGAGCTGATCGATGAGCTCGCCCGAGCATTTCTCGCCTACCTGGGTGTTCCCGAAGACCCAAACGACAAGAGCTGCTGAATGCGGAACGGCTGCCTTCGTCGTGAAGCAATAGAAAGGACGAGAAAAATGGATGACTCCGTTCTCACCAACTCCGGAGACGATGCGCTGGCGGGCAGGGGATCTTTGATCCTCGCCGTTGGCATGGTGTTGGCGGTTCTCGCCAGCGCTCTCGACATGATCGTTCCACCTATCGGGATACCCGTGGCCCTATTCGTCACCTGGCTCACGATGCGCCTGACGGGCGGAGGATGGAGCACCCTGGGGATGGGTCGACCGCGGAGTTGGGTATTGACCATCGTGCTGGGCCTCGGCTTCGGCCTCCTGTGGCAGCTGTCCTTCATCCTCATCATTGGTCCCTTGATGGAGGGATCCGACAGCGGTCCCGACCTCAGCCGGTTCGAAGCGATCAAGGGAAACCTGCAGATGCTGGCCGTGTACCTCGGGGTCTCGTGGACGACTGCCGGTTTCGGTGAAGAGATCGTGTGGCGGGGCTTGATACTGGGAGGTCTCGGAAGGCTCCTCGGGGGCGGGCGCGCGGCCTGGACAGTGAGCCTGATGCTCATGGCGGTCTTATTTGGCGCGCTTCACTTCTATCAGGGCGTCGTCGGTATGTTGTTGACCGGTGTCACCGGTCTCGTCCTCGGCATTTTGTATCTTGCCACCCGCCGTAACCTCTGGGTCACGATCATCGCCCACGGCACCATGAACACGGTCGCATTCCTTCTGTTGTTTTTCGGATTCGAGATCTGAAGCCTTCGATGAACTCTGCTCAGGCCGAACTTGGTTCCCCGGGCTTCGTAAGAATTGTTGGACGAGACGAGGAATCAAGGGGGCCGTGATGAGGAGATCGATGGCCGTGGTGTGTGCGCTCCTTCTCTGGCAGCCGGCGTTTGCGCAGGAGGAGAACTCGGGTGTGCGTGGCGATCCGGAGGCCATCGCGGATGCAAAGGCGATGGTCGAGACCATGGGCGGTCTGGAGATTTGGGCGCAGCTCGAGAGCGTTCATTTCGTTCACGAGTGGTACCCGTGGTATCGGGTGGACGCGTACATCGAAAACGAAATACTCGACCTCACGGGCCCGAGATCGTGGGTGGAGATGAAGAGCGAGATCAATCACCGGGTGAGGGCATACAGCCCCGAACACAGGTACTGGTCTGTGGAAAACGGGGAGTTTTCATATGCCGACGAAGAGCGGCTGGCGAGGGCCCTCGAGCGAGCGCCCTACAGCATCTATCGCATTGCGCGGGCCGTGGCAATCGGTGATGACGACTATGAGATTCGATTCGGCGAGGGAGACGTCCCCAGATCACGCCGCCTCGAGTTCTACGGCCCCGACCGCGAGATGCACGGTTGGATCATACTGAATGCGCGCAAAGAGCCGATCGTTTGGGCGACCACCCAGTACCGCTACACATTCGGGCCGATGAAGCGCTTCGGAAACCTCCGAGTGCCCGACTGGGCAGTCTACGAGAACGGCATCACCCGGTACCAGATGATTTCGCTCGAGGGGAGCAACCGGGCCCCCGACGAAGAGCTGTTCATGCCGCCGGAGGAATTTCGAGAGGAATGACGGCGTCGGGCGGTCGTGCCGACCGTCAGAGCTTGATCATGACGTCGAAGCCTCCCCAGAACATCCGCATGCCGTCGAAGGGCATCGTCTTGGGGTCCATGATCTTCTGCACCCGCGGGTCCGCCATCATCTTGGCCAGGGTTCGGTCGCGATGCTTGCGGGACTTGAAGGCGATCCATGCAACGACCACGGTCTCGGTCCGCTTCAGCTTGAGGGCTTGCGGGTAGGACGTCACCTTACCCGGCTTGACATCCTCCGCGACGCACTCCACGTAGTCGAGCGCGCCGTGCTCCCTCCAGAGCCTGCCGAACTTGCGCGCGAGCTTCTTGTAGTCGTCGAGCTTCTTTTTCGGCACCGGCACCACAGCGCAATCCACGTACTTCATGCCTTCCTCCTCGGCGTCTTCGCTGCTGGAGAATCAAACTTTGTAGGGGCAACTCCTGGGTGGGGAGAGGCATTCCTCGCAGCCGGCTCGTTCGGGGCGTCAGGGGTGACTCTCAGCCGATCACGGAGTACGAGGACTCCGGGTTGAGCTCTCTCAGCCGGCTGAAAAAACCGATGTTGCAGGTGTGGCCCGTGTACGCGAGGAGGAAACGTACAGGATCGTTGTCGTGATCGTGGCCGGCTTCGACCCTGGTAATCAGCTCTGCCATGAGCTTGCCCACAACGGGGGCATTCTTGAACTGGCTCCCAGACGTCCCGACCGCCATGTAGAAGCCGGGGAGGTCGGAGGCGTCGTAGATCGGTAGCCAGTCGTCCGACACGTCGTAGAGATCGACAACTCCGCGTGGCTGCTCAGGGATCGGAAGCTCTGGGATGCGCTGCGCGGCGCGCATGACCTGGGTTTTCCACTGCTCGCTGAAGCTCTGATCGTAGTCGTCGGGGTCCACCCACTCCTGGGGGTCGCACTTCGGATCCAGGGATCCCACGAGGATGTTGTTACCGACCTCGGGACGCGCGTAGCTGCCGGTGTCGCCGTCCGAAAACATGGCCCCGAGGCGGTTGAAGTCGAGACCGGCGGGGGAGGGCACGTGACACACCTCGCGCTTGAGCGCTCGGGTCCTGATCCGCATGCTTTCTTCGACGCCTGCCAAACGGTTGATCTTGAAGGAGTGCGGCCCCGACGCGTTGACCACCACCGGTGCCAGCAGCTCGCTCCCGTCGGCCAGCTTGACCCCCGCCGCGCGACCGTTCCTCTTCAGAATATCGACCACCTCGGCGCCTAACAGGAACTCTCCGCCCCGGGCTTCGCACCCGCGTTGCTGGTTGTGGCAGGCGAGCTGCGGGTCGTTGA
>JBFFBV010000017.1:0-58261 GCA_041560205.1 Candidatus Sulfomarinibacter sp.
AGGCCTGACCTTGAATTGGATTAGGTTTTGCCCCAGCAACCAAGTATGTGAATGAGAAAGGAGTGGCCATGACAGAACAGAGGAAAACGCCGCTGCTTGACGAGCTCGAAAAGGGGCCGTGGCCGAGCTTTGTCAAGGAAATCAAAAAGGAGGCCGGGCACAACCCGATGGCGAACGACGTGCTCGGGATCCTCGAACGCTCCTATGAGGAGCACATCAGCCACTGGAAGCACGGCGGCATCGTCGGCGTGATGAGCTACGGCGGTGGTGTGATCGGGCGCTACTGCGACCTGCCCGAGGAATTCCCCAACGTGAAGGAGTTCCACACCTACCGCGTCAACCAGCCGTCGGGGTGGTTTTACAACACCAAGGCGCTGCGCTTCCTGTGCGATGTCTGGGAAAAGCACGGCTCGGGCCTGACCAACATGCACGGCTCGACCGGCGACATCGTCTTCCTCGGCGGCAGCACGGAGAGCCTCGAGCCCTGCTTCGCCGAGCTCAGCTGCGAGAAGGAAGACATGCCGGCATTCGACCTCGGTGGCTCTGGCTCCAACATGCGCACTCCGAGTTGCTGCGTTGGCCCCGCCCGCTGCGAGTGGTCCTGCTACGACACCCTGGACGCCTGCTACAACATCACCCAGAGCTTCCAGGACGAGCTGCACCGGCCGTTCTTCCCGTACAAGTACAAGTTCAAATTCGCCGGCTGCCCGAACGACTGCGTGGCCTCGATCGCGCGTGCAGATTGCTCGGTCATCGGTACCTGGCAGGACGACATCCAGGTCGACAACGCCAAGGTCGCCGAGTACGACACGAACGGCACCGACGTCCAGACCGAGGTCTGCGGCCTCTGTCCCACCAAGTGCATGGCCTGGGACGGCAAGACCCTCGACATCGACAACTCCAACTGCGTCCGGTGCATGCACTGCATCAATTTGATGCCGAAGGCGCTCAAGCCGGGCAAGGATCGTGGTGCGACCATTCTCATCGGCTCGAAGGCGCCGATCATCGGCGGCGCGCTGCTGTCGTCGGTCTTCGTGCCTTTCCTCGAGATGGATCCCGAGTCCGACTACGAGGATCTCAAGGAGCTCACCGAGGCGATCTGGGACCTCTGGGGTGAGCACGGCAAGAACCGCGAGCGTGTGGGCGAGTTCATCCAACGCGTGGGCCTCTCCAACTTCCTCGAGGAGATCGGGCTCGACCCGGTGCCCGAGATGGTGATGCACCCACGCACCAACCCGTACATCTTCTTCGATGACGAAATCTTCGAAGACTGAGGAAGGAGGAACTCATGCCTGAATTCGAACGCCAAACCGACATTGGTCCCCCACATTACGAGCAGTTCCTGCCCGAGGTCATCAAGAAGAACTACGGGAAATGGGACTATCACGAGATCATCAAACCCGGCGTGATGGTGCACGTCGCTGAGTCCGGCGACAAGCTCTACACCGTTCGCTGTGCCTCACCGCGCCTGCTTGCGATCACCTCGATCCGCAAATTCTGCGACATCGCCGACACGTACTGCGACGGCCACCTCCGTTGGACGAGTCGCAACAACGTCGAGTTCCTGCTCACCGACGAGAAGAACATCGATCCTCTGATCAAAGAGATCGAGGACTACGGCTTCCCGGTCGGTGGCCTCGGAGCCAAGCTCTCGAACATCGTTCACACCCAGGGCTGGGTGCACTGCCACTCCGCGGCCTCGGATGCCTCCGGCGTGGTCAAGTGCGTGATGGACGAGCTCATGCCCTACTTCACCGGCGAAAAAGACCTGCCGGCGAAGATGCGGGTCGCCTATGCGTGCTGCCTCAACATGTGCGGTGCGGTGCACTGTTCGGACATCGCCATTCTGGGCGTCCACACCCGGGTGCCGGTGATCGAGCACCAGGATCTGCCCAAAATGTGTGAGCTCCCCAACCTGATCGCCTCCTGTCCGACCGGCGCCATCCGTCCGGCGACCGTCGAAGGCGTGCAATCGATCGAGATCATCGAGGAGCAGTGCATGTACTGCGGCAACTGCTTCACGGTCTGCCCGGCGGTCAAGATCAACAACTCCGAGACCGACGGCCTTTCGATCTGGGTCGGTGGCAAGGTCTCGAACTCGCGCGTGGCTCCGAAGTTCTCGAAGCTGGCGGTTCCCTATTTGCCCAACAACCCGCCGCGTTGGCCAGAAACGGTCGCAGCGGTCAAAAACATCGTCGAAACCTATGCCGCCAACGCCCGCAAGCACGAGCGCATCGGTGAGTGGATCGATCGTATCGGGTGGCCGAAGTTCTTCGAGCTCATCGGTCAGGACTTCACCAAGTACCACATCGACGATTTCACCCATGCGGGCGAGACATACACCCGGACGGCGCAGCTGCGCCATTAGGAGGAAGCCATGGCTGAAGTCACGATTGATCAGGTCGCGGACGCCATGTTCGAGCTCGTGAAGTCGACATACGGCAAGAAAGACCTGAAGCCGATGGATGTCACGAAGGCGATGATCGAGCAATTCGGTGAAGACAACGTGGACAAGCGCCTGTGCAAGAAGGCCCTGCGTCAGCTCATCGACTCCGGCCGCTGCGTCTACAAGTATGCCGGCGGCAGCTACGTGACGCTACCACCAGAATGAGTGCCGATCGCCCCCCCGGGCGTGAGCCCGGGGGGGTGTTCGAGCACTGCGACGACACACGGAGGACGAAATGGCACGAGACAAACTCTCTGGGCCGGAGCGGGAGGCGAAAACTATCGATGTGCTGCGCCAGTGGCAGGGCATCGAGCGCGACGCCATTGAAACCACTGCCCAGATCATGGAAAAGACCGACAATCTCCTGATCCGCCAGGTCATGGAGATCATCCGCAACGATTCGGTGCAGCACCACCGGGTGCAGCAATTCATGATCGACATGATCACCAAGACGCCGGTCAAGCTGTCGCCAGAGGACCTGGCCGAGGTCTGGGGCCAGATCGAGGCCCACGACGAGCTCGAGCGGCAGACAATCGAGCTCGCCAAAGAGCTCCTGGAAGAAACCACTGAGCCGGTCCACAAGATTCTGCTCAACTACCTGCTGACCGACGAGGAAAAGCACGACGGCATCCTCGGCGAGCTGGAAAAGCTCAAGGCGCACATGTCGAAGCTCGCGTGATCGGGCCCGGCTGCCAGTGAGGAGGCGTGAAATATGGGTCTATTGAAGAAGAAGGACAAGGGCACGTCGAGCAAGATGAAGGCTCGGCTCGCCGGCGGAGCCAGCGGTTCGCAGCTTTCGGCGCTGCGCCCGCGCTATGTCGAGAGCCTGCCGCCGTGTACCGGCAACTGCCCGAGCGGCAACGATATCCGCGGCTGGCTGACGGTCATCAGTTTGCGCGAGAAGCTCGGCCTGAGCCTCGACGAGGCCTGCGAAGAGGCGTGGCGCATCGAGATGGAGACCAATCCCTTCCCGTCGGTGATGGGCCGGGTCTGTCCCCACCCGTGCGAGACCGGCTGCAATCGCGGCCAGAAGGACGGGCCGGTCGGCATCAACTCGGTCGAGCGTTACATCGGCGATTACGGCCTCGAAAAGGGGCTCACGATGGCGCCCGTCGAGGGAGAGGACCCCAAGGACCAGAAAATCGCGGTCGTCGGTGCCGGCCCCTCGGGCCTTTCGTGTGCCTACCAGCTCGCCCGTCGGGGTTACAGGGTGACGGTGTTCGAGAGCTTGCCCAAACCGGGCGGCATGCTGCGCTACGGCATCCCGGTCTACCGGCTGCCGCGCGAGGTGCTCGACGCCGAAATCCAGCGGATCGTCGACATGGGGGTGGAGCTCAAGTGCGACACCCAGATCGGTAAAGACGTCACCTGGGATGAGATCCGCAAGGAGTACGCCGCGATCTACGTCGCCATCGGCGCCCACCAGGGCAAGAACATGGGAATCCCCGGCGAGGACGGCCCCGGCATCTGGACCGGCACCGAGTTCCTCAACCACGCCAACTCTGGCAAGAAGGTCGAGATCGGCAGCAACGTGGTGGTGATCGGCGGCGGTGACACCGCCATCGACGCAGCCCGCGTTTCGAAGCGCCTGATCGCCGACTCGGCAGCCATGGCCTCGAAGATGGGGGCCGAGGTGACGATCCTCTACCGCCGCACCCGGGCCGAGATGCCGGCTATCGAGCGCGAGATCGAAGAGGCCCTTGAGGAAGACGTCAAGATCGAGTACCTCGCGGCGCCGATCGAGATCATTCGCGACGACGAAGGCGCGCTCAAGGCGATGGTCGTGCAGCGGATGGAGCTCGGTGAGCCCGACGACTCGGGACGCCGGCGTCCGGTGCCGATCGAGGGCGACACCTACGAGCTGCCGCTGGAGACGATGATCACCGCGGTCAGCCAGAAACCGGACCTCGCGGCCATGAACTCCGCAGAGCTCGGCGACGGCTGGCTCAACGGCGACGACTGGGGATTCACCGGTGTCGACGGCGTCTGGACCGGGGGTGACAACATCAACCTCGGCATCGCTACAACTTCGATTGGTCAGGCGCGCAAGGCGGCGGACGCCATCCATGCGTATCTCCGGGGCACCGACCTGCCGAACGAGAGCAACGGCGAGATGATCCGTGCCGACAAGCTCAAGGTCGACTGGTACGAGCCGATCGACAGGACCCAGCGTCAGGTCAAGTTGCCCGAAGACCGCCTCGCGAATCCCTTCGACGAGGTCGATCTCGGCCTGACCGACGAGGACGCGTTGCTCGAGCTTTCCCGCTGCTTCAGCTGTGGCAACTGCTTTGGCTGCGAAAACTGCTGGATGTACTGCCAGAACAACGTATTCGGCAAAGAGTCGGTGCCCTCCCCAGGGCACTTCTTCATCATCAAGAACATGGGGAACTGCGACGGCTGCAAGAAGTGCTGGGAAGAGTGCCCATGCGGCTTCATCGTGGGTGAGTGAGGACGGGAGTCGGCGGGAGCAACGATGCGTGTGACGGTCCCACGGCTGGTGGTCGCCGGGCTCTCCGGTGACAGCGGCAAGACCCTGATCAGCCTGGGAATTGCCCGCGCGCTGGCCGACCGCGGTGTCAAGGTGCGGCCCTTCAAAAAGGGACCGGATTACATCGACACCGCCTGGCTGGGTGTGGCCGCCCGTTCGACCTGCCGCAACCTCGACACCTTCCTCATGAAGGACGAGGCGATGGCGAGCTCGCTCGCCACCGCCGCGGGTGACGCGGACCTCATCCTGGTGGAGGGGAACCGTGGCCTTTTCGATGGGGTCGATGTCGAGGGAAGCCACTCGACCGCCATGCTGGCTCGGCGGTTGGCCGCACCCGTCGTCCTGGTGCTCGACTGCACCAAGATGACGCGCACCGCCGCTGCGTTGGTCATGGGCTGCCGAGCCCTCGACCCGGAGGTCGATCTGGCGGGAGTCATCCTCAATCGAGTCGGCTGTGGACGACACGAGACGATTGTTCGCGAGGCTGTGGCCGGCATCGCCGGCACCCCGGTCCTCGGCGCCATCCGTCGCATCAAGGGCGACGACCCCCTCCCCGGCCGACATCTCGGTCTGGTGACCGCGGCCGAACATCCGGCGCCCGAGGCATCCGTTCAGAGGGCCGCCGAAGCGGTGGCGGCCGGGGTCGATCTCGATCGGCTGCTGGCGGTCGCGCAATGGGCTCCCGAACTCGAGCTGATGCCGGCGGAAGTTTCCATCGAACAGGTCGAGGTAACCATCGCCTATCTTGAAGGGGAAGCCTTCAGCTTCTACTACGCTGAGAATCTGGAGCGCCTGCGGGCTGCAGGAGTGCAGCTCGTGCCGGTCGATCCCGCCAGCGCGAGCGAGCTGCCGGAGGCCGACGGTCTCTATATCGGTGGTGGATTTCCCGAGGTGCACGCGGCCCGGCTGGGATCCAACACCGAGTTCACGGCGAGTATCAGAACCGCGGTGGATGCCGGGATGCCGGTCTACGCGGAGTGCGCGGGGTTGATGTATCTCGCGCGCGAGCTCGTCGTGGACGGTGTCAACCACCCGATGGCGGGGGTGCTCGATCTGGTGGTCGAGCAGCGCCCCACCCCACAGGGACACGGCTACCAGGTGGTGGTCGTCGATCGAGACAACCCGTTCTTTGCCGCCGGCACCCGTCTCGTCGGTCACGAGTTCCACTACTCGCGGCTGGTGAGTGGTGCGGCCCGTGACAGCAGTGTGCTCCGGGTCGAACGTGGAACCGGCATTGGGGACAAGCGGGACGGCATCTCCAGCGGCAGGGTCTTCGCTTCCTATCTCCATCTCCACGCGGGCGCGAGTCCCGGGTGGGCGGACGGCTTTCTCTCGCTTGCCGCGCAGTTCGCGGCCGAGCGCGACGGGTCGACGGCCGCATGCGGGTGAAGGAGGAAGTGATGGAGCTGCTGCGGCGGGATGATTCGGAGGGTCTCGAGCGGATGGTGGCGGACTTACCGTCGACGCTTCGGTTCCTCCAGGGCCGTCTCTGGGATGAGGATCCCGAGATTCGCTGCCGGGCGGCACGAGCGCTCGGCGCGGCCGCCGTCGCCCACCCTGATCTCGGGCGCGAGCTGCTGCGGCGGGCGCTGTGGGCTCTCAACGACGAATCGGCGACCAACGGCGCCTACATGCTGCCCGCGATCGGCGAGATCGGTCGGCGGGCGCCGGATGTGGTGGCGCCCTTTGTCGGGCCGATGACGTCCTATCTGTGGGACGACGGGCTGAGGCCTGGAATCCTGAGCGCGCTCTGCAGGATCGCGGAGACGGCGCCCGACCTGATCGACGATGTCCGAGACCGGTTGTCGGACCTCAAAGGCACGAACGACCCCGGTGAGCAGGCCGCTCTCGAGCGCCTGCTGGCCGTGAACAGGGAGAGTGTGGATGGAGCATGAGAGTCAACGCCACCGTCTGGAGCGCTGCCAGCGGGAGGCCGTGGAGCACCCCGAGCGGGCATCCTCCCATTACAACCTCGGGCTCGCCTATACGGTGTCAGGCCGCGTCAAGCAGGCCGAAGAGTCCTATCTCAAGACCCTCGAAATCGACCCGACCCTGATTGAAGCGTGGGTGAACCTGGGAGGGGTGCGTCTCTTGCGCTGGGATTTTCAGGGGTGTCTCGAGGCGAACCAGGCCGCAGCCAAGCTGCGCGACGACCTGCCGGTCGTGCACTACAACATGGGTCAGGCCTACCTCTACCTCGACGACCCCGAGAACCTGGTCCGCTGTAACGAGAAGGTCATTGCGCTCGACCGCGAAAACGGCGCCGCGCACTACTACGCGGCGGTCGGACATCTCGCCACGGACAATTTCGGTGCCGCCCAACGCTGCCTCGGCCGCGCCATCGAGCTCGGCCATCAGCCGACGCAGGATTTTGTCAAGGCAATGGAAAAGGCCCATTTGCAGAAGCAAAGAGCACAGAACGTAACACTCATCGAAATCAGCGGGGCGAAGACCCCGGACAAAACAAAGGAGGACTGAGATGGCCATATTCGAACACGGGGACATTTCCATCGAGGTGGATGAGGACGGTTTCATGCAGGAACCGGAAAAGTGGAACGAGGAGGTTGCGGCCGCCCTCGGGACCACCGAAGGGGTGGATAACCTCACCGATGACCACTGGAAGGTCGTCAATTATCTCCGCGACTACTACCTGCAGTTCGGCGTTGCGCCGATGATCCGCAAGCTCTGCAAGCAGACGGGATTCCAGCTCAAGGAGATCTACGAGCTCTTCCCGTCCGGTCCTGCAAAGGGCGCCTGTAAGGTCGCCGGCCTGCCGAAACCCACGGGCTGCGTGTAATTCGAATCCTCGCCGTCGCCGCCCCCGTCGCAGACAGGGGCACAGCGGCAGGCTCAGCGCGGCATGGGGGTCGGCATGCTCGACCGTGAAATAGCAGAGCTCCGGGACGACATCCTGGAGCGCTGGATCGAAGGCATTATCGAAGGTTATCCGGAAGAAACTGCACAATTCCTCCGGTCGCAACCGGACCGTTTCGCCAACCCGGTGGGTGCCAGTCTTCGTGACGGCCTGGCCGAGATTCTCGACGGAGTCCTCGAGGGCACCGAGCCGAGTGCGCTGGTGTCGGCTCTCGACCGTGCCATTCGGGTGCGAGCGGTGCAGGACTTCGAGCCCTCGGCGGCTGTCGGATTCGTCTTCGATCTCAAGCGCCTTGTGCGCGATGTTGCCGGAGAAGGTGACGAAGGATCGTTGCTTGAGCTCGATCGCAGGATCGAAAGCCTCGGTCTGTGTGCATTCGACGTCTATATGCGCTGTCGCGAGGAGATGTGGAAGATTCGCGCACGCGAGATTCGCAACCAGTCGGTCGGCATCATGGAGCGGGTTGCGGAGTGGCGTGAGGGTCGTGAGAAGAACTCGGAGAAGTCGCCGCAGAGCTGATGCGGCCATCTCGAGGTCTCACGGGGATGAGAGGAAGGAGGGATCGGACGCATGGGAGCCTTGATATCTCTAGTCGCGGTCGTGGGCTTGGGCCTGCTGGCTGCGGTGGGCGCGAGTGCGGGTGACGGCCTGCGATTCGTGCTCGGGGTGATTGTGCCCGGAATAGCCTTCGCGGTCTTCCTCGGTGGGATCATCTTCCGGGTGCTTCGGTGGGCGAGGTCGCCCGTGCCCTTCCGAGTCCCCACCACGACGGGACAGGCGAAATCGCTGCCGTGGATCCGCAATAGCGAACTCGAAAACCCGAGTGGCCTGACCGGAGTGATCGGTCGAATGGCCCTCGAGGTGCTCGCCTTCCGTTCGTTGTTTCGAAACACGAGGGTCGAGCTCCTACCCGACAAGGAGAAAGTGAACTACATCGCCGACAAGGGGCTGTGGGCGGCGGCGCTGACCTTCCATTGGGCGATGTTCATCGTCGTGCTGCGCCACTTCCGGTTCTTCATCGAGCCGGTGCCGGTGTGGGTCGAAGCGCTGCAAAGCGTCGATGGCTTCTTCCAGGTCGGGTTGCCGGTCTACTACGCCACCACCTTTTTGATGGTGGTCGGGTTGGCCTACCTGTTGGCGCGCCGCTTCATCGATCCGAAGCTGCGCTACATTTCGCTGCCCACCGACTACTTCGCCCTCTACCTGCTGCTCGGGATCGCTCTCACCGGGATTCTGATGCGCCACGTCGAAAAGGTCGATGTCGTGCAGGTCAAAGCGGCCATCGCCGGGTGGGCCTCCTTCCAACCGGTGGCGCCGGTCGGGGTCGGTTTGTGGTACTTCGTGCACATCGCGCTGGTGAGCATGCTGCTCGTCTATTTCCCCTTCTCGAAGCTGCTGCACGCGCCTGGTGTCTTTCTCAGCCCGACCCGCAACCTCGCCAACAGCAACCGCACCCGTCGCCACATCAACCCGTGGAACCCGGAGGTCCAGGGCCACTCCTACGCCGAGTGGGAGGACGAGTTCCGCGACAAGTTGAAGGCCTCCGGTTACGCGTTGGAGAAGGAGTGAGCCATGGCGGAGAAAAGCCCCCAGGAACTGATTCAGATCGACCTCACTCCGCCGCCGAAACGATGGATGAATCCGGCCGTCGATTTCGAGGCGCGGCGCGGAACGTGGTCCTATCCGGCCGCGGTCAAGAACCTCAATTACCTCGGCATGCCCAACCCCCGCGAGTGGTCGCCGGCCGACGCGGACTGGAAGCTGCCGGAGAACTGGCAGCAGATCATCCACGAAGGCTTCAAGGACCTCCTGAAGAAGTACCGCACTCTCGAGGTCTTCATGGACATCTGTGTGCGCTGCGGCGCCTGTGCCGACAAATGCCACTTCTTCATCGGCTCGGGTGATCCCAAGAACATGCCGGTGCTGCGCGCGGAGCTCCTGCGATCGATCTACCGTCAGGACTTCACGGCGACGGGCAAGATCCTCGGGTCACTGGCCGGAGGGAGAGAGCTCACCGAAGAAGTGCTGAAGGAGTGGTACTACTACTTCTTCCAGTGCACCGAGTGTCGGCGCTGCAGCGTCTACTGCCCGTATGGCATCGACACCGCCGAGATCACGATGATGGCTCGCGAGCTGATGAATCTCGTCGGGCTCAACATCAACTGGATCATGGAGCCGGTCGCCAACTGCCAGCGCACCGGCAACCATCTCGGCATTCAGCCCCACACCTACAAGGACAACGTCGAGTTTTTGTGCGAGGAGCTCGAGGACGCAATCGGCGTATCGCTCGATCCGCCGATCAACCGCAAGGGAGCGGAGGTGCTCTTCGTCATTCCGTCGGCCGACTACTTCGCGGATCCCGGCACCTACACCTTTGTCGGCTACCTGATGCTCTTCAAGCACATCGGGCTCGACTACACCCTGAGCTCGTATGCCTCGGACGGCGGCAACTTCGGCCTCTTCAACTCGGCCGAGAACATGAAGAAGCTCAACTGGAAGATCTACCACGAGGCGAAACGGCTCGGTGTGAAGTGGATCCTCGGCGGTGAGTGCGGTCACATGTGGCGGGTCATGCACCAGTACATGGACACGATGAACGGGCCGGCTGACTTTCTAGAAATGCCGAAATCCCCGATGACCGGCACGGTCTTTCACAATGCGGCGTCGACCAAGATGGTCCACATCTGCGAGTTCACCGCCGATTTGATTCGCAACGACAAGCTCAAGCTCGATCCGAGCCGCAACGACAACCTCCGTGTGACCTTCCACGATTCGTGCAACCCCTCGCGGGCAATGGGTCTTTTCGAGGAGCCGCGCTACGTGCTCAAAAATGTCTGCAACAACTTCTTCGAGATGCCCGAGAACACGATCCGCGAGCACACCTTCTGCTGTGCCGGCGGGGCCGGGCTCGGCAACGACGAGAACATGGAGATGCGGATGCGCGGCGGTCTCCCGCGGGGCAACGCCGTAGCCTGGGCGCGCGACCACCACGACGTCAACCGCCTCGCCTGTATCTGCGCCATCGACCGCGCGACGCTGCCGCCGCTCTGCGAGTACTGGGCTCCAGGAGTCGACGTCAGCGGCGTCCACGAGTTGGTCGGCAACGCGTTGATCATGGAAGGCGAGGGCGAACGCGTGAACAACCTCCGTGGCGAACCACTGAATTCGGAGCAGGAGGGACAAGACGATGTATGACGCCAGCAAGATCGTTGCCGGTCTCGCCGTCTTCGTGGTCCTCGCGACCTCGCCCCTGTGGTACAACGCCCTGAGCGCCGCCTCACCGGACAGGCCGGAGCTTCAGAAGCCGCCCAACGGCGCGACCGAATGCGTCGAGTCGGTCGAGTTCATGCGTGCGAACCACATGGACCTCCTGGACACGTGGCGGGACACGGTGGTGCGTGAGGACGTCCGTACCTACGTGTCCGAGCTCTCGGGCAAGGACTACACCATGAGTCTCTCCGACACCTGCCTGGACTGTCACTCCAACAAGGAACAGTTCTGCGATGCCTGTCACACCTACTCGGCAGTCACACCCTACTGCTGGGACTGCCACGTGATTCCAGAGGGGGGGCAGTGATGAAAAGCAGCAGACGAGGATTCCTCAAGTTCGCCGGTCTGTCGGCCGTTGGTGTAGCCGGTTCGACCGCCGTCGCCACCAGGACGAAGGCGTCTGCGGAGCACGAACCGCCGGCAACCGAGGGCAAGCGTCTCGCGCTGGTGATCGATCTACGCAAGTTCAGCAAAGATGACGCCCTGCTCGACAAGATCACGAGCGCGTGCCACGAGGCGCACAACGTGCCCGACTTTGCGGGTGACCCGAAAAACGAGGTCAAATGGATCTGGTCAGAGGACTTCGAGGCGGCATTCCACGAGCAGGAATTCCACTACATTCGCGAGGACCTCAAAGGGAAACAGACCCTGCTCCTGTGCAACCACTGCGACAACCCGCCGTGCACCCGGGTCTGCCCGACCCAGGCGACCTGGAAACGGGCGACCGACGGTGTCGTGATGATGGATTGGCACCGCTGCATCGGCTGCCGGTACTGCGTTGTCGCGTGTCCTTACGGTTCGCGCAGCTTTAACTGGAAGGATCCACGATCGGCGCCGAACCTGGCGACGCTCGACACCACCTATCCGACGCGCATGCGGGGCGTGGTCGAGAAGTGCACCTTCTGCGACGAGCGGCTGGCGCGCGGTCAGCAACCTGCCTGCGTCGAGGCGTGCGCAAACGGCGAGATGGTCTTCGGTGATCTCAACGACCCCGCGTCCGAGGTCAGGGAGCTCCTCGCCGAGCATCTGACGATTCGGCGCAAACCGGGTCTGGGAACCCAGCCCGAGGTCTACTACATCGTCGAAGATCCGAGGACGCTCCAGGAGTTCGCACCGGCGGCCGAGGTCTTTGAAGAGGAGGGTGGCTATGCTTGAGAAGGCGCTCTCGGGCTCGAAGGCCTACTGGTCGTGGATCTTCGCCCTGTTGGTGATCATCGGTGGAGGCGTGGCGTGCTGGTTCTGGCAATTCAACGAAGGCCTGACCATCACCGGCCTCAGCCGTGACGTGGTGTGGGGCTTCTACATCGCCCAGTTCACCTTCCTGGTCGGGGTTGCCGCCTCCGCTGTCATGGTGGTTCTGCCGTACTACCTTCACGATTACAAGGCCTTCGGCAAGATGACCATCCTCGGCGAGTTCCTCGCCATTCCGGCGGTCATCATGTGTATGGCCTTCATCTTCGTCGACATGGGCATGCCGAACCGCATCCTCAACATGATCTTCCACCCGTCGCCGCGTTCGATGATGTTCTGGGATGGCATCGCTCTCGGCGGCTACCTGGTCCTCAACATCATCATCAGCCACTGGACGCTTTCGTCCGAACGGCGCGAGGAGCCACCGCCAAAATGGCTCAAACCGATCATCCTGCTGTCCATCCCGTGGGCGGTCTCGATCCACACGGTCACGGCGTTCCTGTACGCGGGTCTGGCGGCGCGTCCGTTCTGGTTGACCGCGATCCTGGCGCCTCGATTTTTGGCCTCGGCCTTCGCCGCCGGCCCTGCGATTTTGCTCTTGCTCGCATTTTTCGTGCGTAGGATCTCGACCTTCGACCCGGGCAAGCAGGCGATCGATACGCTGGCGAAGATCGTCACCTATGCGATGACGATCAATGTCTTTTTCGTACTCATGGAGTTCTTTACAGCGTTCTATAGCGACATCCCGGAGCATATCAATCACTTCCAGTTTCTGTTTACGGGCCTCGAGGGTGAGAGCACCCTGGTGCCCTGGATGTGGGTGTCGTCGATTCTCGCGGTCGTGTCGCTGATCGTGCTCATGAACCCCAGGACGCGCGGTCACTATGGCTGGCTGAAGTTCGGTTGCGTGGCGGTGGTCGTCTCGTTGTGGATCGACAAGGGCCTGGGAATGGTCATTGCCGGCTTCGTGCCGAACCCGCTCGGCAAGGTCGTGCACTACGCGCCGACCGCTCCGGAACTCATGATCAGCCTCGCGATCTACGCCATCGGCGCCCTGATCCTGACGGGGCTCTACAAGATCGCGCTCGAGGTGAGGGGGCAGCTCAAGACGAACGAGTAATCCGGAATTCGGTATTCGGAATTGCCCCCGCCCGCCCGGTTCGTGCCGGGGGCGGGGCTTTTTCTTTGAAGTGAGGCAGCCATGAGTGAGGAATCGAAGAAGGTTGTGATCGTCGGTGCATCGGCGGCAGGCCTGCGTTGTGCCTGCAGGCTGCGGCGTTTGCAACCGGCGTGGTCGATTACGGTGGTCGATGCCAGCGAGACCTACTCCTATGCCGCGTGCGGACTGCCGTACGTGCTTTCCGGAGATATCGACGAGCTGCAGGCTCTGCGACAGACGGTGTACGGGACTGAGCGAGACACCGAGTATTTCAGCGCTGTCAAAGGCATCGACGTGCTGGCGCCGTGGCGGGCGTCCGCAGTCGATGTCGAGGCTCGAAGCCTCCATATCGAGGGCGCGGAGGGCGAGCGGAATCTCGAGTGGGACGAGCTGGTCATCGCCACCGGGGCCGCGCCACGCAGGCTGCCCGGTCTGCCAAACCATCCGAGAGTCAGCACCTTCCACGCGTGGGACGATGTCAAACCCCTCAAACTCGGCCTCGTGCAGGGAGAGATCGATCACGTGGCGGTCGTCGGCGCCGGTCTGGTGGGCGTCGAGCTCGCCGAGGCCTTCCACAGCCTGTGGGGCGCCGAGGTGACGCTGTTCGAGGCGGCCTCGACGCCGCTGCCGGAGATGCTCGACCCAGAGCTCGGAGAGGTCGTGGCGCGGCACCTCGAGGCCAACGATGTTCGGGTCCTGACGGGCTCCGCAGTGGCCGAAATCGCCGCGGACGATGGCGGTGTGACGGTGATGGCCGGGGACGAGGAAGTTCGTGCCGATGCGGTCGTGGTGGCAGTTGGGGTCGAAGCGAAGGTCGAGCTGGCAAAGTCGGCAGGTGCCGAGCTCGGTCCGACGCGCGCGATCCGGGTCGACGAGCGTCTGGCAACAACCGTCACCAATGTTTGGGCCGCTGGCGACTGTGTCGAGTGTCAGCATGTCGCGACCGGCGGGCCGGCCTATCTGCCGCTCGGCTCGCTGGCCAACAGGCAGGGTCGGGTGTTGGCTGACGTGCTCGCCGGCCGCGACACGAGTTTCGGCCAAGTGGCTGGAGCCGCTGCAATCAAGGTCTTCGACCTCAACGTCGCGGCGGTGGGCTGCACTGCGGCGCGCCTCGGGAGCGATGGGCTCGGCGTGCGCCAGGTCTGGGTGGCCGCCGAGGACCGCGCCCACTATTGGCCGGAGGCGAAGCTCATCCTCCTCTCACTGGTCTACGACGCAGCCACCAAACGTGTCCTCGGGGTGCAGGGTGTCGGCGAAGAGGGTGAGGTCGCCAAGCGCATCGATGTCGCGGCCCAACTCATGCTCCGTGGGGCGGTCATCGAAGATCTTGCCGATGTCGAGCACGCCTACGCGCCTCCCTATGCGCCCTCGCTCGATCCCCTGGCGGTGTTGGCAATGGCCGCTGCCAACCAGGTCGAAGGCATCGAGTCGATTGCCCCCACGACAGACCTGTCTCGTGAGGCAGTGCTCGATGTCCGAGTGCTGGAGGAGCGCGAGGAGCGCCCACTGACCGCCGGGAAGCTCTGCGAGATCGAGATCTCCGAGCTGGGAGAGCGCGCTGAGGAGATCCCCGGTGGGCCGCTGCTGGTGGCTTGCGCGCACGGAACCCGATCGGCCGAGGTTGTGCGATGGCTGAGCCACCGCGGTGTCCGAGCCCGCTACCTCGGCGGCGGCGTCTCCTGGCGCGTCCGCGCCCTCAAGACCGACAAGCGCGAGGATGAGAGCGCAAAGGCGCCAGGACGCAAAGTCGCCAAGGAGAACATCACCTAGGCTTCTCCTTTGAACGCTCAGCTTTCACCTGTCCGCGAATCGTCATCATCGCAGCGAAATGCAGTCCCCCAGCCTCGAGATGATCTTTGCGTCCTGGCGCATTTGCGTTGGAAACTCATCGAGAGGCGCTGCAACGCCCTTTCCGACGAAATGACCGCCATTTTGAGACGAACTCGCTGTTTCCTTTGCGTAACGCTGGAGTTGAATGGGGATTCAGTGTTACAATCCCGGAACGGCGGTTGAAACCGCACGTATAACGGCACTTTCTGGCTTTTCTCATGTATCCCGTGTCACTTGACGTTCGAGACCGACGCGTACTGGTGGTCGGTGGAGGCGGAGTCGCGCTGCGCAAAGTCCAGGGTCTGGTCGAGGAGGGGGCACGGGTCAAAGTCGTGGCGCCAGAGGTCGTCGAGCCGCTCGCCGAGATGGCCCGCAGGGGGGCGATCGAGTTCGACCGACGGCCCTACCGCGGCGATGCCGGCGCCGAGTGGACGCTGGTCTTTGCCGCCACCGACGACCGGGAGACCAACGCATCGGTCTTTCGCGACGCGGAAGAGGCCGGCATCTGGTGTAACGTCGCCGACGACCCGGAGCTGTGCTCCTTTCATCTTCCGGCACGGGTCCGTCGAGGCCCGCTCCAGATCGCGATCGGGTCAGCCGGCGAGGCGCCATTTGTCGTTCGGCGCTTGCGTCAGCTCTTCGAACGGCGCTTCGGGCATGAGTGGGGCGAGTGGTTGGCCTCCGCTTCGCGATTCCGCGACGCTGTCCGCTCGCTGGGGGCAACCCGCCAACGCGAGGAGACGCTCTTCGATCGCTTCTTCGACGCAACCGTCGACGCAGAGGCCCTGACTGCTCGCGTGCCGACCGCTACCGAAGAGCAGATGTGGCTCGATACGCCGGTGGAACACAGAACACCGCAACGAGAACGCATCTCCGGGAGCCGTAGAGCCAATCGGGCAGGACTCGTCAGCCTGATCGGAGCGGGCCCCGGCTGTCCGGGCCTTTTGACGATTCGCGGAAGGCAGCGTCTGCTCGAGGCGGACGCAGTGGTCTTCGATCGCCTCGCCGCCCCAGCGCTGCCGACCGAGCTGGCCCCCGAAGTCGAACTCCACCCGGTGGGCAAGGTGGCATGCAATCACCCGGTGCCTCAGGAGGAGATCAACGACCTCCTGGTGCGCCTCGCGCGCGCCGGCAAACGGGTGGTACGGCTCAAGGGTGGCGATCCCTACGTTTTCGGCCGTGGTGGCGAAGAAGCCGAGGTGCTCGCGGAGGAGGGCGTCCCCTTCGAGGTCGTACCGGGTGTCACCTCGGGAGTCGCGGCGATGGCTTGGGCCGGGGTACCCGTGACCCACCGCCGAGAAGCCGTCAGGTTGACCCTTCTCACCGCGCACGAGGCGATCAAATCCGATGGACCCCAGGTCCGCTGGGACCTGCTCGCACAGGACCCGCACTCGACCCTGGTCGGCTATATGGGTGTCAGCGCATTGCCGCAGGTGGTGGCGAATCTGCTCGAGCATGGGATGGATCCGGGGACACCGGCCGCGATGGTCGAGCAGGGAACGACCTCGGCCCAGCGCCGAGTGATCTCGACCCTTTCCGAGCTCCCGTCGGCAATTCAGGCTGCCGGGCTCGAACCTCCAGCCCTCTTCGCGATCGGGCCAACGGTCGGTCACGCGGAGACCTTGGACTGGTTCTCCAGGCTCCCCCTCGCCGGGCACCGGCTGCTGTTGCCCGCATCACAGTCGAGCCTTGCCGGGCGCCTCGAAGCGGCGGGAGGGGAGGTCGTGGTCCTGCCGATGCCGGCGACTCCGGCGGCGCGGATCGTGATGGGTGCCCTTCCCCTGACCGCGTGCGTGGTCGGCAGCCCGGCCGAGGTCGACTGGATCGACGAGGAGCGCGGCGGACCGGGCTGGGGAGATGAGATCACCACATGGTGTTTGGGGCCCGAAGCGGCACTCCGGGCAACGGAGCGCGGATGGAAGAATGTGCGGGAGCTGCCAACAGAGATCGGCGATGATGAGCTCGTAGCGGCGGTAGCCGGGGCGTAGGCGGTGCTCGGATGATCAAGCTCGGTCTTCGCATCCGTTTCTTTCTCTACTCCAACACGCTGATCGTCGTGACCATGACCCTCGTCGCGGTGCTGGGAGCCATGTACCAGCGACGGACACTCTTCGAGGCCATTGTTGGCCGCGGCCGCAGCATCGTCGAGTCGATGGCGGTCCCCATCACCTATGTCGAGGGTCAGGATGTCATCGGCGCAGGGGAACCCGGGCTGATCGAGCGATACGTCGCAGAGGTCATGGCTCGCAACCAGGACCTGATGCGCTACGTGCTCGTCACAGACCCGTCGGGAGTGGTCACCCACGCGAGTCGCACCGAGATGGTGGGATGGTCCTTCGACCGCGCGCTCGTGCCCGAGGAAGAAGGAGCTGAGCCGCAGGTGGAAGAGCGGCTGGACGTGAACGACGAGGATGTGCTCGAGGTTCGTTCGGCGCTCGTCGACGAGGGACGGTTCCTGGGGACCCTGGCAGTCGGCTTCTCGCTCGAGCCGATCGAGCGGCAGGTGCGTGATGTCGCGGGCAGCGCGGCGTTGGTGGCGCTGGTTCTGATGCTCGGCAACTCGATCATGACCGCTCTCTATGTGGAAACGCTGATCCGACCGATCCTCCACCTCAATCAGACCATGAACAGGGCCGGTGAGGGCGATCTCACGGTCCGCGCACCGACCCGCGGAGGCGACGAGGTGGCCGAGCTCGCCGGTGTGTTCAACCGGATGATGGCGGAGCTCGAAACGTCCAGGGAGCGGGAGGAGCTCCAGCGGGCACAGCTCGCTCAGACTGAAAAGATGGTCGCCGTCGGCACTCTTGCCGCGGGTGTGGCGCACGAGGTCAACAACCCCCTCGCGGGTGTGCTGGCCAGCATCGAAAACCTGCGCGACAATCCCGACGACGAGGAGATGCGCGACCGCTATCTCGAGCTCATCGCCGACGGGCTCAAGCGCATCGAACGCACGGTGGCCAACCTCCTCAACTTTGCCCGGCCGCGCGAGATCAAGCTCGAGCGCACATCGATCAACCACAACCTCCGCCACGTGGTCGAGCTGGTCGGGTACCAGCTCCGGGCTTCGGGGGTCGAGGTTGAAATGGACCTCGACGACGATCCGGCAGCGGTCGAGGCCGATCACTTCCAGATGGAGCAGCTCTTCCTCAACCTAGTGCTCAACGCTCTCGACGCGATGCGAGAGGGTGGGACGCTCTCTCTGAGAACTCGTGTCCGGGGAGGCAAGGTCATCGCCGAGGTCCGGGATACCGGGCACGGGATTCCGGTCGAAGTACGCGACCGAATCTTTGATCCGTTCTTCACGACCCGGGAAGTCGGCGAAGGCACCGGTCTCGGTTTGGCGGTGAGCGGCAGCATCGTCGCCGCCCACGGTGGGTGGATCGAGCTCGAGACCTCGATCGGCAGAGGAACGACCTTTCGTGTCATCTTGGCCGCCGTGGCGGCTGACGGAAACGAGGGAGAGACCCGATGAAGATCTGTGGGCACCGGTTGCTGATCGTCGAAGACGAACCGCTGTTGCGGATCACGATGGCGGACGCCCTGCGTAAGGAGGGATGGGCCGTGGACGTTGCGGAGGACGGCGTCAAGGGGGCCGCCCTTTTCGAACAACACCAGCACGATCTGGTCCTTTCCGATCTCGTGATGCCTCGTCTGGGCGGCGTCGAGCTATTGAAGAGGATCAAGGCGTTGAGCCCGGACACGACGGTCGTCATCATTACCGCTCACGGCACGGTCGATCGGGCGGTCGAGGCGATGCGCGAGGGCGCGGCGGACTTCATCGCCAAACCGTTCTCGATGGCCCAGCTGGTCGTACGGCTGAGCAATGTGTGCTCGGTCCGGATCCTGCGTGAGCAGAACGTGCGACTGCAGGCCCAGCTCGAACAACGTCACTCCTTCTCCAACATTATCGGCAAGTCGGAGGCGATGCAGGAGGTCTTCGAGCTTATCAGGCTGGTTGCGGATTCGGATGCGTCGGTGATCGTGCACGGCGAGAGTGGCACCGGCAAGGAAATGGTCGCGTCCGCCATCCACTTCAACTCGGCTCGACGAGCCAAGCCATACGTCCGCGTGAGCTGCGCCTCGCTGCCCGAGAGCCTGATCGAGTCCGAGCTCTTCGGCTACGAGAAAGGCGCCTTCACAGGTGCCAGCGAGCGTCGAATCGGTCGCTTCGAGGCAGCCAGTGGCGGCACCCTCTTCCTCGACGAGATCGGGGAGCTGCCGCTCACGTTTCAGGTCAAGCTCCTGCGGGTGCTCCAGGAACGCCAGATCGAGCGTCTGGACTCCAACCGGCCGGTCGACGTCGATGTGAGGATCGTCTCGGCGTCGGTGCGGTCTCTCGAGGAAGAGATCCGGCAGGGGAGGTTCAGGGAAGACCTTTACTTCCGTGTCAACACCGTCGCCATTGATCTGCCGCCGCTGCGGGAGCGCCGGGAAGACATACCTTTGCTCGCCGAGGCCTTCTTGAGGGAGTTTGCCGCCGACCGCCGCCGCGAGATCGAAGGCTTCAGTGACGATGCGATCGATCTGCTCGAGATGTATCCGTGGCCTGGAAACGTGCGCGAGCTTCGCAACGTGATCGAGCGGGCTGTTCTCTTCTGCCGGGGACCGATGGTGACGATCGACGAGCTCCCGCCCAACATCCGGGGTGGCGCGCCCACAGCTGCGGTCGGTGAAACACCCCAGGTCGTCCCGATGCACGATGCGGTCGAACGTGCCGAGGCCGAGGCCATCCGCGCCGCCTTGAGCGCGACTCAGGGGCGTCGCGCGGACGCCGCCGAGCTTCTTGGCATCAGTCGCAAGACGCTGTGGGAGAAGATCAAGCACCTCGAGATCGCAGTCGATTGACCCGTCTCCATGTCCGTCTCCGTGCCCGTGCCCGAAATGCATCCGGGCACATCTCAATCGTGAATTTTCGCTTGTGAAAACACCCACAAATAGCGGCTATACTGAGCCTGATCGACGTCTGGGGGACGGCTGTTGATGGGATTCAGAACCTCGTTCATCCTGGTGGCGACGCTGCTGGCAATTGCGCCCTTCGGAGCTGCCGAGGACCCCGACGGGGACGAGAAGAACACCCTCCGCGGCTTTTACGACCAGGGTTTTCGTTTCAATACCCGAGATGGCCGCTTTGCCCTCCGCATCAACGGCCTGCTCCAGACCCGATACACCTACGTCGACTACGATCCGATGATCCGCTTCAACCAAGAGGACTACTCCAACTTCTTCGTCCGCCGCGCCCGGCTCTATTTCAGCGGCCATGCGGGCAGCCCTCGCTTCACCTACTTCTTTCACGCTCAGCTCGAGCCGACGCAGGGGATCAACGCCAACGACCTCTGGATCGAGTACCGGTTTTCAGACCTCCTGCAACTCGGCGCCGGGCGCATGAAGATCAGCTACGGCCTGGAGTTCATGAACTCTGGCTCCGCCCTCGGTATGGTCGAGCGTTCGCTGATGTATGGAGAAACCGATATCGATCTCGGTTCCCTCGCCAACGAGGGCCCCCGCTATCCGGGTGGGGGCACAGAACGCTTTGCCCTGAGCTGGTCCGCATACACGGGTTTCGCCACCGGAGGCATGAACCTCTACCGGTCACAGGGTGCGCAGCTTCGGGGGCACAAGGGCTCCGACGCGACACCCACCGTCGAGTACCAGCTTGGCGTGTGGCAGGGACGAAGCACGACCAGCCTCTCGAACGGCGGCAGCGGTCATCTGGTGGCGGCAAGATTCGCGTACCACCCGTGGGGATTCGTCGACTGGAGGGTGGTCGGAGACATCGACCATACGCAGCGATTCAAGCTCGGGCTCATCGGCTCGTTCTACACCAACTCGAGCGACACGACCTTCGACTTCAACGAGGGGGGCCACAATCTCGCCCTCGTCGCCCGTTATCGCGGGTGGTCGGTCGACGCCGAGTGGGGGACGGAGAGCTACGATTTCGCCGACTTCGAGGATGACTTTGACCGCGAGGGCTGGCGCGTGGCTTTGGGCTGGTTCGTCGTACCACGCAAGCTCGAGTTGCGGGTACGGCGGGCCGCGATCACCCGCCTGAAAAACCCGACCTGGATGACCGCGAACCAGTCGGGCCTCGGGACCGTTCAGCTGTGGGGTGGCGAGGCCTGGGTGCCCGCGATCGAGGCGGAGACCTCCGAGACCTCGGCGGCGGCTAGCTATGCCCTCCCAGGGTGGCGCAACAAGGTGGCCATCGACGTGTCACGCCTCGTGCGGACCTTCGCTGCGGACCCCGACGCGGTCATCAACGGCGTTCCGAGACCGATCCCGAAAGCCCCCGATCAGCTCGACTACCGTGTGAGGCTGATGGTCCAACTCGTCTTCTGATCCCCAGCCCGCCCAATAAAAACCACAAAGGTCACCACGACGCCAAGATTTTCTTTCGAGTGCAGCCTCCCATCGTGAAATGCGAAGGCGACCAATGGAGCTCTGGAAGGACTCCTCGCACAACGACACGCAAACGGTCCTCTTGGTGTCCTTGGTGGTGAATGTGGGTGGGTGGGAGACGCGCTTCAAGTAGTGAGGCCGAGGCGGGAGCCGTCGTAGCGGTCTCGCATGACCTCGTCGCACCAATCCTGGTTTTCGAGGTACCAGGCGACGGTTGCCTTCAGACCCGAGTCGAAGTCGTGGGCGGGCTCCCAGCCGAGCTCGGTCCGGATGCGCTCGGCGTCGATGGCGTATCGGAGATCGTGTCCCGGCCGATCGGTCACGAACTCGACCAGCCCTCTCCTGCTCGTGCCTTCCGTCGTCGGTCGAAGCTCGTCGATGACGTCGCAGAGGGCGTGCACGACCTCGAGATTCGTGCGCTCGTTTCGTCCTCCGATGTTGTAGGTCCGGCCGGGCCGGCCTCGACGGACCACGAGATCGAGCGCTCGGCAGTGATCCTCGACGTGGAGCCAGTCGCGGACGTTTGTCCCTTCCCCGTAGACCGGGAGCTTCTTACCGGCGATCGCGTTGAGGATCATCAGTGGGATCAATTTTTCCGGGAACTGGTAGGGCCCGTAGTTGTTGGAACAGTTTGAAAGTGTGACCGGGATTCCGTAGGTGCGGTGCCAGGCGCGAACCAGGTGGTCCGCGGCGGCCTTGGAAGCCGAGTAGGGGCTCGACGGGTCGTATGGGGTCGTCTCTGAAAAGAGCCCTTCTGCGCCGAGTGACCCAAAGACCTCGTCGGTGCTGACGTGATGGAAGCGAACGTCCACCCGATCCCCCCAGGCGGAACGTGCGGCCTCCAGGAGACGTGCGGTGCCGCAAATGTTGGTGTCGAGAAAATCGATGGGCCCGTCGATCGAACGATCGACGTGGCTCTCGGCCGCGAGATGGACCACCGTGTCGATGTCGTGTTCGTCGAAAAGCCCTCTCACCATCTCAGGGTTTCGGATGTCGCCGTGGACGAAGGTGTAGCGAGGTCCGTGGGTCTCGTCCACCCCGCGGAGGCTCGCCAGATGGCCCGCGTACGTCAGCGCATCGACGTTGACCAACCGGAGCTCCGGATCGAGGGCGAGGGCCGAGCGCACGAAGTTGCAGCCGATGAAACCGGCACCCCCGGTGACCAGCATGGCTCGCGGATGGTGGTTCACTTCGTTCACGGCGAGTACACCGGGAGCTGGTCGAGTGCCGTTGCCGCAAGATGGCGCCACTCGCGATCGCGAACCGAGAGGATCGGTTCGAGACCATCGAGGGGCCAGTCGATGCCGATCTCGGGATCGTCCCATGGGAGCCCCCGCTCGTCATCGGCGCTGTAGAAATCGGAGCACTTGTACTGGAAATCGGCGATGTCCGAGAGCACCAGAAAGCCGTGCGCGAAGCCCTCCGGTGCGAAGAGACACAGCTGGTTGTCCTCGCTCAACTCGGCCCCGGCCCACTGCGCGAACCACGGGCTGCCGCGACGGATGTCGACGACGACGTCGAAGACGCGCCCACGGGTGACCCGAACCAGCTTGGCCTGGGCATGTCCCAGCTGGTAGTGCAAACCCCGCAACACGCCGCGGGTCGAACGCGAGTGGTTGTCCTGGACGAACTCGTGCGCGATCCCGAGCTCACCCAAGTTTCGGCGGTTGTAGGACTCCATGAAAAAGCCGCGACCGTCCTCGATGACCTTCGGAGCGAGCAGCTTCACGCCCTCGATGGGCTCGTCAACCACCCGCAACTTCGTTCTCCGCTCTCTCCAACACTTCGGCGAGATACATGCCATAGGTCGATCCAGAGGCGGCCTCCGCTTCACTTCTGAAGTCCTCGATGGAGATCCACCCGTTCCTCCAAGCGATCTCCTGGAGGCAGCCGATCTTGAGGCCCTGGCGCTCCTCGATCGCTTCGATGTAGTTTGAGGCCTCGATCAGGCTGCGGTGGGTCCCGGCATCGAGCCACGCGTAGCCACGGTCCAGGATCGAGACGGTGAGCCTTTGCTGTTCGAGATAACAACGGTTGAGGTCGGTGATCTCGAGCTCTCCGCGCTCGCTCGGTTCGAGCTCGGCCGCCAGATCACAGACATCCGGGCCGTAGAAGTAAAGTCCCGGCACGGCATACGGGCTGCGTGGCGTGTCCGGCTTCTCCTCGATGGAGAGGGCGCCGCCGTTGTCGTCAATCTCGACCACCCCGTACCGTTTCGCGTCTCGCACCCGGTACCCGAAAATCCTGGCGCCCTCGGTGAGGGTGGCGCATTCCGAGAGGATCTCGGTCAGCCCCGGTCCGTGAAGGATGTTGTCACCGAGGACCAGACAGGCCGGCGATCCGGAGAGGAACTCGCGCCCGAGCAGGAATGCCTGTGCGAGACCTTCGGGCCTCGGTTGTTCGCAGTAGTCGAAGTGCATGCCGAAGCGGTGGCCATCGCCGAGGAGACCGCGGAACGCGGGAAGATCCCGTGGGGTCGAAATGATCAAAACTTCGCGGATCCCGGCCCGCATCAAGAGGCTGAGCGGGTAGAAGACCATCGGTTTGTCGTAAACCGGCAAGAGCTGCTTGCTGATGACCTGGGTGACCGGGTGTAGTCGGGTCCCCGACCCCCCCGCGAGGACGATGCCTTTCATCGAATCATCTCCATCGGAAGAACGATATCACGGAGGCCCCGCACCCCCGCGCGATGCGAGATGCTCGATACGAAATACTCGAACCGCCCGACCACCCGCGCGAAAACCGGGACCGTGATCCGATGATCTTGGTGCATCCAGCATCCAGCATCCAGCATCCAGCATCCAGCATCGAGCATCCGGCATCGAGTATCGCGCGTCGATTCGCGGTCCGGGCTTGACAGGCGAAGCTTAGTGATGTACTGTATTACATCAGTGACACAGTTGAGTCTCCACCGTTTTCTCGAAGTCGACACCGCCTCGGCAGTCCCGATCTGGCGCCAGATCGAGGACGGCATGCGACGTCTGGTCGCTTCAAAACGGTTGGCGCCGGGCAGTGTCGTACCATCGGTCCGTGAGCTCGCCAAGGCCTTGAGGGTCAACCCGGCTACCGTTTCGAAGGCCTATCGCCGGCTGACGGAGTCAGGCCTCCTGACCGTACGACGCGGCGAAGGGACCTTTGTCGGCGAACTCGAGCCCGAGGAACTCGAGGAGCAGCGCCGGCTCCTGCTGATCGACGGTGCGACGTCGTATGTCCGGGTCGCCGCCAGCATGGGTGCGAGCCGTGACGAGGCCACGCGTGCGGTGCGCGAGAGATGGGATTCGGCACGTGACGAGAACGGAGAAGGAGTCACAGATGGGGGTTGAACCGATCGTCAAGCTCGACGGTCTTGCAGTGCAGTATGGAAAGTTGACCGCCGTGGACGATCTATCGC
Source organism: Candidatus Sulfomarinibacter sp. (assembly GCA_041560205.1). Taxonomy (GTDB): domain Bacteria; phylum Acidobacteriota; class Thermoanaerobaculia; order Thermoanaerobaculales; family Sulfomarinibacteraceae; genus Sulfomarinibacter. The sequence goes on from JBFFBV010000017.1 coordinate 25,047, forward strand.
TGGAAGTTCAGAAGGGCGGGATCTATGCACTGCTCGGCCGCAACGGGTCCGGAAAGTCGTCGACGGTTCGCTGCCTGGTCGGTCAGCAGCGACCGACCGCCGGACGGGCGCGGATCCTGGGCTTCGACGCGTGGAAGAAGAGACGACGGGCGATGGAGAGGGTCGGGGTGGTTCCCGAGAACCCGGATGTTCCGCCCGAAACAACGGCCGATCGCGTCGAACGATTCATGGCTCGGGTGACCCCCTTTTGGAGGTCCGCGAAGTATTTCGATCGCCTCGAACGCATGCATGTGCCTCGCAAGCAGAGCTTCGCGAGGCTCTCCAAGGGCCAACAAAGGCAGTTAGCCTTGGCCCTGGCGCTGGCCAGCTCCCCGCGCCTCCTGGTACTCGATGATCCGACCTTGGGTCTCGATGCCGTCGCGCGAAGGAAACTCTACGAGGAGCTCATCGGGGAGCTGGCTGAGCGCGAGATGACGGTCTTTCTCACCACCCACGATCTTGCCGGGGTGGAAGGAATTGCGGACCGGGTCGGGATCATTCAAAACGGGTCCCTCTTGGTCAACGAGCCCATCGAGGTCCTCAAGGCGCGCTATTGCCGTTTGACATGGGCCGCCACCGACCAGGTGCCCCGTCAGCGAATCGAAGCCGGTTTGCAGCATCTCGGAGTTGTTGGCGGAGCGGTGGTCGCCGGCGCGAATGAAGCGGTGGTGGAGAAGTTTTCGGAGTTTGGATTCGATCGATTTCGCCAGGAGGCGCCGGTCGACGTGACACGGGTCGATTCGTTGTCTCTCGAGGAGATTTTCATCGCCCTCTGCGGCCGCGAGCCGGGAGGTCGATGATGAACGCGACGATGGCGGTCATGGTGCGCGAGGTGGCGGCGCGGCGCGAGCTCTTCGTATTGGCGGCGGCGGTCGCGGTCATCGCGGCGATCGTGCCGTATTTACCGGGCGTCGAAGATGCCGACTCGGTCGATCTGCGTACCGTCGCTTCCCTGACGGCGGCACTGGCCCTGGGTTGGCTGATGGCGGTCATTCTTGGGGCACAGATCATCGGACGCGACCTGGCCGATGGACGCCTCGGGTTCTTCTTCGCCCGTCCACTGGGCGCCCTCGCCATCTGGGCCGGCAAAGCGGCGGCGGCAATCGTCACGGTTTGGCTGTGCGAGGGCATCGTTCTGCTGCCATCTCTCCATGGAGGTGGCGTCTACCACTTCCTGATGGGTGAAGGCATCGTGTGGATAGCCGTCGTCGGATTCCTCGCGGTGCCGCTGGCGCTGTACTTTCTCGCCCATGCGGTCGGCATCATGGCTCGTGCGCGGACCGCATGGCTGTTCCTCGATCTCGCCGGCTGTGTTCTCTTTGCGGTCCTCGCCTGGTTTTCGGTGGTGCCGTACCTCACGATGGGTGCTCGAATCGCACTGTTGGTCGTCGGTGGAAGCCTGGCGGCTTCGCTGGTGTTCGCTTTGGCCGCTGGTGGTGCGATCGGACTGGCGGTCGGTCGCATCGATCTCAGAAGAACCCACGGCGCCCTGTCACTCGCCCTGTGGGGAACACTCGCGCTTCTGTGTGCTGCCGTTGTCGTCTACTCGGGATGGCTGCGAGATTTCGGTCCATCGAATTTCGAAAGGGTCGAGGTCCAGACCGTGGCGCCCGACGGCAGATGGGTGGAAACGATCGGATGGGCAGAGGGGAGGCTCGACGTGTATCGCCGATGCCTCGTTTCGGTCGGCGACAAACGCTGGTTGGCGTTACCGGCCCAGCCGCGGTTCCACTCGCGTGGAGTGCAGTTGCAGTATTCGAGCGACGGCTCCACAGTGGTGTGGCTGGGCTCGGCCACCGGGGACGCGCCGCGCGCCGTGTGGTGGGCTGATCTCGGCCGGCCGGATCCCTCCGCGCGCCCGACCAACCTCATCGTTGCACGGGACTCCGCTCTCGTCCTTTCGGCCGAAGGCTCCCGTGTCGCGATTCACGAGGATGGTACCGTTTCGATCTACGAGCTCGACGGCGAGCGTATGATCAAGGCGATCCGACTCCCGGACGATCTGGGACCTACCGCGATCTTCTTTCCTTCGCCGGATGCTCTTCGGGTCTTTGCTCGAACGGCGGACAACGATCAGTCCCTTTTGATGGCTGAGGTCGATATCGCCACCGGCGAGTTCGCCCGAACGTCAGAGCTCGATGCCCTGGCCGAGCTGTCGTGGATAGGAGTCGATGCCGCGTGGGAGCGCCTGGTCATCTGGAAGCGCACCGAGCCCGGTCATGTGCCGGTGAAAAACCTCTATCGTGCGACGGATGGCACCTTTGTCAGGAGCGTCAACCTTCCCGGCTTCCCGCGCTTCCTTCAGGATGGGCGGCTCGTGATCCTGAATCAAGAAGACCGCGTCACGCGGCTCATCGTCGCACCCTTCGAGGGTGGCGAGAGGACCGTCCACGAGCTCGCAGGGCGGGAGGGATACTGGTTCCTCGGTGAGGTGGTGCCGAACGAGATCGCCCTGTCCCGTCTCGCGGACCCGCTGGACCGTCGACAGGGTTTGCGGGTCGAGCTCCTGAATGTCGATACGGGTGAGGTGAGGCTGATCGGTGCCCATCTCCGCCGTGCCTTCCCATGGTTTCAGTGGAACTCGGGAACCTCCGGCGTCGTCTTCTGGTACAACAGTCAACCGGCCGCCAGCAGACTCTTCATCGACCAGAGGGGAGCGCTGGTGCGATGGGATCCGGAAACTGACGAACTGCTTCACGTGGTGGGTGGGAGGAGGAAGCCCTGAAGCGAATCCTTGCCATGACGCACGGAGACGGAAAGGGGCACGGGAACAACGGGGTGCGAAGGAGCGTAATGAATAGGTGGAGGCGACGATGTGGACCTTCATCCTGTGGTTGATCCTGCTGGTGGTGTGCTGGCCGTTGGCGCTGCTTGCGCTGGTGCTCTACCCGGTCGTGTGGCTGTTCCTGCTGCCATTTCGGCTCATCGGCATCGGGGTCGATGCGGTTTTCAAATTCCTGCACGCGGTGGTGCTGCTGCCGGCTCGCGTTCTGCGTGGCCCGACACGAGTGAACGCCTGACCGAAGCAGGTATAAAAGCCAAGAGCTCAGGGTCAACAGTTACGAGTTAAGGACTCCCCAGGGGTTGGGTGGGCTTCGCCCTTCACTCGTGGGCCTCAACTACTCAATATGAACTGCGCGAGCTTCCGCAATTCCTCCTCGTTGGTGTCCGGGTAGGCCGGCATCATGATCGGGTAGTTCTCCGCCATGTACTTGAGGCGCGGGTTTTTCTCCATCACGCCCTTCGGGTCGGCAAGGTACTCGAGGAGATTCTCCTCTTGCCAGTGGTCGCCGATGGCGATCAGGGGTGGCCCGGACTTCTGGCCCTGGCGATCAGCGCCGTGGCACTTGGCGCAGCCGAGATCGAGGTAGAGCGCCTCGGGCGTGCCGGGCGGAGGCCCGGACTCACCACAGGCGGCGAGGACGAGGATCGTGACGGCTCCCAGGGCGAAAAGCCCGTAGACAGAGGGGTATTTTTTATCCACTTCTCCTTCTTTTCTCAGGCGGAGATCAGTCCCCGACCAGGTGATCGACCTTGGCCGTGCAGATGAAATCGTTCTCCGAGATGCCACCGATCGAATGGGTGTTGTAGCGCAGGGAGCAGGTGTTGTATCCCACGGTCATCTCGGGGTGATGGTCCTCCCGGTGCGAGATCCAGGCCACCGCGTTGACGAAGGCCATCGTCTGGTAGTGATCCTCGAACTGAAAGGTCTTGCTCAAGGACCCGTCCTCGATCTCCCAACCCTCCGCGTGGCTCAATCTGTGCTCCAGGTCATGCCCGGAGAGCGGTGGGGTCCCGGGCTCGATCGGGCGGCAGGCCATCATCAACAGCTCGTTGTCACACATGGTGAATCCTCCGTGCTCATGATACCGGAGCGACCGTTCCGGCTTGCTTCTCGAATATTTTTAGGTTAGCCTAAAAACATGACGGAGATGTCAAACCTCGAAGTAGGCGCCGCCCAACGACCGGATCTGTCGGAGTCGCAGGAGGATTACCTCAAACAGATCTTTCTCCTCGGTGGTGAAGGAGCTCGGGTCGGCACGCAGGATCTCGCCCGTCGGCTTCGGGTCAAACCGGCGTCGGTGACCGAGATGATCGGCCGCCTTGCCCAGCTCGATCTCGTCGAGCACGCCCCGTACCGCGGAGTTCGACTGACTGATGCCGGCCGCAGAGTGGCCCTCGAGATGCTTCGCCATCACCGTCTGCTCGAAACCTATCTGGTCGAGGCCCTCGGCTACACGTGGGATCAGGTGCACGAAGAGGCGGAGCGCCTCGAGCACGTCATCTCGGAACGATTCGAAGCCCGGATCGCGGAGGTCATGGGGCATCCGACCCACGACCCCCATGGTGATCCCATCCCCTCGCGCAACCTCGATCTCCCCGAGGCGAAGTCCTCGATGTCACTCATGGAGGCGCCGGTCGGCTATCGGGGCAGGGTTGTCAGGGTCGGTTCCCAGGACCCTGACAACCTCGATTTGTTGAAGCGGCTGGGGCTCCTCCCGGGCTGCCGAGTCGAGGTCGTGTCCGACGACGAGCGCGGGGTCCGGGTTCGGGTGGGTGACGACCGATTCGTGCTGCCCACCTACCTGGCCGAGACCCTCTGGATGGAAGGAACCCAGCTATGAAATTGACCATGTATCGCGCCTTGTTGTTGGCGGCATTCGTTGCGAACGCGTGTGGCGGGCCGCCGGAAACGGCAGAGGACGGCGCACTGAAAATCGTCGCCACGACCAACATCGTCGCCGATCTCGTGCGCACGGTCGGTGGTCCGGATGCGGAGGTCGAGGGCCTGATGGGCCCAGGAATCGATCCCCACCTCTACAAGGCTTCGGCAGGCGATGTCCGCCGCATGAGCACCGCCGCCGCCATCTTTTACAACGGTATCCACCTCGAGGGAAAGATGAGTGAGATCCTCGAGCGCATGGGTGACCAAGGAGTGCGGACCGTCGCGGTGGCCGAATGCGCGCCGGAGGAGGAGCTCATCGAGTCGACGGGTTTCTCCGGTCTCCACGATCCCCACGTCTGGTTCGACGTTGCTTTGTGGGCGAAGACCGTCGGCTGCGTTGCCGATGCACTGGCGGATCTCCATCCCGAGCGTGCGTCCGTCTTTTACGAGAGGGCCGCGGCCTACGTCGAGATCCTCGAGGGCCTCGATGCCTGGGTGCGCCAGCGCATCGACGAATTGCGACCTGAGCAGCGGGTCCTCGTCACCGCCCACGATGCCTTCGGCTACTTCGGCCGCGCCTACGGGTTCGAGGTGCGTGGTCTCCTCGGCATCAGCACTGCCGCCGAGGCGGGGACGTCGGACGTGCGGGAGCTCGCGGATTTCATCGTCGAGCGCCGTATTCCTGCAGTCTTCGTCGAGACCTCGGTACCGCTGCGCTACGTGCAGGCCCTGCAGGAGGCAGTGGCCTCCCGCGGATTCGCGGTCGAGATCGGCGGGAGCCTTTACTCCGACTCGCTCGGTAATCCCGGATCGCCGGAAGGTACGTACGAGGGTGCGGTGAAGGCAAACGTCGACACCATCGTGACGGCACTCGCTGGAATCGGCGCGGCTGAAACGGGAGAGACGAATGGGTAGGCGACGTTACGGTTTCCCGTGCGTCGTGTTGTGCGCAGCGGCGTTGACAACGTGGCAGGTGTCGGGCGAAGAGCCTCTGGTCACTGACCGCCCCGATTTCACGGAAAGTTCGAGCAGCGTCGACAAGGGTGTCCTCCAGCTCGAGAGCGGTGTGACCTATGCCGACTTCCGCGGTGGAGCGCGGGTCACGACCATTGGCGAGATCCTCGTCCGATGGGGGGTGGCAAAGAACCTCGAGCTGCGGTTCCTGCTCCCGACCTATGCCCGCGAAAGTGCTACGTTCGCGGACTCGTCTGGTTTTCTCTCGACCGGAATCGGATTCAAGTACCAGCTGACAGAGGGGGACGGATCGGGTCTTTTCGGGGGCATGGAATCTTCGCTCATTGCGTCCACGACGGTGCCGACCGGGACCGCCGACTTTGCAGGCTCGGACTGGCAACCGGGCGGGGTCTTCAGCGCCAGCTGGGAGCTCGCACGAGACGTCGGGATCGGCACCAATCTCGGCATTGCCCGGCCCGCCGGCAATGGAACCAGGTTCACCACCCTGTGGGCGAGCGTCGCCCTGGGAGTCGGGTTGAGTGATGCAACGTCGGTCTTCTTCGAGCTTTTCGGCTTCGATCGCGAGGAGGCACGTGGACCGAGCACCGCCACCTTTCAGACCGGGCTCGTCTACCTCTTCAACACCGATCTTCAAGCGGATGTGCGGGTGGCTCGCCGCTTGACGGATCAGGGCGTCGACTTCCTCATCGGCGCCGGTCTGTCCTTTCGCCTGGGGAGATGACGATGGACGAACACGAACGCTGGGCCCTCGAGGTCGAAGACCTCACCGTAGCCTACGCGGACCAACCTGTCCTCTGGGACATCGATCTCAACGTGCCGCCTGGAGTCAAGATGGCCATCATCGGTCCCAACGGCGCCGGCAAGAGCACGCTGGTCAAGGCGGCGATGGGGCTGGTTAATCCGGTGGCCGGCGAGGTCCGCATCTTCGGGCGCGGCCGCGAGAGCGCCGAAGGCCAGATCGCCTACGTACCGCAGCGCGCCACCCTTTCGTGGGACTTTCCGACCGATGTCATCGATGTGGTGACAATGGGGACATACGGGAAGGTGGGGTGGATCCGGCGCTGCGGTGCGGCTGAAAAGCGGCAGGCGGAAGCTGCCCTCGAGCAGGTCGCAATGGCGGAGTTCGCACGCCGTCCGATCGCCGAGCTTTCGGGGGGGCAGCAACAGAGGGTGCTGCTCGCCCGCGCCCTCGTCCAGGATGCGCCGATCTACATGCTCGACGAGCCGTTCCAGGGTGTCGACGCACCGACCGAGCGCGCGATCATCGCCGTGCTCGACGAGCTCGCCGAGACCGGCAAGACCATCATCGTCGTCCACCACGATCTGCAGACCATTCCCGAGTACTTCGACTATGTGCTCCTCCTCAACGTTCGCGCCATCGACTCCGGCCCCGTGAGCGAGGTCTTCACCGAGGAAAACCTCCGCCTTACCTTTGGCGGCAGGGTCGGGGTGCTGGCGGCCGCTGGAGCCGGCAAGCTGTGATGGACCTCTTCGGCGACTACACGCTGCGACTCGTCGCCCTCGGCTCGGCGGTGCTCGGTGCGACCAGCGGCGCCCTCGGCTCCTTTGCCTACTTGCGGCGCCAGAGCCTGCTCGGAGACGCGGTCAGCCATGCGGCCCTGCCGGGCATCGTGCTCGCCTTCATGCTGACGGGGTCGAAGTTACCGTTGGTCCTGATGGTCGGTGCCGGTCTCGCTGGGTGGATCGGCACCCTGGCCGTGCAGCTCGTGGTGCGCCGGTCGCGGGTGCCTTACGACAGCGCTCTCGGCATCGTGCTCGCGGTCTTCTTCGGCATCGGTCTGGTGCTTCTGACCCACATCCAGAAACTACCCAACGCAGCGCAGGCCGGCCTCGAGTCCTTTCTCTTCGGCCAGGCGGCGTCGCTGCTCCGCCGAGATGTCGTGACGATGATGGTGCTCGGCGCCTGCGCCGTGCTCATCCTCGTGCTGGTGTGGAAGGAGTTCAAGCTCCTCAGTTTCGATCCCGATTTCGCGTCGAGCCTGGGGCTGCCGGTGCGCCGACTCGACGGTCTCCTGACGGCGTTGCTGGTCGTGGCCATCATCATCGGTCTGCAAACAGTGGGAGTGGTCCTGATGAGCGCGATGATCGTGGCCCCCGCTGCGGCCGCACGCCAGTGGTCGAGGCGTTTGGCGCCGATGGTAATGATCGCGGTCGCCATCGGAGTCTTCTCCGGCATCACGGGATCCATTCTCAGCTCCTCCATTCCACGTCTGCCGACCGGGCCAACCATCGTGCTCGTCCTCAGCTCGATCGTGGCCGTCTCACTTTTCCTGGCGCCCCGCCGTGGGCTTCTCTGGCGCTTACTGAATATCAGCGCCCTCCGTGCGGCGCCCGATCTCGACCCGGTACTGATGCATCTCTACGCCCTGTCTCACCAGCACCCTGACGATCCCGAGCACGGCCACCCGGTCGCCGTACTGCGGACGATGAGCCCGCCCGACGTCAACGTCGAGTCGGCGCTCGAAGGGCTGGCCGACCGCGGTCTCGCCCAACAGACGTCGGATGGAGGGTGGGCGCCGACTCCGATCGGCCGTCGCGAGGCGCTGCGGATTCACGAGCGCGAAGCGGGGGAGGAGGCGTGAGCGCGGAGCTGCAGATCGTGCTGATTGCCGTGGTGACGGCCGTGGCTTCCTCCCTTCCCGGCACGTACTTGGTGCTGCGTCGAACGGCGCTGGTCTCGGACGCTATCTCGCACGCCATCCTCCCCGGAATCGTCCTTGCCTTCTTCCTTACCCACGACCTCAACTCGCCGCTCCTGCTGGTGGCCGCGGCAGTGACGGGCGTCCTCACGGTGGTCCTCATCGAGGCGCTGCTCCGTTCACGGCTCGTGCCGGAGGACGCCTCGATCGGTCTCGTCTTTCCAGCCCTGTTCTCCATCGGTGTGATCCTGATCTCGCGATACGCGGGCGATGTCCATCTCGACACCGATTCGGTGCTGCTCGGAGAGCTCGCCCTGGCTCCGTTCGACCAGCTGGTGGTCAATGGCGTTCTCTTGGGACCACGCGCCCTGTGGACGATGGGCGCCATCCTGCTCCTCAACCTCGTGGTCATCTCTCTGGCATGGAAAGAGCTCAAGCTGGCGACGGTTGATCCGGGGCTGGCGGCGCTGCTGGGCTTCTCGCCGGTCGCCATGCACTACACCTTGATGGCGCTCGTCTCGGTGACCGCGGTAGGTGCGTTTGACGCCGTGGGTTCGATTCTGGTGGTGGCCTTGATGATCGCACCCCCCGCGACCGCCTATCTTCTGGTCGACCGTTTCGCGCCGATGCTCTGGGTAGGAGCGGCGACGGCAGCCGTCAGCGCCCTTCTGGGCTACGCACTGGCCTACGCACTGGATGTTTCGATCGCGGGGTCGATGGCAGCAGTCTGCGGTCTCGCATTCGCGGCCGCACTCCTCCTGGCACCCCGTCGCGGGCTGGTCGCGCAAGCGCGAAGGCGGAGCTCGCAGCGCCTCGAGTTCGGCGTGCGGATGCTCCTGGTCCATCTCCTCCACCACCAGGAGACCGATCGCGAGGCAGAGGAGTGCAAAGTGCCGAGCCTGCACCGCCACCTGAAGTGGGGCGAGGCGCGAACCCGACAGGTGGTGCGCGAGGCGGAGGGCCGCGAGCTCGTGGCGCGTACGGGCGAGCTGTTGCGCGCGACCGCCGACGGCCGTCGACTGGCCGACGTCGCGGTTGTCGGGGAGAGCCATTCACAAGATCCTGTATCCCAGATCCCAGATTCCGGATTCCAGAATCCAGATCAGCCTCCTGGCATCTGATAGTTGGCATCTGGTATCCGGGTGGGTGGTTGGGCGGATACGCGATACAATGGCGCTCAGCCCGGTAGGGGGCGGAACGGAGAGGCTCCATGCAGGTTATCGAAGGGCATCTTGACGCTCAGGGGCTACGATTCGCCATCGTGGTGAGCCGGTTCAACGAGGCACTGACGACACGACTCGAGTCGGGCGCGGTCGACTGCCTGCAGCGGCACGGTGCCGAAGAGGACCAGATCACCATCATCCGCGTCCCGGGTGCGTTCGAGATTCCGATGGTGGCGGCGAAGCTGGCCGCCGATGGCGGATTCGACGCCGTCATCAGTGTCGGTGCGTTGGTGCGCGGAGGCACCGCCCATTTCGACCTCCTCGCCGCAGAGGTTGCCAAAGGCGTCGCGCAGGCGGCGGTCAGCACTGGTGTGCCCATGACCTTCGGTGTCATCGCCGCCGACACTCTCGAGCAGGCCGTCGAGAGGGCTGGCACCAAGATGGGCAACAAGGGCTGGGAGGCGGCTCTGGCTGCGATCGAGATGGCACGGTTGTCGGAACGGCTCGACCGGAGGTCCTGAGTGCGCCCGTCACGCTTCTTTCGAGCGAAGGCGACATAGATGGGTACCCGCCGGCGCGCCCGAGAGCTCGCCCTCCAGCTTCTCTATCAGTTCGAGCTGACAGATGCTTCGCCGGAGGACATGCAGGCCGGCTTCGAAGAGTGGCGCAACGCGAGCGACAGTGTCCGGGATTTCGCGGACGCTCTCCTCCGCGGGACGCTGGCCAGAATCGACGAGCTCGATGAAGAGCTCGGCCTCCAGACGACGCATTGGCGCTTGGAACGATTGGCGGCGGTTGATCGCAACATCCTCCGTCTCGCCATGTACGAACTTATCTACGAAACTGACACGCCTCACGCGGTGGTGATCGACGAAGCCATTGAGATCGCGAAGAAGTATGGCACCAAAGACTCCGGCCGCTTTGTCAATGGCGTGCTCGACGGTTTCGTGAAACGACGTGCCGCCGCAGGATGAGTGTCCGCGCGTGGTGCTCGATACTCTGTTTTCTCGCCACATTTCAGGCGGTCGGCGAGGAGGCCAGCTACCGTTTAACCGGCGGGGCTGCCCCGGTGTCGGCCGCGAGCAACGGCTATGCGCAGGTTGTTCAAATCGCTGCTGATGGAAGCGCCGAGGTGCGTGTCGCGACAACCTTGACGCCCATCGGCGCAGAAGGAACGTACGCGGATGTCAGCTCCGGCGAGCGGCCGGAGGTACCATCCGGCTTCGAGCTGCCACGGCCGCTGCTGACTCGGCTTCGGCCTGACCTCAGCGCATGGCAGGCGGCCACCTTGGTCCTCGAATGGGTGGCGGACAATATTGTTGTCGACGTCGACGATTCCGGCGAACAGGACGCGGCCTCGATCCTCGATCGGCGGCGAGGGCGATGCTCTGGGATCGCCAACGCCACGGTTGCCCTGCTGCAGGCGGCAGGCTTCGAAGCTCGGACGATCAGCGGTCTGCTGATCGGCGACGACCGTCCGATTCCGCACCGCTGGATCGAGTGCCGGCTCCCGGCGGCCGGGTGGGTCGCGAGCGACCCGACCCTCGGGTTGTGGACGGTGACTCCACGCCATCTGGTGTTTGCCGACACGGTGGTCGATCTGCCCGAAGTGCTGGTGCTCGAGTCGTCGAGTGACGGGCTCGATCGTTTGCCGAAGCACGATGGCCGGCTTCTGCGACCAAACCAGGGTGCGGACCTCGTTTGCCGCTTGGCCGCGGAGTGGCCCCATCCGGAGTCGGTCGCGGTACTACGCGGTGGCGGTGGCGAGACCCGGCGTGCGCGATTCGACCCCGAAGCCCGGTTCTCGAATCTGCTTCCCGGCAGGTGGGTTCTCGAAATCGTCTCTGGAGGCGTGGTTGTCGAGCGGCGGCAGATCGATCTCGCCGAGGGCGACTACAGGAGCTTCGTGGTAGCCGAGGAGCGCGGTGGTCGGCAACGGGGCCCGGGCTCATGAAAAGGACGTTGACCGGCAAGCTCGAGCATCTTCCGCCTCCGGCGCTGTTGCGCCTGGTATCGGCGACATCTCCGAGCGGAGTGCTCGAAATTGATACCGCAGATGGCTTCCTTCGGCTCGAGGTGGCAAGAGGGCGGGTCGCAATGCCGGCAAAGGTCGAGCTCGAGTCGGCGGGCAGGGTTCTGGGCAGTCGGCAGGGAGAGTTCCGCTTCACACCGGGAGAAATCCCGCGCCTCGAGGGCGACGTCATGAGCCTGAGCGCCTTTGCAGAGGCGGCCGGAGCTGCGGCATCCAACCTCGAGTTGGGGCTCTTGCTCGATGAGGATCTGTTCGAGGCTACACCCCCGCCTGGTGATGCCAATATCCACGTCCTGCCGGCTGAGCCGATGCAGAACCCGCTCGATGAGCTGCTTTCGGATCTGGAGGCAGACGCACCCGGCGAGCTGCTCTTCACAGAAATTGGAGTCGTCACCTTGGACCCCAGATGGTGGCGTGGAACCATCGAGTCGGAGTGGCGACGCCGCGGCTGGCGTCTCCGCCATCTGGAGGTATCGGACGACATCGATTTCGGGCCCCTGGATCTGTTGGTCGTTCACCACCAACAGGGATCGGCCAGGGTTGGGTCCGAGGAGAGGTGGCTGCGGTTCATCAGCCGGGCGGCGGAATCCGAACCGCCGCTGCCGATCGTGTGGGTATCCCCTCTCGGTGATCCTGAGTGGGTCCATCGGCTGATCGAAGCGGGCGTCTCCTTTCTCATGCCGGCCCCCCGGGGCGAGGCAAGCGAGGCGACCGCTCGATTCGCCGAATCGTTGTCGAAGGTGGTGGATCGGCAGATCCAGACCCTCCACCATGAAGGTCAGTCCTCCCTTCCCACAGGCGTTTCCGAGTTGGTTGGTGCCCTGCTTTCGGAGAGCGAACCGGATCAAGGCATCAGCTCGTTGCTTCATCTGGCGGCCGAGCACTTCACCCGTGGGGCCGTGCTGATGGCCGAGCAGACCGCCATCCGCTGCCGCGCTGGATTCGGTTATCGTCTCGACCGGTCGACGGCGGTATTGCCGCGGGGCATCGGGCTCATCGAGCGGGTGATTCGCACGGGTGAAGCGCTCACGAAGATCGAGCCAGCTGGTGGAGGCGAGGGCCAGCTCGCACGGGTCCTCGGCGTGTCGCAGCTCCCGTCAGCGACTGCGGTCATCCCACTCGGGCGACGCGGGGCGGTGGTCGGAGTGTTGATCGCCGACAGGGAGGGCGATGAGCTGCCCGATATGGCGGATCTCGTGCTGCTCGCGGGACGCCTCGGGGGTGTCGTTGGCGCCTAGAACGCCAACGCGTGTCTCGCCAACGAGCACAAAAAACTGTTCTTTTGATTGACACCTGCGTTTTGGGGATTTAAGCTTCTCCAGAGTCTCATTCGTGTGTTGATTGGGAGCAAGCGGTGGCCGTGAAGGCCGCGGAGCTTAGGTTTTCTCGATGATCAGGAAAACCCTGGAGGTCGGCGTCGAGTGAGACCGGAGGGCGCATGCTGACATTGGCGATAGACACGGGAGATGGCTCCGAGCTTCGCTACGACCTTGCCAAAGACACGGTGTCCATCGGGGCGTCGGGCAACAATGACGTGGTGGTGCGCAGTCCGGGGGTTGCTCCGGTCCATGTGGTGATCCGGCGAACCGGTGATTCCCTCACGTTTTTTGGGCAACCACGCCAGATTGTCCTCCTCAACGGCGAAAAGCGGTCGCGGGGCGTGCTCAACGAGGGTGATCGGCTGCGAATCGGCACGGCGACCGTGCTCATCCTCGAGGAAGCCGGAGGCTCGATGGGAGTCGATCTGCCGGAAGAGGCGGTGGGGCCGCTCGAAGAACCCACACGTGAAGGCGGGAGCGAAGCGGCCGCCGAAGATGCTGCGCCGAGGGCCGAGGTGGTGCTCTACAACGAGCCGAGTCGACTCGCGCAAGCGCGTCGTCAGCTGCTCGAGGTCTTCCGTGCGGGGCTGCATTCGGACCTCGTGGAGCCGCTGCAAGCCTTTCTCGCTGAGGTCTTTCCGGGCCGGGGATCGTTTCTGGCATGGCTCGATCAACAGGGGAGGCTGCAGCCGATCGTTTCTTGCTGGACTGGAACGGTACCTCAGCTTCCCGGTCGGACCTTCGCGGAGCTCGAGCGCGGAGACCGGATCGCCGTCCTCCGGGGCGGCCGGCGAGAGGTTCTCATCTATCCGGTCGTCGTCGGCGGCACGGAATCTCGGGTCTATCTGCTGGCCGAAACGACCGACGAGACCAACGACGAGGATCGCACCTTGCTGGCCGAGATTGCCGCCATGATTACCGTGCACTGGGATCGGGTGGAGGGTTCCAGCGCCCTCCTCGGAGAGTGGGAGGCGGAATCTCGGGCGACGCTCGAATCGCGGTTGCCCGGGACCTCGCAATCAGTGAGGGAGCTGCGCGAAAGGATCCTGGCGGCATCCCGTTCGTCGGATCCGGTGCTGATCTCCGGCCGCGCCGGCTCGGGGCGCTGTTTCCTCGCGTCGTTGATCGCCTCACTGCGACCGACCGGCAAGCCATGGATTCGCGTGCTCCAGGTCCGGGGCGGTGACGAGTCCCAGCTGCGCGAGGAGCTCTTCGGCTCTGGCACGACGGTCGGTGCACGAGAGCTCGCTGCTCGCGCGGGTGGAGGGGTCGTCATCGTTCGCTCGATCGAGCGGATGTCGATTGCACTGCAGAGTGAGCTGGCTTCGGTCATGGCGGAGGACCAGGGCGCTGGCTACGGGTCGAGGGTGCGCTGGATTCTCACGGGTGCGGAGGGTTGCGAGGCGATGGTCGCCGAAGGGACCATCGATCACGACCTCTTCAGCCAGGTCGGCAGTCACCTCATCCGGGTGCCGAATCTCGAAGATCGTCGCGAGGATCTCCCCCTGATCATCGTGCGCACGCTGGAAACGGTCGGCAGCGAACAGGGAAAGGACATTCGGGGCATCTCGCTCGAGACTCTCGACTCCCTCCTCGGCTATTCCTTTGAAGGCCAGATGACCGAGCTGCTGACCGAGCTTCGCCGTCTCGTCTCGGCGACCCCCGAAGGAGAGCTGGTCCGGGGGTCACTCCGTCGGTCGATGGTCCATCGTGGCGAGGTCTCGGGTCCGGAGGCCGGCGATATCGACGCGACGGCGGTGCTCGGGGAGGATGACCTCAAGGTCGTGATCCCCGCCGTCGAAAAGCTCCTGATCGACCGCGTGCTGCGCCGTTCGCTCGGCAACCAGAGCAAGGCGGCCCGCGAGCTCAACCTCTCCCGAGGCGCCCTGATCGCGAAGATCAAGGAGTACGGCATCCCGGACTATCGTTCACTCCGACGGAGTAAACGGTAGCCAGCAGCCAGCAGCGAGCAGCGAGCAGCCAGTGACCCGATCTCTCGCATCGGTGACGAGCAGTCAGCGTGAAAGTCCGAGCGGTTGAGCGTGCACTGATGACTGATGACTGTCGACTGGTTACTTCTTCTTTGGCATCGACTCTTGTCTGCGCTTGCTGTCTTCTTCAGGGCTCAAGCTCAGCATCTTCATGATGACTTCCCAGTTGAACCCGAGCCAGATCAGAAACGGAAGGGAGAACCGCCCCGGCAAATCGCTGAAGTAGCGGCCGAAGCCGTAGAAATTCCTGGCGAGATCCGAGTAGTGGTGCTGGCTCCATTCGCCGAGCCCAGTGGCGTAAAAAGTCTTGACGTGAAACACGAGGTTGAGCGACTGGCAGAGGCACAGCACGCACCAGCCCATGAACAACCTTTCGAGCTGGCGACGCGAGAACGGACGCGGCAGCGCCAAGTAGAGCGCGAGCAGAACGATGGTGTTGAAGCTGACCTCGCTCATCGACACGGTCGGCACGCCCGAATCGGAGCGGAGGTCCGAGCGGCGCATCTGAACACGATGGTCCTGGACGACCAAATGGGTGACACGCGGGTGCTCGTAGGCCCTGATCAGGGTCTGGGCGATGCCCGCGACGATCGTGTCGATGGCCGGACGGAGGAGCAGCCAGATGATGACGGCTGCGACCAGGGCGATCGGCAGGCGTCGAAGGAACACCTGCGTCGCATCCCTCACGCTGCGTCCTCCATCCGCAGGGCGAATCTCCGCGCCCACAGGACCCAGAGGGAGATTCCGGTGAGGATCACCAGCGATTGCCAGATGTAGACGTGCGCGTCGTCGAAATGATCGGGAAAGAAGACCCCGATATAGAAGAGCGAAACGATCCGCATCAGATTGACCAGTTGGATGGCGAGGAGACCCCCGACGATGCCGATCACCTTGGATGACCAGCGGGCTGGAATGGCGAGCACTCCTGACACGAAGATCAAGCTGGTGATGAGGCCATTGCATCCGTTGTAGATGGTGACCGCGAAACGAGAAGACGAAACGACGCAGCCGCTGACCGTCGCATTCTCACCGAGGAGGCGAAGGACGATGGCCGACATCCGGGCGATGACGTTCGTGTAGGGGGTGATGAGCGCATCGTCGACCTGCTTCAGGGCCACGACCGCGAAGCTGAGTCCAAGGATCGACAGGAACAGCATCAGGAAGCGGGCCTCGGGCCTTTGCCACAGATCGCGGAGATTCACCATGCTCCCGAATCGTTCTCAGCCTCGGTCGGAGCGCACCGAGCACCGAGGGTCATCTGCACAGGGCCGCCAGATCGGCGCACAGCTCGCCCGTGTCGGCGTAGCGGTCCTCGGGGTTCTTTTCCAGGCAGCGCAGGATGATGCGGGAGATTTCTGGGTCGAGATCGGGCGCGAGATCCATGGGGTCGGGGGGCGGCGTGTTGAGGTGGTCATCGATCACGTTCCCGGTGTGAAAGGGCGGGCGTCCGGTCGCGAGATGGAAAGCGGTCGCGCCAAAGGCGTAGATATCGGTGGCCGGGGTCGGCGGCTGGCCCTGGATCTGCTCGGGCGCCATGTAGAAGGGCGTGCCGGAAATCGAGACCTTTTCGCCGTCTCCCCGGTCGAGCCGGGCGGCGATGCCGAAGTCGAGGATCTTCACCTCGTCGGCCGGGGTGACGAGGATGTTCCCCGGCTTGAGGTCGCGGTGAATCACGTGCCGGCTGTGGGCGTAGGCGATCGCGTCCGCGAGCCGGAGGAGGAGTGGCGCCAGTCGGGTGCGGATTCGATCGGGGTTGTCCTTGAGAAGGTTTTCCATCGCTTCTCCGGGAACAAACTCCATGGCGATGAAGTAACCGTCGAAGCCCGCCTCGAAATCGTGAATGGTCACGATCCCCGGGTGGTTGAGTGTGGCCGCCGCTTTGGCTTCCTGGCCGAGGCGCGCCGCCTCTTCTGTCGACGTCGTGCGGAGCACCTTGATCGCCACATCCCGCTCGAGGCGCGTGTCGCGAGCCTTATACACCACGCCCATCCCACCGCGTCCGAGCTTGGTCAGGATCTCGTATCGTTGCTGTGCTTCAAGCTCTTGCTTCGAGGCCTCCGACCCGGCCGCGGCCTCCGCACTCGGTCCTCTGGTCGTGCGATCGGCTTCGATCATCGCACGGAGCTTGCGCGCCGGCTCGCAGGAGTAGTCGAAGGCAAGGACCCGCTCCAGCTGGGCCAGGGCCGGTGCCCGTTCACCGGCCCGAAAGAGCTCGTGGGCGAGGGCGACAGCCGGACCGAGCCTGCCGGGTTGCAGGGCGACACCGATCACCGCCCTCTGGAGGCAGGCGATCGACGCCGCAGCGCCAAGGTTTTCGCGCGCCCATTTCGCCATGTCGAGCATCACGTGTGGGATGTCCGGAACCGGCCCGGGGTGGTTCTGGAGGACCTCGCAGGCCTCTTGGAGGAGCTCCGCCCTGTGGAGCTCCACCAGGGCGTCCTGAAGGTATCCGAGCCTCGCCATGCAGTTGGCGGTGCCGACAGGGATCCCAAGCCCACGGTAAAGCTGCAGGGCCCGCTCGTCCTCGCCCGCGAGCTCGGCGCAGCGCGCCGCGGCCTCGATGTCTCCCGCCAACTCGTAGATGTCACTCGCCTCTCCCCACCGGTTGAGGCGCTCGAGCAACGGGGCCGCGAGCGTCCACTGCTGCGAGTTGATCGCGAACTCGGCAGCCTCCGCCTCTTCTCCCTGGTCGAGGAGCGTCTGCACAGCGTCTTCTGCGCGGCCGGAAGCTCGAATCAGCTCGAGCATGTCGCGGCGCATTCCGAGCTCGGCGAGAACCGGAATCAGCGATGTCTCCTCGTGCTCGATCTGCTTCTTGAGGGTTTCGACCTCCTCGGGGTCGGTTCCGCGTCGAGTGCGCACTGCGGCGTAACGCTCGCGGAGCTTTTCCAACTGGCGGAGGCGGAGCTGGGCTGCCTCCCGATGATGACCGGCTGCGGATTCCGACACTGCCGCGTCGTGCATCAGCCCGGCCTTGCGGAAGATCTCGGCCGCGAGGCCATGCTCACCCGCCGACCGCCAGGCATGGGCGGCGGCCTGCCAGTTGCCTTCCAACTCGAGGAGCCGCGCCAACGACCGCTGATCGCCGACCTGTTCGACGGCCCTCCGCGCCGCCGGAAGGGCGGTGTGCGACGAGCTGAACTTTCCTTCATCGAGGGCAAGGACCGCCGCGCCCGCAGCGCGTTGCGGTTCGCCTGCCCTGGTCCATGCCTCGACGGCCTCGTCATACCGGCCGCGGCTGGTCAGCCATTCGGCGAGACCCCGATCACAGCGTTGGGCGCCCGCGATGTCTCCGGCGCGTCTGAAGAGCCGCGCGGCCTCCCCGAGGTGGTGGCCACCGGCCCTTCGCAGCATCTCCGCCGCTTCCGCCTCGTTTCCGAGGTGGAGTGCGAGTCTCGCTGCTTCGTTCCACTCCTTCCCCTTCTTGTAGAGCGAGAAGGCGCCCCGCTTGTCGCCCTTCTTCTCCCTCATCTGTGCGGCGCCGATGAAGTCGCCGCGGCTCATGAGTGTTCGCTCCAACCGCTGCTGTGGGCCGCCGGCGTACAGGAGCTGGACCAGTGCCCAGACGATCAAGGCACCACAGGCCAGGTTGGCGACCACAACCACGCTGGGGTTGGAGAAGACCTGGAGAATCGAGTCCTCCGACGTGTCCGAGATGCCCAGGCGCTCCGCGAGCCACGGCAGATTGATGGCTGCGGCCCCCGCGAGGCCGACGACGAAGACGATGATCGCGCGCCGAGTCCGCGAACGGAGCCCGGGAACGACGAGCAGGGAGAGTGCCAGCAACGCGTCCACTCCATTCATTTTACGGTACGAAGCGATGAGGGAGGGGTGCAGTTGAAATATTATTAAAACTCGCTCATATTTCTGTGATCCGACCGTGGTCGGGAGGAATCGTGTCGACTGATTACTACAAGGTGCTCGGGGTCGATCGCTCTGCGAGCGCAGGTGAGATCAAAAAGGCCTATCGCAAGCTGGCGAGGAAGTACCACCCCGACGTCAATCCGGACAATGCCGAGGCGGAACAGAAGTTCAAGGAGATCCAGGAAGCCTACGCCGTGTTGTCGAACGAGGAAAAACGGAAGCAGTTTGACACCTTCGGCCGTGTCGATGGAATCCCCGACATCGGTTTCGATCCGTTCCGGCAGGCCAGCTCCTCGTGGCGGGATGCGGGGGGAGTCCGGGTGGAGTTCGGAGATTTTGCTCGGGGTGGAGGTGGATTCCAGGACCTCGGCGATATCTTCGGAGAGCTCTTCGGGCGGGGTCGCACGTCGCGTGCGCGTCGACAACCCCGGCGCGGTGCGGATCACGAGGTCGAGGTGGAGATCGCCTTTGCCGACGCGGTGCGAGGCACCGCCGTCACCGTTCCGGTGCAGCGGCAGGTAGGGTGCGCGACCTGCAAGGGCTCCGGCACGACCGATGGCCGTCCGTGCACGAGCTGTCATGGTTCAGGGGTGTTGATCTCGACCGAAAGGCTCCGGGTCAAGATTCCGGAGGGGGTTTCAGACGGCCAGCGGGTGCGGGTGGCTGGAAAGGGTGCCGAGGGGCGATCTGGGGGCGGCAGCGGAGATCTCTTCGTGCGGGTACGCGTGACCCCGGATTCCTTCTTCGAGCGAGAGGGCGACAACATCCACACCACCATCCCAGTCACCTTTTCCGAGGCTTACCGCGGCGGCGAGATCGAGATCGGAACGATTCACGGGCCGGTGCGCGCAAAGGTGCCCGCGGGCACCAATTCCGGGCGCACCTTCCGGCTCCGCGGCAAGGGCGTCCGGAACACCAAGACGCGTGCCTACGGCGACCACCTCTACACCGTTCAGATCGTCGTTCCGAAAGTGATGTCGCCCGCAGGCGAGGAGACCGCGCGCAGCGTTTCCGAGCTCTATCAGTCTAATCCCCGCGACGGCCTTCCCACAGGCATCTGAAGCGGCAGACTCCCGTGCCCGTGCCCGTTTCCGTGCCCCGATGGAAAGGTTGAAATCACGCTGTCGCCCCCCACACGCCGAGCTTGCGCATCTTCTCGACCCGCCGCATGAAGAGGCGCTTCTTCATACCGCGGAGATGATGCACCAGCAGCCTGCCGTCGAGGTGGTCCAACTCGTGGCAGACGGCCTGTGCGAGCAACCCATCGGCCTCGATGTCCCGCCACTCGCCGCCCCCGTCCTGTGCACGGACGATCAGTGCGGAAGGGCGTTCGATCGTCGTGAAGAGCCCCGGAAATGACAGACAGCCCTCTTCGAGGCCGACCTTGCCCTGGCGATGGACGATCTTCGGATTGGCGAGGACGATCTTGGCGTCGGGGTCCTTGCCGACCGAGAGATCGATCGTTGCGACCCGGAGGTTGACCCCGATCTGTGGAGCCGCGAGGCCGAGCCCGGGCGCCCTCCAGCCAGTCTCGAAGAGATCCTCCACCAGGACCTTGAACGCATCGTCAAAGGCCTCGACCGGCGCATTCTCCGCCTCGAGGCGTGGGTCGCCGTAAACCAGGATCGGGTGAACGGTCATTCGTCGGTCGAAGAGGTGCCGGGCTGCCCCGCGGTGGTCCCCGAGCCTGCACCGGGCGACCCGGATTCGCGGATTCTCTTGATTACCGCTTCGACCGTTTCCTGGGCGCGGCGCTCGTAGAAATCGTTGAGGACCTGGCGGACCTCCGGGTGACCCTCGGCGATGCGGTCGACGTTCGTGCGGTCGAGCTCGATGGCGGTGACCTCGCTGGA
Organism: Candidatus Sulfomarinibacter sp.; assembly: GCA_041560205.1. Taxonomy (GTDB): domain Bacteria; phylum Acidobacteriota; class Thermoanaerobaculia; order Thermoanaerobaculales; family Sulfomarinibacteraceae; genus Sulfomarinibacter. Next base: position 45,609 of record JBFFBV010000017.1, read on the forward strand.
GGCGGTGATGGTGGCGGTCCTCGGCTTGCCGGTGAGCAATGAGACCTCGCCGAAGAAATCACCCTCACTGAGCTCGGCCAGCGGCACGTTGCCCCCCTCCTCGGTCCGGGTGAAGACCTTGACCGCCCCACCGACGATCAGAAAGAGGCTCGATCCTTCCTCGCCCTCGGTGACGATGATGTCTCCCTTGTCAAAGGATCGCAGCTCGGTCGAGGCGATGATCTCGACCAGCGCCTCGCGTTCGAAGGAGGAGAAGAGCCTGGACGCCTGCAGCTCTTTGAGCTCCTGGTCGGTGTTCGTTGTCTTCTCCTCGAGGGCGCTCGCCATCTCCCGGCGCTCCTTGGTCGCCTCCTTGCTCCGCCGGTCTTCCTCGATGAGGCGCGCCATCTCGGAGTGCACGTTCTGCTCCGGATCCAGCTTGAGGATCTTCTTGTAGACGGCGATCGCGCGGGCGTAGAACCCGTCCCGCGCCTGCTCTTCCGCGATGTCGCGAAAAATGAACAGGGCCTGGTGGCGTTTCCCCATGAGATCCAGGATCTCGGCTTGCCGGAGTCGGAGGTTGAGCTGGCTGGGGTTTTTCCACAGCTCTTTCTTGATCGCCTCGAGCGCCTTGTCGTACTCCTTCTTGGCGAGGTACCGGTCGAGATGATCGATCGTTGCCTGTGATGATCCGATCTTCATGACATCTCCTCCATCCTCCGTCGGGTCGCCCTCCAGGCGTCGTCGATTCGGCTCCGCATCGCCTGGGTGTCGACATCGACCAGCTCCCCGTCAACTACCAGTGGTTGGCCGGCGACGATGACGTGGCGAAGCATGTGGGGGCCACCGCCGAAGACGATGCGTGAAGCGGGGTCGCCTCCGGGCAGTGCCGACCACTCGTCGAGGTCAACCACGACGATGTCGGCGGCCTTCCCTTTTTCCAGGGTACCGATTTCATCTCCCAGGTGAAGGGCCGCTGCCCCGTCGCGCGTGGCCATCGCCACGACGGTCCAGGGATCGATGGCCGCGGGGCCATGGCGGAGGCTGTGAATCGTTGCCGCGAGGCCCATTTCGTGAAAGACCGAAAGGCGGTTGTTGCACGGAGGGCCGTCGGCGCCGAGCACGACCGGAACCCGAGCCGCGATGAGCCCCGGCACGTCGGCGATTCCGGAACCGAGCTTGAGATTGGCGCCCGGGCAGTGGCAGACCGTGGTCCCCGTGTCCGCCAGGCGCCCGATCTCGGCGTCGTCGAGATGGATGCCGTGCGCCAGGATGACATCGTTGCCGAGGAGGTCGTGGCGGTCGAGATACTCGATGTTGCCGCACCCGGTGACGGCCATGATCTCGTCGACCTCGGACCGGTTTTCGGCCGCGTGGCTCTGCAGGAGCCAGCCGTGGGCGCGGGCGAGCTCCGAGCAGCCGCGGAGGAGCTCCGACGAGCACGAGAGCGCAAAGCGCGGAGCCACCGCATAGCGAAGTCTCCCGCCGGCTGCGCCGTGCCACCGCTGACCGAGCTCGGCCGCATCGGCCAGAGAGCGTTCCGGATCCTCGAGGAGGGCAGGCGGAGTTCCGTTACCCGTATCCATGTGGGTCTTGCCGGAGACGAGCCGAATGCCGAGGGACTCAGCCACACGGAACACCCGGTCATGGTCGTGGGTCGTGCCGAAATCGAGGGCGGTTGTGGTGCCGCCGCAGAGAAGCTCGGCGATGCCGAGCTCCGCCGCTGCCTCGACCCCGTCACCGTCGAGGGCCGCTTCGTAGGGCCAGGTGCGGAGGCGCAGCCAATCGAGGAGCTCGAGCCCGTCCGCCTGGTGGCGGAGCAGGGATTGCACCACGTGAACGTGACCCTGAATGAAACCGGGAAGCACTGCGGCACCGTCGGCGTCGAGGATGTGCGCGGCGTCGGATCTTCCCGTAGGGTTCTCGGTGACGGCCTCGATCCTGCCGTTGCGGATCACGACTTCGCCGTGGAAGCATTCTCCGTTGGCGACCATCGGCATCACCAGCCCGTTACGGATCACGAGATCCTGTGCACCGGTTCCGGTGGTCACGGATGCCCCCGCGTTTCCGTCTCGGCGGTTTCTCTGGCCTGGAATTCTCGCAGGGTCCGTAGGATCAGGTCGACCGCTTCGTCCACCGCATCGACTTGGGTAGGCAAGCGGATGTCCCCCTCCTCGACATAGCCCTGCGCCAGCGCCTGATCCTCGACCCACTGCAGGAGTCCGCGCCAATGCGAGCCATAGAGGAGAAAAGGTGTTGGCGGAAGGTGCTCGGCTTGGAGGAGCTGCCACACCATCATCGCCTCGAGCGTGGAGCCGATCCCACCCGGGAAAACGATGAATGCCGACGACAGGCGGACAAAGTGATGGAGTCGGGAGAAGAACGTGCGGTGGCGGTAGACCCTCTCCACGAAGGGTGCGCTTGCTCCGTCGGTCACCAGCCGTACCGGCAAGTCACCGTCGGCGGGTTGCTCAACGGCGCCCCGAGATGCGCCATGGTCGACGGCCTGCATGAGGCCGCCCCCTCCCCCGGTCACGATGTCGCACCCGGCCTCTGCGAGTCGCTGGGCGAGTTCCTGTGCCTCGGCATACAACGGGTGCGACCCCTCGATACGGGCAGACCCGAAGATCGAGACCCGGAAGCGCTCGAGATTCCGGGGCTGCAGCCTTTCGAGCGACTCGATGGTCTCCCAGAGCTGGGCGACCGAGGCATCGATGACCTGCACCAAGTCCGCGGCGGTTTCCTCGAGAGCTCCGTGTGCGGATCCCGGTTGGTCGGTGCGTCGATCACTCACGGGGCCGATTCCCTTTCGAACAACGGCAGGGTCGGATCGAGCATCGGCAACATCGCCTCGACGATGGCCTCGCACCAGAAATTTCGCTCGAATTCCTCGAGGCGCAAGGGGGCCAGACCGCGCGCGGCGATCATGCCCTCGAGCAGGACGTCGACCAGCTGTTGAAATGAAGGATCAACCGCGCGGACGCCATCGTAGGTCGGCTGTTCCGAGATCGGAACGTGCACCAGCAGATCGTAGGTCGGCAACCAGTGATCGATGAAGCTCTCCCACGCGCGGAAAGAACCGGCGGCGTGGACGAGGTACGAGTAGTTGTCGAGAACCGATCGATCACACACGACAACCTCGCTGCTCGATGCGGCCTCGATCTCCCACGCGATCTGGGTGTGAAGGATCCACTCCTGTGCGGCGACCGTCGTCTCCTGGTTGATGGGGAGGGGACAGCGTCGGGCGACCTCCCGCACCATCTCGACGTCGGCGTTGCGCCGTTTGAGCGCAGCTGCGAGCTCGAAACACAGGGTCGTCTTGCCGACGCCATGGCTACCGATGAGTGCGATTTTCATTGTCGCAACATTTTAGACGGGATTTGGCTGAAGAGCCACGCGGGCGGTGGGCATGATGGCCAAGCGATCAGCCAGCAGCAGGTCGCGCCGGGTGGGTGGGGGGTGCTGACCGCTGAGAGCTGATTGCTATGCCGATGAGCCGAGGATTTATCGACCCGCCGGCGCACCAGTCGGACGCAATGCGCCGGGCAAGCTGCTTGCCGCTTCCAACATCGCGGCGTGAATTGCGTCCGCTGAATCGGCCTCGAGCAGCCTCCCCAGCCGCGTTGGGTTGCGGACGATCCACGCGAGCCGGGAAAGCCACCTCAGGTGCAGGGCGTCGTTGCGGAGCGCGAGAAGGAAAAAGATGTTGGTCTTTCCCATGTCAGGGGAGCCAAACACGACACCTTCCGGCGATCTGCCCATGGCGACGAACTGCTTCGGGAACTTGTCAGCGGCGCGGCGCCGCGCGTGAAGAAAGGCGACGCCATCGGGCACGGCCGTCGGCACCAGGCGCTCGCGGGCCGCAAGGGCGGCTTCCAGCCACGATTGATCCTCCACCAGACCAAGACCGGTGACGTGCTCAGCCATCGCGTGGATGACCTCGGGACGGTTGGTGGCCTTGAGGTCGGGGATGATCTGATCGACTGTGAAGATTTCCTCGATGGGGGCGTCGATCACCTGGCTCGGCGAGGCCCCGGAGGTCGCGACCGATTCGGATGCGAGCGTGTCGAGGTACTCGTCGAGTAACGCCCGCCGAAACCGCCATTGGCCGCCAATCTTCACTCCGGGGATTTTGCCCTCGTGAGCGAGCCGCACGAGCGTCCGTTCTGCCAGTTTGAGATACTCTGCGGCCTCTTTGGCGGTCAAATACGACTCCATGCGCACCTCCCAACGCCGACTGAATGCGGCGCTAACTGGCTGAATACTCCTTTTTCAAATCATTGTCAAGGGAAATCGGCCCCTTGCGTGGGGGTTCTCTGTGTGCTATCACGTACACCGTTCGATTGGCGGCGCGGGCCGCGTCGAGCGCCGTAAAGACACCGGATCGCAGCCAGGAGGGTCACCGCCGGGGGGCGCTTGGGGAAACCGGGTGTGCGATGCGACGCGGAAATCTGCGGCGCGCCGCACGCTGTCGAGCTCAGTGGCGGATCTGACCGACGGGAAACTCAGAGGAGGGGAAACATGGACGTTGAAGCGAAAGTCAAAGAGATCATTGTACAGCAACTGGGTGTGGACGCCGAAAAGGTGACCCCCGAGGCGTCGTTCGTGGACGACCTCGGCGCCGACTCGCTCGATGTCGTCGAGCTCGTCATGGCCTTCGAGGAGGAGTTCAAGGTCGAGATTCCTGACGAAGCGGCCGAGAAGATCGCCACCGTCAAGGATGCCAACGAGTTCTTGAAGAACCAGGCAGGCTGATGTCGCGCCGGGTGGTGGTCACCGGGGTTGGCCTGGTCTCGCCCCTCGGGATCGGGATCGAGCCTACCTGGGCCGGGTTGACTTCCGGCACCAGCGGTGTGTCCACCATCACGCGGATCGACACCTCGGAATTTCCGGTGCACATCGGGGCCGAGGTCAAGGGATTCGAGCCCGAGAATTGGATCGAGCCGAAGGAGGTCAAGAAGTTCGACCTCTTCGTCCACTTCGCTCTCGCCGCGACCGAAATGGCGCTTGAAAGCTCGGGTCTCGAGATCAGCGATGACAACGCCAACCGCGTCGGGGTCGTGATCGGCTCCGGCATCGGTGGGTTTCCGCTCATCGAGCGGCAACACGAGATCCTGCTCGGGCGGGGCCCGAAACGTGTCTCACCGTTCTTCATCCCCGGCGCCATCATCAACATGTGCTCCGGGCTTGTGAGCATCCGTACCGGCGCCAAGGGTCCGAACATGGCGACCTGTACGGCCTGCTCCACGTCGGCCCATGCCATCGGCGACGCGCTGCTCTACATCCGGCACGGCTACGCCGATGCCATCATCGCGGGTGGCTCCGAGGCGGTGACCTCGGGGATGCCGCTGGCGGGTTTTTCCTCGATGCGGGCGCTGTCGACCCGCAACGACGAGCCCGAAAAGGCATCACGGCCGTGGGACCGCGACCGTGACGGTTTCGTCATGGGCGAGGGTTCGGGGATCGTGATCCTCGAAGAGCTCGAGCACGCGAAGAGGCGGGGGGCGCCGATTCTCGGCGAGGTGCTCGGCTTCGGGATGAGCTCGGACGCCTTCCACATCTCGGCGCCTTCCGAAGACGGCGACGGCGCCATCCGGGCCATGCAAGGTGCGCTCGACGACGCCAAGCTCAACCCGGAGGACGTGAATTACATCAACGCCCACGGCACGTCGACGCCGGCCGGTGACGTCGTCGAGACGATCGCGGTGAAGGGTGTCTTCGGTAACCACGCGCAGAAGCTGATGGTCTCCTCCACCAAGTCGATGACCGGCCACCTGCTCGGCGCAGCCGGCGGTCTCGAGTTCGGAATTTCGGTGTTGTCGCTGGTCAACGGCGTCGTGCCGCCGACCATCAACCTTGACAACCCTGACCCCGAGAACGACCTCGACTACGTTCCTCACACGGCCCGCGAGGCCGAGATCAGGGTCGCGCTGACGAACTCCTTTGGTTTTGGTGGCACCAACGCCTGTCTCGCCGTCGGTCGCCTCGACTGACGATGTCCGCCTCACAAGCCTTCCCCCAGCGAGGACACGCCTGATCGGTTGATTGGATGGAGCGATGAAACGGCTGGGTCGAGTGTGGATCAGGGAGATCATCAGGTTTTCGAGCCGGATCGATCTCTTCAACTTCGGCCGCTGGATGGTCCTCGCGCTGATGGTGGGCGTCGTCGCCGGCCTGGGTGGCACCTTGTTGACCTGGGGCGTGAACGGGATCTCATCGGGCCTCCTGGGTGAAGTCGTAGGCTTCCACGTACCCGGCCACGGCGAGTCCGCCACCGTCACCTGGAGCATGCCCGAACGACCGTGGCTGCTGTTGATCATTTTACCGCTGGCCGGTCTGGTGGTCGGGCGGATCGTCCAGACCTTTGCGCCCGAGGCCGAAGGCCACGGAACGGACGCGGTCATCAACGCCTACCACCGGGGCCGTGCGGTGCTCCGGAAACGGGTCGTGCCGGTCAAGCTCCTGACCTCGATGATCACCATCGGCTCTGGAGGGTCTGCCGGGCGCGAGGGTCCGGTGGCCCAGGTCGGCGCCGGATTCGGGTCCTACCTCGCGGATTTGCTGCGCCTCGGCTATCACGACCGTCGAGTGTTGGTGGTTTCAGGTATGGCGGCGGGGGTCGGCGGCATGTTCCGCGCCCCGCTCGGAGCGGCTCTGTTCGCGGTCGAGGTTCTCTACTCCGATCCGGATTTCGAATCAGAAGCGCTCATCCCGGCCATCATCTCGTCGATCGTGTCGTACGTCGTCGTGGCGTCGCTGACCGGCTGGGATGCGATCTTCCACACCGCCCACCTACCCTTCGGTCGACCGCACGAGCTGCTCGCCTATCTCGTGTTGGGCATGATCGTCGCAGCGGTCGGTTACCTCTACGTCAAGGTCTTCTACGGCATGCGGGACAGGGTCTTCGCGCCGATGCCGATTCCGGCTTGGACCAAGCCGGCGGTTGGCGGCTTGCTGCTGGCGCTGCTCGCATTGGCGGTTCCGCAGGTCCTCGGCGGTGGCTACGGCTGGCTCCAGCTCACCATGGACGACCAGCTTCCGCTCAAGATCCTGGTGCTGTTGCTGCCGGCCAAGATCCTCGCCACCTCGTGCACCATTTCGTCGGGCGGCTCGGGCGGTGTCTTTGCGCCATCGCTGGTGATCGGTGGCGTCACCGGCGCGATCTTCGCCGATCTTTCGTCACGGGTTGTGCCGCAGCTCGCGCCGCCGACCGCTGCGTGCGTGTTGGTCGGCATGGGCGGGTTCTTCGCCGGCGTCGCCAAGGTGCCGATCGCTTCCCTCATCATGGTCGCGGAGATGAGCGGCTCCTACGGTCTCCTGGTGCCGATGATGCTGGTGTCCTCCGTGGCCTATCTCCTGATGCGGGGGGTCAGCATTTACGAGGCGCAGGTGCCCGGCCGTATCGACTCGCCGGCCCATCTCGGAGAGTTCCAGATCGATGTCCTCGAGCGTCTGATGGTGGAGGAGGTGATGGACCCCGACCAGGAGGTCGTGTCGGTGCCCACCGGCGCCTCCTTCGAGGCGGTGCTCGAACTCGTTGCCGATAACGACCAGTATGCATTTCCGGTGGTCGACGCCAGCGGCGAGGTGGTGGGGATGTTCAGTATCAACGACGTGCGCCGTGTCATGGCGACACCCGAGGTTTGGCCGTTGCTGGTGGCCTCGGATCTGGGTGTGACGGCGCGCGGCATGGCCTACCTCGTGCCGGACGACGATCTCCACACCGCGGTCCAGCGCTTCACCGCTCTGCAACGCGAGATCCTGCCGGTCCTCGCAGGCCCGCCGCCGGCGCCCGTTATCGGCCTCCTCCGCCACCACCAGGTCATGGAGGCCTACGACCACGAAATCCACCGCCTGCGCGAAGAACACGCCGGCTGACTGGGCGCTTCCCGCGTCGACGACCCCCATGCGAAGCGCGTGCCGCTTCGGCGACACCGGTGCCACTCTTCACATTGTTTGCCCGATCGCGCCTGATGATTGAAGTGCCTGGAAATCAAACAATGTGAAGGGTGGCACCTGACACGTCGGTGCGAGAAGCGCTCGGAGTCGTGCTCGTCGCCGAAAGGAGCGCAACGAGGAGGGGTGGCACCTCGCGCGTCGAAGCAAGACGCGCGAACAGGCGTGGTCGGTGTTAAACTACCCGCTGTGAATGACCATTCATTTTCTTCACAATCCACCGAAGGAGGCATGGCGTGAACTGTATTGTGTGCATGGCCAGCGTTCCCGATACGGCGTCGGTCATCAAGATCGGAGGCGATGGCAAGGGCATCGACGAGTCGGGTATCAAATGGATCGTCTCGCCCTACGACGAATATGCCCTCGAAGAGGCGCTGCAGATCACCGAAGCGCAGGGTGGCGAGGTCACGGTCGTGACCTACGGCCCGGATCACGCCGAGGCGGCGCTGCGCGATTGCCTGGCCAGGGGCGCCCACCAGGCGGTCCACATCCGTGGAGGTGAGGCAACCCTCGGTGACAGCTTGACCATCGCCAAGGTGCTTGCGGCGGCCATCAAGGACCGCGAGTACGATCTGATTCTGTGCGGCTTCAAGGGTGTCGGAACCGACTGCGGACAGGTCGGTCAGATGCTGGCCGAACTCCTCGATCTGCCGCACGCCGCCAACGTGACCGAGCTCGAGGTGGGCGACGGATCACTGACCGCCGGGCGCGACGTCGAAGGCGGCAAAGAAAAGGTCGAAAGCCCCTTGCCAGCCCTGCTGACCTGCCAGAAGGGTCTCAACGAGCCGCGCTACGCGGCCCTCAAGGGCATCATGGCCGCGAAGAAGAAGCCGGTCGAGAAGGTCGAGGTTTCGAGCCTCGGCATCGACGAAGGTGGGGGCGGGTTCTATGCGGTCGAGAAACTGGAGCTGCCGCCCGAAAAGGCGGCGGGGACCATCATCCAGGGCGATGACGATGCGTCGGCGGCCGCGGCCGAGCTCGTCAAACTCCTTCGCGAAGAAGCGAAGGCGATCTAGGGAGGCGATGATGGCTGGCATTCTCGTATTCGTGGAGCAGCGCGGCGGTGAGGTGAGAAAAGCCTCCCTCCAGGCCGTGTCCGAAGCAAAGAGGCAGGGTGGCCCGGTGAGCGCGGTCCTGCCGGGATCAGGGGTCGGTGATGCGGCAGCGGGTCTGGGCGCCTGGGGCGCCGACACGATCTATGTCGCCGACGATGCGAAGCTCGGTTTCTACTCGGCCGAAGGCTACGCCGAAGCGGTCGTCAAGGCGGTCGAGCAGGAACAGCCGAGCGCGCTGTTCTTTGCCGGCACGGCGATGGGTCGCGACCTTGCGCCCCGGGTCGCGGCACGTCTCGGCGTTGGCGCGATCGCCGACGCGGTCGGTCTGACCCGTGACGGTGACGCGTTCAGTGTGCGGCGTCCGGTGTACTCAGGAAAGGCGTTTGCAACTGCCAACACAGGCGGCAAAACACCGCAGGTCATCAGCCTCCGTCCCAACGTCTTCGCGGCCGAAGAGGTGGCGGGAGCGGGTGTGGTGGTTGCTGTCGATGGCCTGTCGCTGTCAATTCGCGCACTGGTCAAAGAGTTGATCGAGGCGGAGGGCGGCGAACTCGATGTGGCCGAGGCGGACATCATCGTCTCCGGTGGACGCGGCATCAAGGGGCCTGAGAACTTCGCTCTCATCAAGTCGTTGGCCGACGCCCTCGGCGGTGCCGTCGGCGCCTCGCGTGCTGCGGTCGACGCGGGGTGGATTGAGCACTCCCACCAGGTCGGCCAGACCGGCAAGGTCGTGAGCCCCTCGCTCTACATCGCCTGCGGTATCTCGGGCGCCATCCAGCACCTCGCCGGCATGTCGTCGTCGAAGGTGATCGTCGCCATCAACAAAGACCCCGATGCGCCGATCTTCAAAATCGCCGACTACGGCGTCGTCGGAGATCTCTTCGACGTCATCCCACCGATGGTCGAAGCCATCAAGGCGCTGTAGCGCTCGATAATTCATCAACACCGAACGGCGGGCTTCGGCCCGCCGTTTTTCTTCCCGCGCCCGTTTTCATTGCCGTGCCCGAAATGATGCCCACCAGCCGAGGGCGCGAAGCTCGCGGTCACGGTCGCTCACGACGTCCCTTCGAATTCCGCATCTCGAGCCTTCCGATGGAAATGGCGCATTCCCGAATCACCCGAGAAACGGAGAGCGCCGTCTCTGTAGAATGTTGACGTGATTCAAACAGGCAACGATTTCTTCCCTCGATTGAGAGGGCTTGAACTCAGCCCAAACAGGCGTCGTAATGGCGATATCGGCGAGTGGGCAATCGCAGATTGAGGCTTCTGTGGCTCCTATCCTGATCGAAGGCATCCATCAACCATTCGCTTTCACGAACCGCGAAGGAGTTCCTTCCACTGGCCGTGAGCGGCACCTTCAGTCAAGCTGCTTGCACCTGGGGAAAGCGGCATCGGGGGTTCTCCGGGAATCGCAATCCGTCCATGGGGCACATCTGGAACAGTCGCCGTGAAGTCTCCCCACGTGTCAAATGGCCTCCTCAGTTCCAAGCGAAAAGCCCAATGGTTCGCGTTCATGGTGCTCGTCGTGTGGCTTGTCGGAACGCGGTGGATCGTGCGAAATGAACCGTTCGATCGGGACATTTCGGTGTACGCCGTCGCTGGGCGCGAGATCGTGGCGGGTCGGATGCTCTATTCCGATATCTGGGACCACAAACCTCCAGGGATTCATCTGATATTCGCGGGTGCGACGGTCTTGGTGGGCCCCGGAATGCCTGCTGTGCTGCTGACCAATGCCTTGTTTTCGATCCTTGTCGCAACCGGATTGATCTATGCCGGCTCGCGCGTTGCCGGAGCAACCGGCGGTGTCATGGGCGGTCTTTTGTGGGCCCTCGTGGGTGGGGACCTCGGTCTTCAGGCCAACCAGCCAAATGTCGAATTACCGATGAACGCGTGTGTCGCATGGACGCTCGCCGTCTCGCTTGGTTGGCGCCGCCGATTGACGAGTGGAGCGGCGTGGTTGACCGGTGCTTTGGCCGCGTGTGGGCTTTTGCTCAAACTCGTGATCGCAGCTCCGATCGGGCTTCTGGCAGCCCTTGATGCGGGCGAGCGATGGCGACAAGCAGGAACTCCCTCCTCTCTGGGGTATGTCAACCGCTGGCTGGGAGGCATGACCTTAGGCCTGATGCCGGTGGTGATGTGGTGTGGCATTCGCGCCGGAGTCAGGCCGGTCTGGGACGCCCTCGTCATCTACAATTTGAACTATCCCGAGGGATCCCCGCTCGGCAACTTACTGGGGTTGACCAAGATCAACGACCACCTTCCTGTGGGCAGCCTCATGGTCATCGGGTTGCTGTTTCTGCTCTTTGTGGCGGGGCTGTTCCATATGGACCCCCAGGGCCGCCGCCGTTTGTTGGTGGTGCTCGCGGGTTCCGCTGTCGCCATCGCCGCTCCCGGCAGGTTCTACCCGCACTATTACCAGCTGTTCCTTCCGCCGTTGATCGTGGGAGCTGCAGCTGGTCTCACGCATTTTCTGAGAAATCCGGGCGTCGTACGGCTGACCGCGGTTTCCGTCCTCGTCGTCCTTCTGGTGGCTCAGATCCAATCCTTGAGACTTCCACCGGACGAGTGGTCCCGCCGGAAGTTTGGTGAGCGGTTCATCAGGGAGAGACAACTTGCGGACTCATTGAAAGCGAGGCTTGACCCGGGAGAGTTTTTCTGGCAGTTCGCACACTTTCCCGGGTTTTACCTTTACACCGACACGGTCCCGGCCAGCGGCGTTATTTATGACTCCCCTCTCTTTGAGAAATCGCCCGTTAAAGGCCGACTCGTGCCCCGAGTCATCAGCGAACTGGCCAAAAACCTGCCAAACACGATCGTGACCAGGAAATCCGGCGGGGACCGACAGGTTCTCGAGTGGATTCAGCAGCGATATCGCCTCGTCAAACGAAAGATGCCCGGCGCGAGAATTCAACTTTGGGTGCTCGATGATTGTGCGGTGCCTGATTCCGACGGGCACGATGACAACACCGAAGGTCGGTTGAACGTTGACGGCTTTGAGGATGGGAGTCTCGATCGATGGTCCCGGCACTCTCCGGAAGTGGCGCAAGAAACTTCCACACCGTCGGAACCTTGAGCGATAGGCTGTCGTTCCATTGCAGACGCATCGGGATGTCCTTCGTATCGTCATCTGGCGATTCATGGCGATGACGACACCCAGTGAGCAGGTGGTGCCGCATCGACGACGGCCATGAGAAGCGCGTGCCGCTTCGGCGACACAGGTGCCACCCTTCGCATTGTTTGCCCCATGTTCGCTTCAAGCGGCAGCGCGCTCGAGCCAAACAATGCGAAGAGTGGCACCATGCACGTCGAAGAGGGAAGCGCTCCTCATTTCGGCAAACCACGCGCTGACGAACTCGTATCATCTGCCGAAGGAGATTCCGATGCGAAATACAGTCGTGTGCCTGACGGGCCTTGTGGCGCTCAGCTGTGCCCAGCCTCAACCTGAAATCATCGATGCGACGCCACCTGAACCCACTCTCGAGATCTTCGCCGAGTCGGATCGGCAGTGGACGGGGGTGGCGATGACGGAGGGTGGGCGGGTCTTTGCCAACTTTCCGCGGTGGGCGCCGGAGGTGCCGGTGTCGGTTGCCGAGGTGATGGCCGACGGGACCCTCCGGGCCTTTCCGGACGAGGCGTGGAATGCATGGACGCCGGAGGCGGATC
>JBFFBV010000018.1:0-57468 GCA_041560205.1 Candidatus Sulfomarinibacter sp.
CTTCCCGCCTAGGAAGGTCTCCGTATCGACGACCTCGGCGTAGGTCCGGTTGAGGGTCGCCAGGGTCGAGGCGTGGACATCGGCCGCGGGCACCGTGCGGTCTCCGTACTTCAGGTCCCTCGTCGCGCACGCGTCGCCGATCACCGTGGCCTTGAATCCGAGGTCGTAGGCCGACCGCGTGGCGGCCTCGAGGCACATGTGGGTCTGCATCCCGACGATGACGAGTTTTTCGACTCCGAGATCTTTGAGGTGTTCCAGAACCTTGGTGCCGTTGAAGCAGCTGACCTCGTTCTTGGTGAAGACCTTTTCGCCTTCGATCGGGGCGACGCTGTCGTGGATGTCGCCCCCGGGCTCGAAATCGTGACGGACGTGAACCACGGGTTTGCCCTGGGCGCGGAATGCAGCCAGGACCTTGCTTGCATTGGCCGCTGCGGCCCCGGGCTCGACGAGGGGCACCTTGCCTCCGGGGAAGTAGAAGTCCTGGATGTCAATAATCAACAATGCGGTCACCGGCTCGGCGGCCGCGAGCGGCAGGGCCACCGCGGCGCACAACGCGAATATGATCTTCGCTTTCACGCCTCCTCCTATCCGGGTTTCGGCAGTCCCTCCATCACGGCCAGCGATCGCTCCATGACCTCGGGCGGCAGGGGGTAGTTCTGGAGCTCGCCGGCGAAGTAGGCCTGGTAGCCGGCGAGGTCCATCAGGCCGTGGCCCGAGTAGTTGAAGAGGATGGTCTTCTCCTTGCCCTCCTCGGCCGCCTTCTTGGCCTCGTCGATGGTGGCGGCGATGGCGTGGCTGGTCTCGGGTGCAGGGATGATGCCCTCGGTACGGGCAAAGGTGACTGCCGCCTCGTAGCACTCGAGCTGCGGAAAGGCGACCGGAGACATTAGTCCGTCTCGAACCGAGGCCGAAACCAGCGGCGACATGCCGTGGTAGCGGAGCCCGCCGGCGTGGATGGCGGGCGGGATGAAGGCGTGGCCGAGCGAGTGCATCGGCATGAGCGGCGTCATCTTGGCGGTGTCGCCGTGGTCGTAGGCATAGGGTGCCCTCGTCAGGGTCGGGCAGGCCTCGGGCTCGGCGGGGATGATCTCGATCTCCGCGCCGTTGATCTTGTCGGCGACGAAGGGGAAGGAGAGTCCGGCGAAGTTCGAGCCGCCGCCAGCGCAGCCGATGACGATGTCCGGTTTCTCGATCCCGGCCATCGCGAGCTGCTTCTTGGCCTCGAGCCCGATGATCGTCTGGTGGAGCATGACGTGGTTGAGGACGCTGCCCAGCGAGTAGCGGGTGGTGCCCGAGGGATCGGTGACAGCCGCTTCGATCGCCTCGGAGATGGCGATGCCGAGGCTGCCAGGCGTGTCGGGCATCTCTTCGAGAATCGCGCGTCCGGCTTGTGTCTCCGGTGACGGCGACGGAACGCAGCGCGCACCCCAGGTCTCCATCATGATCTTGCGGAAGGGCTTCTGGTCGAAGCTGACCCGCACCATCCACACATCGACCTTGATGCCGAGGAGCTGACCGGCGTAGGCGAGGGCCGAGCCCCACTGGCCGGCGCCGGTCTCGGTGGTCAGCCGCTTGATGCCGAACTCCTTGTTGTACCAGGCCTGGGCGACGGCGGTGTTGGGCTTGTGGCTGCCCGCGGGGGAGACGCTCTCGTCCTTGTAGAAGATTTTGGCAGGCGTCCCGAGGTGCTTTTCGAGGGCGTAGGCGCGTCGCAGCGGTGATGGCCGCCATCGAGCGTAGATCTCGAGGATCCCCTCTGGAATGTCGATCCAACGCTCGGCCGACACCTCCTGCTCGATGAGGTTCATCGGGAAGACCGGCGCCAGCGCGTCGGGCCCGATCGGGTTGCCGTCGGGGCCGAGCGGCGGCGGCGGCGGTTGTGGGAGATCGGCGGCGAGGTTGTACCACTGGCGTGGCATCTCGCTGATAGGCAGGTCGATTCTCGGTTCGTTCATCGCGGCACCCTCCTTCGAAAACTCCGCCGTCACGCGCTGGTTTGATCGGCGGATTGAAGGCCGAATACTAACCCGGATCGAGAGAATCCACCACTCACCGGCGCCGAACCGCCACTCACCGATCAGGCCGTGACTTCACGAGCACGAGAACCCATCGTGAGGATCGAAAGGCGAAAGGAGCCGAACATGACATTTCACCATCACCACAAAATGGACGGATGCGAGTGGTGCGAAGGGCGCCAGAGCCTGTGGGGGGCATTCGTCCTCGGGCTCGGGATCTTCATTCTGGGTGTGATTCTGATCCTCGACAACTTCGGTGTCATCAACGGCTCCGTGCTCGCGCCTTACTGGCCGCTGTTGTTGGTGGTGGTCGGCGCCAGCCACCTCGTGGGACCGACATCGTCCCGAAAAATCGGCTGGGGGCTGTCATGGATCGCGGTCGGTGCGATCATACTGCTCAACAACCTCGGCGTGATCGCCGTCGGCATCGGGGTGCTGTGGCCAGTGGTCCTCGTGATCCTCGGCGTCAACCTGGTGATTCGCGGCACGCGCCGGCGGTATCGTGGAGACGACGATGAGTCGCACCACGGTTCCACGCTGTTGTTCTGAGCGGGAAGGAGCGGACGATGACCAACAAAGACAACGATCCGGCGCGCCGCGGAAGCGGCGAGAAGAAGCGGTCTCAGGAAAGCTGTTGCCCCGACTGCGGCTCCTGGATGCACGACAGCTGCGACGAGAACGATGTCAAAATCCGAGTGATCGGTATCGGCGGAGCGGGTGGTCGGCGGGGATTCGGCACCGCGGTCCTCGGCATCGCCGTGCTGCTGGTGGGATCGGTTCTTCTGCTGGACAACCTCGGAGTCATGGAGGCCGAGAACGTCATCGACTATTGGCCGATGCTTCTGGTGCTGGTCGGCATCAGCCATTTCGTGCGACCGAAGGGCTCGCGCCGATATGTCGCCGGCTCGATCTTCATCGTCGCCGGGTTGATCATCCAGCTCTCGAATCTCGGCCTGATCGCCTACGACATCTTCGATCTCTGGCCGGTCATCCTGGTCATCGCCGGTCTGAGCCTGATCTTGAAACCGTTTCGCCGACGCGGGACGAAAATCAGCGAGGACTCCGGCGTCTTCGAGGCAACTGCGATACTCGGAGCGTCGAGCCGCAGTCTCTCCGCCGCCGACTTCCGGGGCGGAGACGCCGTGGCCATCATGGGTGGCTGCGAGATCGATCTCCGGGATTGCGGCTCTGAAGGCGGTCCCGCCGAGATCGACACCTTCACCTTCTGGGGCGGCATCGAGATCAAGGTGCCGGAAGATTGGGAGGTCCAGGTCAAGGGCCTCGCCATTCTCGGTGGCTATGGCGACGAGACCCGCACCGTGGCCGGCGAGGGTCGCAAGGTCCTGGTGATCTCGGGCGTCGCCATCATGGGCGGGGTGGAGGTCAAAAACTGAACCCACTTTGTGCAGATGTCATCCCGAGCGGAGGTAGAGCGACGTGTGCCGGCGTAGCCGAAGGCGAAGCCGCAAGCGACGCCGCAGTCGAGGGATCCCCTCACGTCGGAGACAGCCGACGGTCATCATTCTCCGGGGAATTCGGGGGGTCCTTCGACTCGGCCCAGGGGACCTCGCTCAGGATGACGCTCGATGCAAGCAACGGTTGATTGAATGCACCCAATCCTCGCCAGCCGCCGCCACCTCGCCCTTTACCTGATGGCATGGCTGCCCGTCATCGCGCTCCTGACCGTGGCGATGGTATTGACCGGGTGGGGCGACTGGCTGCAGTCGTTCGTATTCGTTTTCCCGATGGCGGTGGTTTACGCTTTTCTCTGTCTCGCCGCCTGGTACCCGTGTCGGGCGATGCCGTTGAACAGCGAAAAGGCCGAAATGGCCCTTCTCACCCATCTCGCGGCCGCCGCCCTGTCGGCGCTTTTCTGGGTCGCCATGGCGTGGGTGCTGGTCGAAGGCTTCAAGCGTTCGACCCTCTACGCCGGGACGACCGGTCTCACCAGGGAGCAGAACGGGATAATTTTCATTTCCGGTTTGCTGCTTTATCTGCTGTCGGTCGCCATTCATTATCTCTTTGCGGCCGCGGAGGCCTCTCGTGAGGCCGAACGCCGCGCCCTCGAGGCCGAAGTGGCGGCGCGTGACGCGGAGCTGCAGGCGCTGAAGGCCCAGCTCAACCCGCACTTTCTCTTCAACAGCCTCAACTCGGTGGCGTCGCTGGCGACGACCGACCCGGCCGGTGCTCGCGACATGTGTATCCAGCTCGGCGATTACCTCCGGGGCACCCTCAAGGGTGGAACGGAGCCGCAGCCCTTCGGTGAGGAGTTGAAGCAGGTGCGGAGATTCCTGCGGGTCGAGTCCGTGCGCTACGGCGAACGTCTGCGGGTGGTCGAGGAATTCGAAGAACGCTGCCTCGGCGTGCCGGTTCCACCGCTCATTCTCCAGCCGCTGGTCGAGAACGCTCTCAAACACGGAATCGCCGGGCTGGTCGAGGGCGGCGAGGTCCGGATCGGGGCCCGCTGTGGGAGCGAACTGCTCACCGTGTGGGTCGAGAACCCCGTCGACCCGGAGAGCCGTCCGTCGTCCGGGGCCGGTGTCGGTTTGGCCAATGTTCGCCATCGATTGGAGAATGTCTTCGGCGAAGACGCGAGGCTCCGCATCGGCAGGTCGGAGAGGACCTACCGGGCCGAGATCGTGATTCCGGTGACTGGAGATCGAGCGATGCCTGAACCGAGGAGTGATTCAGATGGCTGAGGACCTCCGGGTGATCATGGTCGACGACGAGGAGCCCGCTCGTCAGCTGCTTCGGGAGTACCTCGAAGCGGCCGCGGGCGTGGCGATCGTCGCCGAGTGCTGCAACGGCTTCGAGGCGGTCAAGGCGGTCGCCGAGCACGACCCGGACCTCCTCCTGCTCGATATCCAGATGCCGAAGCTCGACGGCTTCGAGGTCATCGAGCTCCTCGAACGGGATCTGCCGGTCATTTTCATCACCGCGCACGACGAGCACGCCCTCAAGGCATTCGAGGTGCACGCGGTGGACTACCTCCTCAAGCCGTACAGTGCTCAACGGTTGGCCGAGGCCCTGGAGCGGGCCCGCGAGCGGATCGCCCGTGATGAACAACCGCCTTCCTTCGAGGGGCTGGTCGCATCGGCTCGCGAAGAAGGGGACTCGCTCGAACGCATCTTGGTTCGTGACGGCAGCGATGTTCGCGTCATACCGGTCTGCGAGGTGGACTACATCGAGGCCCGAGACGACGCGGTCGCGATCCACGTTGCCGGCTCGACCCACCTCAAAGCGCAACGACTGTCGGCCCTCGGGGAGCTTCTCGAACCGAAGCGATTCATTCGCGTCCACCGCTCGTACGTGCTCAATATCGATCGCCTTCGCAGCATCGAGCTCTACGCCAAGGACAGCCGCATCGCGATCCTCGAAGACGGCACCAAGGTGCCGGTCAGTCGGTCGGGATATACGCGACTCCGCGAGCTCCTCTGACTCAATCTCAGGAATCGTTCCGAATACCCTTATAGTGGTCGGTCAGGGAGGGCCTCGATGGCCGACGTTTACAGACGCCTCGCGAAAAAGCTCGACAAGCTCCCACACGGTTTCCCGGCAACCGAAAGTGGTGTCGAGCTCCAGATCCTGCGCAAGATCTTTTCAGACGAGGACGCCGCAGCGGCGCTCCGTCTCCGTCCGATTCCGGAGACCGCAGCGAAGATTTCCGGGCGGCTCAAGAAGTCAGTATCCGAGACTCGGGACACGCTCGAGAGGATGAAGAACCGTGGCCAGATCCAATCGACGATGTGGCGCGGCGAGCGGCGGTACCTGCTGGCGCCGTTCGTGATCGGGATCTTCGAGTACCAGCTGCCGTTCATGGACCGCGAGCTGGCCGAGCTGTGTGAGGAGTACGCTCCGCACCTCGCGAAAACCCTTGGAGGAACCGAGCCCGGGCTCGCGCGGGTGGTTCCTGTCCACCAGAAGATCGACGGCCGCACCACCGTGCTCGCCTACGAGGACACGCGAACGATGATCGAGGGAGCCCGCTCCTTTCGGGTGATGGACTGCATCTGTCGGAAGGAAAAGGATCTCGTCGGCGAACCGTGCTCCCATACGGTCGAGACCTGTCTCACTTTCTCGAGAAACGAAAACGCGTACCACGATTCCCACCTCGGCGGCAGGATCATCACCAAAGAGGAGGCTCTAGCGGTGCTTGACGCGGCCGAGGACGAGGGTCTCGTCCACTGCACCTACAACTTCGAGCACAACCAGATGTTTGTCTGCAATTGCTGTTCATGCTGCTGCGGACTGATGCGCCTGCTTACCGAGTACCACACGCCCTATGGCCTCGTGCGCAGCAACTGGGAGGCGGTGATCAATGAGGATCTCTGCGCCACCTGCGGTGTGTGCGCGAACGAGCGCTGCCCGGTCGACGCGATCGAAACAGACGATGGTGGCGATTACCTGGTCGTCGGCGACCGCTGCATCGGGTGCGGCGTGTGTGTTGTCACCTGCCCGACGGAAGCCATGAGCATCGTGCCGCGGCCGGAGTCGGAGCACGTGGTTCCGCCTCGGAACATCGTCGACTGGAGCGTGCAGCGCGCCGCCAACAGGTCAGGGCCGGTCAGGGCGATGGCCTTGCGCGGCTGGCTTGCGTGGCAGAAGCGGCGCTTCAACGGAAGACCGGCGAGACAGTAAAGCGAGAAACGGCAGCCATCGAGGCGCGTTGCCGCGTCGACGACACCGGTGCCACTCTTCGCATTGTTTGCCCTGAGCGCGTCCCATGCCTGGAATGTGACGAATTCAAACCATGCAAAGGGTGGCACCTGACTCGCTGATGCGGGAAGCACTTGTCGTGGTGTGTGCTGCTATCCTTGGGGCATCGGAAAGTCGAAAGGAGAGCGGCGGTGTATTTGAACCTGCTCGATGATGACGAGAAGCGTGCCTTCGCCGAGCTGGCGGAGAAGATGATCGAAGCCGATGGTTTGGTGATCGGCCGCGAGGCGGCGGCGCTGGCGGCGTTGAAGGCCGAGATGGGCGTGACCGACGCAGGTGACGGTGGACGATCGGTCGACGAGCTGGCGGGGGTGTTCAAGAGCCGACGGTCCAAGGTCGCTGCCCTGCTCGAGCTGATCGGGCTCGGTTACTCCGACACCAGCTTCAGCGTGAGCGAGGAATCTCTGGTCAACGAGGCCGCCAACCAGATGGCCATCGGCCCCGACGACCTGCACCAGATCGAGGACTGGGTGAAGGACCACTTCAGCTTGATCCGTCGAGCGCTGATCCTGATGCGGGAGTAGGTCGCGGGCTCGATCGGGGGGGTGGGCGATGGCCGAGGATCGCATCGACGCAATGATCGGGTCCTACTGGGCGGAGTGGGAGCAACTCCTGGCGGGCCTCGAATCCGGCGAGCACGAGCGGTTCATCGCTGCGATCGGCGCCATCGACACGGTGTGGGACCGCCACCTCTTCGAGCACGCCGAGACCTTCGGCGGGACCGAGATCGGCACCGCTCGAACCCTCACCGCGGTGATTCTCGCGCGGCTCCTGAGTGTCGAATATGCCGCCCTCGCATCAGTCGCCGGGAGCGAGATCCCGCTCGCGGGGGATCAGGACCTGGACGAGAACCTCGCCAGGGCGCGCCAGGAGGCGCTGGACACTTTTTCCGACGACCTTCTCGGTCCGGTCAAGGTTGGAGACCGGTTCGTCTACGCCAAGCCGATGCTGCTCGAGAGCCCGGTGCCGATCGGGGCCGTGATCCTCGCCGCTCGCGAGCACCTCTCCGACGTGCAGAGCGCGCTGCTCGACGGCTTTCTTCGCCATCTCGATACCCGCATGGATGCAGCCGAGCACATGCTCAAGCTGCGCTGGCGGTCGCTCGATCTCGACTTCGAGCTCAAGAAGCTCAAGGGCGAGGTCACGACGCCGGAGCCCGTTGGACGCATCAAGCGCGTGGCCATCCCCGAGGACGTCGTCGCCTCGATGGCAGATCTCAGCCAGGCCGTTCCGAAGTTGAAGCTCTTCGATGTCTCACTTCCCACCGAGCATTTCCTGGAGTTCTGCCGACAGTACACCGCGGTGACCGACGAGTATCTGAAGATTCTCGAGAAGGCCGAGCATCTCTACCTCGACGTGCCGAGCGGCATTGATGCCAAGGACGAGGACAGCAAGCTCGCGGCCCCCTACCTGAGGTTGCTCGAGATCATGGGCTCGCTGCGGCAAGCGGCGAAGCTCATGTATCACGTCACCGCGGACGATCTCGCGCCCTACGGCGCCGGTGGACGGGCGCCGACCTTTGCCGATCTGACGCGGGTGGCGAAGAACCTGGCCGAGAGCGAAGTCACGCAGCACATCCTCGAGATCATGAACGACCAGGGCGAGGAGGCCGAGCTCGACGCCCTCTCTGCGCGCAGCCACCCCTACGAGTTCCGCGCTGCGAACACGGGCGAGGTCTTCGCCCTGCTCGCGCTCCATCAGACCCTCAAGGAAAGGACGCCAGAGGCCTTCCGGACGTCGAGCCGCCCGATCCTCGAGACCCTCCCCACCTATCAGGCGGCCAGGGCCTATCTCCTGTCGTACGACGCCTTCGAGGACGTGCCGCTCAAAGGCGCCGACCGGACGCAATCACCGGATGCAGAGAAGCTGCTGCTCTACCGCGAGAACGCGCCTTCCTTCGGCGTACTTCTTGCGGCGCTCAGCAGGTAGAGCTTCGAGCAACGGTTGAGCCCCGGCGGGGCGACCGATGTTTAGCCTGGGGCCTAAACTCGTCGCCGGCAGCGATCTGTGGCTGACGGCCGATAAGGTAGGGTGATGGGAGGTCGGCCATCAGCCACTCGCTGGCGGGGGTGAGTCACGACGCCCGAAGGGCGTCAGTAACCCCAGGAATACGGTTCAATCGATCGTCATCCGCGCGATTTCGCCGCGGAATCTCCAGGCGACGCGGCCGATGAGAAACACCGCCACCGCGCCGAGCCCGACGACCAATCCCCACCACAGCCCCTGCGGGCCAAAACCCAGCCTGAAGGCGAGCGTGAGGCTTGTCGGCAGGCCGAGACACCAAAAGCCGACGATGTTGACGAGCAGGGGTGCGCGAGTATCGCCGGCCCCCCGCAACACGCCCGCAGCAACGACCTGGATGCCGTCGAAGATCTGGAAGTACCCTGCGATGGGAATCAACAATGTTGCGAGAACGACGACCTCCTCGACCGAGGTGTAGGCGTTGGCGAGAAGCCTGGGCACACCGATGAAGAGAGCGGCCATCAAGCTCATGAAGCCGGCACCAATCAGGAGCCCGGCTGCGGCGGCTCTCCGTGCGCCGTCAAGCTCGCCGGCGCCGATGGCCCGACCGACGAGGACCGCGGTCGCCGAAGAGACGCCGAGCGGCACCATGAATGTCAGGGACGCGAGATTGATCGTCACCTGATGGGCCGCCATCTGGATCGTGCCGAGCCCACCCATGAGGAGCGCGATCACCACGAAGGCCACCAGCTCGAGCTGAACCTGAAACCCGATCGGAGCGCCGAGTCGCAAGGTTCGCCACAACGGTTGCGGGCGAAGCGCGGCGCGCTCGAGTCGTCCGAACAACGGTGCCAGCTCGCGCCGTGCCACCACCAGCAGGACAACCATCAACAGTGTTCTCGCCGCAGTTGTCGCCCACGCGGAACCGACCGGACCGAGCTGCGGGATGGGGCCCGCACCGAAGACCAGCGCCCAGTCGGCGACGAGGTTGAAGAGATTGACGATGACAATCGTGATCACGATCGGCCGCAGACGGCCCATCGCCTGCAGGGACTGCCGGAGAACGATGAACCCGTAGTATGGGAGCAGGCCCGGAATGCAGATCCGGACATAGGCGGAGGCGATCGGCACGGTCTCCGGCGGTTGGCGGAGGAGGGTCAGCACGGTTTCGACCGGCATCAAGAGAAGGACGCTCGGCACCATGAGTCCGATCGCCACCACCATGCCTCGCTGCACCGAGCGGCGCATCGCGACCTCGTCGCCGGCCCCGACCGCTTGCGCCACCAACGGATCGAGGGCCAACAGCATTCCGAAACCGAAGGAGTAGACCGCCATCACGGCCACGTGACCGAGGGCGACCGCTGCCAGGGCCTCGGATGAAAGGCGACCGACGACCATGGTGTCGACCACGCCGAGGAGCATCATTCCGACCTGGACCACCACCACCGGCAGCGCGAGCCGTATCATCGCGTCGAGGTCCTGGCGGTGGGGGAGCTCGAATGGGTGCGTCATGACAGTTCGTCCGACGGGAGAGGATAGCAGGACGCTGAGGAGCATAGCTCCAACGAGGCGCGCGTTGCGGCATCGACGACACCGGTGCCACCCTGCGCATTGTCTGAATTCGTCGCCTCCATATTCGGTGATGCATTCAGGGCAGACAACACGAAGAGTGGCACCGTGCCCGCCGAAGCGAGACAGTCGAAGAGAACGGTTGGCAGCCCGCTCGCCGAAGCGAGGGGCGCCAGAATGCGTCGTTTATCTGTTGTAGGGTGGTGGAAGCGCCAGATGAATGATTGGTTGGGGAAAGTCGATGAAAATCCTCCACATCAGCGATCTTCACATCGGTAGGGAAACCGACGTCGACAGATGGAAGAAAGCGGAGAAGCTCGTCCGCAAGATCATGCAGGAGTGGGGGCGCGACGACGACAAACCGCTGGTGTTGATCACCGGCGATGTGGTCGATGATGGTACCGAGCCGGAGTTCATCGAGGCCCGCCGCATCCTGCGGCCGCTGCGCCGGGCCGGCTTCCAGATCGCGCCCCTGCCGGGCAACCACGACTACGGGTGGAACGGCGCACACGCGTTGGAGAAGCGCTTCAAGCTTTTCAAAAAGTACCTGCTCGGGATCGAATACCGTGTGACCTACCCGGACGTTCCCTACACCGACAACGACGTCACCCTCGTCACCTTGAATTCGATGCACGCCGAAACCGGGTTCTGGGATGGCTTGCTGGCCGACGGCGAGCTGGGGAGTCGGCAGCGCGACGATCTCGACGAGCTCATTACCACCTTGCGCGAGGATCGCAAGAAGAGCCACAAGATCGTGGTCGCCCTCCACCATCACCCCTTTCAGTTTCCAGATGACCCGCCCCTCAAGAAGGTCAAGGAGCGAGTCGGCCACCGCCTCAAGGACGGCAAGCAACTCATGAAGATTCTGAGGGGACGGATCGACGCCCTGCTCTTCGGCCACGAACACCGGCACGTCGATTTCTCCGAACCCTTTGACGGCCGCCTCTTCACCGAGCGGTACCGCATTCCATGCATCCTCTCTTCGGGAAGGAGCACGGATCCGGATTTGCCTGCCCGAGTGATCACCCTCGGGGGCCGACGCACGACGCGCGTCGAGCCCGCCCCCTGGAATCGCTAGAGCGATTCGACCGCCGGCCCGTGCTTTTCGTTGATCATCAGCTCGAGGGGCGCCATCGCCGGGCAGTAGAGCTCGTCGAGCTCTGCGCGGTAGGGGGCCAGGGCGTCTTCAATCGTCGAGGGCATGCCGTCCCGCCAGGGTAGTCGATCCTCGTCGACCTCCATGGCTGCGATCTCGGCTTCGAGCGCGGCGATCTCCGCCTCGCCACCGCCCTGCGATTGCAGAGCCTCGAGCTGGTTTTGCAGCATCGAGCGCAGTGCCCTTCGGATCCGGCGGTTGGTGGGCGCGGGACCGAAGAGCCGGTTGCTGTCCGATGTCGCCAGGAGGCGATCGGCGTAGGCTACGACGAAGATGTAGGTGAACTCGCCGAGGCCCATTCCGGCGTCGAGGAGGCTCTGGTTCCGGATCTCGTAGAGTCGCCCCATGACGGGTCCGATGCCCATCATGCTCTTGGTCAGGGAGAAAGCCTCCTTGATGACCTCGACCCTGGCGACGGAGTCCTCGTGGTCGTAGCTCTCCATCTTCTCGACCTGCCGTTCTGCGGCTGTCAGGTCGACGCAAGGCCCGGCAAGTGAGCGCCTGATCTCAAGAAAGACCTCGATGCGATCGGCGGACGGAGCACCAGAAGAGGGGGGCACATAGGCATCCTGCGGTCCGAATCGCTCCTCGATGGAGAGGCGTGCATCGATGGCGCGGTTGAATGGGCTCATGACCATCAGGCCCATCACGATCGGGAACGCGATGGCGAGCACGATCAACAGACCGCAGCCGATCGCCGTTTGTTTCAGACAGCCCCAGGTCTTTTCCTCCAAAGCGCCTCCGCCTCAACAACGATCGTCTCACAGAGTAGAACGCTTGACGGCCAAAATTGTTAGTTGTCAGCCATCGACGGTGCGAGTGAGAGACGACAGAAAGATGGCTGAGGTCCTGCGGCTCACGCGCTTCCCAGCAGGCACGGAATGCACTCGACGGAGAAGACTGTTCTGAAAAACGTGAATGCTCGGATGACACGACGCAATCATGCCGCGTGGCTCGGGCCGCTGCTGACCCTCCTGGGGATCGTGACCTACTTCGCGGTCGCGGTGAAGTTCCCCGATCTCAGGGACAGCGCGATCGTCAACCTGGTGCTGGTTGCGGCCGGGGCGTTGGTGGCGTTCTGGGGGCTGGTGCGGCGCCGCAATTGGAAGAGCTGGCTCGGGTTCACCGGAGCCGCCGCCTTCGCGGGCTTGTTCTTTTGGTACATCTTCGCCTATTCCAGCCAGCTTCCCACGCCAGACACCGCTCCAGCGGTCGGCTCGATGGCGCCGCCCCTGAAGCTCCCGGACGAGACCGGGCGCATGCTGTCGCTGGACGACCTTCGCGGCGACCGCGTCCTGGTGGTCTTCTACCGGGGATACTGGTGACCATTCTGCCGTTCAGAGCTGCAGGGCCTGCAGTCACGCCTCGACGATATCCACGCCACCGGAACAACGGTTCTCGCGGTGTCGGTCGACACCAACGAGGAGAGCAGCCGCCTCGCGGAGGGGCTGGGTCTCGAGTTCCCGATCCTCTCCGATGTCCGGGAGGAGGCCATCCGAGCCTGGGGCCTGGCCCATGAAGGCGGCAAGCCGGGCGGAGGCGCCATCTCGCGCCCCGCGCTCTTCCTCGTCGAGCCGGATGGGACGATCTCGTGGCGCGACCTGACCGACAACTACCGTGTTCGCGTGCGCCCGGAAGATGTATTGGCGGTGCTCGCTGCCCGGGAGTAGGTGGACTCGTGGATAGTGCGGTGAAGGAGCTGCCGATGCGCGTCCTTCGCATCGTCATTGTGATCGCCCTGGCTGCGACAGCTGTAACGGCTTCCAATTTAGATGGCAGGCCGCCGAGCTTCGTTCCAGAGATGGTCCTGAGCTATGTCGATCCCTTGTCGGGCGAAACGATCTCGTGCGCAGAGGGGTGCCGGCGCCTCGAGGTTCCGGACGGCGTCGAACTCGAGGTGCGAGTCAAGGTCCTCAACCATGGTGGCGATATTGGCGGAGAGGGTGTCGCCTGGGATTTGTGGTTCGACCAGCGGCGCAATCCCTTTCCAGGCCTCGATCTGGCTGCGTGCTTCGACGAGACTCTCGGCCGCGTGGATATCGATTGCTGGCGGGGACTGCACGACAGAGTAGATTGGCAGGAGTGGCAAGGTCTCGTCTCGGATGTGAGCTGCGTGCCCGAAGAGCCAGCCGGTTGCCACGATGTCACCTTGAGGGTGCCGATGGACTCCGACCATGATGGTTCAAGAGGGCGCGGTGTCTACTCCTTCGCGGTCTGGGTGGATCGCTACCAGGTGATGAGCGATGCCGATGAGTTCGACAACTTCAGCGGTCCCGTCCGCGTGAAGGTCGTGCCGTCCGCTGGAAAGTCGGGTTCCTCTGGTCCTCCCGCCGCCGAATCTCCGTCCAAACTACTGGTATGGGCGCCATCCTCGCCGCAGCCATTCACGGTCTTGACCTTCCCCGCCCGTGCCGATGTCGGCTTCACTCTCAGCTCGCAGAGGTCTCGCGGCGTACTCGAGTTCGCGCCGCTCTATCCGGGCTATGTCGTGGTCGATGTGCAGCAGGGAGGTGCCTTCGAAAAGATGGTCGTCGAGATTCGAAAGGTCTCGACCGGCGAGATCCTCGGCGAAGGATCGGGCCAAGGGCGTCTCCACTTCGAGGGCCGAATCGGCCTCGTCGATCTCAAAGATGATCGGCGATTGCAGGTGGTCGTCATTCCCGATCACGGTACGAGAGGCGTCGTGGGGACGATCAATGTCAGCTACCCGGCGCGGGCGTCCTATCGTCGCACGGAGTGAGGCGTCTCCTCGCGAGACGTCGTCAGCGAACTCACGCCGTCCTGCGGACCACCATCATGGTCGTGTCATCAGCCGCGGCGCGCCCGCCCCTGAAGCGAGCGACATCCGCCACCAGCCGTTCCAACAACTCCATCGGCCCATGGTCTGGGAAGGACTCGACAAGCAACGACAACGAGTCCAAACCGTACTCTCGGCCGCGCCCGTCCTGACTCTCGACAAGCCCGTCGGTGACGAGTACCAGGCGGTCGCCACCCTCGAGGCTGAGGCGTTGGGACGTATAGGTCGACTGGCGAAAGAGGCCGAGAGGGACACCGTCAGGGGGCAGTTGTTCGATTCGTCCGTTCTGGACGATGGGTGGAACATGGCCGGCGTTGGAGAGCTCGATCTCGCCGTCGGCGAGCAGGCGCGCCGCAACCAGCGTCGCGTAGGAGCCCGCGGGGATGGCCGAGCAGAAGAGCCGGTTGGCCTGCTCCATGATCTCCACCAGGCGCAGGCCCGAACCGGCGAGCCCACGGAAGATGGCGCTCAGGTGCGACATGAGGAGGGCCGCCGAAACCCCCTTCCCGGACACGTCGCCGAGGAGGATCAGCGTGTCTTCGTCACCGTCGATGACGTCATAGAAATCGCCGCTCACCGGACCGTGAGGCTCGTATTGAAAGGCCCCCTCCCATCCCTCGGCCTCGAAAATCCTTTCCGGCAGCAGCCGCCGCTGGATGTCCGAGGCGAGCCGAAGGTCGTACTCCAGGGCGCTCCGCTGGGCGGGCGAAAGGCAATCTAAGCAGATGCGCGCGAGGGGATCCTCGGCCAGGTATTCGCTTTCAATCGGTCCATCACAGACCTCGCAAATGCCGAAATCCCCCTGGTCCAAGTGCTGGAGGGCGTTGTCGACGGCCTCGAGCAGTTCTTCGAGCTGACTTGAGGGCGAAGCTGCGGCCGCCGCCACGAGCCGGGTCCGTCTCGTGACCAGCTCGCCGCGAAGCTGCGATTGATCGGGGAGCTGCGACGAATGGGTATGTGCTTCGTACATCTGTTTAACCTTTCTAACCCGTAGGAAGCTGTTACTAGTTAGAATATATATTTTTAATCCTAACTTGTCAAGTATCAAAAATAGGTTATACTGATCGCGGAGGTTGGAATGTCGGGCTTCGATTATTCGAGCGGGTCATTGTGTCTCGACCTCGTCAACACCTGGGGCAACCGGGCCGATCCCCAAAACGATCGGTTGACCGATTATGGCGACCTCCTGGACTGGGCATTGGGTGGGGGTGTCCTCAGCGACCGTGAGCGCAGTGCGCTCGAAAAACTGGCCCACCGGGAGGCGACGAAATCCGGTGGTGTCTTTCGGGCCGCCCTCGATCTGCGAGAGACCATGTTTCAGCTTTTCTCAAGCACGGCGGCCGGCAGGAGACCGTCGGATCGCCAGGTGGCGGCGTTGAACGCTTCCTTGCAGTCGGTCCCGCGTCAGCGTCTCTGCCGCAGCGGCGACTGCTGCGAGTGGGAGTGGCCCACCGAGAAACTGGACCTTCGCATGCCGCTCTGGCCGGTGATCCAGTCGGCCGCCGATCTCTCGACCTCGCCAGAAGTTCAACGAGTCTGTGAGTGCGGGGCGGACGACTGCAACTGGCTGTTCCTCGACCACAGCCCGGGCAGGCGGAGGCGGTGGTGCGACATGAGCACGTGCGGGAACCGGGCCAAGGCGCGCAGGTACTACGAACGGCACCGGCGGAACACTTGAGGGTTGGCGAACGTAAGGAAGGGTGAGAGACTGCCCGACAGGTCGGAGAGATCCATGACCAAGCCAGTCCATCGACGGAGCCTTAGCCTTCTTCTCCCAGGGCTCGCGGTATCCAGCGTCTTGGCGGCGGCTCTCGTCATGGCCGAGCGTCCCATTGAAGGGCAATGGGATCAAGATGGGCCCTCGGCCGAGCAGGTCCTCAAGAGCCTCGGGCCCGGGCCGTTGCCTCCCAGGCATCCGACAGGCGATCGAAATGTCGATCGGCTCAAGGCCGCGACCGTCGAGGCTGCCATCGACCGGTGCGTGGAATCGGATATGGCGAGCCTCGATGCGCCGGGCGCGGCGGTGGCCGTCATTCTCGATGGTGAGCTGCTCTACGAGAACGGCTACGGTGTCAAACTGCGGGGCGGCAGCGATCCTGTCGACCCTGAGACCACCTTCCGGATTGGATCGGTCACCAAGATGATGACGGCGGCGGCCGTGATGCAGCAGGTGGAGCTCGGCCGGGTCGACCTTCATGCACCGGTGACCGACTACATCCCGGAGTTCGAGATCGGCGGTCGCTGGCCGGCGGAGCGGATCACCGTCTGGCACACCCTGACCCACACGACCGGTTATCCCGACTGGGTCAATTACACGACATTGTCTGGGCCTCTGGCGCTCTCGACCTGGGCGAGCTATCAGGATGATGTCGAGCTGCACGCCCCTCCGGGCTCCTTCTGGAACTACTCCAACCCCAACTTCATGCTTGCCGGTCTGGTCGCCGAGCGGGCCAGCGGTATCCACTATCGAGAGCTTTTCTCAGAGAGTCTGTGGGAGCCCGCAGGGATGTATTCGACCACCTTCAATCCTGCGGAGGTCGTGAGCCGGGGGAACTTCGCCAGGGGCCACTACTACGACGCCACAGAGGACCGCGAGTTCATCCTCGGTCCCTACGACAACGATCTTTGGGCGGCGGGACCCGCCGGCTTCGCCTTCTCGACAGTCGGGGATCTGACCCGCTGGGCGCTCGTGCTGATGGACGGCGGCGCGCCGGTGCTTTCACCCGGTTCAGCTGCGGCCATGCAGGCTCAGCAGCAATGGTTGCACTATCGGCCGGATCAGTATTACGGCTACGGCGTCATGGTCGAAGACTACAACGGCTTGGACGTCCGCCAGCACGGTGGCAACGTGGCCGGCTACGGCACCTATCTCTTGTGGGTACCGGAGCGACGATTTGCCGTGGCGCTGCTCGCCAACGTGACCTACTCGCTCGTCGACGCCGCCTACTGCATCGTCGACGAGGTGCTCGAGCCGACACCGGTCCAGCCACCCGACCTGAGAACCGATCCCTCGACGTGGAGGCCTTACGTCGGCGACTACCTCATGACCGATTCTCAGGGCACGATCACCGAAGCCGCCGTTTCTCTCTCAGGCCTTCAGCTGAGCCTCTCGGTCGTCGATCCGGGAGATCCCGACAACCCCGTGATCTATCCGATGTACCAGGTCTTCCGCGACACGTTTGTCATTGACACTGATGGCGATGGCGCGACCGAAACCGACCTCACCATGTGCAGTCGCCGGGGCAACCCTGGATTCGTGATGTGGCTTCGAAACCGGCGCGCCGTCGGTGAACGCCATCTCACACCTCGCACCGCCGGCCGCACGGTTTCGCCATAGCACGCCTCTCCTCGAGCCCTCATGCCCTGTTATGATTTCCGCTGTTCTGTCGGGGGGAATTCCATGAAAAAGAACCTGCTCGTGTTCGTCATCCTCGCCGCGATCGCAACCCCTGCGGCGGCCTTCGACGACCTCCTCTTCAACTCGCTCGAGTACCGGCTGATCGGTCCCTACCGCGGTGGCCGTGTGACCGCTGTGAGCGGTGTCCCCGGGGACCCCATGACCTATTACATGGGCTCGACCGGTGGTGGGGTGTGGAAGACGACAGACGCCGGCAAGACCTGGCGCAACGTCTCTGACACCATGCGCGAGCTCGAGCCGAGCGTCTCGCCGGAGATCATGGGCGAGGTCGACCCTGCGCTCGCCGAAGCCGGGCTCCTGCGCCTGCCTCCCGGCGGTTTGGCGACGTCCAAAGGCCAATGGCGGCTGCGCGGTGGTGATGCCTTCGGCAGCGCTTCGATCGGCGCCATCGCGGTGGCCTCGTCCGACACCAACGTCATCTATGTCGGCACCGGCTCGGCGTGCCCGCGCGGCAACGTCTCGCCGGGTGACGGCATCTACAAGTCGACCGACGCCGGAGACACCTGGCGCCACATCGGGCTTCCCGAAGCGGGTCAGATCGGGCGCATCATCGTTCATCCGACCGATCCCGACATCGTCTATGCCGCGGTCCTCGGCCACATCTTCGGACCCAACTCCGAACGCGGGGTCTACCGCTCGACGAACGGTGGTCTGACCTGGTCCAAGGTCCTCTTCGTTTCCGATCTGGCCGGGGCGGTCGATCTTTCGATGGACGCCTCCAACCCGCGGATTCTTTACGCTGCGATGTGGCAGGCCCAGCGGAAGCCGTGGACGATGGTCTCCGGTGGGCCCGGCAGCGGGCTGTACAAGACCACAGACGGCGGCAACACGTGGATCGAGCTCAGCGAGGGCCTGCCCGACGGGGTCAAGGGCCGGATCGCGGTGGCGGTTTCTCCGGCCGCACCCAACCGGGTGTGGGCGCTGGTCGAGCACGACGAGGGGGGCCTCTTCCGTTCCGACAACGGCGGCAAGAAGTTCCGGCTAGTGAGCGCCAAGCGCGAGCTGCGCCAGCGGGCCTGGTACTACACCCATGTGGAGGCCGACCCGAAGGACGCCAACACGGTCTACGTGCTCAACGTGATGTTCTGGCGTTCAGTCGATGGCGGCGCGAACTTCCGTCCGGTGCGCACCCCGCACGGGGACAACCACGCCCTGTGGATCAACCCCGACGATCCGGCCAACCTCATCGAGGGCAACGACGGCGGCGCCAACGTCAGCTTCAACGGCGGCCGCACGTGGTCGACCCAAGAGAACCAGCCGACCT
Organism: Candidatus Sulfomarinibacter sp.; assembly: GCA_041560205.1. GTDB lineage: Bacteria > Acidobacteriota > Thermoanaerobaculia > Thermoanaerobaculales > Sulfomarinibacteraceae > Sulfomarinibacter. The sequence continues at coordinate 18,898 of JBFFBV010000018.1, forward strand.
CGGAGATCTACCGCCTGACGGTTGACGACCAGTATCCCTTCTGGCTCTACGGCGGCCAGCAGGACAACTCGGCGATCGCCATCCCGAGCCGTTCTCCGGGCGGCATCGGGTGGCGCGACTGGTATGAGCCGGCAGGCTGCGAGACGGCGACGGTGGCGGTCGACCCACGCAACCCGGAGGTCACGTATGGCGGCTGTTACGGCGGTTCCATCGGCCGCTACGATCATGCCCTCGAACACCAGCAGGAGGTCATGGCGTGGCCGCAGTTGGCGGTGGGCCAGCAGGCCAAAGACCTCAAGTACCGATTCCAGTGGAACTCGCCGATCCGGATCTCGCCTCACGACCCTTCAACCCTCTATCACTGCGCCAACGTCGTCCTCAGATCGAGAGACGAGGGCCGGAGCTGGGAGGAGATCAGCCCGGACCTGACCCGAGACGACGAGTCCAGGCAGGGTTACGCCGGCGAGCCGATCACGAGGGACAACACCGGCGTCGAGGTTTACGGGACGATTTTCGCCTTCGAGGAGTCGCCGCATCGTACGGGCCTGCTGTGGGTGGGAAGTGACGACGGCCTGGTCCACATCTCGGAGGACAACGGCGACAGCTGGAGGAACATCACTCCCGCGGGGATGCCGGAGTGGGGGACCGTCAACATGATCGAGCTGTCGGCTCATGACCCCGGTCGCGCCCTCATCGCCGTCCACCGCTACCGCGAAGACGACTTCCGGCCCTACATCTTCGTCACCGACGATTACGGCGCCAGCTGGACCGGGCTCACCGACGGAACGAACGGCATCCCGGCCGATCATTTCGTGCGGGTCGTGCGTGAGGATCCGGACCGCCGAGGCTTGCTCTACGCGGGCACGGAATTCGGAATGTTCGTGTCCTTCGACAGTGGGGCGAGCTGGCAATCCTTCCAGCTCAACCTCCCGGTCACTCCGATCACCGATCTCGCGATCAAGCGAGGCGAGCTGGCGGTCGCGACCCAGGGCAGGTCGTTCTGGATGCTTGACGACCTCAGCGTCCTCCACCAGATGCGCAATGAGATAGCGGAAGCCGATTATCACCTCTTCGAGCCGCGGCCGGCGGTGCGGTGGGTCGACCAGTCCAGTGTCAGCTGGTCGAGCCGGGGATTAGTGGGCCAGAACCCGCCCTTCGGCTCCGTCATTCACTACCTGCTGCCGGAAGACGTGGAGGAAGAAGTGATACTCGAAATCCTCGACGCCGACGGCGAGGTCTTGCGGTCGCTCTCGAGCAAGACACCCGAGCGCCGCGCGCCGAGCCCTTGGCGGAGTTTTTTCCCCGAGCTCGCAGAGCCCCCGCTGCTCGATTATCGCGCGGGCGCCAATCATTATGTGTGGAACCTCGCCCTCGCGGACGCGGAGCTGGTGGACGACGCCGTTCTCTGGGGGTGGCCAGGAGGGCCAACCGTTCCACCGGGGACCTATCAGGCCCGGCTGACGGTGGGGGAGTGGAGCGACACCGTGTCCATCGAGGTCCTCCAGGACCCGCGGCTCGACATCCCGCAGGAGGCGGTGGAGGAGCAGTTCCGCCTGGCAAGGGCCATTTGGCGGCAGCTGTCCCGCTCGCACGGCGCGATCGCGAGAATCCGTGATGTGCGCGAGCAGGTGAGCTCGCTCGCCAGACGAATCGAGGATCAGGCGGTCACCGACGCGGCGGAGAGCATCGCCGAGTCGTTGACGGCGATCGAGAAGAAGCTCCACCAGATCGAGGGCGAGTCGAGCCAGGACATCCTCAACTTCCCGCCGCAGATCGACAACCAGCTCCTGTATCTGCAGGGTGTCGTCGAAGGGACGGTGGGTGCGCCCCACGAAAGCTCCAAGGAGCGATTCGCCGAGCTCGAGGCGCAGCTCGACGGCTCCATCACCGAGCTCGACGCCGTCATTTCCGAACGGCTGCCGGAGCTGGAGAAGCTGCTCGCAGCGGCGGGTGTGACCTACGTCATCGTGGGAAACACTGTCCAACAGTAACAATAGAGGTTGGGAGAGCACACAACGGGAAGAGTGTGCTTACCGGGCCGCCAGAGCCGTGATCATTTGACGTGGGTCCGGCGGCGCGGCGAAATCCGCGGGGACTGAATGACCGCCCTGTTGCTCATCCTCATGTCGTTTGGCGCCGTCCAGCCGTCGGTGGAGGCGATGGATGAGCCGGACGGCTGCTCGCGCACCAAGAGTGCCCGCCTGCAGCTTTCGAATCGGGTCGACATGCTCCGGGCGAAGAGCAGCAACGATCCGCTGACCGGGCAGACCGACGTCCGCCATTACCGACTCGAGCTGGTGGTGAACCCGGAGTCCGAATACCTCGAAGGACTCAACACGATGACGGTCGGCGTCGTGAAGGACGACGTGAGGTTCTTTCGCTTCTGGCTCCACGAGGCGATGACCATCAACTCGATCGAGGTCGAGGGAGCGGCGGCAGAGTGGGCGCGGCTCGACGCCGAGGTCATCGAGGTGACGCTCGATCGCACCTACGACCAGGGTGAGTTCTTCGAGCTCGGGGTCGACTACGAGGGCTCGCCGGTGACGGCGGGACTGATGTCGATCGTGTTCGAAAAGCACCGCGGCGCGCCGGTTGTGTCGACGCTTTCCGAACCATGGTTTTCCTACACCTGGTGGCCGGTCAAGGAGGACAGCCGGGACAAGGCGACCGGCGAGCTGCTGATCACGGTTCCGCAGGATCTGACGGTCGTCTCCAACGGATTGCTGGTCGGAGTCGAAAACGTCGCTGGCGACAGGCGACTTTTTCATTGGTCGTCCGATTACCCGATGAGCCCGTACCTCTTCGCCTTCTCCGCGACTCGATACACGACGTTTGACGACATCTATCACCATCCTGGTGGGTCGATGCCTGTCGAGTTCTTTATCTACCCCGACTCCGACACGGTGTGGAATCGCGCCGGCTGGCTCCAGTCGGTCGAGATGCTCGCCACCCTCAGCGATCTCTACGGACCGTATCCGTTCATCGATGAGAAGTACGCGATCTACCAGTTCCCGTGGGGCGGCGGTATGGAGCATCAGACGGCGACCGGCCAAGGGGGCTTCTCCGAATCACTGACGGCGCACGAGCTGGCCCACCAGTGGTGGGGCGACATGGTGACCTGTGCGACCTGGTCGGACATCTGGCTCAACGAGGGTTTCGCCACTTACTCCGAGGCCCTGTGGTTCGAGCACGAGTCGGGTGAGCCCGACCCCCGCGCGTTGCGGCTCGCGATGAGCGAGCGGCGTCCGCGTGCGTTCGACGACTCTGTCTACGTCCACGATCCCTCCAAGGTGTCGAGGATCTTTTCCGGAAACTACTCCTATCGCAAGGGCGCCTGGGTCCTGCACATGCTCCGCGGCGTGCTTGGTGACGAGGTGTTCTTCGACGTGCTGGCCGCCTACCGTGAGCGCTTCGAATACCTCGCGGCCACGACCGATCAGTTCCGGAAGGTCGCCGAGGAGGTTTGGCACGGTGACCTGCGCTGGTTCTTCGACCAATGGGTCTACGGAGGAGGCGCCCCAGCCTACGAGTACGGCTGGCGGGAACACCGGGTTGGCGGTCGGTGGTACCTTGAGCTTTTCCTCGATCAACTCCAGGAGGAGTCGTCATTCGAGATGCCGATCGTCATCGAGACCGTCGAGCTCGGGAAGCAGCGCACCTACACGGTGTGGAACGACGATCGTCGAGAGCATTTCCTCATACCGGTGTCGTCGCCGGTCGACGACGTCGTACTCGACCCCGATGACTGGATCCTCGCAAGGTCGAAGAGGGTCGGAGCGTTTGTCGAGGGCCCACCGCGAGTGGTCGCGATCGACCCGGCGCCCTGGTCGTATGTGCGCGCCGGCGCACCGTTCACGATGAGCGTGAGCTTTCACAAGGATGTGGTCCTCGACGCATCTCAGTTCGTGGTGCGCGAAAAGGGTGGGCCCGTGGTTCCAACGATGCTGACCTACGATCCGGAATCGCGCACGGCGATTCTGAAATCGGATCAGCGGCTCGGGTACGGGATCTACGAGGTGTCGATCGCTGATTCCGTCGTCGGCGCCACCACGGGGCTCGCGCTCGATGGGGAGCTCACCAGAGATGGCCCATCCAGTCGCCTTCCGAGCGGCGATGGCCTGGCCGGTGGCGAGTCGGTGTTCGAGATTTATTCTGGAGCGGTTCGGCGCCCGTCGCGCCGTGCGACGCGGGTTCCACTTGGAGTCGAGAAACACCGCGCGGACCGGTGAAGTCTCATCGCGCACTCGTCTCAATTCGAATAACCGAGAGGCCATTCTTCCGTACCTCGATCGTGAGGTGAAGGAGGACCCATGAAAAAAATCGCAGTGCTCGTCGCTCTGCTGTGTCTCACTGCCGGATCTGTCTGCGCAGAAGAGCCCATTACCATCGGTGAACGCCTGACCATCCAGTCAAAGGTCCTCGGTGAAGAGAGGACCATCCTCGTTTCGACGCCGCCAACCTACGAGCTGAATGCTCGGCACTATCCGGTGCTCTACATGACAGACGGCGCGGCCCATCTGACCCACACGCGCGGCACGGTCGACTTCCTCGCGCAGAACGGGCTGATGCCGCAGGTCATCATCGTCGGTGTGAACCACGTCGATCGGACGAGGGAGCTCACGCCGACCTACGTCGCGAGTCGAACGTTTCGCGGCAGGGTCTTTCAAAACCCGACCAGCGGCGGCGCACAGCAGTTTCTGGACTTCTTCGAACGGGAGCTGATCCCGTTCATCGAAGCCAGGTACCGGACCGTGTCGATGCGCCTGTTCAGCGGCCACTCCTTTGGCGGGCTCTTCGCGCTCAACGCCTTCATCAAACGCCCCGAGATGTTCAACGCCGTGCTCGCGGTCAGTCCGAGCTTGAATTGGGACGAGGATTATCCTGTCCGGCAGGCCAAGGAGTTTTTCAAGAAGAGGGACGAGCTGAATGCGACGCTTTTCGTCGCCATGGCCGACGAGGAGGAGGATGATCCCGCACCCACGAGGCTCGATCAGATGGAGACCATACTCGAGGAATCCTCGGTCGAGGGCTTTCGGTGGCGGGTGATGCGCATGCCCGACGAGACCCACAGCTCAGTGGTCTTGCGGGCGCATTACTGGGGTTTCCTGAGCATCTTCGACGGGTGGCGCCTGCCCATCGATCCGGAGACGGGCGAGCTCGTTGGAAGGATCGATGAAATCAAGGCACACTTTGCGGCGAACTCCAAACGCCTTGGCGTGACGATCGTACCCGATGAAAACGTCATCAACGCAGCGGGCTATCAGATCCTGGGGCGGGGGGACTTCGAGAATGCGATCGCAGTCTTCCGCTACAACGTCGAGCTCCACCCCGAGTCAGCCAACGTCTACGACAGCCTCGGCGAGGCGCTCGAGACCGCGGGCCGCCCGGACGAGGCCGTGACCGCCTACTCCAAAGCAGTCGCGAGAGCGAGCGAGATCGGCGACGAACGCCTCGAGATCTTCACCGCCAACCGTGATCGCGCGCGGAGGCTCGCGCGCCAGGCAACCGGCGGCTAAAGCTCTAGCGAAACCAACCGGGCTCGGCGCCATGCCTGCGGGCCTCTCGGACGATCCGCGCCAGCTCGGCGCGTTCGACGGAGGTCTCGCGGTCGAGCATCTGGAGCTTCGCCTCAGCGTTTCGAAGCCGCGCCAACGTCTTGATGGTCATGCGCTGGTTCTCGAGGTGGTCGACCTCGATCTCGAGGAGGCCTCGGCGTCTCTCGAGCTCGGCGATCACGCGCCGCTGTTTCCGGTGGGCCGCGCGCCATCGAGCCCGTTCGGAGGCGGTTGCCGTAGCTCCCTGCGAGGAGCCTTTCCCCGTGGCTGGCTCCACGACGCCCAGGGTGAGCGAGGTTTTTCCGCCAATCCTGGAGATGGCGTCGTTGTCGAGGACGACCCGTTCTCCATCGCCAGCGAGCGCCGCGCGGTTGAGGGTGATCGTCAACGCTCGGGCTGCGAGCGTGCCGGGACGGGGCGTCGGCTCGGGAGGTCGATCAGCTGGTGTCGCCGCGACCGGGGCAAGAACCACCAAAAGGGTGGCGACAGAGATCCGAGCTCGATGAAGAGAGAGGGGGGTCGGGATGTCCATGCCGGAACTCCTTTCCGGCGTGGACGGGATAGGTGGACTCTACATGATCTGAAGGCCGTTGCCAAACAGGATCGGGCGGTGAGACGGGTCAGTAAACATCGAGGTCATCGGCGAAGACGACCGGTCCGTCGAAGTTCTGGCGGATCTCGGCCAACAGCTCGGCCTCTGTGGCTCCGGACAAGAGCTGGTGATAGAGGATGAGAAGCTTGGGCTTCGAGCGGGCCGCGATCTTGCCGAGCTCGACGCCGGAGGTGTGAGAAGCTCGGTAATAGGCCTGCCAGTCGGCGGATCGGCGGTCGAGCCCGGTCTGGGAGTAGACCTCGTGGACGAGGACGTCGCAACCGTCGCAGGCTTCCACGACCGCCTCCGCGGGCGCAGTATCGCCGGTGACGACGATCGAGCGGTCGACGGTGTCGAAACGAAAGCCGTAGGCGTGTTCCCAGGCGCCGTGCGGCACCGCGAAGGCGGTGACCTGTACGTTGTCGTCCCGATAGATCTCACCGGCCTCGATCTCGTGGGCGTTGACCCGGATTCCCGTCGGGTTTTGCGGCTGACTGCCGTGAAGGCGAATGTCGATGTCCTTGGCGTAGGCGGCGAGGATGTGCTCGGTCATCGAACGGATTCCTGGCGGGCCGAAAACCTCGAGTGCTTCCACACGCTCGAGGACCCAGGGGGTGAGGATGAGATCGGCGAAACCCGCAGTGTGGTCGGAGTGCAGGTGGGTGACGAAAAGCCTCGAGAGCTTCGGCATATCGAGGGCCGCGACGCCGTGGAGATGGGCGGCGGCGGCGCGTCGTACGACGCCGGGTCCGCAATCGACGAGGTACGGCCTTCCACCGGCAATCACCGCCACCGCCGGGCCGGATCGATCGGGGACAGGGTTCGGAGTTCCGGTGCCGAGCATGACGACGAGAGTGCCGTCGGTCGCCGGGTGAGACGCAGATTCGGGAGGCAGGACCGTGTGCGGCGTACTGTCAGCTTCAGGGGTGGGCCGAATGTCTTCGGCTAAATTTGCACAGGCGAGGAGCACGATGATGAGAGGTATGCAGCGAAATCGCATCAGCGTGCGCCCATCATGGCGTCAACGCGACGCCGACCACAACCCGCTCCATTCCGACGACGGTGGGTCGGCTTCCGTCGCTCGGGACCATCCACTTCAGCTCCACAGCTCGGGAGGCGCCTTCAGCCTCTCGACCGGCTGGTCACCGAGCAGGTGATGGTCGAAGATTTCCTCGATGTCCGCGGTCTGCACGCCGACGTACATGACGCCTTCGGGGTAGACGAGGATCGTCGGCCCGAGCTCGCACGGTCCGAGGCAGCTGGTGCGGGTGATGGCGACCCGTCCATACGCCTGACGCGCTTCCATGAGTCGACCGAGCTCGCCCAAGAGACCTTCGGCGCCCCGCTCGCTGCACGAGCCCTTGGGGCGGCCCGGCGGCCTGGCGTTGAGACAGACAAAGACGTGCTTTTCGGGCCTCGGCATCGCTCACCTCATCGAATGATCGTGGTCACATTCAAAAACCGAAGCGAACTCGTGTTTCTTCCTCGATCGACAGAGCCGGTCCTCAAGCCCTCAATCCCTCAAGCCCTCAAGACCTTTTCTATTTGAACTCGATCAGCTCGACGTCGAAGACGAGCATGCCCTGGGGGGCGCCCTGTCTCCCTTGATAGGCCAGTTTTTCCGGAATCCAGAAGCGACGTTTCTCGTCGACCACCATCAGCTGCACACCTTCGGTCCAGCCTGCGATGACCTGGTTGAGGCGGAAGGTCGCCGGCTGGCCCCGCATCACCGACGAGTCGAACAGCGTGCCGTCGGTGGTCCATCCGGAGTAGTGGACGGTGACGCTCGAGCTCCTCTTCGGATGCGTGTCGCCCGTCCCCGGAACCAGGACTTTGGATGCCAGTCCGCTCTCAGTGGTCTCGGCATCGGCCGGCGGCGCGGCGACGTCCTCGGGCACCTTTGGCGGTGGTGGCGGCTCGGGTTGATTGTCGATGCTGATCAGCTCGACGTCGAAGACCAGCATGCCTGCGGGCCGTCCGGGGCGGTTGTTATAGGCGAGCTCGGTCGGGATCCAGAGGCGACGTATCTCGCCCTCGACCATCAGCTGGACGCCCTCGGTCCATCCGGGGATGACGCGGTTGAGCGGAAATGTCGCCGGTTTGCCCCGATTGAACGACGAGTCGAAGAGATTCCCGTCGGTCGTCCACCCGGAGTAGTGGACGGTGACATTGTCCCAGGCATCCGGGTGTTGCTCACCGGTGCCGGCGGCCAACACCTTGGAGCACAGTCCGCTTTCGGTGCAGACCGCGTCATCGGGCGGCGCCGCGACGTCGGCCGGCGTCTCGGGGGCCTGGGCCGACGCGGTGAGGTTCAACATAAGGGCGGCAACGACGAGAAGGATGGTCTTTTTCATGGCGGCCACCCTAACCTGAACCGGCAAATCTCTCAAGCTATGAAACAGCTCCCGGTCCGTTCCCGTTCTCGTCCCTGTACCCGTACCCGATCGGGCGTCCAGGCGGGACGTACCCGTCGGGATCGGCAACGGGAACGGCTACGGGTACGGGAACGACGCACGCATTCACGTTCAAACCAGCAAATGCGCCTGTTCAAATTAGGGTACCATTCGCGTTGGGAAATCCGTCGCGTCGAGACTTTCCCAGTAGGGAGATGGTTGAATGGACGTCGTCCTCCTGTCGCGTCTGCAGTTCGCCCTCACGATTGCCTTTCACTACATCTTCCCGCCATTGACGATCGGTATCTCGGTGGTGATGGTGTACCTCGAGGCGCAGCACCTTCGCACCGGCGACCCGTTGTACGAGAAGGCGGCCAAGTTCTGGACCAGCATCTTCGCCCTCAACTTCGCTATCGGCGTCGCTTCGGGCATCGTCATGGAGTTCCAGTTCGGCACCAACTGGGCCGCCTACTCGCGCTTCGTCGGCGACGTCTTCGGCTCGGCCCTGGCGGCGGAGGGTATCTTCGCCTTCTTCCTCGAGTCGGGATTCTTGGCGCTGCTGGTCTTCGGCTGGGACCGCGTGTCGGCGAAGATGCACCTTTTCGCGACCACCATGGTCTGCCTGGGATCGATCTTCTCGTCGATCTGGATCGTGGTTGCGAACAGCTGGCAACAGACGCCGGCCGGCCACCACATCGTGCAGATGGTGCGCGAGGGCCAGCCGCTGTTCATCGACGGTGAGCCCGTGCTGCGCGCCGAGATCGTCGATTTCTGGGCTCTGGTCTTCAACCCGTCGACGGTGCAGCGGCTGGTGCACGTTTGGATTGGGGCCTTCATCATGGGGACCTTCTTCGTGATGTCGATCTCCGCGTGGTACCTGCTGAAGGGCAAGCACGAGGAGTTCGCCAAGAAGTCCTTCTCAGGCGCACTCATCTTCGCCACGATCGCATCGTTGGCGGCGCTGGTTTCGGGGCATTCCCAGGCCAACAACGTCTATCAGTACCAGCCAGCCAAGCTGGCCGCATTCGAGGGCCACTTCCAGACCGGCCGCGGGGACATGAGCCTCTTTGGGCTGCCCGATGAGGAGGCCGAAAAAATTCACTTCAACATCGCCGTGCCCGGCGGCCTCAGCTTCCTGATCCACTGGGATTTCGAGCAACCCGTGGTCGGTCTCGACCGCTTCCGGCCCGAGGACCGGCCGCCGGTCTTCATCACCTACGCCAGCTATCACATCATGATCGGCCTCGGCATGGCGTTCATCGCGTTGACGCTACTCGCCGCCCTGATGTACTGGCGCGGCACGCTGTACCAAACGCGTTGGCTGCTGTGGATCTTCGTCTTCGCAGTCCTCGGTCCGCTGTTCGCCAACCAGCTCGGCTGGGTGTCGGCGGAGGTCGGCCGACAGCCGTGGATAGTGCACCCACCGGTGGAGTGGACCGGGGACGGTGACGTCGTGGTTGGCCCCGAGGGCGTGGTCGTCTACGACGAGGATCTCGCGCTGCGCACCGAGGATGCGGTCAGCAGATCGGTCAACGCCCCGCAGGTGCTCGGGTCGCTGATCGGCTTCGGTCTGATCTACCTGTTCCTGCTCCTGGCCTGGCTGTACGTGCTCGACCGCAAGATCGGCAAGGGCCCGGAACCGATCGGCGAGGCACCCGAAGGCGACGCGGGCGGCCTCCTACAAGCGGTTATCGGACGGGTGGCGCACGACGCTTCCGAGCAGGCGGAAGGAGGTCGGTGATGGACTGGGCGACACTGGCCGTTATCTGGTTCGGGCTCGAGGGCGCGCTGCTGATGGGTTATGCGATCCTCGACGGTTTCGACCTCGGCGTTGGTATCCTCCACCCCTTCGTCCCCAAAAACGACCGCGAGAAACGTATCGCCATCAATGCCATCGGACCGGTGTGGGACGGCAACGAGGTGTGGCTGGTGACGTTCGGCGGCGCCCTCTTCGCCGCCTTTCCCGAGGCCTACGCAACCGTCTTCTCCGGCTTCTACATCGCCTTCATGCTGCTGCTCGGGGCGCTGATTGCACGCGCCGTGTCGATGGAGTTCCGTTCCAAGGTGGAGAGCGACCGCTGGCGCCGCTTCTGGGATTGGGCGTTCTTCGGCGGATCGACCGTGGCGGCCCTGCTCTTTGGGGTTGCGGTCGGCAACGCAATCATCGGCCTGCCCCTCGATAAGGTGGGCAACTTCACTGGCACGCTTTTGGACCAGCTCGCGCCGTACCCGATCCTGGTTGGCCTGATGACGGTGGCGCTGCTCGCGATGCACGGCGGCCTCTACCTGTATTTGAAGACCGAGGGCGAGTTCCAGGAGCGGCTTCGCGATTGGCTGTGGAGGAGCTGGGGCGTGTTTCTGGTGCTGTACATGTTGACCACCATCTACACCCTGGCGTTGATTCCGCGCGCGACCGCCAACTTCGAGCGCTGGCCTTGGGCGGGCTTGGTGGTGGTGGTGAGCGTACTCGCGGTGGCGAACATCCCGCGGACGCTGCATTGGGGACGTCCGGGTCAGGCATTTTTGTCGAGCTGTGCGGTGATCGCGACTCTGGTCATGCTCTTCGGACTCGCCCTGTATCCCAATCTGGTGACCGCGAGCAACAATGCCGCCAACTCGGTGACGATCTTCTCGGCCGCGTCGAGCCCCAAGACCCTGACCATCATGCTGATCATCGCAGTCATCGGAATGCCGTTCGTGCTCGCCTATACCAGCATCATCTACTGGGCATTTCGGGGCAAGGTACGGCTCGACGAGCATAGCTATTGAGGGCATGAGGGCATGAGGGCGTGAGGGTTTCAGGGTCTGGCGTCTGCCAACGCACCCGCGCGGGCTCACATCCTCGAGAGTTTTTGCTGGTACAGTTGAATGAGACTTCGGAGCCGAGGTGGGTGCGATGACACGGGCAAAACCGATGACACGCTGGTGCCGTTACGCGGTGGTTCTGGGAATGGGGATCGTCATTTCAGGATGCGGACCCAAGACCCTCGAGACCTCGAGCGTCGAAAAGCTCGAGAGCTCGCTCGCCGCACTCCGCGAGCAGATCGAGCTCGAACAGCGCGATCGCCTTGACGAGGCTCTGAAATACCTCGTGGGTGAGAGCGCGATCATGACCGACGAGGCGAACCCTCCGCACCCCGAGCTCGTGCTCGCACTGTACGAACCTCTCAAGGGAATGACAGCCGAGGGGATCGTCGCGGAAGCCCTGAGGCGGCGGCTGGACGAGGTCCAGTCCGCCATCGCCGAGCTCGAGGAAAAGAAGGTCGGATCTGACGAAGAACGCGCCAAGCTCGACCTCTTCAAGCTCGAAAAGAGCAGGGTCTATAAGCGAAACAGGGGATTCCTCGAGTGGCCCGTCATCGAGTTCAAGGCCGAGAACACCACCGAGCAGGACATATGGCTCATTCACTTCCGTGGCGCTTTGCTGCGCCCGGGCCACGACGAGCCGTGGCTGGTCGAGGAGTTCGACCAGCTCGTCCTCGATGGGCTGCCACCTGGAGAGAAAGATCTGTGGCGGATCGAGCCCGAGCAGCAGGAGTGGGTGAGCCTCATCGATCCGCACCCCGATTTTGTTTTCACCCTGGAAATCATGCGTCTCGAGGGTCTCGGCGATACCGTCATCGCCTCGACCGAGTGGGGACGGATCGAGCAGATGCGTCTCGCGCTCTACAACAAGACGCTCGACAAGATCCGGACGACCAATAGCCTCGCCTTGGACATGCCGCCGCGCTAATCCCGTTTCCGTTTCCGTGCCCGGAATTTTCTCGCAACGATTTCTTCCGAACTCGAGAACGACATCTCTCTACGATAGACTTCTTATATGAAAGGGAAGTCGGACGCGAAGACACCCGAGGAGTACATCGCAGCGGTGGAAGAGGATCGCCGCGAGGACATCCAGGCCCTGCATGACATGGTGCGCGAGGAAGCGCCCGAGCTCGAGCCGACCATGGAGTTCGGAATTCTGGGATACGGCAAGTTCCACTACAAGTACAAGAGCGGGCGCGAGGGCGACTGGATGAAGATCGGAATCGCCAACAACAAGCGTTACATCTCGCTGTATTGCTGTGGCGCCGATGAAAACGGCTATGTCGCCGAGGCCTTCAGGGAGCGGCTGCCGAAGGCCGACATCGGCAGAAGCTGCGTTCGCTTCAAGCACCTCTCCGATCTCGATGAATCGGCGCTCAGAGAGCTCCTCCGGGTGACCGCCTCCGCTGATTGGGGTATCTGAGGCGGTCAGTCGGGAGCGCCGACCCTTTCGAAGCGATAGCCACCCTTCTTCGCGCCCCATTTCTGTACGCCCCTGTCATCCCAGCCCCGGTCCCAGCTGATGAGCCCGTCAGGCCGGATGACGACCTCCGACGAGGCCCAGGCCGAGCCTCTCAGCTTCGATGAGCAGAGACGGCCGAGGGTCGATCCCTCAAAGGCACCGTCAGGACGGAGCTTGAGATAGATCGTGCAATCGACACGGGGTTTGAGATCTTCGGGAGAGAGGTCCGCCAATGGTGCCTCCGCGCGCCACGCACCGGCGCGCTCGATGGCGTCGTCGAAGGTGAAAACACTGGAGGCGAAGATGTCCTCCCCGACACGCCGCAGGTGGTACACACGCTGTCGATAGGGGCGGTCCGCCGCTGTCGCCACCGCCTGCTCGACGTAGAGCCAGACGCCGTCCGTGCGGTCGGGCCAGATTCGCACCATGTGCAGCACGATGTGGAGGAAGGCGGAGTCCTCGCGCGCCTGCGCTTCGGAAGAAAACGAGCCGGTCATCCACCAGACCAAGGTCTCGAGCTCGCGATCGCTAGCCGGTTCATCGGCCGCCGCCATTGGCGCGGCCGCCAGCGCCAACAGAAGCAACAGGAATGCGCGCATCGAGAACCTCCCACCGGCGAAATATCGATCAATCCGGCGGTTGATTCTAGTCGATCGCGGGCAGAGAATGGTCCGGCATTGATCGCATCCAGATGAAATCTGAACGAGAGTCGAAGGGTTGAAGTCAGGGATGGAAGCAGAAGCCCGATCCGACGTGCTGATCCTCTTCGCTCACCCGGCCATCCGCAGCTCCCGGGTCAACCGCCAACTTGCCGGTGCGGTGCGGGATCTCGAGGGCGTGACCTTTCACGACCTCTACGAGGCGTATCCGGATCTCGACATCGACGTCCGCCGCGAACAGGACCTTCTCCCTCGTCACGACGTCGTCGTGTTCCAGCACCCCTTCTTTTGGTACTCCACCCCCGCGATTCTGAAAGAATGGCAGGACCTTGTCCTCGAGCACGGGTGGGCGTACGGGCACGATGGCCGCGCCCTGGAGGGCAAAACCTTGGTCAGCGCGATCTCCACCGGCGGTGTCGAGGAAGCGTACTGCGCGCAGGGCTCCAATCGTTTCTCCATGCGGCAGCTTCTGGCCCCGATCGAGCAGACCGCGCGACTGTGCGGGATGAAGTATCTGCCGCCCTTCGTGGTGCACGGGACCTTCAGGCTGTCGGAGGGGGAGATCGAAGGTCATGCGAAGGACTACCGGCGATTGATCGAGGGCCTGCGGGACGGCAGGGTGCCTGCGGCGAAGACGGCCGGACTCACCAGAATCAACTCGGACCTCGACGCGCTGCTGGAGGCTTGAATCGTGTACGGCGAAGGCTTTTTCTACCAGGCCCTGATCTACCTCGCCGCTGCGGTGGTCTCCGTCCCGATCGCGAAACGGCTGGGTCTCGGCTCGGTGCTGGGATATCTCCTCGCTGGCGTCGCCATCGGACCCTTCGCCCTCGGGTTGGTGGGCGACGAGGGGCAGGACGTCCTGCACTTCGCGGAGTTCGGCGTCGTGATGATGCTCTTCCTCATCGGTCTCGAGCTCCAGCCGAGCCTCCTGTGGAGGTTGCGAAGCTCGATCCTCGGTCTCGGTGGCCTCCAGGTTGGAGTGAGCGCGGTCGTCATCGCGGGGATCGCGCTCGGGACCGGTCTCGATTGGCGCAGCGCGCTGGCGATCGGTTTGGTCTTTTCGCTGTCGTCGACGGCCATCGTCCTCCAGACGCTTCAGGAAAAAGGCCTGATGAAGACCAGTGGGGGACGCAGCGCGTTCTCGGTCCTGCTCTTCCAGGATTTGGCAGTGATCCCGATACTGGCGATGCTGCCGTTGCTCGCGCACGCAGGCGCCGCGCATGGGTCTGGTCATGGCGGGCACTCGACGACGTGGGTCGAGGGGCTGCCGGGCTGGGCGGCCACCCTGGTCGTCGCAGGAGCGGTGGCGGCGATCGTTGTCGGAGGCCGGCTGCTGGTCCGGCCCGCGTTTCGGTTCATCGCCAAGGCACGGGTTCCGGAGATCTTCACGGCGGCGGCTCTGCTGCTCGTGATCGGCATCGCCCTGCTGATGACCCGTGTCGGTCTGAGCCCCGCGCTCGGGACCTTTCTCGCTGGCGTCGTTCTCGCGACCAGTGAGTACCGCCACGAGCTCGAGGGGGATATCGAGCCATTCAAGGGATTGCTCCTCGGACTGTTCTTCATCTCGGTCGGAGCCTCCATCGACTTCGCGCAGATCGTGGGCCAACCGGTGCTCATCGTGGGTCTCGTGGTCGCGCTCATCACCGTGAAGTTCATCATCCTGGTGATTCTCGGTCGGGTTTTCGGTCTGGCGCACGATCAGAACCTGCTCTTCAGCTTCGCCCTTGCCCAGGCCGGGGAGTTCGCCTTCGTCCTGCTGTCCTTCGCCACCCAACAGGGTGTCCTGTCCCTGGAAATCACCACGCCGCTGGTGGCGGTGGTGGCTTTGACGATGGCGTTGACGCCGCTGCTCATGCTGATCAACGAGAAGTTCGTCCAGCCCCGCTTCGGCACCCGGGAGAAGGCCGTGCGCGAGGCCGACGCCATCGACGAGGCGAACCCGGTGATCATCGCCGGGTACGGTCGTTTCGGGACGATCATCGGAAGGCTGCTGCGCGCCAACGACGTTGGCGCGACGGTGCTCGAGATCGATTCCGACCAGGTGGACTTGCTGCGGAAGTTCGGCCACAAGGTGTTCTACGGCGACGCCTCGCGGCTCGACCTCCTGCGGGCGGCCGGCGCAGACTCGGCGCGCGTTCTGGTGATCGCGCTCGACGACCCGGAGCGGATACTCGAGCTGGTCGAGACCGCGCGCAAGCATTTTCCGCACCTTCAGGTCCTCAGCAGGGCGATCGGCAGGACGCACGCCTACGAGCTCATCGAGGCCGGGCTCGACACGGTCTACCGCGAGACGCTCGACAGCTCGCTTCGCATCGGCTTCGACGTCATGAGAGAGCTGGGAATGCCGGCCTTCGAAGCACTGCGGAGGACCCGACGATTTCGTGTCCACGATGAGAGGGCGCTTCGCGAGCTGAGCGGGAAGCGTGAGGACCACAAGACCTTCATCCACCTCGTACGCCAGCAGAGCGAGGAGCTCGAGCGGGTTCTGGCAACGGACAGCGGCGGTTTGGGGTCGGATGTAGATGCCGCCTGGGACACGGAGGGGCTCCAGCGCGAGGCAGGTGAGGAGCCGGGCTCACCGTCGAAGGAGTGAGGATGGAGCCTGCATGCAGGTTCGGCATCTCGACCACATCAGTATGACCGTGAGGGATGACGGCCGGGCTGCCGAGTGGTGCGAGCGGGTCTTCGGTTTCGAGCTTGTCGAGGGAGCCGCGACCGACGCCGTGCGGTGGGGTGTCACCCGCTCGGAACAGGCGGTGCCGGGCGAGCCCGCCTCCGCGGGTTTCGTCGACTCCCTCATGGGGCCGCTCCATGGCCTCAACGGCTACCGAACGGGCGACGCGGTCGAGCGCGCGGCCCGGTGCTGACGGTCTACGCCGGCCAGAGCCAGCCGAAGACGCCCGCTGTGAGTAAGCCGTAGATGAGGCCGTCGAAGGCGTGCTTGAAGGTCATGCTCCACGGTTTCATCTTCCACACCGCATCCGAAAAATGGGCGAAGGAGTAGGCCAAAAAGCTCGAGCAGCCGACGATGCGAAACACCTGAAGGTAGTCCGTGCCCGGCGCGAGGGTCCTGCTCGCCAGGTATCCCGCGAAAACCCCGACCGCGATGCAGTAGATGAACCACTGCAGCAGGTGTTTGCCCATCGCCGGCGGACCGCTGGGGTTGATGTTGGCCGTTCCCACCGGTCCTTGCGTGGACTTCTCTATCATCTCGGGTGTGCCCATCTCCGGCATTGAGGCCGCGTATGGGAAGGAGTAGAAACCCGGTGCGATCTTGCCGTTGCGCATCGCGCCGAGCACCGCGTCCTCGTCCGGAAGCTGCCGGTACTCGGAGTTGTGGTACTTCAGCACCATGTGGATGATCGAGCTGGCGACAAAGACCGCCACGGCCGAAAGCACGATCGGGAGCCAGAGAGCCGTCAGGGACACCATGAAAACCTCCGTCGCATCGTATTGTGACTCTGTCTCGATTTCTGGAGTTGTATAGCAGCTTCAAGCGACGGTGTCCACCCGCGTGACGAGCTCAGTTTTGGGAGTTGGCCAGGAAGCCGATGAACCGGGCGATGCACGGGGGCTTGCGATGGTCGTCGTTGACGGCGGCGTACCACGACCGGCTGAATCCATTCTTCTTGAGGGGAACGGTCGCCAGATCCTCTGATTCGAGGTAGGGCTGGATCGACCACAGATTCAAAACCGCGACGCCGATGCCGGCCTTGACCAGCTCGATGATCGCATCGGTCGTCGGCACCCTGGTCAACGAAGCCGGCTCGACTCCAGCTGGAACCAGGACCTTTCGGTTGAACTCGATTTCCTCGAAGGGCAGGTCGTAGGTGATGAGGTGGTCGCCCGAGAAATCACGCGCCGACACGTGTTCCCTGTTGGCCCACGGATGGTCGCTTTTCGCGACCACAACCATCTGGTCGTCGAACAGCTTGAGGTAGGTGACGCCCTGGTGCTCGTCCTTGAAGTTGACGATGGCGATGTCGATCGAGTTCGCGACCAGGAGCCCGATCGGATCGTGCGAGGGAGCCGTGTCGATACACACCTCGACGCCCGGATAAGATTTCATGAAGGGCTTCAGCACGGTGGGCAACCAGTGGAAGCCAGCGCAACGGCATGCGGCAACGCGCAAGGTTCCAGTCTCACCGTTCGACATGCGCAGGATGTCCTGGCGCACATCCTTGATTTCCTCGAGGACGACGTCGGCGCTGCTCAGCACGCGTTGACCGGCGGCCGTCAGCACCATGCGTTTGTTGGCCCGCTGAAAGAGCTGGACTCCGAGCTCATCCTCGATTTCACGCAGCTGATGGCTGAGCGCCGATTGGGAGAGAAAGAGCTTTTTCCCGGCGGCGGTGAGAGTGCCCTCCACCGCAAGAGTCCGAACCAGCCGCAGGTGGCGCATCTCCATCGTTCACCTCACGGCCTTCCGCCGGTCTCCAATCCCGGGGCTCTGTCACCCATCACCATCAATCCCAATCCCACTGTTCATACGAAAAACGCCTCCGAAAGTTGGAGATCCGTTCTAGAATAATCTTCGTCGCAAGAGGAGGGAGCATGTCGCGAATGAATGACAGTGCCTGTCGAGTCGGTCTCTTGGCGGCATTGACCGTCGCTCTGGTGATTGGTGTCGACGCCGAGGTGTCTGCCGGCGGTCTCGGCTTCGAACAGCTGGCGGCCATTCGGTCGGTCAACCAGGTGGCGATCGCTCCGGGAGGATCGTTCATCGCCTACAGCCTCGATGTGCCGAGGAATCCGGGGGTGGACGAGGATGGTCCCGCCTGGCGTGAGCTCCACGTCGTGTCGGTCGAGGATGGGAGCGACACCTCGTACGTGAGCGGCAAGGTCAAGATCTCTGCCCTGCGGTTTTCTCCCGACGGACAGCTCATCACCTATCTGGCAAAGAGAAACGGTGACGAACACACGTCGCTGTACGGGATCCCGCTGGCAGGAGGAGAATCGCGACGTCTGGTGGCCTTCGAGACCGCCATCACCGACTACCGGATCTCGCCCGATGGCAAGCAGGTCGCCTTCGTGGCGCGCGAAGCCGTGAGCGAAGAGCGGACGAAGCACAAGGAGGCGGGCTACTCGCAGGAGGTCTTCGAGGAGGACTGGCTGCCCAAGAAAGTGTGGCTGGCGCCGATGCCGCCCTTCGAGCCCCTGGTCGACGATCCGTCAGCCGAGGAAAAGAAGGAGGGCGAGCCGCGAGCCATCAACCTCGACGGTTCGGTTCACAACGTCCGTTTCAGCCCCGACGGACGCAGCCTGGCGGTCGATCTGGCTCCGACCCCCCTGATCGACGACGAGCTGATGCATCGGAGACTGACGATCGTTGCCGTCAAGAGCGGCGAGGTCATTGCGCGCATCGACAACCCGGGCAAGCTCGGCGACTTCGAGTTCAGCCCCGACGGCATCACGCTTGCGCTGATCTCGGCCGCCGACCCGAACGATCCCTCGGCGGGCCGTCTGATGGCCGTGCCGTCGGCCGGAGGAGCGCTGAAGGACCTTCTTCCCGGTCTCGAGGGCCATGTGACGGCTTTCGCCTGGCAGGACCCGGCGACCCTTATGTTCATCGCCGACGAGTGGGAGGAGACGCGCTTCGGCGAGGTCGATCTCGCAAGCCTTCAGCAGAAGACTCATGCGATGTCCGGTGAGCTCAGGGGCGGTGCGCGCACTCCTGTGATGGCCAAGATCAGCCTGTCCGGCGACGGTCGGCGCGTTGCGCTGGTCGGCGAGACGCCCACCCATCCGCCCGAGGTCTATGCGATGACCCACGGCGACGAGCTGCCGAAACGCCTGACCGACAGCAACCCCTGGCTTGCCTCGGTCGATTTTGCCCGGCAGGAGGTTTTCCGGCACGAAGCGCGGGACGGCCTGGCCCTGTCAGGAGTCCTGATCAGGCCGCTCGTCGAGTCGGAGACGCCGGCCCCGCTCATTCTCTTCGTCCACGGCGGGCCCGAGGGCCACCGGCGAAACGGATGGCTTTCGAGGTATTCGTCACCGGGCCAGCTCGCCGCGGCCCGAGGTTACGCGGTGTACTACCCCAACTACCGGGGGAGCACCGGTCGTGGCGTCGAGTTCTCGAAGCTCGGCCAGGGCGACGCGGCGGGCAAGGAGTTCGACGATCTGGTCGATGCGGTCGACGCCCTGGTGGAGGCCGGCATCGCCGACAACGACAGGGTCGGCGTGACGGGTGGTTCCTATGGCGGCTACGCGACCGCGTGGCTGTCCACCCGCTACAGCGATCGTTTTCGCGCCGGGGTGATGTTCGTCGGCATCAGCAACAAGCTCAGCAAGGGGATGACGACGGAGATCCCGGTCGAGGACATCATGGTCCACACCCGTTTCGATCCCTACACCAGGTGGCAGTTCAGTCTCGAGCGAAGCCCCCTCTACTTTGTCGAGCAGTGCCGTACCCCGCTGTTGATCTCCGGCGGGACCGCGGACAGCCGCGTCCACCCGTCCCAGAGCCTGCAGTTCTACCGGGCCCTGAAGCTGATCGGCAAGACGCCCGTGCGCTATGTGAGGTACCCGGGCGAGGAGCACGGCAATCGGCGCGCGGCGTCCCGCGACGACTACGCGCGGAGGCTCATGCGGTGGATGGATCACTTCGTGGTGGAGGGCAAGACGGAGCTTCCACCGTGGGATCTCGACAAGGGTTCGAGCACGGCAGACTGAGACCGGACATCGACCCCAGGTGCTCGCGCACCGGGGGTGGGGAGGTTTATGCGAGCTGTGAGGCTTGCGGTCTTGACGTTTCTGGCGCTCGTCGGTGCCGCAACGGGCACCATCTCCGCGGCGGACCGGACATCCTTTGGCGTGGGCATCGGCGCCCTCTACAACGGGATCGGTGGCAGCTTCGCCCTGATCAAGGCCGACGACCTGAAGTATCTCTCAGTGGGTTGCTCGGAGTTCAGCCGGTCTTCGATCGACGGTACCAACGTGACCTGCGGCGTGGGCATCGGGTGGCTGAGGTCGGACATCCTGACCAGGAAGAACAGCAAACACGGGTTGGGCGTGAATCTGGCGGTCGATTACGACCAACTCCACTCGGAGGCCGAACCGTCCATTCGTATGCCGTACGTCTTCTTTTTCAAAGGCCTCGACCGCAAGGGTTGGAACCTCGGTGTGGCGCCGCTCGTGCGCTGGGACGCCGAAGGCACCGAGATCGGCGCCATGTTCGAGGTCGGCTACCAGTTCTAGTGGAGATATCGTCTCAGATTTGTTCTCATTCACGAGATATGAGTGTTTTCGAAGTGCTATGATCTGCCGACTCGCGCTACCCCCGGCGACGCACGCGCGGGAGGCGGCGATGAATTCCGTGGAGGCTTTTCATGAAACGATATGTGTTCGTAGTCATTCTCTGTGCAGTCGTCGCGCTGTCCGGTTGCGGCCGTGCCGGCGACGAGGCGCCAGGAGCCAACCCGTTCTTCACCGAGTGGACCACACCCTTCGGTGTGCCTCCCTTCGACCAGATCCACGAGGAGCACTTCCTGCCGGCCTACGGGAAGGCGATCGATGAGTGGCAAGCGGAGGTCGAGGCCATCGCCGCCGACCCCGATCCACCGACCTTTGAAAACACGCTCGCGGCGCTCGACCGCAGCGGGTTGTTGATGTCCAGGGTGTCCGGAGTCTTCCGGACCTACCGGAGCGCCGACACCAACGAGACCATCCAGGCCATCGCCAAAGAGGTCGCTCCCATGACCTCGAAGATGCGCGACGACATTCGCATGAACCCGCAGCTCTTCGATCGGGTCAAGGCCGTCTACGAGCGGCGGGACGAGCTCGAGCTCGACGCTGAGCAGCTCACCCTTCTCGAGAAGCAGTACCGCGAGTTCGTGCGGGGCGGCGCCGAGCTGTCGGACGCGGGCAAGGAACGCCTGCGCGAGATCAACAGCAAGTTGTCGACGCTTGGCCTCAGCTTCAGCGACAACCTCCTCGCCGAGACCAACCGGTACCAGCTCTTCATCGACAACGAAGAGGACCTCGCCGGTCTCCCTCCGGGCGTCATCGAAGGCGCGGCAGCGGCAGCGGCCGAGGCGGGAGAGGAGGGCAAATGGCTCTTCACCGTCCACCGCCCGAGCATCTATCCCTTCCTCGACTACGCCGATAATCGCGAGCTTCGCGAGCAGATCTTCAATGCCTACATCATGCGTGGCAACCATGACGATGAGTACGACAACAAAGCGATCCTGTCCGAGATCTTGGCCCTGCGTGCCGAGAAGGCGAAGCTCCTGGGCTACGACACGCACGCTGATTTCATCCTCGACGAGCGGATGGCGAAGACGCCGGAGGCCGTCTACGGTCTCTTGGACCAGCTGTGGAAGCCGGCGCTCGCGGTGGCCCGCGAAGAAGCGGCGACGCTGCAAGAGGCGATCGAGACCGATGGCTTCGACTTCGAGCTCGAGCCCTGGGATTGGCGCTATTACACCGAAAAGGTGCGTCGGGCCCGATATGACGTCGACGAGCAGGAGGTGCGCTCATATTTCCAGATCGACAACGTGATCAACGGCGCCTTCACCGTCGCCAACAAGCTCTACGGCATCGAGTTCACCGAGCGCCACGACATCCCCACCTACCACCCCGAGGTGCGGACCTTCGAAGTCACCGACGTCGACGGCAGCCACCTGGGCGTTTTCATGACCGACTACTACCCGCGACCCGGCAAACGGGGCGGCGCCTGGAGCAGTGATATTCGCGGCCAATGGGTCCAAGACGGCGACAACGTGCGGCCGATCCAGCTCAATGTCGGCAACTTCTCGCGCCCGGCCGGCGACGCGCCGGCACTGCTTTCGCTCGAGGAAGTCCACACCCTCTTCCACGAGCTCGGCCACGGGCTGCAATCCCTGTTTTCCGATCTCAAATATAGAGGCTCGTCGGATCCGAAATGGGACTTCGTCGAGCTGGAGTCGCAGATCATGGAGAACTGGCTGTTGGAACCAGAGGTGCTCAAGCTCTACGCCACGCACTACGAGACCGGTGAGGTGATTCCCGACGAACTGGTGGAGAAGATCCGGGCGGCCGAAAAGTACAACCAGGGCTTCGCGATGGTGGAGTACCTGGCGGCCTGCTATCTGGACATGGACTGGCACACCCTTTCGGAGCCCGCCGGTGTCGATGTGATCGAGTTCGAAGAGGCGTCGATGGACAGGATCGGGCTGATCCCCGAGATCGTGGTGCGTTACCGCAGCCCCTACTTCAGCCACATCATCGGCGGCTACTCGGCCGGTTATTACAGCTACGTGTGGGCGGAGGTCCTCGATGCCGACGCCTTCGAGGCCTTCAAGGAAACCAGCCTCTTCGATCAGGACACGGCGCTGGCTTTCCGCAACAATATCCTCGCTCGCGGCGGCGCCGAGGATCCGGAGGTACTCTACGTCCGCTTCCGCGGCCGGAAGCCGAGCGTCGAGCCCTTGCTCGAACGACGCGGTTTGAATTAGCGGAGGGACTTCTTCCCGAGTCATGGCAGCCGAGGTGTCGGTGGGATCGACACCTCGGCTCGCCTTAGCGAGTCGTCCGAGCTATCGCTCGGGCCACTCCGGCTCGCGCGGATCTTGGCCCGAGACCGGGTGCTCGGAAGCACCCTTGCCGGCGGTGACCGGTGGGAGGCCGAACTCGGCGCCGAAGAAGCTGACCATCGGGTCGTCGACGCGGACGATCGCGTCATCGCCCGGGGGCTCATACAGGGATTTCACGCGTGGCGGCTTGGCGACCTTCCCGCGAGCCGCAAACCGGTCGCGGCGCTCCGTCCACCGCACACGCTCCTCGGCGGTGACCTGGTACAGGGCGTAGAGCGTTCGGGGGAAGCCGCCAAAGTCGTTGCGGGGCCTTCCCAGGATCATCATCGCCCCGCTGGACTCCCAGAACACCACGCGATTCTCGATCGTGGTGCAGACCTGAACCGGCAGCTTCTCCTGACGCCGAATTTTGCGATTACTCAGGGTGATTCTCCCGTCGTCATCGGTGTCGGAGACCTGTTCGAGGGCGATTCGGAAGTAGGGCAAGAGCAGCTGATAGCAGCCCGAGACCTGGTCGGTTTCGGCGAGGTAGGCGTCGATCTTGGCGAGGGATCGCTCGACGACCAGGATGCTCCGGATGAGCTGTCGATCCCCCGCGATCTCCGGCGCCAGCTTGCCGCTTCGGTACTCGAGATTGAGCCAGTGACCGACATCGTGGGGGACGATCGGTGTGGTGGTTTCGGCTGCTGCGGCGCCATGCCACAACAAAGCCACCATGGCGATTGCGAGGATCCGGGTCTTTTTCATGATCCACCTCCGGTGTCCCGCGAACGGGATCTATCGCCGGTTCCGCTGTGGCTCGGGACGCGTGCAGCCTGGCGGTCGACGGTTAACTGGTGGCCGAGAAACCTCGATGTGGGGCGCCGTGCGTCAACGGCGCGATGGCCCTCCTCCTTCCCGGCGAATGCCGAACCCTTCGAGGCTCAAACGGCCGGGAATCGTCACCTGAATCAATAGCAAGATCCGTGCCGGATCGTGGGGCGGAGCCGGGTTCGAAAAAAACGGCGCGGTGGCCCTTTCTGGGACAGGCCAGACCCAGTCCGGGGCAGTTCGAAGCGGCTCGTCAGGTCAGCGGCTCTCAAACCGATATCGGTCGTCTGCTTCGCGAAGTACTTCATGATGTCGGCAGCCTCGTTCATGGCGCGGTTCCCGATCACCAGGCAGGGCGCCTGTCCTTTGCCGTCAATCGCCTCGAGATCGGCAATCTCGGCCGACGTGTAGACCTCGGTGCCCGATCGGCGTAGAGTCGGTCTCCATGTCAAGGCCGGGCCCATTGCTCAGAACAGCGACCCTCTTGTTTTTGACCCTCGTCTGGGGGACGACCTGGTCGGCGATCACGATCTCGCTGCGGGGCATCCCGCCCTTCACCGGGGTCGCGCTTCGCTTCGCGCTCGCGGCGGCGCTTCTGTTCGTGTATGCGTGGGTGACCCGCGAGCATTTGTCGGCTGCGGGTCCAGGCCAACGCAGGCTCAGATGGTTGCACGCGGTTTTGACCTTCTGCTGTTCATACGGCGTCGTTTTCTGGGCGGAGCAATGGGTGCCTTCCGGTCTCGCTGCGGTGCTCTTCGCCACCTTTCCGCTGATGGTGGCGGTGATCGCCCATTTCGTCCTGCCGGACGAGCGGATGACACTTCCCGTGATAGCGGGTACCGTGATCGCGTTTGCAGGTATCGCGGTGATCTTCGCCGAAGATTTCGAGGTCCTCGGCGGCTCGGTGGTCGCCACCGCATCGCTCGTCATGCTGTTGTCGCCTCTCTCCGGAGCGGTGGTCAGCGTGTGCGTCAAGAGGTGGGGCTCGGGGATGCACCCGGTGCCCTTCAATGCAGTGGCGATGGCGTTGGCGGCCGGGATCATGGGTGTGTTTGCAGCGGTCGTCGAGCGAGAACGGACGGTGGCGCTGGATCCCGGACCGGTCGCGGCGCTCCTGTACATGGCGATCGTCGGCACCGCGGTCACCTTTCCCCTCTATTTCTGGCTGCTCGGGCATATGGAGGCGCGGCAGGTGGCGTTGATCGGCTACGGCACCCCGGTGGTGGCCCTGTTCGTGGGCGCGACCTTCATGGCCGAACCGATGACCATCCGGACCTGGCTGGGCTCCGCGATGGTGATCATCGGTGTCGCCGTTGCGTCTGCGCGAAGGTGAGGTGCCGTTCCTGCTGCGACGAATTCTGCGGTTGTCGCAGCGGTTTGAAGTGACGACGGGTTCATCCGCTTCTGGTAGGCACTCCTGACAGCAAGGGCTTCGAAATCGCAGAGTCGCGAAGCCGCCCAACCTTCCGCCCGAGCAAAGAAGCCACAAAGGAAAGGTTGATGTTCTTCTTTGCGCTCTTCGCGTCTTCGCGGTTTCAAAGCTGATGATGTCGGGAGATCTTTCCGGAGTCCGGATCGGGATCGAGAACGGGATCGGTTTTAAAACTTCAGGAGGGCGGCGGCCCAGTGGAAGCCGGCGCCGAAGGCGGTGAGGAGCACGAGGTCGCCCTCTTCGATCCGTCCCTGGTTGCGAGCCTCCCACAGGGCGAGCGGGACCGAGGCGGAGCCGGTGTTGCCGTAGTGTTGGACGTTGATGTGGATCTTGTCGTCGGGCACCGCCAATGCCTTCTGAACCGCGGTGATGATGCGGAGATTCGCCTGGTGGGGGATGACCAGCTTGACGTCGTCAGCCGCCACACCAGCCTGGCCGAGGACCTCGTTGGCCGCGGCGCTCATTCGTGCCACCGCCTCGCGAAAGACCTCGCGTCCCTTCATCACGACGTTCTTGTGCTCGCGTCTCTGCGCGGCCTCCAGGGTGAACGGCGCCCTGGTACCGCCCGTCTCCAGCGTGAGAATCTCGGCCTGGGAACCGTCGGTGCCCGCGGTGAAGCCGAGGATCTCGGCCGCACCCTTGTCGGCACCGATCACGGCGGCGCCGGCGGCGTCGCCGAAGAGCACGCAGGTCGTGCGATCCGTCCAGTCCATCAGGCGGGTCAGCAGCTCGACCCCGACAAGCAGGATCTTTCGACTCCCGGAGAGCGCTCGCGACCTGGCCACGTCAAGGCCGAGCACGAATCCGGCGCATCCGCTGCCGGCGAGATCGAAGGCCGGCACCTCGCGGGCGCCGAGGCGCTTCTGGAGGTAGGACGCCGTGTCCGGAATGTAGACCTCCGGAGTGTCGGTGGCGACGATGATCTCGTCGATTGCTTCGATGGTGACTCCCGCGTCCTCGAGCGCCCTCTCGGCCGCGCCAGCCGCCAGATCGACGGTCGTCTGGTCGTCGGCCGCAATCCGCCGGGTTTTGATCCCGGTGCGGGTGGTGATCCACTCGTCGGAGGTGTCAACGTACTCGGCCCACTCGTCGTTGGTCATGACCCGCTCGGGCACGAAGGCGCCAAGCCCGAGCACGCCTGTGGGAATGTCGGTCATACGCGTTACTCCTTCGGTGGTGACGAGTCTACAGTGACTAGCCCAGGATCCGCTTGAAGAGCGTCTTGACCGGTCCCACATACCGTTTGACGACCAGGACCGAGGCGGGCGAGTAGCGCGCCACCTTCTGCGGGATCTCGCCGATCAACATCTTGCGGAAAAGGGGTTCCTTGGCGGCGCCGATGATCACCAGGTCGAAATCGCGGCTCGCCTTGGCGAGTCCGCCGGCCACCGAATCGGACTCGATGAGGCGCTTCTCCACCGGGATGTCCACCTGCATATGGGTGAGGGTCTTGTCGATCCAGCTCCGGGCGGTGTGGCGCTGGTCCTCGTCGGCATCTGGCGGAACCACGTAGCCGGCCGTGACCTCCATGTCGAAGGCGCGAGCGAGGGTGTTGAGGAAGTCGGCCGCGAGCTGTGCGTTGGGACCTCCGGCGGTCGGGAGCAGACACGTGCGGAACTCCTCACCGGCGATCTTGAGCATCATCAGATCACACGGCGCGTAGCGAATGACGTTGTCCGCAGTCTCGCCGAAGATGCGTTCGCGGGTGTTGGTGAATCCTTTCCACGCCATCACCATCACGTCCGCCTGGTGACGCATGGCTGCCGTCAAGATGCCCTCTTCGACCTTGTGGGCGATCACCAGATCGGTGTCGATTGTGACGCCGCGCTCGCGGCCGAGCTGCTGGGCGGTCCGGAGCAAGGTCTCCTTGTGGTGCGCGAAGCGCATGCCCTCGTGGATCGGTAGCTGCTGAGGGACCTCGACGACCGTCGTCGCGACCAGCCGACGTCCGCGCAGCTCCGCTACCGGGATGGCGAAATCGAGCAGCGTTTCGACGAAGTCCGGGCTGTGGACGACGACCATCACCGAATCCTCGGCGAGTGGCTCATCGGCGCGGCGTGACGGCACCAGCACCTGTGGTTCGATGTCTTCGGCGAGCTTGTCGGAGTAGCCGTAGTAGAGGAGGAGACCCAAAACAACCCAGCCGCCGGTGATGTACCACGCGATCGGCTGGAACTTGAACTGATAGAGGGCGAGAAAGATGTTGAGCACGATGCCGAGGATCGGCGTCACCGGATAGAAGGGGACCTTGTACTTGCGATCGATCTCGGGCGCCTTACGTCGCAAGGCGATGACTGAAAGGTTCACCAGGGCGAAGGTGAGGAGGAAGATGAGGCTCGCGGCCGAGCCGACCGTCTCGATCGGCAGGGCCACCGCCATGATGATCAAAATGACCCCGGTGACGATGATTGCGGTGCGCGGGGTCCTTCGCTCGGGGTCGATGTGGGCGATCCCTCGTGGCAGCCATCGGTCCCTGGCCATCGAGAAGGCAACCCGGGAGGCGGCAAGGATCGTCGCGTTGAGGGCAGACATGGTCGACAGCAACCCGCCGAGAACGATGATGGCAACGCCGAATGCGGGCATGAACTGTTCCGCGGCCCGGACGATCGCGGTCTCGCCGTACCTGCCGAGGAACTCCCACGAGGTGATGCCGTCGATCGAGATCGCGCCAAGCGATACGAAGAGGATCAGCAGGTAGATCGTGATCGTGACCGCGAGGGCGATGAAGGTCGCGCGCGGGATGTTTTTTTCGGGGTCCTTGATCTCCTCGGCGACGGTGGCGATGAGGTCGTAGCCCTCGAAGGCGATGAATGTCAGGCCCATCGCCACCACCACCCCTCCGGCGCCGAGTGGGAAGAACGGAGTGAAGCTCGACGCGGCTTCGGCCGGAGCGCCGAAGATCTTCTTGAGCCCGTAGGCGATGAAGATCGCGAGGACGACGATCTTGGCGAGGGTGAGCGCGTTTTCCGCCTGACCGGTGACCTGTGCACCCCTGATGTTGAGGCGGAGGAAGATGAAGCCGATGGACACGGTGACGAGGGCGATCGGCAGGTAGCCGCCGGCGGCGCCGAACAGGGCGTCGGTCAGTCCTGGCACATACTTGTGGAAGACCTCCCAGAAATAACCGGCAAAGCCGAGGGCATAGAGACTGCAGGCGACGGTGTAGGCGAACCACAGCATCCAGCCCGAGATGAAGCCCATCGCGCCGGGGAAGGCGAGCCTGACGTAGGAGTAACCGCCGCCGGCTCGCGGGATCGCCGACGCCAGCTCGGCGTAAGCGAAGGCCGTCAACAGGGTGACAACGCCGTTGAGGGCGAAGGCGAGGATGGAAGCGGGACCGGAGACGCCGGCTGCGATGCCCGTGAGGACGAAGATGCCGGCGCCGATCATGGCGCCGACGCCGATCATGGTGGCATCGAAAAGGCCGAGATCACGGGCAAAGGTGGTCTCGCCGGAGCCCGTGTCTCGGAGCGAGTGAGCGTTCCCGTCTGCCGTCTCGTTCACCCGTCAATCCCTCGGCCTGGAATCAGGCCTTCTCGAGATCGAACTCGGCCGTGTCGAAGCAGAAGCCGGTGCCGGAGACGAAATCCATCTCGGCCTGGACGATCGCGACGTGTCCCTCCTCGATCTCGACGAATCGCTCGAAGAGGTGACGACCATCGTCGTCCAGGGTGGCGACCATTTTTTTGTAGAAGGCGCTCGTTTCGCGTTCGACGTCGAGCGCCTTCTTGAGGCTTTCGAACTCGGTGCCCCGCACCTCGCGCCCGCTCCCTTCCAGCCGTTCGCGCAACCTGGCGGTCGCCGCCTCGATCGCCGGCTTGGGCACCAGCACCGTGTCGAGTTTGGCGACTGTCACACTGCCGGTCGATCGCCACTCGTCGAGACGTTCGCGGAGGTATTTGATGTGCTCCATCTCCTCGTTACACAAGGTCTGGAAGACTTTCTTCGCGACCTCGTGCTCCGCACTCTCGACGGCTTTCGAATAGGTCCGGTGGACCCGGCCCTCGTACTCGAGGGCGGTGGTGATAGCCTGTTCCAGGTTCATGGCTGCCTCCGATCGGGTTGAGTGATCCTACTACGGGCCGGTTTCAGGAGAGGCCCCTCACGCGACGAATGGTCGCCTTGAGCAGTCCCGATCGCGGGTCGTAGACGTAGATCTTGTAGCTCAGGAGCCCCGATTTCTGCGGCACCGTGGAGTCCCGGGTGCCGATGATGCGCACGCCGCCGACCCTTCGGTCGAGGTTGTCATGCGTGTGGCCGTGGAGGATGGCCTTGACCTCGAAGGTCCGCGCCAGCAGGCGCAGGCCGACCCTGTCGACGCGGTCGAGCTGGAGGGCGGCCCGTTGCCAGAAGGGTTTCGGCTTCTCGCCCCGTCGTTTGGACGTCGCCGAATGGGGAATGTTGGGTGAGTGGTGGAGGGCGATGAGCTTGCAGGGGACCTCGGAGTTCTCTCTCAACAGCTGTCCGAGCTGGATCAGCTGGTGGTAGCCGATGCGTCCAATGGCGTTGTCGATGAGGTTGAAGTTGCCGGCGTTGACACTGTCGACGGCGAAGACGCCGATCTGTCCGTCGCCGAAGAGGCGAAGGTAGGGCAGGCGCCTGCGTTGGCGTCCCTTTTCGAGCCCCGCACGGACGATGGCGAGGTCCTCCGCCTTGGGGCGGGTCCGGCGGAGACCGAGACAGGCTGCGTCGTGGTTTCCCGGGAGCACCAAAACCTTCCCGAGATGGAGCCCGGCTTCCCGGACCGTCGTCCACAACGCGTTCCAGGCGGCGAGCTCGCCTCGGTCACTGACGTCACCCGTCACGAGCACGAGATCCGCCTCCCGAATCGGCGGGTGTCGCAGGAGCCGACGCAAATTGGCGTTCATGCGGTGCGCCCGGTCCTCCTTCCTGCGGCCGTCCTCGGTTGCCGTCAGGTGGAGGTCCGAGAGGTGGGCGATCGAGAGGGCGTGGCTGGAAGTCTGCGATCGCTTCATCGAGATGAATGTAACCCATCCGGGAAGAAGCCGGCCCGTCCCTGCGTGGCCCGGTTCTGCGGCCGTACCAATATTGACTGCGACGCAGTCTCAGCATAAGATGCCCTGCAACGGAATCGAAACAACGAGGTGAAATCATGGCTGGTGGTGGGGCTTCCTGGTGGTCGGTGCGCGGCGTGGTG
Organism: Candidatus Sulfomarinibacter sp.; assembly: GCA_041560205.1. Lineage (GTDB taxonomy): Bacteria > Acidobacteriota > Thermoanaerobaculia > Thermoanaerobaculales > Sulfomarinibacteraceae > Sulfomarinibacter. The sequence goes on from JBFFBV010000018.1 coordinate 49,282, forward strand.
GCGTGGACGCTTTGCGCAGTGGCCACCCTCGCGTCGACACCCGGCGCGGCACGCGCTGACGAACCGGGGATCAGGTTCTTCGGTGAGGTCAACTTCAATTTCAGGAGCTCGTCCTTCGAGGAGTTCAAGCTCAACGTCCCCTTTCCACCCGAGTTCTGGGAGGAGGGGGATGACGCGGTCTATCTGCGAACCGTCGATCCCGGTTCACATTACGAGGCCTCTGATGTCGAGCTCGGCTTCGATATCACCTTTTCCGACAAGTGGACGGCGCTGGTTCTAATTCATGCGATCGATTTCTACAACCGGAACCCGACCTCGATCGACAAGGACGTCTTCGTCCGCGAGTACTGGATCAGGTACGGCGCCGAAGACCGGCGCCACCGTCCGCTGCAGCCGTGGGGCGGCTACGTCCTGGCCGGGAAGGCGCCGCGCTTCGCCAAACAGACGGTCCGTCACCTCGAGAGCTACGGTCTCTGGGGCACGGCGGTCAACCGCTTCGAGATCCCGCAGGTGCAGCTCGGGCTGAATCTGGGAAGGAGCTTCTACCTCCGCGCGCAGTACGGTGTCGGCGCACCGCTCTTCATGCGGGACGTCAACGCGCTGGCGGGGGACAACGGGACCCCCGAGCGCGTGCCGGGGAGTGTGAATCCGAAATTCAACTCCGGTTTCCCGATTCTCTACGACGCACGACCGCCGAACTGGAGCCTCGATGGCGAGACCGAGATCGGTGGAGGGCTCGGCTACCGCTGGGCCAGAGACGACGGGAAATCTTCGATCGACGCCATGGTCTGGTACTACGGCCGCACGCTCGAGGATTCCGACGCCGCGCCCGAGATCGAGGGCACCTATTACCAAGGCGACATCGAGCTGCTCAGGGGCGCCGGTTTGCCCCTACCGTTCGAGGGCGACGAGAAGTGGGAGGCGGGGCTCAATCTCGAGTGGCGCGTGAACCGGTGGGTGGGCTTCGCCCAGTTCGTCAAGCAGGACATCGCCTCGTTGGAGCGGCAGGGATTCGAGATCGAAACCGCCCTCCACCTCCCGGTGGCGCCGCTCTTTGCGGCCTGGGACGAGCCGGTCCTCAACTGGATTCGGCCGGCCATTCGCTATTCCTCGATCGAGAACGACTTCTGGGTGTGGGGCCCATTCATCACGCCGTCGATGATGTGGGACTGGCAGAAGCTCGACGTTGGTCTGCGCTTCGGGATCGTCCGCACCGCGGACCTCACGGTCGAGTACAGCTATAACGAGGCCGAACTCGCTGCCGGCGGTTCGCTCAATCCCAACGAGTGGTTGGTGACCCTTCGGGTTTTTTGGTGACAACGATCGGGCGTTCCTGGAGTTGACATTCCTGGCCTGCAATTTGTCGCCCCTTCCAGGGGCCCGCGGGATGAACGCCCGTGGAACTGGGGCTGAGGCCCCAGGCCAACCATCTGTGGCCTCCTTCGGAGGCTGTGAGGTGACGGGTCCCTCAGGACCCGCTTCCAGAGGAGAATATGGAGGGGCGGGATATGTCCCGCCCTTGCGCGCTGAGACCTGTCGCCGCCTTGCGGCTCGTCAACCGAATGTTGTCCGAGGTCGAATTACCACTGGGTGACGAGGACCTCTCGCAGGCTCTGATAGACCGCGTTGGTCGACGGTGGCCGTTGCCGCTGGTCTTTCGCCATGCAGCTCATGATGAGCTGCTCGAGATTCACCGGCGCGTCGGGCCGCACCGTCCGCAGGGGCGGCGCCTCGGTGTGGAGCTGGTGCTTGATCATCGCGCTGACGGTCGAACCGGTGAACGGCATTTTGCCGGCGAACATCTCCCACAGCACGATGCCGAGGCTGTAGACGTCGCTGAGATGGTTGAGGGTCTCTCCCCGGCACTGCTCCGGACTCATGTAGGCGGGCGTGCCCTCGACAGCCGCCGCGTCACCTTCACCGCCCGTTCGCTGACCACGGGAGATTCCGAAGTCCATCAGCTTCACGACGCCGTTCGGGAGGACCATGATGTTCTGCGGCTTGAGATCGCGGTGGACGATGCCCTCGGCGTGCACCGCCGCGAGTCCGCGGCACAGCTGTTTGGCCACCTGCAGGCCAGGTGCGAGGGCAAGTCTGCCGTGCTGCTTCAACAGCTGCAGCAAGGTCGTTCCAGGGATGAACTCCATCGACAGGCAGCGCATCCCGCCCGCCTCGACCAGGTCGTGGACGCGGATGACGTTGCTGTGCGAGATGCGGCGTGCAAACCGGATTTCCCGCTTGAGCTTGGCGAGGCCGTCGGTGGCGTTTTCGAAGGCGCCCGGTTTGAGGACCTTGAGAGCGACATCCTCCTCGAGCTCGAGATCGGAGGCCCGAAAGACCACTCCCATCCCACCGCGACCCAGCTCGGCGCGGATCTTGTAGCGCCCGCCGAAAACCTCTCCGGCACCCGGGAGACGGAGATCGGCGCCCATGTCGGGACCCGGCGAGGCGCCGACCGTCGCGCCACCGGTGTCGCCGCTCTGCGCCCGGAGATCGACCAGCAGCTGCTCGAGCGCTTCCTTTTCCCTGAGCTCTTTGACCATTGACGCGAAGGCGCCGGCCAGGACCCCGACTTCACCGCCGCCCCCGGAGGGGAGATCGACCTCGAGCTCGCCCTCGCGAATGGCTTCGGCTCCGGCGGCCAGTTGGCGCAGCGGGCCCGCGATGCGCTTTCCGAGCAGGAACGAGACGGGGAGGGAGAGCAGCAGCATGATCGCACCCGCAATCACCAGACCTCGGCGGATCGCATAGAACGAGGCCATCTCGTCGGCTCGCGACCGGGCCACCACGATCGCGGCGAGGGCCACACCGTCGAAGTTCTGAACGGGAACTGCGAGCGCCTCGACGGCGTTGCCTGCAACTTCGATCGTGAGCGGACCGAGTGTTCCACGCCTGGCGAAGAGCTCGTCGGTGGTTTCGGGGCTGGCGAATAGCGCGTCAGTCAAAGCCTCTCCGTCGATTCCGTTGGTGGCGCCGCCGGCCGCGGGCTCCGGCGGCTGATCGCGTTTCGCCATGTCCAGAACCACCGCGACTTCGCCACGGGTCAGGGACCTGAGCTGGTCGAGCGCGTTGATTCCAAAGGGGAAGGTGACCGCCAGAACCCCTTCGAGGCGGGCGCCGTCGCCTTCGCCGGTGATCACCGGCGCGGCGGCGACGATCGCCAACGAGTCCCGCTCGCGGATGAAGGCGGTCGTACCCTGCCAGGTGTCGAGCACCGAGGCCACCCAACCGACGGCGGCAAAGGGCTGGCCGATGCCGCGGCCGTCGGGCCGGTCGCTGCGGGCGATCACCCGGCTGTAGCGGTCGAAGAGAAAGAAGGTGCTGCCGCCGCTGACCATGTTGGGGGCGTCCTCCATGGCGAAGCTGAGGCGGGTGGCGAGATCGACCTCTTCAGCGAAGATGGCCATGGTCCCGGGCTCCTGCGCCAGGGACCGGACCTGCTCGAGGGCGCCGGAAGCTCTCGCCGACGTGTATCCGGTATAGACATCCGGCACGCGGGCGAGATCCTCGCGGATGGTTTTTTCGGCGACGCGGTCGGCGCGCCACGCCGCCACAGCAACCGTCAGACCGAGGGTCACCACGAGCAACCCGGCCGCCAGCAAGAAGAACTGAACGGCCAGTCCCGGGCCGGCTCTCGCGCGCTGCCGAGCCGCCTGCGCAATGGTCTCGCCGTCGCCCATGGCGACGGTTTGGATCTGGTCCTCGCTCAGTTCGTGAACTCCTTCAGTATCTGAAATCGTCGTCATCCGGTGGCGGGTACTCCTTTCCGTGTTTGTTGAGGTGGGGGACCTCACGCCAGCTCGAAATATCGAGCCTGACGGAAACCGGCGTTGTTCGTCCTGGCCGGACTGTGACGTCGCGCGTCCACATCCCACCCCGCGAGTTCCAGCCCTGGACCATCTGACGACCGGGCGGTATGCCGCGAAGTGTGATGACGCCCTCCGCGTCGGCGGCGGAGTGGCGCGCCGAATCCACCACCATCAAATAGGCCGCCATGTGGGGATGGATATTGCAGTAGACCTGGACGAGCCCGGGGTTGTCGAAACGCACCGACTTCGACTTGCCCTTTCGGTAGAGCCCGAGATCGAAGGACTTCGGCGTCGACAGACTGAAGACATTGTGGAAGACGCGGTCGTAGTTCGGGAAATCGACCGTCGATCCGGTCGATACGATCGACACCCGCGGTTCGAACTGTTTCTTGCGTTGGGCGATCTTGAGCCGTTCTCCGTTGGCCGAGGTCGCCCTCATGTCGTCCAGCCACGCGACCGAGTCGTCGCCCGGCACGTCCTGGCCTCGGCGCAGGAGTGTCACCTCGACTCGGATGTTTCCCGGTGGAATCGGCGTCGGCGTCGCGGTGGGGGAGACTGCGATGCGCGCAGGAGGCGGCGTCGGCACCGCCTGCTGTGCACTCGTCACGAGCGGAAGCGACAGATTCACTACGAGGATCGTCGCGCACAGCCGTACGGCTTGAAAGGTACTGGTCATGCCCCCGTCTCTTCACGGCGGGACACCCCGCCGATCGCGTCAACCTAATATTGAGAATCTGTCTAGATAATACAGCATTCCCCGGGAGAGGTCGCGCGGCCCTCGTTCGAGGTGAAGGGGCTGTGATTCTGGCGGTCATCGAACAGGACGGGTCAGCGCTCCGCCGGTTCTTCTTCGTCGGCGCTGAGGGACCAGATGCCCTCCTCGTGGATGAGCCGGTCGGTGGCCGGGTCGTGTCCGCAGTGGGGACATGTCGGGGATGTCGCCGATTCCATCGCGGGACCTTGCCAGTGGGCGTAGGATTCGCCGCACCGCGGGCAAAAGACTTCGAACATTTCTTCGGTCGAGCTCATGCCGCCTCCCTTCAGTTGTCGGCGCACCGCTATCTACTCCCAATATAGGTCGCGAATCGAATTTGTCAGTCCTCGAGCGGGGGAACGGCCGCGGACTCGACCGTCTCGAGTCCGTGTGAAGCGCGCAGTCTGGCCCGGAGATCGAGACTGTAGATGACGAGAGCCGTCCAGATGAGACCGAAGCTGAGGGCGTGGGCTGGGGTGAACGGCTCGCCGTAGAGCAGGACGGCGAGCAGAAAGGTGCAGGTCGGGGCGATGTATTGGAGAAGCCCCGCGGTCGACAGGGGGATCCGCCGGACGCCGAGGGTGAAGAGGATCAGCGGCACCGCGGTCACCAAGCCGGCGGCGACCAACAAGAGATCCATGGTCAATCCTCGGTGTCCGAGCGCGCCGACCCCGAGGTGCTCCTGGCGGAGCAGCAGGCCCACCGCGAGAGGCGCGAGGGCGGCGGTCTCGAATGTCAATCCGACCACGGCGTCGGCGTGGACTGTCTTGCGGAGCAGGGAGTAGAAGCCGAAGGAAACGGGGAGCACGAGCGAGATCCACGGCAGCTCCCCGGCCCGGACTGTCAGGAGGAACACCGCGAACGCTGCCAGCGCGACGGCAAACCACTGCCTTCGGTTGAGCCTTTCTCCGAGCACGACGAGACCGAGGAGCACGTTGACCAGCGGGTTGATGTAGTAGCCGAGCGAGGTGGCGAGCACCCGATCGGTGACGACGGCATAGACGAACAGGCCCCAGTTCGTGGCGATGAAGACCGTCGACGCGAGCAGCGCCGCCACCGTTCGCGGGCGACCGAAAACGGCCCGGAAGTCCTGCCACCGTCCTCGGATCGTCATCCAGACGGCGACGAAGACGAGGCCCCAGACGACGCGGTGGGCCAGGATCTCGAGCGCAGGCACATGCTGCAGCGTTTTCCAGTAGACCGGGACTGCGCCCCACAGGAGGAACGCCCCGCTCGCGTACAGCAGCCCTAAGCGCGTTTCTCGGCTCAAAACCTCATGTCCCTCAGGGGGTGAACATGAACCGGTCGGCTTCTATTCGGCCTCGTCCGATCGGCCGCTCGGGATATCGTAGGTCCCATCGAGGCGGGATACCATCTCCTCGTAGCGGCGATCGAGCTCGCGAAGCCCGGCTTCGAGCTCGCTGGAATCGATCTCGCCCCGATCCCTCCGGGCCTCGAGGGCTGCGCGGTTGGCTTCGAGCCAGCGGTCGGGGTCGAAGTTATAGGTCATGTACCCTCGTGGCGTACCATACCTGATCGGTTTGGCGGTGTCGGGAAGGAATGGACTCATTTTTGGGGCGTAGTTTTCTTTCGAGGAGGACGCGATGGATCCTGTTGAAAGGTACCTGGAGGTTTTCGAGGGGCTCAGACGCCGCAAACGCTGGAGCACCGGTGTCAGCATCCTTCGCTTTGCGGCCCTCACCCTTGCGGCCAGCGAGGTGGATGATCCCGGTGCCGAACTGGAAGCAACGGCGAAGGCCCTGGCTGACGAGGCGGGCGGCTTTTCTCCGCTCAGCTCCGCCATGCGGCACGCCGTGGCAGCAATCCTGATCCGGCGGGGACTCGATCCAGTTGCCACGGTCCATCGAACCAAGGAAACGATCGCCGCCTTCAAGGAGTTCAAGCTCAGCCGCAGCGGGGCGAGACCTCTCCTGGCAGCATTGCTCCTGGTCCTGGATGCAGACGGTGGTTCGCCTTCTCGCGACGCCGTCGCCAGAGTCAAGGCGATCATCGATCGCTGGAATGAGGACCACTGGTTCCTGACGGGGACTGACGACTATCCGATGGCGGCCATGCACGCCACCCGAGATATCAGCGTCGAGCAGATTGCGATCGAGGTCGAGGAGATCTATCAGCTCCTGCGCACGGCGAAGTTCGCGAGCGGCGAACAGCTCCAGCTCGCCTCCCATCTTCTCGCGTTCTCGGATCAGGGCCCGCGAGAGGCCGTACAGCGCTTCGAGCGCACCGCCAAGGCGCTCAAAGCGGCGAAGCAGCGTGTGTGGCAGGGCCAGTACGACGAGGTGGCGATGCTCGTGCTGAGCGGCGGCCACGTCGACGAGGTCGTGCCAAGGGTCGTCGAGTATCGCGACCGGCTGCGAGCGGTCAAGCCGAAACCGGTGGCGGACATCGCCTTTTCGATCGCCGCGGGGGTTGTCCTCGCCGAAGAAGCGGAACGGCTCCGAGATCTCGACGACGCCAGCGCCGCGGCGAACCTGCACGCGGTCCAGGCCATCATCGAGGCGCAGCAGGCGGCGATGATCGCGTGCATGGCTGCGTGCACGGTGACGACGACGGCGGCGGCGACTTCGTGATCGGCTGAGGCAATTCGACGGAGAATCCGGGCACGGAGACGGCAACGAAGACGGGCACGGGGCGGAGGCTACGGCGATGATCAAGGTGCTGCTGTTGGCCGACACCCATCTCGGATTCGACCTGCCGGCAAGGCCGCGGGTGGAGAGGAGGGGGCGGGGTCCCGATTTCTTTGCCAACACCCGTCTCGCTCTCGAGCCAGCGCTGCGCGGCGAGGTTGATCTCGTGGTGCATGGCGGCGACCTGCTCTATCGAAGCAAGGTGCCGGCGTGGCTGGTCACCCAGGCTCTCGAGCCGCTGTTCGAGGTTGCCGACAACGGCACGCCGGTGGTGCTCGTGCCCGGCAACCACGAACGGTCGGCCTTACCGTACCCGATGCTCGCGAGCCACGAACACCTGCACATCCTGGACAGGCCCCGGACCTTCGAGTTCGAGCTTGCGGGGACCCGCGTCGCGATCGGTGGCTTTCCATGTGATCGAGACCTCATCCGGGATCGATTCCGGAGCCTCGTCACCGAGAGTGGCGTACTCGAAGCCGAGGCGGACATCCGGCTCCTCTGCATCCACCAAACGATCGAAGGTGCGCGGGTCAAGGGCTACACCTTCCGATCGGGACGCGACATCCTCATCGGTCGCGACATACCGCTGGGTCTGGCCGCTGTGCTGAGCGGCCACATCCATCGATGTCAGGTGCTGACGCACGATCTGACGGGTCGTCAGCTCCTCGCTCCAGTCCTCTATCCGGGTTCGGTCGAGCGAACCAGCCTGGCGGAGCACGAGGAGGCCAAGGGATTCCTGATGCTGCAACTGGAGGCGGACTCTGAACACGGTGGCAGGCTTACCGGCTACGATTTCATCTCGTTGCCGGCACGGCCGATGCTGGCGTTCTCGGTTGATGTTTCGGGGCTCACGGCAGTCGAACTCGAGGGGCGACTTCGCGCAGAGTTCTCGAGTCTCGCCGAAAATGCGGTGGTCCAGCTGCGGATCGAGGGCACGCTCGAGCTCGGGACCAACGAAGTGATCAGCGCCGCTGCC
>JBFFBV010000019.1:0-57437 GCA_041560205.1 Candidatus Sulfomarinibacter sp.
GATCAACAGGGGGACCTGGATCGCTTCTCGGTACAGGAAGATTCCGTGCTCCGCCTCGCCGTGGTCGGACAGGCCTTCGCCGTGATCCGAGAGGAAGACGATGACCGCGCGGTCGTAGATGCTTCGGGTCTTCAAAAATCCCAGGAAATCGCCGAGCATGGCGTCGGCGGTCGCAATCTCTCCGTCATAGGCCAGTGGGTAGCGGCTTCGAAACGGCTCCGGCGGATCGTAGGGCGTGTGGGGTTCGAAGAGGTGCAGGAAGAAGAAGAACGGGACGTCGGCGCGTTCGCCGATCCACCGTTCCGCGACCTCGACCGTGTGGTCGCCGCTCCGCTGCATCGAGCCGGTCGACGCCAGTCCACGGAGCGACACCGCATCGTCGTAATAGTCGAATACCGCTCCGAGACCCGTGGAGGATCTCAAGACATAGGCCGAGACGGCGGCCCCTGTTGCGTACCCCTGCTTCTGCAACACCGACGGGATCGTTGGATGACGGGCGCGATCAAAGACAAAGCCGAGGTTGTTTCGCACTCCGTGTTCGGCGGGCAGCGTTCCGGTGAGCATCGATACGTGAGACGGCAGGGTCAGGGGAGAGTGCGCGTACGCTCGCTCAAAGAGCACGGAGTCGCTGCGAAGGCCATCGATGTTTGGCGTCTCCACACCCCGGTAACCGTAGGCGGGCAGATGGTCGGATCGCAGGGTGTCGACCGAGATCAGGATGATCGGTGCGCCGGGGAAACTGAGATCCGTCGCGCTTTCGCCCAAAGCCGGTTCAAAGTCGGACTCCGGACCGGCGCAGGATGCAGGAAAAAGCACGATACTCGCGAGCCCGATGGTCAGCGCGACCGCAGCTCTCCCACGCTCCACGAGACAACAGCGCAGATATGTGCTCGAGCGTGCATCCACGAAGCCGGATTCTACCACCGAGATTCAATTGGACTCGGATGCTGAATGTTCGATGCAGGATGCAGGATGGATCGACAGCGTCAATCCACTACGGATAGGAGGGTGGCCCTGCATCGTGTATCCGGGTGAGCGGTGGGGTGGGTGAAGCCTGTATCCGGGCGCGAGGTTCGGGCTTCAGCTGGCTCCCGCCGCGACCAACTTCGCCATGATCGTGTCCGAGTGGGCGGCGTCGATCGAGATGAAAGCGACGCCGACGTCGAAGGATCCGTCTTCGGCGGGCTTCTCCCACACGACCCTGCCGGTGGCCTCGACCTCCTCGGCATCGATGGTGAGCTTGAGCCGCAGGTAGGAGTCCACACCGAGTGACTCGACGCTCGAGATCATGAGACCGCCGAGGCCGATCTGCCTCGCGGTCGTCTGCTCTTCATGCTCCGCTGGGCCGATGCGGTGGATGAGCACGACGTCTTCGGCAGGAATCCTGGGGAACTGGCGCCGAGTGGGTGTGAGTTCGTCTTCAAACATTCTCGATACCTCACAGCCTATTGTACCCCGAATACGATCGAGAAGCAGACTCACGCGCCGAATCGTCGATTGCACCCGCTCCCGGCAGCGATACAAGATGCACCCGGGAGGGTGGGCGGGAGCTACCGCAAATTCGACGCTCCGCCGTTGAGGTGGTCGTCGACGACCTCGCCGTCGCGGATCTCGATCACGCGGTTGGCCCGCTGGGCGAGGGCCTTGTCGTGGGTCACGACCACCAGCGTGGCGCCCCCCTGCCAGAGCTCCTGGAGCGCGCCCATCACGTCAGAACCCGATCCAGTGTCGAGATTGCCCGTGGGCTCGTCCGCCAGCACGATGTCGGGTTCCATGGCGAGGGCGCGGGCGATGGCCACGCGCTGCATCTGGCCCCCGGAGAGCTCGGTCGGCCTGTGCTCGACGCGATCGGCGAGACCGACCTCGTCCAATCGTTGTTTCGCCCGGCGCCGACGCTCCTTGCGACCGATCCCGCCGAAGAGCATCGGCATCTCGACGTTTTCGAGGGCCGAGAGCTGTGGCAGCAGATTGAAGTTCTGGAACACGAAACCGACCCGGCGGTTGCGGACGTCGGCGAGCTGATCGCGGTCCAGACCGGCGACCGCCTCACCGCTCAAGCGATACTCGCCGTCCGACGGCGTGTCGAGGCAGCCGAGGAGGTTGAGCAGGGTCGACTTGCCCGATCCGGAGGGTCCGACGACGGCCACGAACTCGCCCTTATTCACCTTGAAATCGATGCCGCGCAGGGCCTCCACCTGGACCTTGCCGGTGTCGTAGACCTTGGTGATCTCCCGCATGTCGATGATGTGTCCGTTCGACTCTGCGGAACCGTTCTTCTTCTTCCTCAATGGCCAGTTCATGGTGTTCTCCCGTGCCCGTGCCCATTTCCGTGCCCGTGCCCGATGCGTGGGCGGGCGGGGACGCCGGATCTCTCACCCCGCATTTTGAAGCTGTCACTCATATCTCAACGTCTCCGCCGGATCGACGGTCGCCGCGCGCCGTGCCGGGAAATAGCCCGCAAGAATGCCGATGCCGCCCAGCACCGCGGCCGTGGCGATCGCGATCTGCCACGAGAGCGTCGGTTTACCGAGGAACTCCAGCGCCTGGTTGCCCTCCACCGGGATGAGCCCGAGGAGGAGGATGAGCATGACGGCGATCGCCAGTCCCATGGCCCCGCCGACCAATGTGTAGGAAAGTCCCTGCAGCACGAACGGCCCGGTCACCCAACCGCGGCGGGCGCCCAGCGCCATCTGCACACCGATCTCGCGCGTCTTCTCCTTGACGACCGCGTACATGATGTTGGCCACCCCGATGCCACCGATGAGCAGGGTGAGGGCGCCGATGATGCCGAGGAAGGTTTGGAGACCGATCATGATATTGGACATCACTCGAGCGCCCTCGACGGTGTCCCACAGCCCGGTCACCTGCTCGTCGGTCGGGTCGAAGCGGTACTTGGCCGCCAGCGACTCGTTGAACTGCTGCCGGGCCAGCGGCATGTCCTCGGGAGACCTCGCCTTGAAAACGATGTTGGTGAGCCGCTGGCGCCCGTACTGCGCGGCGAAGGTCGTGATGGGGATGATTGCGCCGTTCTCGTCGGGCCCCTTGTAGGTCCCCATCTGCATCTTGTGCTGGAGAACTCCGACGACCAGGTACGGCACGCGGTCCAAAAACATCGTCTTTCCTACCGGCTCGACGTCACCGAAGATGTCCTCGGCAAGCGCATCACCGAGGAAGATCACCCGTCGCTTGTCGCGCTCGTCGTTGGCGTTGATAAAGCGGCCGCCCGCACTGGGGAAGTGGTGCCTGATCTCGCCGTACTCCCAGTGGGCACCGGTGACCCGGCCGGTGATCGTCGTCTGCCCGTAGGTCATCGAAGAGGACCAGCTCGTCATCTCACCGATGACACCGGAAGCCGCGGTCATGCGGCCTCGCAGGTACTCGATGTCGTCCATGCGAGGCCGGATCGGGCGGCCCTCCGGCAGACCTTGCCAGACCTTCGAGGTCTCGTCCGGCCACCAGACCGCGATGTTCTCGCCCATCCCGCGACGGCCTTTCATGAGCTGGATCTTGAGCCCCTCGCCGAAAGACAGCAGCATGACGATGGCCACGGTCCCCCAGGCGATGGCGGCGACGGTCAAGGACGCGCGTTTGCGCTGGAGGGACGAGGCCTTCCAGAACAGCTGCGTGACGACACGCCAATCGTGAATCCTCATCGCGCCCTCACAGCTTCATCGCCACGACCGGGTCGAGTCGTGATGCATCACGGGCAGGGAAGTAACCCGCAACAACGCCGACCAAACCGAGGATCGAGGCGGTCAGGATCGCCAAGCCCGGCGACAGGGTCGGCAGCCCGACGTACTCCTCGAGGTTGACCGGAAAGGCCGAGCAGATGGCGAAGGAAATGCCGAGACCGATGCCCCCGCCGATCGCGGTCAAGATCATGGTCTGGAGCATGAACTGGGTCAGTATCGACCGACTTCTCGCACCGAGCGCCATCTTGATGCCGATCTCGCGGGTCCGCTCCTCGACGACCACGTTCATGATGTTGGAGACGCCGATGCCGCCGACCACCAGGGTCAGCACCCCCATGATGCCGAGGAAGATCTGGAAACCGAGCATGAAGGCGTCCATGAAAACGAACATGTCCGAGGTGTCCCAAAGCTGAACCGCCTGGTCGTCGTCAGGGTCGAAGTGGAGGCGCTTCGAGAGGGCGTGGCGGACCTGCTCGTTGAGGGTCTTGTTGAACTCGGGTGATGGCGCCTTGTAGATGAAGTTGTCGACGTACTTCTGACCCGTGAGGGCTCGGAAGGTCGACTCGGGGACAATCATCTTCGAGTGGTCGCGACCCGAGTATGAGGAATCCTGGTCCTTGGGCACGAGGACCCCGACAACCAGGAAAGGGGAACCGTGAAGCATGACTGTCTCACCGACTGCCTCCTGGGTCCCGAAGAGATCCTCCGCCAAGCGGTTGCCGACGAAGACCACGCGCCGCCGCTGCGCGACGTCGAGATCGTTGATGAACCGACCGCCGATGGCGGGAATCATGTTGCGCATGCGGCCGTACGAAGGCGAGACTCCGGAGACGGAGACTGAACGCTGCCGATCGCCATAGCGGGCGATGAGGCCGTCCGAGTACTCGCTCGAGATGCCGTCGATGAGCTCGACCTGGGCCTGCAGGTAGTGAATGTCCTCCTCCATCATTCGCATGCGCCGTCCCTTGCCGAGGCCCTCGAAGGTCATGGACGTCCGCATGGGCCATGCAATGACGATGCGGTCGCCGAGACCCGCGGTGCTCTTGATCATCTGGCGGTGGAGTCCGTGGCCGAAGGCGAGCAGGAGGCTCACCGCCACCGTCCCCCAGATGATGCCGAAGGTGGTGAGGAAGGTTCGCAGCTTCTGGCTCCACAGATCGCGGGCCAGCTGGCGGAAGAAGGAACCGAAACCCGTCACGCCCGGACCTTTCCGCCCGGATTTTGAATTCTGAATTCTGAATTCTGAATTGACCGCCACGTATCTTCACAATCCGCCGGGGGGGCGGGCGGAAATTCAAAATTCATCATTGAGAATTCAAAAATCATCATGAGATCTCGCGCGGCGGACGCTGCACGACCTGGTCGCCAGCGGCAACACCGGAAACGATCTCGACATTGAGACCGTCCGAAAGGCCAAGCTCGACCACGATCTTCTGCGGCTCGGCATCGGGACCCACGCCCGGAATTTCGACAAAGGTCGCGTCATCCTCGAAGAGGACCAGGCGCTCGGGAATCAGCACGATGTCGGTCTTCTCGCGGATCACGACGTCGGCGTTGGCCGAGTAGCCGGCGCGGAGGGTCACCCTTTGCTCCGGATCGAGCTCGATCTCGACGTCGAAGAGGGTCGCGCCCTCGCTCTTCTGCGCCTGGGGGGCGATGCGCGACAGAAGACCGGTGACAACTTCGTCCGGCAGGGCGCCGACCTTGATTCGGCACGGCATCCCGACCGAGATCTTGCCGACGTCGATCTCGTCGACGGTGCCCTTGAAGATCAGGTCGCTCATGTCGGCGACCGCTGCGAGCTCGGTGCCCGGCTGGTATGAGGTGAGCGGAACCACCGGATCGCCGACGTTGACCGCCCGCGAGAGGACCGTGCCGCTGGCGGTCGTTCGAATGATCGTCTCGACCTCGGTGTCGCCGCCGCTGACCCGACCGCTGCGCGTCAGATCACGGTTGTCCGCCGCCTGTTGACGGGCGATCCGCGCGAGCTCGAAGCTCTCGCGCAGGGCGTCGAGATCACCCTTGGACGTCAGGCCCTCCTCGTGCAGCTCCTCGCCCCGCTCGTAGTCCGCCTTGGCCTTGAGGAAGCTGGCCTCCGAGGAACGGACGCGGTGGTCTACGTTGAGAAGCTCCTGCGGAGTCGGATCGGGTGCGATCTCGAAGAGCGCGTCGCCTGCCTGCACCTCGTCACCGACCTCGACAAAGGTGCGCGCAACGATGCCGGAGATCTTCGACTTGATCTGAAAGCGCTCGCGGGGCTCGATCTGGCCCACAGCCAGCGCCTTCTCGGTGATCGAGCCGATCTCGGCCTCGACCAGCGTATTGCCATTTTCATCGGTACCGCGCGAGCCCACCCAGGCGTAGATTGCGCCCGCCGCACCCGCCACGATCACCACAACGATGAGCAATCTGAGTACTTTTGCCATTCCGACCTCCGCGAGTCGTCTGACTCTGCCACCAAGTACGTAAATCGGGCGTGAGAAGTTCGGGAGTCCCGTGTCCGTCTCCGTGTCCGTCTCCGTGTCCGTTCTATTCGATGCTTCGATGGTGCAGGCCGTTTGAACGGGGCAGCCCGGCATCCCGCCAATGGGACGCGCGACGGGGCTTCGACGACACAGGTACCACCTTCACATTTGTTGCACCGTCTACACCTGTCGTTTCTTCACCGCCTGACCGTCCAACAAATGTGAAGGTGGTACCTTGCGCACCGATGCGGGAAGCGCTCTCCGGGCTGTCGTCGAAGCGAGCCGCACTCTTGACAGCAATCGGCGCGTGGACGACTCTGGCCCACGGAGGAGCGAAGCATGCGCAAGCACGTCACCCTGATCACCGGCGCGGGCGGCGAGATCGGACACGGCCTGATCGAGCGCCTCACCGCCGAAGGCGACACCGCGATCATCACCATCGACCTCAAGCCGCTCGATCGGGACCTCGCGAAGCGGATCGAGCACGAGTACCAGGGTTCGATCCTCGAAACCCACCTGCTCGAACGGATCCTCTCGGAGTACGAGGTGGAGACGATCTACCACCTCGCGGCGATCCTCTCGACTCGTGCCGAGTTCACCCCCGTCACCGGACACCAGGTCAATGTCGAAGGCACGCTCAAGCTCCTCGACTTCGCCCAGTCACAGGGTGAATCGCACGGCCGTGCCGTGGCCTTTCTCTACCCCTCCTCGATCGCGGCCTACGGCCTGCCCGATCTCGACACGAAGATGCGAGCCGGGGCGGTGAAGGAGCACAAGTGGAACCACCCGACGACCATGTACGGCTGCAACAAGCTCTACTGCGAGCACCTGGGTCGCTACTTCGACCACCACTACAAACAGCTCGCCGCCGAAACCCTGTCAGGCAAGGTCGATTTCCGCGCCATACGCTTCCCCGGCCTGATCTCGGCAGTGACGGTGCCCTCGGGCGGCACGTCGGACTTCGCACCGGAGATGGTCCACGCAGCGGCCCACGGCAATGCCTACGCCTGCTTCGTGCGACCGGACACGCGCATCCCCTTCATGGTGATGCCCGACGCGGTTGACGCGCTCGTCCGCCTGGCACGGGCGAAGCGTCGCGATCTCAGTCAAAGCGTCTACAACATCACGGCCTTCAACCCCTCGGCGGAGGAGATCCGATCGCTGGTCCTCGAGGGATTCCCCGAGGCCGAGATCAGCTTCGCGCCGGATCTCAAGCGCCAGGCGATCGTCGACAGCTGGCCGGCCGAGGTGGACGACTCGGCGGCCCGCGCCGACTGGGGGCTGGCTCCGCACTACGATCTTCGCGGTGGCTTCAGCGACTACCTCATCCCAAAAATCCGAGAGCGGTTTCTCTCCTGAGCTTCGCGGCGAACGCTCTTCAGGCCCGTCCTCGATCGATCACCGCGGCCGAAGCTGAGCGTCGCGTGACAACTCTCGAAGTCGCTCCTCGCGAGTCTCCTCTTCATACTCGATATCGAGAAAAACCCCGCCCACGGAAATGGGTCGAAGGGCGTCTCCAGAAGTGCCTCATCGCTAGACACTTCCGCCCTGAAAAAATCCCTCCAAGACCGCAAGATATAGTGTTGACAAGAGTTGGGGCCCCAAGATATAGTGGTCGGAGTCGAGCCTATTTTTTCCGCGAGCTGGTGCTCTCTCAACGGGTGTAGGGGGACTCTTTTCGCCGGAAAGCGGATTCGAGGGAGGACGAGGACACAACATGAAGGTCACGCGTCGCTTCACACGCGCCGAAAAAGACCCCTACGAAACGATCGAATTCGTTGAACGCTCGTCGGAGATCCGAAACCCCGACGGCACCCTCGTTTTTTCCATGGACGGGGTCAAAGCTCCGAAAAACTGGTCCCAGGTCGCGGTCGACGTGTTGGTCCAGAAGTACTTCCGCAAGGCGGGGGTCCCGCAGGTCGACGAGGAGGGCAGCCCCGAGGTCTCCGAAAGCGGCGAACCACTCACCGGACCGGAACGGGATGCCCGCCAGGTCTTCGGCCGGCTCGCCGGCTGCTGGACGCACTGGGGCAAGGAGCACGGCTACTTCGACACCGACACGGACGCGGAGGCCTTCCACGACGAGCTCAGCTACATGCTGGCCGCCCAATACGCGGCCCCCAACTCACCGCAGTGGTTCAACACCGGCCTCCACTGGGCCTACGGCATCACCGGCCCCGCCCAGGGCCACTGGTACGCAGACCCGAAAACCGGCAAGCTCAAGACCTCTTCGAGCGCCTACGAGCATCCCCAGCCACACGCCTGCTTCATCCAGTCGGTCGCCGACGACCTCGTCAACGACGGCGGCATCATGAACCTGTGGGTGCGTGAAGCGCGCCTGTTCAAGTACGGTTCAGGCACCGGTACCAACTTCTCCAGACTGCGCGGCGCCGGCGAGCCACTCTCGGGCGGCGGGCGCTCTTCGGGCCTGATGTCCTTCCTCAAGATCGGTGACCGCGCCGCCGGCGCGATCAAATCCGGCGGTACGACCCGCCGCGCAGCCAAGATGGTGTGCCTCGATCTCGACCACCCCGATATCGAGGAGTTCGTTTCCTGGAAGGCGATCGAAGAGCGCAAGGTCGCGGCCATCGTCGCCGGTTCCCGCCTCTTGCGTCGGCAGCTGCAGGAGATCCTCGACGCGTGCTTCCCCGAGGACTCGAAGAACCCGGTCATGGACCTCAAGGAGAACGCGGAGCTCCGCAGCCGGATCGCTTCCGCGCGCCGACAGGGCGTCCCCGACGGTTCGATCCAGCGGGTGCTGCAGCTCGCGGCACAGGGGATTCGCACCTATCCAGTCGAGGAGTACACGACCGATTGGGACTCCGACGCCTACTACACGGTCTCGGGCCAGAACGCCAACAACAGCGTCCGCGTGCCCAACGCCTTCTTCTCGGCACTCGAGGTCAACCGCAACTGGACGCTGGTCAACCGTACCGACAGCGAGGTGGCGAAGAAGGTGCCGGCGGCCAAGCTGTGGAACGACGTCACCCTCGCAGCGTGGGAGTGCGCGGACCCCGGCCTCCAGTTCGACGACACCATCAACGAGTGGCACACCTGCCCGGCGAGCGGGCGCATCAACGCCTCCAACCCGTGCTCCGAGTACATGTTCCTCGACGACACGGCCTGCAACCTCGCTTCACTCAACCTGGTCAAATTTCTCGGCGAGGACGGACATTTCGACATCGAGACCTTTCGCCACGCCGTGCGGCTGTGGACCATCGTCCTCGAGATCTCGGTGCTGATGGCCTCCTTCCCCTCGCGGCGCATCGCCGAGCTCAGCTACCGCTATCGGACCCTGGGCCTCGGCTACGCCAACATCGGCTCGATGCTGATGCGCATGGGCATTCCCTACGACTCTGAAGCGGGGCGTTCGATCTGCGGGGCGATCACCTCCATCATGACCGGCGAGTCGTACACGACCTCGGCCGAGATGGCCTCCGAGCTCGGCCCATTCCCCGGCTACGAGGAAAACCGCGAGCACATGCTGCGGGTGATCGGCAACCATCGCCGGGCAGCCTACGACGCGCCGACCGAGATGTACGAGGGCCTGACGATCAAGCCGATGGGGCTCGCGGCGGACACCTCGCCGCCGGACCTGGTGGCGGCCGCTCGCGACGTCTGGAACCGGGCGATCGAGATCGGCACCGAGCACGGCTTCCGCAACGCCCAGGCCACGGTCATCGCGCCGACCGGCACCATCGGCCTGGTGATGGATTGCGACACCACTGGCATCGAGCCCGACTTCGCGCTCGTCAAGTTCAAGAAGCTGGCCGGCGGTGGCTTCTTCAAGATCATCAACCAGGGCATCCCGGCGGCGCTCACGACCCTCGGCTACACCGCCAAGCAGATCGACGACATCGTCGCCTATACCATCGGCCACGGGACCTTGAAGAGCTGTCCGACGATCAATCACAAGGCGCTGAAAGAAAAGGGTTTGACCGACGAGGTCATCGCCAAAGTCGAGAAGGCGCTTCCGACCTCCTTCGAGATCTCCAACGCCTTCGCGCCCCACATCGTGGGCGAGGACAGCCTCCGGGGGCTCGGTTTGACGGACGAGGAGATCGGCGACTGGTCGCTCGACGTCCTCGCTCGCCTCGGCTTCAGCACGGAAGAGATCGAGGCCGCCAACACCTGGGCCTGCGGCACCATGACGGTCGAGGGCGCCCCGCATCTCCAGACCAAACATCTTGCGGTCTTCGATTGCGCGAACCGCTGCGGCAAGCGCGGCACGAGATCGATCCGCTACGACGGTCACATCCTGATGATGGCCTCGGCCCAGCCCTTCATCTCGGGCGCCATCTCGAAGACCATCAACATGCCGGCCGAGGCAACCCTCGACGATATCAAGCGCGCCTACTACCTGGCCTGGCAGAAGATGCTCAAGGCGGTGGCCCTCTACCGCGACGGCTCGAAGCTCAGCCAGCCGCTGAGCATCGCCATGGACGTCGAGGAGGAGGAGGCGCTGGCCGAGGCCGTGGCCTCGGGCGACGCCGCCAAGGTCGCGGAGTCGATGGCCGAGCGCGTCGTCATCCGCTACCAGGCGCGTCGCAACCGCCTCCCCGGACGCCGCACCGGCTTCACCCAGAAGGCGTCGGTCGGCGGACACAAGGTCTACATCCGCACCGGTGAGTACGAGAACGGCTCGGTCGGCGAGATCTTCCTCGACATGCACCGTGAAGGCGCCGCCTTCCGGTCGCTGATGAACTGCTTTGCAATCGCCGTGTCGCTCGGCCTCCAGTACGGCGTGCCCCTCGAGGAGTACGTGGACGCTTTCGTCTTCACCCGCTTCGAGCCCTCGGGCATGGTCGGCGGCCACGACCGGATCAAGATGGCGACCTCGGTCATCGATTACATTTTCCGCGAGCTCGCCATCACCTATCTCGACCGCGACGACCTCGCGCAGGTATCGCTCGAGGACCTACGCCATGACGCCGTCGGCACCGGTGCCGACCAGCACAAGTTGCCGCCCGACCCCGATGACGTCGCCGAGGTGAGGCCGATTGCGGTCGGCCAAAGCGCCGGGGGTTCCGTCACGGAATCGGCCCCGATCGCCACCGGCCGTAGCGCCCTGAGCGAGGCCGAGGCGGCTGCGCAGAAGGCGCGCTACCTGGGTTACGAGGGCGATCCCTGCCCCGAATGCGGAGCGCTGACCCTGGTGCGCAACGGCACCTGCCTCAAGTGCGACTCGTGCGGCGGCACCACCGGCTGTTCGTAGGAGCGTTATCCGCTTCGGCAACGACACCTTGAGAAGCGCCTCTCGCTTCGGCGTGTCAGGTGCCACTCTTCGCATTGTCTGTTTCGCTTTCCCGTCAGCATCGCACCGATGACAATGCGAAGGGTGGCACCGGAGTCGTCGATGTCCCCGCGCGCTTTCAACTGTCAGCGAGGGGGCCAAGGGTGGGGACGAGCCTTGAAGCCGCCTCGATGTCCGCCGCCATGGAGCGGTCGTCCTCGAGGCGCGGCACCGATTCGCGCAACCGTTCTGCGGCGGCTTCGAGTGGCGGTGAGGTCCTGAGCGGGCGCTGGAACTCGAGGGCCTGCACGGCGGCCAGGTACTCCATACCCAGGACCTGTTGGCTGAGCTCCACGACCCGCGCGAGCTTGCGGGCGGCCCAGGTCGACATGGACACGTGGTCCTCCTGGCCCGCTGAGGTCGGGATTGAATCGACCGATGCCGGGTGGGCGAGGGTCTTGCACTCGGACACCAGTGCCGCCGCGGAGACCTGGACCATCATGAAGCCCGAGTTGAGGCCGGCGTTGGGCGAGAGGAATCGGGGAAGGTCCGACAATGCCGTGTCGACCATCCGCGCCAACCGGCGCTCCGAGATCGAGGCGAGATCGGTGAGGGTCGCGGCCAGGTAGTCGAAGACCGCCGCGATCGGCGCACCGTGAAAGTTACCGCCCGAGATCAGCCGTCCCTCGGCAAAGACCATCGGGTTGTCGGTGGCCGAGTTGAGCTCGATTTCGACGACCGTATGGGCGTGCTCGAGGGCATCACGCGCGGCGCCATGCACCTGGGGCGAGCAGCGCAGGGAGTAGGCGTCCTGGACGCGTCCGCACTCCCGGTGGGACTCTCGAATATTGGATCCCACCAGGAGGTTGAGCAGCCGTGCCGCGCTCACCATTTGGCCGGGGTGCGGGCGCGCGGCGTGCACCGCCGGGTCGAATGCGGCGTCGGTGCCGGCCATCGCGTCGAGGGTCAGGGCGCAGATCACGTCGGCGGCGTCGGCCAGGCGGCGCGCATCGGCGATCGCCAACGCTCCCACGGCGGCCGAGGCCTGGGTGCCGTTGATCAACGCGAGGCCCTCCTTGGCCTCGAGGTGCAAGGGCTCGAGACCGCTTCGCACGAGAGCCTCGCCGCCCGGCAGCTTCTGTCCGTCGATACAGGCCTCACCCTCCCCCACCAACACCAGAGCGAGATGGGCGAGTGGCGCGAGGTCTCCCGACGCCCCGACCGAGCCCTGGCTCGGCACCACCGGATGGACACCGGCCTCGAGGAGCTCCAGGATCCGCTCGACCACCAGCGGCCGGCACCCGGCGTGGCCGGTGGCAAGGACATTGGCGCGCAGCAGGAGCATCGCCCGGACGACGTCCTCGGGGAAAGGCTCGCCGACGCCGCAGGCGTGAGACCGCAGCAGGTTGAGCTGGAGCTGTTCCAGCTGGTCGGGGGAAATCAGCACCTCGGCCAGCTTGCCGAAGCCGGTGTTGATGCCGTAGACGACATCACCGGAGGCGAGGATGTTCTCGACCACCTCGCGCGATTCGGCCACCCTGGCGCGAGCGGAAGCGTCAAGTGTCGCGCCTGCGCCGTCGCGAGCCACCGCCTCGACACCAGCGATGTCGAGGGTCCGGCCGTCGACCACCACCGATTCCGGCATACTTTCCCCTCAGCCGGATGCGAGCCGGTCGACCAGCTCGATGTAGGCCTGCATGGCGTCGTCGGACGACATCCCTTGTCTCTTCTCCCAGGCGTCGAACTTGGCCTGGCCGCGGAAATCGAAACCGCCGGGACGATCGCCCTCGACGTCGCCGGTCGTCGCTTGCTTGTAGAGGCTGTAGAGCTCGAGCAGGGTCTCGTTGTTCTGATCCGGCAGTCCCTTCGCCTTCTCGAGCGCCGCTTCAAACTGGTCTTTCAGGTCCATGCAACATTCCTCCAGTGGAAGGGCATTGTAACCGGAAGGTGCAATTCCGGTCAGCGCTCTTCGCTTCGGTAGGCACCCTGGCAGGCGCTTGTCGCTTCGGTGGGCGAGGTACCACCTTTCGCATTGTCTGCCCATGCGCGCCGCCGATTTCGGTGCCGTCCAGTCAAACAATGCGAATGGTGGTACCTAAGTCGTCGACTCGGCACGAACATTGCTTTTGATCCGAGACGTATCGCTTGGGATGTTCTCATGAGAAGACTCGACCTCGACCGCGCCCTGATGGCCATCCTGTTCGTCCTTGCCGCAGGTGCCTACGCGGTCGCACGCGTGGCCGAGTACGCGGATGCGCCGGCCACTGCGGGGGCGGCGGCTCAGCCACAAGCCCTCGACATCGAATGGACCGAAGCACGGGCCTGTTGGCTTCGCCTCGTCCGAATCAACAATTCGGTCGGCACCCATGACGCCGTACGGTCCACTGTGGGTCGCTTTCTCGAGTCGGCGCACTCCCGCGAGCTCGTCCTCGATCTCTGCAGCCTTTTCCAGTCGGACACCTCGAGCGGAGAACCGACCTCGGTCGTTACCCTTCGCTTTGTCCACGAGCTCGAGGCCAGCCTGGACCTGGCTGAAGGCTCCTTCCAACCCCCCAGGCGAGGCGCCGATGTCTACGAGGTCACCATCCAGATCCAACACGACCGAGGACTATTCGACGAAACGGTTTTCGTCTTCGGGCAATACCCCGATAACCCCGATTGCGCGTATACCTTCTACTATCAGCGAGCCGTCTCGTCGATGGCACAGGTCCTCTACCACGAGCTGCTCCATATCTGGTTTCTGAACACATACGCCGGTGTCGAGCGGCGCTATCCGACTGGCCACGGTCTGGTTTCGCTGTGCGAGTTCGACGACGAGTTCCTCGACCTCCTGGCCGCGAACGCGGCCGAGCTTTCGACCATCGAGGGTCATCCGCCCCTCAATTTCGGAAGCCCCCACTACCCGCCTACGGAAATCACGCGCTGAGAGCGAGCGTCCATTCACGAGGTCGGAATGTCTCTGATGGGCGACACCTAAATCCAGTAAGTGCTTCCAGCTTCGTCGTGCAAGGTGCCACTCTTCGCATTGTTTGCCCGAGAGGCGTTGTGGCAACTCGGGGCTACGAATTCAAACAATGCGAAGGGTGGCACCGGTGTCGTCGAAGCCTCAACTCGCGTCGGAAAGGAGCGGGTGTCGCCGATGCCTCACCGCGCTTCCCGCTGTGGAGCGGGCTAAAACGGAGCGAAGCCGCCGTCGGACCAGAAGTCCTGGCGGACACCGTTGTAGAGGGCCTGCAGGGCCTCGAGGTGCTGGCGCTCCCAGTCGGCGAGGAACTCGTAGAACTCGCGAACCTCACGCTCGGAGGTGTTCTCGGCCGCGCCCGCGAAGTACTTGATGGCGTTGCTCTCCAGCGTCATGCCGATCGACAGCACGCCGAGCTCGAAATCGGCGCCCTCGGCCTGCTGCGTGAACTGCTCGGTGAAGATCGTGCCCGTAAATGCCTTGAGGTCGGGGTCGCGGAGGCTGATGTTGAATGCCGCCAGCCCCTTCTCCTCGTAGGAGTTGATCACCGACTGCAGGTAGGCCTTGTGCTGGACCTCGTCGCGGGCGAGCTTGTCGAAGAGCTCCTGCACCGCTGGTTTCGACGCGCGGTCAGCGGCCATCGAGTAGAAGGTGTAGCCGTCGACCTCGATCTGGTAGGCCTTCTTCAGAATCTCGCGAATCTCATCGTGTGCTTGAGCCATTTTCCCGTCTCCGTGCCCGATTAGATACCACCTTCAATCACCAGCTTCTCCCGATCCAAGGGTTCGGGCGGGATCACCGCTTCCTCGATCGGCACCCAGGCGATGGCGCCGGTCGGACAGAAGGGGACGCAGCGCGGGTCGCCGCCACAGAGGTCGCACTTCTGGACGCGGTGGTAGGTCTCGTCCCACAGCATGTTCCCGAAGGGACAGCCCGCAACGCACATCCGGCAGGATATGCACCGCGACCGCTCCATGTCGATGGCACCGGTTTCGGCATTGCGGACCAACGCTTCGGTCGGGCAAACCGCGACGCAGGCGGCTTCGTCGCATTGGAAGCAAACGATCGGTGTTCCCAACTCGGGTCCCCGACGGTGGATGTTGATCCGCGTCTTCGACGGCCGTCCTTCCGAGCCGTGGGCGAAGGCGCACGCCAGCTCGCACTTGCCGCAGGCGATGCAACGCTCGACCGACACCTTGAAAATCATTTTCATCTCACTCTCCCGCGTCCGAGTTCGTGTCCGCGTCTGTGCCCGTCGGGCGTCGCGGATCCGGGATCGGGATCGGGAACGGGATCGGTTTGATCATCATCAGGCTCCTGAGTCCGGTACGGAAAGCTTGGCAAATGTGCGGGCCATCTCCCGCCTCTTGCTTCGATCAGATGTCTCGAAGTAGCTCATCGGCACACCGCTTCGCGCCGCGAAATGCTCGGCCTGCTCCTTCGTGATCACCGCCTCCCCGGTCTGGGGGTCTCGCAACATCTCGAAGTCCTTGCCCCAAATCTCCCGCTTCACGCTCGAGGTCGAATACGGGATGCACTCGGTGGGGCAGACCTCGGCGCAGGCCAGACAGCCGATGCAGTCGGGCGGCGGCTGGTTGAAGGGCGGGGCGATCTCGCGCCCCCAGCCGCGGTTGACCGAGGAGATCGCCGATACCCCGATGTGGTCGCAGACCCTGGTGCAGAGCCCGCAGAGGATGCAGTCGTCGGGCTCCTCGCGCGGCGCGTACGAGCTCTGCTGGACACCGTACTCGCGCGCCCACTGCTGGACGAGTGGCGTGTCCGGGCAGCGGGCCAGCAGCAGATCGAGGACCACGCGCCGTGTTTCGATGATGCGCTCGGAATCGGTGACCACCGTCATGCCATCCTTGACCGGGTGGTTGCAGGCGGTGACGACCTTGAACCAGTCGTCGTCCCAGGTGGCCTGGGACATGTCGACAACGCACAAACGGCATCCGCCCCACGCTTCGAGGCCGTCGAAGTGGCACAGGGTCGGCACCCCGACACCGGCCGCTCGGGCGGCGTCGAGGATGGTGGCGTCGTCCGCGACCGTGACCGGGCGTCCGTTGATCGTCAGCGTCGCCATCACACCACCTCCGCCTTTTCGAGCTCGTGCTTGGGAAAGGTCCGCACGGCGTCGGTCGGACAGACGTCGACACAGGCGCCGCAGGAGATGCAGAGGTCGTGGTCGATCACGTGCAGCTCCTTGATCTCTCCGGCGATGGCGTCGACCGGGCAGGCCTTGGAGCAGGCGTGGCAGCCGTCGCACGCCGCCTCGATGATCTCGAAGGCGGTCAGCTCGCGGCAGACACCGGCCGGGCAGGCGTGGTTCGAAATGTGGGCTTCGTACTCGGAGCGGAAATACCTCAGAGTGGAGAGCACCGGGTTGGGCGCCGACTTGCCGAGCTCACAGAGGCTGCCGAGCTGCATCCCGGCGGCCAGGCGATCGATGAGCTCGATGTCACCGACGCGGCCCTCGCCGGCGATGATCCGGTCGTAGATGGTGACCATCTGGTGCAGGCCCTCGCGGCACGGGGTGCATTTGCCGCAGCTCTCCTCGAGCAGGAAGTCGAGGAAGAAGCGGGCGACATCGACCATGCAGGTGCGATCGTCCATCACGATCATGCCGCCTGAACCCATCATCGACCCGGCCTCGGTCAGCGCCTCGTAGTCGACCGGCAGGTCGAGCAAATCCTCGGGAACGCATCCGCCAGACGGGCCGCCCGTCTGCACGGCCTTGAAGGGACGGTCCTTGAGGATGCCTCCGCCGATGTCGTAGATGATGTGGCGCAGGGTGGTGCCCATCGGCAGTTCGATGAGGCCGGTGTTCTTGACCTTGCCGACCAGCGAGAAGGCCTTCGTGCCCTTCGAGCGCTCGGTGCCCATCGAGGCGAACCAGGCGCCGCCACCCTCGATGATGGCGCCGATCCCGGCCCAGGTTTCGACGTTGTTGAGCACCGTCGGCAGATCAAACAGCCCTTTTTCGGTCGAGTGGACGTATTTGGCGCGCGGCTCGCCGGTCTTGCCCTCGAGCGAGCGCATGAGGGCCGACGACTCCCCGCAGACGAAGGCGCCGCCGCCGCGCGAGATCTTGATGTCGAAGTCGAAGCCCGAGCCCATGATGTTCTCACCGAGGAGGCCGTACTTGCGGGCTTCACGAATGGCGATGGTGAGGTTGACGACCGCCAGGGGATACTCGTCGCGGACATAGATCCACCCCTCGTGGGCGCCGATCGCGTAGGCGCCGATGATCATGCCCTCGAGGACGGAATGCGGGTCCCCCTCCATGATCGACCGGTCCTTGAAAGCGCCGGGGTCGCCCTCGTCGCCGTTGCACAGGACGAAGCGCCGCTCACCGGGTGTGTCCTTACACGATTGCCACTTGCGTGCAGTGTTGAAGCCGGCGCCGCCCCGACCGCGCTGGCCGGAGGTCGCGACCTCGCCGATGACCTCGTCGGGTGTCATCTCGTGAAGGGCCTTCGCCACGCCCGAGTAGGCGCCGTGGGCGATGGCGTCGAGGATGTCGGTCGGGTCGATGCGGCCGATGTTGCGCATCGCCACTCGAAGCTGGTGCTTGTAGAAGGGCACCTCCTCGTACTGCTCCACCCGTTCGCCCGAGACCGGCTCCTTGTAGAGGAGGCCCGCAATGACCTCGCCGCCGATCAGCGTCTTCTCGACGATCTCCTCGACCCGCTTCGGCTTGACCTTCGTGTAGAGAATCCCCTGGGGGTTGAGGACCACCAGCGGTCCCCGCTCACAGAAACCGTGGCAGCCGGTCGACTTCACGAAGAGGTCGACCGAGGCGTCAACGCTGCGCTTCGCGATCTCGTCCGCGAATGTCTCCGCCACCGCTTTGGCTCCAGAGGCGAGGCAGCCGGTGCCGCAACACACGAGCACCTGTTGCCTCCGGCTGGCGTCGATCTCCCCCGCCTGCGCCTTGAGGGTCTCGAATTGATCGCGGGATTCAATTCTCATCGGCGCCTCCCTCGTCGAGGTACCTGGAAACCCTCGCGGGTTTGGCGCTCCCGAAGTACCTCTCGCCGACGATCACCAGCGGCGCCATCGCGCAGGCTCCGACGCAATTGACGGTCTTGACGGTGAACTTGAGGTCCTCGGTGGTCTCGTCAGGGCCCACCCCGAGCTGCCGTTCGAGCTCCTCCACCAGCTGGCCCGCACCCCGGATGTGGCAGGCGGTTCCCATGCACACCTTGACGATCGTGTCGCCCTGCGGATCGAGGGAGAAGGCCTTGTAGAAGGTCGAGACCGAGAAGACCTTGGCGAGCGGGACCTCGAGGGCCTCGGCGACCCGCTCGAGCACGTCGCACGGGAGGTAGTTGTAAGCGCGGTGGACGTCCTGCAGAACCTGGATCAGCGCCGGCTCCTCGTGCGGGTACTGCCCGAGGATCTCCTCGGCCTTGCTGAGATCGGAGCACGGGGTATCAGCCATTCACCCTCCTTCGCTTCACGCTTCGACGGCTTCCGGGCGCCTGGCGGCGGCCCCGAGCTCGAAGCCCTTGCGCAGCGCCTCGATGTTGACGTCGATCACCGCCGGTTTGGCGCCAAAGGTCTCTCGGACGACCTCGATGACCTCGTCGAGAGCAACTGCATCGGTCGCTCCAATGTAGGCTCCCAGGGCGACCATATTGGCGCCACGCGGGTTTCCGAGCTCGCCCGCAATCTCATTGGCGGGTACTTCGACGACGGTCAGGTCTTCCCTTTCGGCACCGCGGTTGATCAACGAGGAGTTGATGAGCAGCAGGCCGTCTTCACGGATATCGGCTTCGAATTTCTCGAGCGACGGCAGGTTCATCGCCACCACTGCACGAGGCGAGCGGATCACCGGCGAGCCCACGGGTTCGTCGGAGATGACCACCGTGCAATTGCAGGTTCCGCCCCGCATCTCGGGTCCGTACGAAGGCAGCCACGACACCTCTTTGCCGGCGTGCATCCCTGCGTAGGCCAGCATCTTGCCGATCAGGAGGATCCCCTGTCCGCCGAAACCCGCCATGATGACATCGTTCTGCATCCCCTTCTCCTCAGTCAGCCAGCGGCTTCGGTTCGCGACTGCCCCCGTCCGGCGTTTTGAAGATCCCGACCGGGTAGTAGGGCAGCATGTTTTCTTCGAGCCAGCCCGCAGACTCCGCAGGCGGGATGCCCCAGTTGGTCGGACAGGTCGACAGGATCTCGACCAGCGAGAAACACCTGCCCTCCACCTGGTAGGCGAATGCCCGCCGCAGCATTTCCTTGGCGTGGATCACGGTCAGCGGGTCGTGGACGGTGGCACGGGCAACGAAGGCCGGCGTCCTCAAGGTCGACATGAGCTCGGCGATTCTGATCGGGTGGCCCGCCTGTTCGACGTCACGTCCGAGCTGACAGGTCGTGGCCACCTGGCCGGGCATGGTCGTCGGCGCCATCTGGCCGCCGGTCATGCCGTAGATGGCATTGTTGACGAAAACCACCGTCACCTTCTCACCCCGATTGGCGCAGTGGATGATCTCGGCCATGCCGATCGAGGCAAGGTCGCCGTCCCCCTGGTAGGAGAAGACGATCAGCTCGGGACGCGCACGTTTGATGCCGGTCGCTACCGCTGGAGCGCGACCGTGGGAGGCTTCGTGGAAATCGACGTTGAAGTAGTTGTAGGCGAGCACCGAACAGCCGACCGGCGCGATGCCGACCGTGCGATCGCGCACGCCGAGCTCGTCGATCACCTCCGCCACCAGGCGATGGATGACACCGTGGGTGCAGCCCGGACAATAGTGAGTGGTGACATCGGCAAGGGCCTTCGGTCGGGCAAAGACGGTTTCAGCCATGGCGGACCTCCTCCGAGGCGCCGTCGAGGATTGCCTTGACCTTGCCGACGACCTCCTCGAATGACACCAGCATGCCGCCCATGCGGTTGAGGAAGTGGATCGGGCGGCTGCGGGCCAGGGCGAGCTCGACATCCTCGATCATCTGGCCCGACGACAGCTCCACCACCAGTACCGCGCTCGCCTTGAGCGCGGCCTCCCGAACTGCCTCATAGGGATAGGGAAAGAGCGTGATCGGACGCACCATCGCGACCGCGACTCCGGTCGCGCGCAGCTCTTCGATGGCAGTGGTGCAGACCCTGGCAACCGTTCCGTAAGCGACGATCAGGATGTCGTAGTCCGCTTCCGTGCCGTACTCGGCGAAACGCACTTCGTCAGCAGCCATGCGATCGTACTTCGCCTTGAGCCGGATGTTGTGCCGCTCGAGCACCTCGGGGTCGAGGAAGAGCGAGTTGATGATGTTGGGTGGCCGGCTCCCATCGCAGCCGGTGGTGGCCCAGGTCTTCTCCTCGAGCTGCTTGATCGGTTCGCGGCCCTCGCGGAACTCGACCGGCTCCATCATCTGACCGATCAGCCCGTCGCCGAGCACCATCACCGGGTTGCGGTAGTAATCGGCCAGGTCAAAGGCGTCCTGCACCAGATCGGCTGCCTCCTGGATCGACCACGGTGCCAGCACGAGCACCCGAAAATCGCCGTGAGCGAGACCCTTGGTGGCCTGGAAGTAATCGCCCTGGCTTGGGAGGATCCCGCCGAGGCCGGGTCCCGCGCGCATGATATTGACGATCACCACCGGCAGCTCCGAGCCGGCGAGGTAGGAGATCCCCTCCGCCATGAGCGAAATACCCGGCGATGAGGAGGAGGTCATGACCCGTTCACCCGTACCGGCGGCACCGTAGATCATGTTCGAGGCCGCGACCTCGGACTCGGCCTGGACGAAGGAGCCGCCGATCTGCGGGAGCCGCATCGACATGTACTCGGGTATCTCGTTCTGGGGCGTGATCGGATAGCCGAAGAAGAGCTTGCACCCGGCCTGGACCGCGGCCTCACCGATGGCCTCCGAGCCTTTCATGAGTTTCTTGGTCATGCGCGTCTCCGATTGCTCACCCGTTTCCGTGCCCGTGTCCGTTTCCGTGCCCGGGGCATTGAATCCGCCAGACCAATCCGTTCGGGCACGGAGACGGGCACGGGAATCATCGTTGTCACCGCCATCAATATGCAAAGTAGTGATACATCGCGCCGTGGACCTGCATCTCGATGGCCATATCGGGGCAGGTGATGCAGCACAGCCGGCAACCGATGCACCGCATCTGCTCCACCATCTCGGCGTAGAAGTAACCCCTGCTGTTGATCTTCTTCCCCATTCCCAGAATCTGTTGGGGGCACGCCTGAACGCAGAGCTCGCATCCCTTGCAGCGGTCAGGGCTGATCACGATCCGCGACATGGACGCTCCTTTCTCAGTTGACCACGAAGAGCGGCCCGATCGTCCTCCGTTCGAGGCTTTGCGCGAACGGCGGCTTCACGATGCGGCGCATTGGAACCACTGGACACTCGATACTCTCGTTTCTCAGGTCGGCGGCCAGGTCTTCGGTCACTGTCACTGCGATCACTGGAACTTCGGCAAGCTCCGCCGTTGCCATCGCCTGGCGATACCCGTCGAGCACGATGGCGGGCGTCGTTTCGTCCATCAGATGGGTGTTGGAGATCAGGCCCGCGACCGGCAGCCTCCCGACCGCTTCGATCTCGCGGATCATCTTGAGTGCACGATCGGGATCGGGGGTCGACGGCCGACGAAAGTTGAGGATCAGCCAGCAGTCCGTGTCATCGACCGGCACCACGTCGGAAAGCGACCCCAGCACACGCGCACCTCCCTCGTCGCCGCCGACATCCATGATGAGTCGGCGGTCGGACTGGCGGAGGTGGCTTCGGATCTGAGGGACGACGATCGGAAGGTCGGCGTGGACGTTGGCACCGGTCGGTGCCAGCAGCTCGACGCCGGCTTCGGCCAGGATATCTCGCGCCGCGCGTGACCGAAAATAGGGTTTGACAACGTCGAGATCGGCGAGGGTCACCCGCTCCCCGCCGGCGGCCAGCTCGAGCACGCCGTTGAGCGCGATTTCGGTCTTGCCGCTGCCGAAGTGGCCGACGAGAATAGTCACCTGTTTCCGATACAAACCCATTTCTCCAGCTCATGATGGATCGAGAGACCGGGCATTCAGCATAACCCGGCCGGCACTCGTCCGACAAGATATGTGAAAAAATTCACGAATGCAAGTCTCTTATTGAGACACAGTTACAGCAAGTGCCAGGGGGCTCCACTCCGACCTCAGTCGACCGCTGGCTCGGGCTCGGATCTCGCGGCGCTCGATTCTTCGATCGCAGCGAGCAGCTCGTGACCCTCTTCGCATCGGTCGACGGCGCAAAGCGCCTCAGCGAGCAAGCTGCGCACACCCGTGTCCGAGGCACACGATTCCGCGACTGCTTCGAGGATCTCGATGACCCTCCGAGGATCGGGAATGATATCGGTATGGATCTTGGCGAGGCTGTAGGCGGCATCGCAAAAGCCCGGGTAGGCATCGAGAGCCGCCCCATACCAGCGGGCGGCGCTCGCGAAATCTCCCTGCACGCGGAAGGCCTCCGCCTCGTTGAAGAAGGCCTGCGCCTCGGGCACCCTGAGGGCCGGGAGGGGCCGCACGAGCAGGGCCGTCAGCAGAGCCGCGGCGAAGGCGACTGCAGCCCGGCGGTCGATCTTCCGTGAGTTCAGCATCCTGGCCCAAGCGATCACCGCTGCCGAGGCGAAGACGATGAGGATGGCTGCCATCGGCAGTCGGAAGCGGGCGTTGATGAAGAAGGCGATCAGCGTCGCCGAATAGGCGCCGACGAACACCAGCAGCAACCCTCTCTCTCGACGCCGCCCTCCTCCCATCACCAGGCCCGCGACCGCGAGTGGAAGGACCAGCCAGAACTTGACCGATGCCAACGAGTAGACCACGGAGTGCCGCGTCACGAAGTCGATGACCCGATTGTTCGACACCTCATGTGCGTTGAACAGGATGAAGGCCTTGAAAGCGGTGTGTCGAAGGGCTCTTGCCGGATCACTACGGATGTGGCCCCACGCCCGCTCGTACCAGTAGTCCGAGATCTCTCGCGGCGTCGCATCGGGTCGGCCGAGATCGCGTCGCGCTATGCTGACCTGGTCCTCGGCGGCCCCTCGCCTGTCCGCGCGAGTTCCCGGCACCACCGCCGTGATGCCGTCCGAGTGTGGGTTGTTGCCGATGAAAAAGTTGACTCCGCCGTTGGCGGCGACCAGCACCAGATCGCCGTCCGCGAGGTAGTTATGGATGGTGACCGGAGCAATGGGTACGACCACTCCGACCGCAAACAGGGCGCCATCGAACACCGCGGCCCGCATCCTGCCCGAGCGCCAGCCGATGATGGCGGCCCAGAGGCACACTGCAGCTGCGAAGGGCAGGATGGTGGGCCGGGCGATCGCCGACAGACCGAAGACCACACCTGCGACGCCCCAGAGAATCCTCCGGTCACCGCTCGAGGCCCGCAGGAGAAGGTGGATTCCGAGGAGGTCTAAAAAGACGATCAGCGTGACCACCAGAAGCTCGTTGGCGAAGTAGAGGTACATCCCGTACACCGCGCTGATGGCGAGGGCCACCTGCGCCACCGCACGATCGAAGACCCCCTCGGCGACACGGTAGATCAGCCAGCAACTTGCGACGCCGAGCAAAACCTGCAGGAGCTTGGCGGCCGTCTGGCTGGGTGAGATCACGGCATAAACCGTGCCGAGTAACCACGGGTAGAGGGGCGCCTGAAAAAATGTCGTGCCGCCAGACCACCGACCGGACGCCACCTCGAGGGCGATCTCGTGGTAGACCAGCGAGTCGAGAGTCAGATTGTTCCCATAGGGGCTCGCGTACATCTCCAGGAAGTACCCGAGACGCCAGAGGAAGGCGATCGCGAGAAGGCCGGCCACGATCAGTGTCGTGCGGTCGACCTTTCGGTTCAACCGGATCACGGCCGGTTCAGAATCCATCCTTTCCATTGTGCCGCAGTTCAGCCGCCAGAAGGGTCAAGAGTCGCGGGTTGAGCCGGTCCACCCGCTCACTTCAGACTCGTCACTCTTTCCTCTTGACTCCTTACTTGGCCCACCATGGTCTGACGGGTCAGCTGGCGCTGTTCGAGCCCTTTTCTGCCGCCAATCTGATATGGCGGGCGGCGCATTCGGCGTATCCAGAGCAGCTCCGGCAGACATCGTCGTCGATAAAACCGAACTCCGACGGCGCGCATACCGTGATCGACGGGTCCTTTGCGGCGTCGAGCTCGGCCACGAACGCGACGTCCTCCTCTGCGACCGCTCCACCCGCTCGTGCCCGCTCCTCGGCGGCTCGGACCGCCGCGTCCCACCCGCGGTTTTGTTCCTCCACCTGCGCGTTCTCGGACTTGACGGTCGCCGCGGCACGCCGCTTCTTGAGCTCGAAGGCGATCTTCCTCCGGGTCGGCAACCGTCGGGTGGCGAGGAAGAACAGGTAGCCCGACGAGACACCGGCGATGTTCGCCAGCCCACCGACGATCCCATAGGAGAGGCTCGAGTAGACCAGGAACGCGGCGGCAATGACCGCCAGGTACTTGACCTTGACCGGGATGATGAAGAAGAGCCGAAACTCCACCTCGGGGTAGAGGGTGGCGAATGTGAACAGCAGACAGGTCCCGAAGCCGACGTCTCCGTACAGCGGTCGTGCCAAAGCCGCCGCCGTGAGCGACGCGCCAAAGGTGGAGATGAGCCAGAAGACCAGGAAGCGGGGCGAACCCCAGCTCTCTTCGATCGGGCGGGCCATGATCCACAGCACCAGCATCGAGATGAAGAACCAGAACATGGAGTTCCCGTGGACGAACTGATAGGTCACGAGGGTCCACGGGCGAGCGCCGACGAAACCGGGTATGAGGGCCAGCGCCTGCTGGCCCCCGGGCATCGTCGCGCTCAAGATGAAGACCGCGAAGTGGGCGAAGATGAGACCCTCGGTCACATGCCAGTGCTCACGCTGCATCAGCGTCTCCCCAGACGTCGTTCCATCTCCTCCTGGCTCAGCCGGAGGATGATTGGTCGCCCGTGCGGGCATCGGTACGGGTTGTCGGTTGTCACCAGGTCCGCGAGCAATGCCCTCTGCTCCTCGACGGACAGACGGTGGTTGATCTTGATCGCCCCCCGGCAGGAGAGCGACGCGGCGAGCTCCTCGGAAAGCTCCTCGGCCGCACGCTCCGGAACGCCGTCGAGGGCGGTGGCCCGGTCGAGGGCTTCTTCGATCACCTCGTCGATGGCCTCGGGATCGAGCTCCGGCGGCACCGCAGACACGCGGATGATGTCGGGGCCGAAAGCCTCGGCCTCGATTCCGACCCGCCGCAGGAGACCCTCGACCGCGGGCAGTGCGGACGTCATTGCCTCCCCGACCTCGATCAGACGGGGTGTCAGAAGCCCCTGGGACGGCACATCCCCCGCTGAGAGCCGGCGAAGAATGCGGTCGTAGAGGACTCGCTCGTGGGCCACGTGCTGATCGACAATGACCAGACCGTAAGCGTCCTCGAGGAGCAGGAAACTGTCCCGATACTGACCGATGAGACGGCCGAAGGGCGTATCGGCGGGCCCCGGTTTGGCGCCTGGACCGCCACCCGTCGGATGGTGTCGGGCAATCGTCGAATCGAGACCCTCGCTCCGATCTGCACCAGATTCGGGATCGTAGACGGGATGGGCGAAGAGCGGCGGTCCATCGGACAATCTCTGTCGCGCCATCTCGCCATAGCCTTTCCCCACTCGATCGGTCACCGTCTCCGTCTCCGATGGATCCTCCTCGAGCCGGCTCACCGTGACCCGGCCTTGGGAAGCTGAGATCCCGTCACGCAGGGCTCGTTCGACCAACGCGAAGACCGCTCCCGAGCGCGAAAACCTGACCTCGGCCTTGGCGGGGTGGACGTTGACATCGACCGTGTCCGGGGGGATTCGGAGATCGATCAACAGCCTTGCACCTCCGAAGCCGCTGCCGACGCCGCGAAGCACCCGCATTACCGCACCGACCAACACCCGGTCCCTCACCGCACGACCGTTGACCAGCAGCACCAGCGACGGGCGCCCACGTCCTCTGCCGGGGGCCAGTAAACCCTGCACCTCTCCGCCTGCTCCAGTCGCCTCAAACTGATAAATCCGATCAGCCTTCCGCCACAAATCCTTGAGGCGGGTGGAGGCATCGGCGGCTGCCGGCGCGTCAACGAGCGTTCGGTTGCCGTGGCGAAGGACGAATGCCACCTCGGGTCTCGCGAGAGCCGCGCCCCACAGACTCTCCTGGGCGTGCCGAAGCTCGGTCTCGGGCGCCCTCAGGAACTTGCGCCGGGCGGGGGTGTTGAAGAAGAGATCGCGGACCTCGACGGTGGTGCCCCGTGCACGCGCGGCGGCTATCGCACCGAGGATCTTCCCGCCTTCGACCGTGACCCTCAATCCGCCGCTCGCCGGGTCCTCGGCAGTCAGCAACACGAATCGCGACACCGCTGCGATCGAGGGCAGCGCCTCGCCACGAAAACCGAGGGTGGCGATGTTCTCTAGGTCCTCCGCGGTCCCGATCTTCGAGGTCGCGTGCCGTTCCAAAGCGAGCAGGGCGTCGTCCGGGTCCATCCCACAGCCGTCGTCGGTCACCCTGATCAGGCTGCGGCCACCGACTGCAAGCTCGACCTCGATTCTCCGGGCTTCCGCGTCGAGGCTGTTCTCCACCAGCTCCTTGACCACCGAGGCCGGGCGCTCGACCACCTCGCCCGCGGCGATGCGGTTGACCAGGTTGTCGGGCAGTACGCGGATCGAAGGCACGAGGGACATCATACCCGTGCCGCCCGCCCGATACTCGATGCACGATGCTCGCTGCACGATTCAACGAATCGAAGTCTTCTGGCGTTGAAACGCCGAGTGGGGGAGTGGGTGGATCGAGGACCCAGAATCGAGCATCGAGTATCGGCTCAGGGTCGGGCGCGAATTGCCCCCGAATCGCTATGGGTTTTCGAAGATCGAGGTGTCCGGCTTCGAATCGGGGGTGATGACGCGGTCCGTATCGGCGAGGTCCTCGCGAATCAGGAGATCGATGAGGTAGTCGCGGACCCCGCCCCGCCCTTTCCTTTTGTAGAGGCCGCGCACCGTGCTCGGCCTGAGCTCGATACCGGTCATGTGGTGGAGATACTGGCAGAATACCCGTGAGCGCGACATGAACGAGGCGAGCAACAGCAGAAGCAGTACCGACACCACGGCCGCCGCACCGAGTTGGTAGAGGGTGACCGGCGAAAGATCGAGCATTTCGAGGTCCATCGTCACCTTCCGTCGTCGTTCGGACGATCGTCGTTGAGCGCGTGCGTTTCATCGACGTCGCCGAAGTAATTTTCGGGGACCAGCAGCTCCCGACCCTTCGAACCGGCCGGCGGGCCTACCAGGCCCTCCCTTTCCATCATATCCAAGAGTCGGGCGGAACGCGTGTATCCCAGCCGCAATCGGCGCTGAATGTAGGAAGCCGAGGCTTTGCGGGTCTTGACCACCAGGCGGGCGGCCGCATCGTACATCGGATCCTCGATGTCCTCGGCCTCCTCGAGCGTGGTGGGCTTCCCGCCACGCTCCGGTGGGCCGAGCGGCGCGTGGGACAGGACCTCCCGTTGGTAGTCGGGCTTGCCGAAACGCTTCACGTACCGCACCACGCTCGCGATCTCTTTCTCGGTGACGAGCGGTCCGTGAAGGCGAATGAGATTGGCGCTCCCCGGAGGCAGGAAGAGCATGTCGCCGCGACCGAGCAGATGCTCGGCGCCCATCGAGTCGAGGATCGTGCGCGAGTCGAAGCGCGAGCGCACCTTGTAGGCAATACGGCACGGGAAGTTCGCCTTGATGATGCCGGTCAGGATGTCGACCGAGGGCCGCTGTGTCGCGCACACCAGGTGGACGCCGACGGCGCGCGCCTTCTGAGCGAGGCGGGTGATGGATTCCTCCACCGCTCGTGACGAGGTGATCATGAGATCGGCGAGCTCGTCGATGATGATAACGATGTAAGGCATCGCTTCGAGAACCGGCTCCTCGCCGTTCGCCTCCTCGGCCAGCTTCTTCTTCGCCCGACGGAGCTGCACCGGATCGGTGAGGAGATGGTTGTACTGCTGCAGGTTGCGCACCCCGAGCGCCGCCAGGACCCGGTATCGATCGTCCATCTCCGACACCGCCCAGCCGAGGGCGTTGGCCGCCTTCTTGGGGTTGGAGATGATGGGCGTCAAGAGGTGGGGAATGTCCGCGTAGACGCCGAGCTCGACCATCTTCGGGTCGACGAGGATGAACTTCACCTCGTCCGGCCGTGCCTTGTAGAGGATCGACATGATCATGGCGTTGAGGCCGACCGACTTGCCGGCGCCGGTGAAACCACCCATCAGCAGATGCGGCATCCGGCTGAGGTCTGAGAAGAACGCCTTGCCCCGGATATCGACACCCAGACTGAGGGTCAGGAGTGATTGCGCGCGTTGGAACTCGGGCGCCTCGATGAGCTGGCGCAGCCGGATGAGCTCGGGGTCGGGGTTCGGCACCTCGATGCCGACGGTCGCGCGCCCTGGTATGCGTTCGATGCGAACCGAATCCGTGCGCAACGCGAGCGCCAGGTCCTCGGCCAGGTTCTGGACGGCTGAGATCTTGACTCCCGAGTCGAGGCGGAACTCGTAGGTCGTGATCACCGGTCCGGTTCGGATGTTCACGACCTCGCCCCGGACCCGGAACTCCTGGCACTTGGCGGTGATCAGCTTCGACATCTCGATCAGCGCCGCCGAGTCCCTCTCCGGCGCATCTTCGACCAGCTCGAGAAAGGACTCCTTGGGGAGGTCGTAGGACGCGAGGTCCTCGACAAAATCGAATTCCTCCTGCACTTTCCCGCGCTTGGCCCTCGCCGGCTGCTTTGGAGGGGCGTCCTTCTTCGTCTTGCCGGGCGCCGTCCTCGAGCGACCCTTCGCCGCAGGCTCGTCGGCGACCTCCTCAACCAAGGCCTCGTCGGCCTGTTTGCGGACGATGCGGAAACGCCCGCGCCCCTCGACCTCTTTGACGGTCAAGGAGCCCCTGTACTCACCGCTCCCCTCGAGGCGCCGGACCTGGCGATCGATGACCCGCTGACGGGCCTTGACCTGTTCCTTTTCCCGCCGCCGCTCGTTGACCACCTTCCGGCGTTCGAACCAGCTGTCGCGAAGACGCTCTGAGAGGCGATCGGCAAAGGCTCCTGCCGACGCGCCGGAAAGGAGCAGGATGCCAACCACCAGCAGGAAGACCAGCACGACGATGCCGCCCACCGGGCCGGCGAAGCCTCGCAGGAGCTCGGTCTCGGAGAGACCCACGTAGCCACCGGAGGACACCCTGCCCTCGCGAAACGGAACGTCACGTGCGAGCAAGCTCGCAAATCCAGGCAACGCCACCAGCAGCATGCCCCAGCCCGAGGCCGCCAACCGAGGGTTCGCCATCGGCGACTGTCGAAGCAGCCGCCACCCAAGCACCGCACCGGCGATCGGGAGCACGAAGGCGGTGATGCCGATGAAGCTGAAGAGCGCCGCCGACACGGTTGCCCCGAGCCACCCGGCGAGGTTTTTCGGTGATTCTCGAAGAGTCGACGCGTGGAATGGGCTCGGGTCGATCGGAGAATGCGACAGCAAGGCCACGGCGACCAACAGGGCACCCAAGAGCAGGGCCACGGCGATCGCCTCGCGGACCACTCTCTCGCGCATCAACGACCTCCCCACACGAGGGCCAGGACCAGGACACCCAGCGGTATGCAGTAGATCGCGAATCGATGGAAGACGCGGCTGGAGACGGTCGCGATGACCAACCTGAGTGCAAGATATCCCGTCACGCCTGCGACGACAGCGCCGACCAAGCAGGCGACGAGAAAAGGGCTACCGGCCGCCATCAGCTCGGCCCGGCTTTCGAAGATCTGACCCGCCGTCACCGCGGCAATGATGGGCACGCTCAGGAGGAAGGAGAAGCGCGCGGCCCACCGGCGATCGAGGCCCGCTCCGAGGCTTGCCGCGATGGTGACACCCGAGCGCGAGAGCCCCGGAAAGACCGCCACCCCCTGCGCGAGCCCGATGACGAAGGCCTGGCGCCAGGTCGTCGACTCCTCGTCGTGCGTACCGCCCGGCAGCAGCCGGGTGACGCCAACGACGATGCCCGTGACGACGAGCCAGAGGCCGACCCAGGCGGGCTGCGAAAAGGCCGCCACGGCGATCCGCCGCAACGGGAAAGCAACCAGCACCGTTGCCGTGGTCCCCAGAACCAGGAGCATCAACAGGCGACGGCCCTCGACGCTGCCGAGCCAGCTCACGATCTTGCGTCGCTCGAAGCACAGGACCGCCGAGGCCGTACCCACGTGAAGCATGGCGTCGAAGACCACCCCAGGCTGCTCGAACCCTGGGATCAGCATCTGGACGAGCGCCAGGTGTCCCGACGACGAGACGGGAAGGAACTCCGTCAGGCCCTGGATCACGCCCAGAAGGACCGCCTGCCACAGCGTCATCCCCGCACCATCGAGTCACTGTCGGGGGCAGATTCATCATGGCATGCACCCATGCTTACAAAATGGTAACATTTCTGGACAAATCATTGCCAGCGATTAACTTAGCGCCAGCCGAACCCAGCTGTCGAGAGATACCATGCCGGGCCGCGTCGAGGGATCGAGGCCAGCCGTTTCGATCATCTTCACATCGATCTCCGCGGGCAGCGCGTTGCACAGCATCTTGCGCGGCTTGGTCAGTGCCGCCGACGCCAGCCCAAGGGCGCGCTCCAGCACCTCAGAGGGATGGTCGGGTGCCCTGAGCTCGACCACGAGCACGCTCGAGGTGACCTTTGGACGGGGGCGAAATGCTCCCGGCGTGACATCGAAGAGGAGGGTCGCGTCGGCAAAGGCGGCACGTTCCAAAGCCAGCAGGCCGTGGCCTTTTCCGCCGGGTCCGGCCACCACTCGTTCTGCCACCTCGCGCTGGAGCATGACGACCATACGGGTGATGAGGTCGTGCCGCGGGAGCAGCCGCCGGAGAATCGCCGTTCCGACCGAGTACGGCAGGTTGGACGCCACCTGCCACGGGGCTTCGACGGCCAGCAGGCCGTCGAAGTCGTCGCGAAGCGCATCGGCGTGCCGCAGGTCGAGACCGGCGTTGCCATATCGCTGGGTGAGAGGCGGCACCAGCTCCTCGTCCAGCTCGAGCGCGAGCACCCGATCAAAGCGCTCGAGCAGGTGCTCCGTCAATGCCCCTCGCCCTGGTCCGATTTCGAGGACGCGTGGTGGATCGTCCGCCAGCTGCCCGGCGATCCGCTGCGCGACCGATCGATCGACCAGAAAGTTCTGGCCGAGCCGGCGACGCTTGGGCCGACCCACCTTAGGACTCCGGAGTCACGAGTTTTGAGGAATGCGTGTTGAGTTCCCACCCCTCCCCGCCGACACATCTCGCGCGTTCAAGCCACTCAAGGCTATTTCTTGCAGGCATTTGCCAGCGACGCCGCAAAAGATTCGATCTCGGAGACGAGCTCCTCGCAGGCGCCAAGGGCGCCGATGCGGCTGACGATTGCCGACCCGACAACGACCCCGTCGGAGAGCGCGGCCACGCGGGCCACCTGCTCCGGAGTGGAGATCCCAAAACCCACCGCGACCGGCAGCTTCGAGGCCTTGCGGGCGAGGCGGACGTTGCCTTCCAGCTCGGAATCGAGATGC
The DNA here is from genome assembly GCA_041560205.1 of Candidatus Sulfomarinibacter sp. GTDB lineage: Bacteria > Acidobacteriota > Thermoanaerobaculia > Thermoanaerobaculales > Sulfomarinibacteraceae > Sulfomarinibacter. The sequence goes on from JBFFBV010000019.1 coordinate 31,902, forward strand.
TCGCGCGCCCCGGTGACCCCGGTCCTCGATACGAGATAGAGGAACCCGCCCCCGTAGCGCGCCGCGTTCTTCATTCGCTGACGGCTCGAGGTGGGTGTCACGAGCATGATCAGGTCGAGGTCGAAGGCAATCAACTCCTCTTCGAAAGGCGCCATTTCTTCGGCAGGGACGTCGGTGAAGAGCACTCCGTCGATGCCGGCCTCGGCCGCTCTCTCGGCGAAGGAACGAATTCCGTATCGAACAACCGGGTTGGCGTAGGTGAAGAGGACGATCGGGACGTCGGAATCCTTGCGGACGAGCTCGACCGCCGCGAGGACTCCTGCGAGCGTTGTTCCGGCCGCGAGTGCACGCTCCGCCGCACGCTGATTGGTGGGGCCGTCGGCCATGGGATCCGAAAAGGGAACGCCGAGCTCGATGACGTCGGCGCCGGCACCTTCCAACGCCCGCACCAGCTTCACCGTCATTTCGAGATCCGGGTCTCCGGCCGTGATGTAGGGAATGAAAGCCGCCCGACCACCCCGTTTCGCGGATCGGAAGGCCGCCTCGATGCGCCTCACGACGTCTCCTTTTCCGCTCGGGCCACCTCCGCCAGGTCCTTGTCGCCGCGGCCCGACAGGTTGACAAGGACACAGCTGTTGAGCGGCATCGACGGCGCCACCCGTGCGGCATAGGCAATGGCGTGCGCCGATTCCAAGGCCGGAACGATGCCCTCCGACTCGGCAAGCAGATGAAAGGCCTCGACCGCTTCGGCGTCGCTGACGTGCGTGTAGGTCACACGGGCATTCTCCTGCCACCTCGCGTGCTCGGGACCGACCGCCGGGTAATCGAGTCCGGCCGACACCGAGTGGGTTCCGAGGACCTGTCCATCCTCGTCCTGGAGGACGACGGTGCGGGTGCCATGGAGGACGCCCGGAGCACCGTCGCCCGAGAACCGCGCGGCATGGTCTCCCGGCGAAAGGCCGCGCCCACCCGCCTCGACTCCCACCAAACCAACCGACGGGTAGGACACGAAAGCCGAGAAGATGCCGGCGGCATTCGAACCACCACCGACGCAGGCGACCACCAGCTCCGGCAGCCCGCGCACGGCCTTCTTGAACTGGGCCAGCGCCTCGCGACCGATGACTGTCTGGAAATCGCGGACCATCATCGGGTAGGGATGGGGACCGAGGACCGAGCCGAGGATGTAGTGCGTCGAGCGGACATTGGTGACCCAGTCGCGCAGGGACTCGTTAATGGCGTCCTTGAGGGTGCGCGAACCCGCGTCCACCTCTGCGACTTCGGCTCCCATCAGGCGCATGCGGAAGACGTTGAGCTCCTGCCGACGCATGTCCTCCGAGCCCATGTAGACCCGGCACTCGAGACCGAGCAGGGCCGCCGCGGTCGCGACCGCGACCCCATGCTGGCCGGCGCCCGTCTCGGCGATGACCCGGCCCTTGCCCATCTCGTGCGCGAGAAGAGCCTGCCCGAGGGCGTTATTGATCTTGTGGGCGCCGGTGTGGCACAGGTCCTCACGTTTGAGCCAGATGCGGGCGCCGCCGAGCCTCGCCGACAAACGTCGCGCCGAGAACAGCGGCGTCGGTCGACCAGCGTAGTGCTCCAGCAGCTCGTCCAGCCGGTTCTGAAATCCGCGGTCGCGACAAGCCTTGCGGTAGGACTCCTCGAGCTCCGCCAGCGGCGCCATCAGCGTCTCCGGAACGAAGCGGCCGCCGAAGGCGCCAAAGTAACCATGATCGTCGGGGAGCTTTTTCATCAAAGCGTCGATTCTACCGGATCGTTGTCGACCGTGAGTGCGCGCTTGCGGAAATCATCAGATGCCGGATGCTCGAGGCTGGATACTCGATCCGCCCGCCCACCCTCAACACACAGCTTGGGTGGGTGGTATCCAGCATCGAGCATCCAGTATTTGTCCCAAACTTCGTCAGAAAACCGGCATCAGAGCTGCTTCAAGGTCGGAGGTTCTCGATCACTTGCGCACTGACCCACCAGATATCCGAGCTCCCCCACCCGGGCGCGGTCGTGAGCCGGAGAAGATCGCTGATCGATTTCGAGGCCAAGGGAATCTCTGTATCTCCATAGGCACGGGAGGTCATGAAGAAGAGATACTTCGCATCGGGCGAAAGCGATGCCGACCACTCCCTGCCCTCGGTCTGGTTGATCGCCGGACCCATGTTGATCGGTTCAGACCAGGTGTCGTCGTCCGATCTGAAGACCACGTAGTAGTCGACTCCGCCGAGGCTGTCCTCGCGCCCGACGCTCGGCACGATGGCAAAGCTCTCGTCCGGCGCCACGTAGACGTTGAAGCGATTGGACCCGCAGTTGACCTCGGGCCCGAGCTTTTCGGGCTCGGCGAAGGCACCGTCGACGAATCGCGACCGCCAAGTGGCCGAAACCCGGTCTTCGCCTTCTCGCGTGAAGTAGAGCGTCCCGTCGTTGGTGATCGAAGGAAAGTACTCGGGGGCATCCGAGTTGATCGGCGGACCGAGGTTGTACGGTTCGCCCCAACCCTCGCCCTCGCGGTCCATGACCCAGATGTCCTGGTAGACCCAGCCCGACCTTTCCTCCTGCCCGGGCTGTGGGCGAGTGGAGAGGAAGTAGAAGCGCTGTCCGTCCGGTGAGATGGCGGGTTCGATGTCCAGATAGCGTCCGGAAAATGGCGCTACGGCCGGCTCGGTCCACACTCCGCTCTCTCGATGCGTTTCCATGATCATGGTTCGGCCGCCAAGCGTGACGGCGAAATACAGCTCGTTGCCATCCGGCGTCATCGCGACGTCTCGGGTCGCGAGACCCGTCGAGACGATGCCGGGAGCGAAGATTTCGGGCTCGAGGCCCGGCGGCTCCTGGCCGAGGTACGGCCCCGTGAGCTCGGGAAAGGCCGAGGTCCCACCGTATTCGGGATCATCAATCCAGTTCTGAGAACAGGCAACACTGAGGACACACAGGAGACAGGCGAACAGACGGATCGAGTTCATCGGCCCCTCCTTCAACGATCTCTACGCAGCCGCCTCACCAAGGTTACGCACTCCGATTCACGGGCGCGGCCGTCAGTTCTGCGCTTCGCGGGCGGCGGCAACGAAGGCTCGGATCTTGTCGTGGTCCTTGATCCCGGGCGAGGATTCGACGCCGGAGGAGACGTCGACGAGGTGTGGTCGCACGGAACGCACCGCGTCGCCGACGATTCCCGGGGTGAGGCCGCCGGCTAGACCCAAGCGGATTCGCGGCGGTCTCCGGACGAGGACTTCCCACGCCCACGAAACACCGTCCCCGGCCCCGGGGTCGAAGAGCGGGAGGCAACGAGCGGCGAGCTCGCGCACACGGTCCCAGTCGATTTCGGCATCCACCGGAACTCGGCGAAGAACTTTTTCGCCTAGAGCTTCGAGATAGGAATCCGGCTCGTCTCCATGCAGCTGGACCCACTCGAGCTTCAGAAGCCTGCGGACCCGCATCACCTCGTCGAGCTGCGCGTCGAGAAAGACGCCGACTCTTTCGACACCGGCCACGTCGCGTATCCAGCCCGAGGCATCGGGATCGAGGGCCCTCGGTGTCCCCTCCCTGAAGACAAAACCCAGGAGATCGGCACCCGCCTCGATCGCCGCTGCTGCGTCGTCGGGTCGCGTGATACCGCAAATCTTGATCAGCATCAACGCCCCAAAAGCGCTCGCACTGCCGTTTCGGGATCCTCCGCCCGGACGAGGTGCTCACCGACCAGGAAGGCATCGAAGCCGGCGGCGTGCAGACCTTCGATGTCCTCACGGCCGTGGATTCCGCTCTCGGCCACCCGCACACCGTCGGTTGGCAGAAGGGCTGCCATCGACTCCGCCCGATCGAGCCGCACCTCGAAGGTCGCGAGATCGCGTGCGTTGACGCCGATGATCTCCGCCCCGGACTCGACCGCGACCGTGGGATCTTCGTCGGCAAAGATTTCGAGCAGGACCTCGAGCTCGAGTTCAGCGGCCGTCTGCAGCAGATCGGAGAGCGTCTCGCGATCGAGGATGCGGGCGATCAGCAGGACCGCATCGGCACCGAGGACGGCGGTCTCGAAAAGCTGCCGGCGGGAGATGACGAAGTCCTTGCGCAGCACCGGCAGATCCACGGTCTGCCGAACGTCGATCAGCCACCGGGTATCACCCTGGAAGAAGTTGGGCTCGGTGACCACCGAGATCGCCGACGCCCCGCCTGCGGCGTAGGCGCCCGCGAGTGTCGGTGCGTTGAAATCCTCCCGAATGACACCCGCCGACGGCGAGGCTTTCTTGCACTCGGCGATCATCGCCGCTCCGGGTGCGGCAAGCGCCGCTCTGAGTGACCGAAGTCCTGCGCTGCGGCGTACCTCGACCGCATCCAGGGCGACCTCCTCGAGTCCCGGCGCCTCGGAGAAGCTCTCGAGACGCCGACGGACGTCAGCCACGATGCGGTCAAGTACGGTTTCAGGCATTGTCGGTGAGCTCCCGCGAGCGGTTGGCCCACTCATCGAGTCGTTCGAGGGCGCTTCCCGACTTTCTCACCTCCGAGGCACGGTCAAAGCCGCTGGAAAGGTCGGCAACCTCGCCGGCCACGTAGAGGGCGGCGCCTGCGTTGAGGGCCACTGCGTCAGCCGCGGGCGACTCCTCCTCACCGCCGAGGATCGCTCGCATGCGGCGGAGGTTCTCGCCAACATCTCCGCCCTTGAGCGATGCCGCATCCGAAACTTCGATCCCGAACGCAGAAGGGTCGATTCTCGATTCACCAGCCACCTCTCCATCGCGCACCTCGATGGCCCTGGTCGGAGCACAGACCGAGATCTCGTCGAGTCCATCTTCGGAGTGCACGACCAGTGCGTGGCGCGCACCGAGATCGGCCAGCGCTTCCGACATCAGGTTCTGCACGTCGGTCCCCCAGACGCCGACGACCTGCCGCTCGACCCCCGCCGGGTTTGTGAGAGGACCGAGGAGATTGAAGACCGTGCGCACCCCGAGCGCACGCCGCACCGGCATCACCGCCTTCATCGCCGGATGGAGACGCGGCGCGAAGAGGAACGCGATGCCGACCTCATCGTGCAAGGCCGCCATGGCTTCCGGGGTCATGTCGAGGCACACTCCCGCGGCCTCCAGGACGTCAGCCGAACCGCAACGCGAGGAGACCGATCGGTTGCCGTGCTTGGCCACGGCGACCCCGGCCGCCACGACCAGAAGAGCCGCTGCGGTGGAGATGTTGATGGTCTCGGCGCCGTCACCGCCGGTGCCACAGGTGTCGATCGATTTCTGTGGATTCGATATCAGCACCGGCAGCGCACGCGCGCGCATCGCCCGCGCCGCGGCGGCCACCTCGGCGCCTGACTCACCCTTGGCCCGCAACGCCGCCAGCACGGCCGATACGACGACATCTTCCAAAGCCCCGTCCATGACCAGTCCGACAAATGCTTCCATCAGATTCGGATCGAGGTCTTCGCCTGCGAGGAGCCGGTTCAGCAGCGCCTTGTGGTCGAGGAGCATCATCCACCCCACTCGTTCCGCACCGGCAGATCAGCGATCGTGAGAAAGCGAGCGAGCAGGCGCCTGCCATCGTGACAGAGATAGGACTCGGGGTGGAACTGGACTCCGAAGTGAGGACGCTCGAGATCACGCAAACCCATGACGATACCGTCTTCGGTCCAGGCGGTAACGTCGAGGGCATCGGGCAGACTCTCGCGATCGACGATCAGCGAGTGGTACCGGGTCGCCTCGAAACCGTCCGGAATGCCTTCGAATAACCCCTTACCGTGATGGTGGATCGTGGAGGTCTTGCCATGGACCGGCTCCCGCGCCCGCACCACCCGACCGCCGTGGACCGCGGCAAGTGCCTGATGACCGAGACAGATTCCGAGCAGCGGCAGATCTCCCGCGGCGCGGATCAGATCCATGGTGACACCAGATTCCTCGGGAACGCCCGGGCCCGGCGAGATCACCACCGCCCTCGGCCCCCTGGCCAACAGCTCGTCGACACCAACCGCGTCGTTCCGTACGACGTCGATCTCGACCTCCCCGACCTCCTGGAGCTCCTGCACGAGGTTGTAGGTGAAGGAGTCGTAGTTGTCGATCATCAGGATCATCCCACGACCTCCTCTCCCGCTGTCGGGCGGTCGGTGGCCTCCGCCATGGCCACCGCCTCGACCAGGGCGCCGGCCTTGGCCGAGCACTCGGCGAGCTCGTTTGAGGGCACCGAGTCATAAACGATTCCCGCGCCAGCCTGGATCTGGACGCTGCCTCCGCGTTCCACCAGTGTGCGGATGGCGATACACGAATCGAGATCGCCGTTGAGGTTGCGATAGCCGACGGCCCCCCCGTAGACCCCTCGCTTGACCTCTTCGAGTTCGTCGATGATTTCCATGGCGCGGAGCTTCGGCGCGCCGCTCAGCGTACCCGCGGGGAAACAGGCGAAGAGCGCGTCCCACCCGTCGAGATCGCTCCGCAGACGGCCTTCCACCTCGCTGACGAGGTGCATCACGTGGCTATAGCGCTCGACCTCCATCTCGCGCGACACCCGCACGGTGCCAGGCTGGGCCACTCGTCCGACGTCGTTGCGGCCGAGGTCAACGAGCATGACGTGCTCGGCTCGTTCTTTGGGATCGGCCTTCAGCTCCTCCTCGAGTCGGAGATCCCGCTCGCGATCGGCATCTCGTGGACGAGTTCCTGCGATCGGGCAGGTCGCGACGGTGTCGCCAGTTACCCTGACCAGCATCTCGGGGCTCGATCCGAGGATTCGAGCCTGACCGGTGTCAAAGAGGAACATGTAGGGCGAGGGGTTGGTCAGGCGAAGCATGCGATAGATCTCGGCTGCGGTGCAGCGAGGCATCTTGCGCCACCTCCTCGACAAGACGACCTGGAAGATGTCACCCGCCAGGATGTGCTCGCGTGCCTTCGAGACCGCCGCCTTGTACTCGTCTTCCGAGGGCGTGGCCGCCCAGCCTTCCCATCCCTCGTCGGGTGTCGGGATGACGTGGGGGCACGGGCTGGCTCCGCCACCGAGGAGCGCGCGGTGCATCGCCGCCAGCCGCCCACCCGCGGACGCCCACGCGCCTTCCGGATCGTCACCGATCCGCGCCGCGACCACCAGCATCAGGCGTTGCCGAGCTCGGTCGAGAGCGACCACTCCGTCGTAGAGCCCGAACCATGCTTCAGGAAGGCCTCCCTCGTCGCGGCCGGTCGATGGGATCTGCTCAACCAATCGCGCAGCGTCATAGCCGAGGTAGCCCATAGCGCCTCCGGCGAATGGAGGCAGGCCCTCGACCGGCGCCACCGATCCGAAGTCCGTCGCCCGCCGCAGTTCTTCGATCGGAGCGCCGTCGTGGGGGACCCCATCCACGAAGACCGTGCCCCCCCGCACCTCGACGATGCGAAACGGATCGGCGCCGACGAAGGAGTACCGGGCCGCGCGCTCACCCCCTTCGACGCTCTCGAGGAGAAAGGGATTGCGGCCGTTCGCCGCGAGCCGCGAGTACACCGTGAACGGTGTCACCGTGTCGGAGGTGAGCTCCTGGACCACCGGCACGACGTCGAAATCGCGCGCGAGTCTCGAAAACTCCTGCTTGTCCGGTCGGCGCTCCATGCGTCCCCCTAAAAGTGCTGCAAAGCCGACATTGTGCCGTAGTTGGGCGGGGAGGTCTACACTCCCCTGCCCGTTGCCGTCTCCGCTTTCCGCTCTCGCACACGTTGGGGGGTCGACTCTCGTTCTGGACGTCGGGATCGAGATCGGGAACGGGAACGGGATCGGATTGGAAATCGGCCCAATCGTCAACGCGCTCCTTCGTGTACAATCCGCGACCGGAGGAGAGCCATGTCGCGCCCCGTCATCACCATCGCCGAGCTGGCCGAGCACGCCAAGCAGGAAGTCACCATCCGTGGATGGGTCTACAACTGGCGAAAGAAGGGCAAGCTGCGCTTCATCATTCTCCGTGACGGCTTCGGCTATCTGCAATGTGTCGTCTTTCGGCCAGAGGTGGACGAGACGGTGTGGAAGACGGCGGTCGAGCTGACCCAAGAATCGTCGGTCGAGGTGACCGGCCTGGTCGCGCCGGACGAACGCGCACCCGGCGGCTTCGAGCTCAAGGTTTCCGGTCTCGAAATCGTTCAGATCGCGCCCGAGTTCCCGATCGGAAAAAAGGACCACGGTCCCGACTTTCTCCTCAACCACCGCCACTTGTGGCTGCGCTCGAAGAGACAGCACGCCATCATGCGGGTTCGCTCCGAGCTCTCGTATGCCATTCGCGATTTCTTCCAGAGCCGCGACTACACCCTCATCGACTCGCCCATCCTCACGCCCGCGGCCTGCGAAGGGACCTCGACGCTGTTTGAAACCGAGTACTTCGGCGACACCGCGTTTCTCTCGCAGTCGGGCCAGCTCTACCTCGAGCCGGCAGCCGCGGCCCTCGGCAAGGTCTACTGCTACGGTCCGACCTTCCGCGCCGAAAAGTCGAAGACCCGGCGCCACCTGACCGAGTTCTGGATGGTCGAGCCGGAGGTCGCGTGGCTCCGCTTCGACGGGCTGCTCGATCTGTGCGAGGAGTTCCTCGCCGAGATCGTCAGCCGGGTACTCGATCGATGCGCCGAGGATCTCGATCGTCTCGAGCGCGACGTCTCCAAGCTCGAAGCCACCACCACGAGGAACTATCCCCGCCTCGATTACGGTGACGCGGTGGTCAGGCTCCAGGAGCTGGGCTCCGACATCCAGTTCGGCGAGGACTTCGGCGGCGACGACGAGACGATGCTCACCGAGCAGTACGACCGACCGCTTTTGGTCACCCGTTACCCAGCAGAGATCAAGGCCTTTTACATGCAGCCGGATCCCGAGGACCCGAGCCGCGCGCTGGCGGTCGACGTCCTCGCGCCCGAGGGCTACGGCGAGATTATCGGCGGATCGGAGCGGTCCGACTCGCTCCAGCACCTGGAGCGGCAGATTGCCGCACACGACCTGCCCCGTGAAGCCTTCGAGTGGTATCTCGATATCCGCCGTTACGGTTCATTCCCCCATTCGGGATTCGGGATGGGCATCGAGCGTTGCGTGACCTGGATCTGCGGCACCGCCCACCTGCGCGAAGCCAGCCCCTATCCACGGTTGATCAATCGGTTGAACCCGTAGCGCCAGATCCGGGGTTGCTGACGCCCAAAGGGGGTCGTGACTCAACCCCGGGCTATCCATCTGTCGCCCGCTCCGGGGGCTTTCCGTGAGTCAGGCGTGAACCCTTGAGGTAGGCAACAGTGGCGCCCCAACCACCACGGTCGGGCGGTGCGTCGTGGAAGCCGGAGACCATCGGGTGGCGGGCGAGGAGCTTCTGAACCCGGTCCCTCTGGACTCCGATGCCGCGGCCGTGGATCAGTCGAACCTCGGAATATCCCTTTTCGACCGCCACCTCGAGGTATGCGTCGACGACATCCGGAATGTCCTTCGGAGAAAAGGGGTGGAGGTCGATGCAATCCTCGACCGGAATCTCGACAGCCGCGGACGGATCGATGAGCTCCCCGTCGTCGTCGAGCGAATCAGCTCCATCAACCGCCTCGGCGCGAGGTCCATCGGTCGAACGACCGAATAGGACGGCCACCGTCAGGGCTGCGAGCAGCACACCGAAGACGCCGAGGCCGACCCACGCCTTCGGTCCGATCTGGCGGGCGAGAAGCCAGGTGGCGAGCGCGGCGACGGCGAACACCACCAATTTGGTGCCGACGTACGCCCAGAAAACGTTGGGGTCGCGAAAGGCCTGACGAACCACGGTCAAAGTCTACCCCTGCCGGGGCGGCGGGGCGATCGATCACCCGGGCTCAGCTCTCCAAGACCTCGGTTTCAAATCCGGTGACCGTGTAGCCCAGCTTCTCGATCTCCGTCTCGAGATCCTCGGCACGGAGGTCGCGCGGACGATAGACTGCCACCGCCACGCCCATCTCGTGGTCAGCGGTCGCCTCGTCCACCCCCTCGACCCTTTCGAGGGTGGTGACGATGCTTGTGGAGCACGCGTCACAGTGCATGCCCTTGACCGTGAAGGTCGTACGAAGGCGTTCGTCCCCGCCATCGCACGCGATCAGACCGCCGAGCAAAGCGGCCACCAATACGAGCGTCCTCGCCGGGGTGCCTCGCCTCACGGCTCACTCCCCCGCCGGGAGGCCGGGACCGTTCAATCGAAGATCCGCCAGCTCGTTGGCCATCTCGGTGAGACGATAATAGATGGTCATGCCGGCCCGACGCGACTGCACCAGGCGACCCGAGCGGAGCCGACTCAAATGCTGTGACACTGCAGCTGGCGTCATTTCGAGCACGGTTGCCAAATCGCAGACACACAGCTCGCCGCTCTCGGAGAGAAGCGCGATGATCTTGAGGCGCGTCTCCCCCGCCAGGAGCGAGTAGTGCTCGGCCATCTTCCGCAGGGGCGCCGCCCGGTCAGAGAGCTTCTGTCTCAGCGCCACGAGCTCGTCCGGCGAACGGTCGGGGGAAACGCAATCCGGTTGTGTGAAGCTCATCAGCGGGGACCTCCAACAGGGCCATAAATCAACATATCGCTATTTTAGTATTTTCTTAAGGAATGTCAAGCCCCGGAGCGACTGTTCGATGGATCGGAGGCACTGTGGTCGATCAGAAATCCCAGGAAGCGCCGCTCGAAGTCTGGACGGACGGCGGCTGTAGGCTGTGCCAGCGGTCCAGGGCGTGGTGCGAGCTGCGCGACCGCGGCGGTCGCTTCCGCTTCATCGACTTTCGCGCGTCGGATGAGAGCGAGCTCCCCATGTCGATCAGCGACCACCAGGCATCAATGTGGATCCGAGACCGCAATGGCTCCCTGCTCGAAGGCTTCGATGCGTGGTGTGCGATCATGGCCGAGATCCCTGGGTGGCGATGGGTGGCGCGGCTCGCCTCCATGCCGCCACTGGCCTCGATCGGCCCGCCTCTATACAGATGGGTCGCTGCCCGTCGCCATCGTTTGGCAGCACGATGATCTGGCGCCGTTGGACCACCCCGGCGCGGGGATCCCGACGCCGACCAGGGATGAAAATCGGGGCCAATCGCTCCACTCATGCCGATCCACCGCGGCGACCCTTTGCACACCGACAATCGCGTTCGTGAGCCAGACCTCGTCGGCGACCGCCAGATCCGCGGCAGAGATATCACCGATCGCGACCGACAGCCCGACCATTTCGAGTTTGGCCAGCAACCAGGCTCGCATCACTCCCGGGAGGCAGTGCGTCGGAGCATGCGGTGTCCGCGCGACACCGTCACGAAGGACAAAAACATTGGCCACCGAGGTTTCGAGGACGTGTCCCGTCGCATCGAGCAACAACGCGTCGTCGAAAGCCTCACGACGCGCTCCCTCCCGCGCCAGGTCCCAGGCCAACCTCGCCAGGGTCTTGTGACCGGCCAGTGGTGGAGCGGAGCTCCAGGTCTCCTGCCGAAGGCGCGCGGGAGGGGCGGCCGGTCCGTCAGTCGCGCATGATGCCGCCGACGCCTCGACCGTCCACATCGAGCCGCCAATCCTGCGGACGACGATTCGTAAACGGGCCGGACCCGCGAGGTCGGAGGCATCCAACAGTTCGCGGATGACCACCTCCGATGGCAGGCCCACCTCTCCCGCGCCAAGAGTGGCGAGACTCGACATGAGGCGACGCTGGTGCTGCTCCCACAGCAGTGGCCGGCCGTGATCGCACCCGATCGTCGTGAACACCCCCCAAGAAGCGTCTGTTGGAGCAGGGGTCCGCCGGCCTTCTCGAATCGACCCGTCACGCCATACGACGCTCACACGGCACCCCCCACCAAATCCAGCCACCTCGTGATCTTGAGTCGTGACTCTCTCTCTTCGGCCTCGGGCTTCGACTCCCAGACGACTCCGCATCCGGCCGCGAACTCGAGCCTGGATCCCGCCCTCCAGGCAGTCCGGATCGGAAGCGCCAGCTCGAGATCTCCATTGACGGCAACGACGCCCAACGCTCCGCAGAAGGGTCCCCGGCGAACCGGCTCCAGCCTCTGGATGACGGACATCGCCGCGTGCTTGGGGCATCCGGTGACCGACCCGCCGGGCACGATCGCGGCGAGCAGCTCCCACCACTCGAGGCCCTCCCGTGCCCTGGCCCGAACCCGACCGACGAGATGATGGACCGTCGAGAAGCTGTGAACCGAGCCCGAGTCAAGGACCTCGACCGAGCCGGTCTCGGAGACCCGCCCGAGATCGTTGCGTTCCAGGTCGATGACCATCGCCAGCTCGGCCCTCTCCTTGGGGTCCGTCGCGAGCTCCTCCGCCAGCCGAGAGTCTTCGGCAGGATCGAGCGATCGCGGGCGGGTCCCCTTGATCGGATGCGTTTCGAGGACATCCGCTCGCCGTCTCAACAGGAGCTCCATCGACGCGCACAAGAGCTCGCCGTCGTCAAAACGAAAGCTGGCGAGGTAATCCGGCGTCCCTCCTTCCGCCGCCGCCGCGGCGAATGTGCTCAACGACACACCTGCTCCCTCGACCGTCAAACGCCGACACAGGTTGACCTGATACACGTCGCCGGCGGCGATGCGAGAGCGGATCGACGACACTCCCCTGCGGTAGCTCTCGCCGTCGAGGCTCCAACGGAGAGCTCCTGGAGGCTTGAGCTCTGCATGCGGAGAATCCGTCATGGCTGGCGCAGGCTCCGGCTCCAGCAGGAATCGGCTCGTCGGCTCCGGGTCGTCGCCCTCGCTGACCGGAAGCCCACCCGCCAGCTCAGCGGCCTCCTCGTAGCCGATCCAACCCACCGCCCACGGCGAAGACCCGCACCGGCGGCGTCTCGGCCAGATCGATTCAAGGGCGCTGCGAAAAGACTGCCAGCGGCCGGCTTCACGGCCTTTCTCTTCGAGAACCCAGCCGTGCGCGCGCTTGATCAACGAGCGCTCGCTCCGCCACGACCCACTCCATTGGCCCCAGCCATGCCCGTCAAGTTCTGCGCGGGCACAGGTCACGGAGTGTTGACCTCGATCGCGAATATCTCTCAGGGCCGCCACTCATCCACGGGCACAGGCTCTCCGAGGCTGAAGCCCTGGCCGACGCTTGAGACGAAGATGTTCTCGTCCACCTCGGGGGAACGGAAGGTCGGGATGCAGACGAAGAGCCAGCGCCCATCGGCGCTCATCGCGGATTGGCCAAACGGTACCCGATGCGGCCCCGGCAGACGCAGCGGTTGGATCTGACCGCTGTTGAAGAGAAGCTGCCGGTTTCCCCGGTTGAAGAGGAGCTCGCCCTTCGGCCCGGTGCGCGCGCACCACTCGTTTTGGGTCGTGAAGATCGGCGGCTGGAGCGGGGCCGGGCTCCCTTCGACCTTGGGATCGAAGAGGAAGAGGTCGCTCTGGCCACCACCGCCACGGTTGGTCACGAACAAGATCTTCGTGCTGCTGCCGGCGAGATAGACCGCATCGCGCGCATCGCCACCGAGATCGTCGATCCGTTGCGGCTCGGACCAGGGCGCTCCCGGTCCTTCCCGCGAGGCCCGGCCCACCCAAGGCGCAGCACCCCGCATCCAAACGGTCACCAGGCACACGGTTTCGTCGGCGTCGACCCAGGTCACCCGCTGCCGTACCGCGTCGTCGAGCCCCGCAAAGCGAACCAATTCGGGCGGGGACCACCCGTCCTCCTCGAGCTCCGTCCGGTAATTCCTCTCGACCGGAGGGACGCCTTCCGCCGGCGCCGCGAGGCCGTCGCGAACGGCGCCGGCCCAATCGCCATCCGGTGAAGACGGCGGCCGGAGATGGGCCGAAAAGTAGAGCACCGTGCCATCGCCGACCGGAATCGGCGCCACCTCGGCGCCGACCGAGTTGATCAGCGCCGGATCCTCGACTTCGACGACCTCCGCGGTTTCGAGTCTCGGGAGTCGCCACAGGCCGTAGGTCGCGAAGTCCATCACGGTGTCTGCATCGAGCCTCAGGTCGTTCGAGCCGTACATGCGAGTCGTCCCAGGCACGGGCATCACCACGATCTCGGTGCCCGAATCGAGGTCGTCGAGCAGGCCTGGCCGATCATCGACGATGACCACGCAATCGGCGCCAACCTTGACCGTGGCCACCAGGCCTTTTTCAACCTCCGGTGTGGGTTTCCCGGAGCCCTCGTCAGCCGCCCTCACGGAGCGCGGAGCGCCGACCTGGACACGGACGATCCACGAGCTCGGATCGTTTGGTGACGCCTCGACGTCGAGCAGATTTCCGAAGACCTCCGCATCGGCCTGGGCCGTGGGCCGCGCCGGGTCGAGCACATCGCAACCACCGGTCACGAGCACCATCGCTGCAATCGCAAGCACTGTCAATGAACGCATGGAGCCCCCTTCACATCGATGAGATTACAGGAGTAGACCGGCGATGGTCGCGGTGAGCCACGATGCGATGGCACCGCCGAACATCGCCTTCAGTCCCACGCTGGCCAGAGCCGCACGCCGCCGGGGTGCGACGGCTGCAATCCCACCGAGCTGAATACCGATCGACGAGAAGTTGGCAAAGCCACAGAGCGCATAGGTCGAAATGACGCTCGCCCGCGCCGACATCGCGCCCTCCTGGATGTAGGTCCCGAGGAGACCGTAGGCCACGAGCTCGTTGAGGGAGATCTTGATACCGAGCAGATTTCCGACCAGGCCGGCATCGGCCCACGGCACGCCCATGAGAAACGCCAGCGGCCGCAGCACCGTGCCGAAGAGAGTCTGGAGGGATCCCGGGAAAAACCCGTCGTACTCACCGACCACGGGCGACATCCCGCCCGAGCCATAGGTCACCCAGGCCCCGTTGAGCATTTTCCCGTCAACCAGCGAATCCATCCAGTTGAGGGCGACATCAACGACCGCGATGAGAGCGATGAAACCGATCAGCATGGCGCCCACGTTGACGGCCAGCTTGAGGCCGTCAGTGATGCCGTTTGAGGCAGCCTCGATCACATTGGCACCGGAATCGATCTCGGGCAGGTCGACGTCGCCGGCCGTCGCCGAGTGCTCGAGCTCGGGATAAATGATCTTCCCGACCACGAGGGCCGCCGGCGCCGACATGACGCTGGCGGCTATCAGGTGTCCCGCGGGTATGCCCATCGCCATGTAGGCCGCAAGAACGCCGCCGGCGATGGTCGCAAAGCCCCCCACCATGATGGTCAGGAGTTCGGACCGCGTCATGTCGTTGAGAAACGGCCTGATGAGCAGTGGCGCTTCAGTCTGACCGACAAAGACGTTGGCCGTGCAGGACAGGGTCTCGGCGCCGCTGGTGCCGATTGTCCAACGCATGAACCGGGCCATGGCCTCGATCACGCGCTGCATGATGCCCAGGTAATAGAGAACCGCCATGAAGCCGCCGAAGAACACGATGGTCGGCAGCACCTTGAAGGCGAACTGGAAGCCGAAACCGGGCCAGCTCGCGGCGCCTCCTGGGAAGAAATACTGTCGATCTGCGAGGTTGCCGAAGAGAAACCGAGCGCCATAGTCGGAGAGCTCGAGAAACGCCGACACCTTCTTGCTGAAGGTGTCGAAGATTTCCTCACCGTAGAGTCCCGCGGCGACAAGCCAGGCCACAGTGACAGCCGACAGGAGGGCGCCGAGCGGCCCCTGCGCCGCCGGCACCAACCGAAGCCTTGCGTTGACGAGCATCAGACCGAGGATCACGATCGCGCTGATTCCGGCATAGTCCGCTCCGAGAAGACCGAGGACGACGGCCACGGCGATCGCAGCTGCGAGCAGCAACGCGACCGCGAGATAACCCCGGTCCGGCTTTGCTGTGTCCTGTCGAAGCAGGTAGACGGCCACCAAGCAACCGACAGCTCCCATGCCGATGAAGCTCCACTCGTCCTCACGAAGGATGATCAGCGCGAAGAGGAACTGAAGACCCAGACCCCAGAAGACGACTCTCAGTCTCACATCGCGCCGGTGATAGGAGAGGGCCCACGCCAGGCCGAGCAGCACCAGCACCCCGATCAATCCGATGAACCTCATGGACCGTCCTCCTGGAAAGACACTTTACACCGGCACGGTCATCGCTCGGGGTAGAACCGATTATAATGACCGTGTTCGCGGGGAGACCCCCGGGGGAGCGATGCCATGGCAATGGACTTCGAGACCGTCAGGTTTTTGAGGATTGTCTTCGCGATTATCGGCTTTTTCGTTGGCGGCGCTGCGGGCATCAAGGACTTCGGCACCACCGGAGCACTGATCGGAGGTGTCATCGGCGCGATCGTCGGCTGGAACCTGCCGGATCTCTTCAAGGGACGCACCCAGAAGTGAGCCGGCGTCGAGGCCGACGCGACTGTTGGTGCAGCCGCACGTCATGAAGCGTCACGAGTTCGAGTCCGTCGTCTCCGAGGCGCTCGATGGCTTGCCCCTCGAGTTCGCCGAGCTCATGTCGAACGTCACCATCCAGGTCCGCGAGGCGCCGGATGTCGAGACCCTCCTCAAGCTCGATCTCGATCCGGGCCGCCACACGCTCTTCGGCCTCTACACGGGCGTTCCACTCGACGAACGCGGCGGCTGGTACGGCAACGTGCTGCCCGACGTCATCGTGCTCTATCGGCAGCCCCTGCTCGAGGCATGCCGCACCCGCACCGCGCTCATCCGACAAATCCAGCTGACTCTCCTGCACGAGATCGGACACCACTTCGGGCTCTCGGACGATGAGATGCATGTGTGGGAGCACGAGTTCGGCGGATTGGAAGACGAAGACGGCGAGGTCAATTAGGCACTCACTGACGTGCCCGCCGACCGCAGAAGGATGCGGGATACACCTACCCACCCAGCCGCCCGGATGCAAAATGCACGTCCCAACCGACCATCCCCGCGGGCTTACCACTCCAGCTTCGAGGGTGGGCGGGCGGTCTTGCATCCTGTATCCAGGCGGGTGGGTGGAGGGGTGCATCGTGTATCCACGTGAAGCGAGAACAACCGAGTCGGTTATCCTCTGATGAATGGCAAATGATACCGAACGGCTCCATCCGATCGAAGCGTCCCATCTCCAGGCGCGGCGCGAACGGGTCTTTTTGATCTTTGCCGGGATTTTCCTCGGCACGCTCGCGATGCTCAACATCCTCGGTATCAGCCGATTCATCAAGCTCTTCGAGATCGATACGGCGGGCGGATTCCCTCTGGTCTTCGCCATCGCGGTCGGGGTCCTGCCCTATCCGATGACCTTCCTGTGCACTGACTTCATCAGCGAGTTCTACGGTCGACGGCGCGCCAACTTCGTGGTCTTCGTCGGCCTCCTGCTCAACATCTGGGTGGTCACGATCATGTGGCTCGGTGGGGTCTTGCCCGGCTTCGAGCAGATCGACCCGGGCACGGGAGAAATCATCCGTGACGCCGCCGGCCGTTTGCCGGTCTTCTTCGAGATCCGCGCTCTCACCTTCGGCGCGGTCACCGCCTCGATGATCGCGTACATGGCGGCGCAGTTCTGCGACGTGTGGGTCTTCCACTTCTGGAAACGGGTGACCAAGGGGCGTTTGCTGTGGGTCCGCAACAACGGCTCGACCATGATCAGCCAGTTGGTGGACACCACGGCGGTCATCCTCATCACCCATTACTACGCCCACGCCCTGCCCATCGACCCCGGGCTACCGATCGCCCGTCAGCTCGCCCTCTTCATCATCACCGGTTATGTCTTCAAGTTCATGGTCGCCGCCGTCGACACCATCCCCTTCTACATAGGGGTCCATTACCTCAAGCGGTACCTCCAGATCGACCCGCTCAAAGAACACGACCTCCACGACAACGATCCACCGGAGTGAGGCTTCACGGCTGAACGATTGGCTTGGCGCCGCCGTGGCCGGCGGCATGAGCCCTACGACTGAAAAACTGCACAGCCCTCTTGCCCTGATCTCTCAGGAACATCCAGTCTTCGCTTCGGCCCAGACGACGTAGCGTAGCGGACCGCCAGGCCGAGGTGCGTCGAGCGGCCAACAGGTCACGAGGACCAGCGTCGGGTCGGTGCCGCCGAAGATTGCCCAGGTCGCCTTCTCGTGAACGACTCCGGCCCCAGCAACCCGGTAGGTGAAGCTTCGACCCGCCGCATCCTCGAGCAGGATCTCGTGTCCCTCCTGCAAGCGCTGAAGCCTGGCGAAGTGCGTGTCACGGTGCCCCGCGATCACGCACGCGCCACGTGCTCCCGGTTCAGCGCTTCCGTCCAGGTGACCCGGAGCGAAGGCCAGGTTGCGACCAGACGCCCCGGCGAGCACAATCTGCGGCCCTTCTCCCGGGAGCCCGAGCCGGGCAACGGGCCACGTGTCGGCCCACGGCCACGGCCGTTCCTCCGCACCACCCGCCAGGGTCCGCTCCCAAGACCGGTTGAGCAAGAGCTGGGCGAGATGGGCCTTGGCATGGATCCACCCCCCGCGGGCTCCTTGCACGACTCCCGAAGCGAGGAGCACGGCCGACAGTGCCGACACCACCTTCCTCGCACTCACAGCACGCTCCTCAGCACGAGGCCCGAAAGCCCCAGGGTCACAGCGATGAGGGCGACCAGAAGGTGCATGCGGCTCGCCGTGCCCCCCTTGGGGAGCGTCCCGAAGACCTTCCCGTGCTCCCAACCCGCCGGCAGATTGGTCGGCACCGCGAGGCTGTGGAGCTTTTGGTCGACAGGTCTGGTCGGGGTGACATCGACCGCGACCAGGCTCGTGTACCTGGAAACGAGGCGGTGAGCGAGGGCGAGTTCAATGACCTCCCGACGGACGGTGTCCTCGGGAATGCCGCGACTGCGCTGGTCCATCAACCACGCGATCTTGCGCCTCGCCCACAGGCGGTTGACGCCGGCCCGGGCGGCTCCAATCGAGAGGGCGGTTCTCGTCTCCCAGGCCTCGTTCGCCGTGACTCCGGTGGCAACGAGCTCACCGTGGATGGTGCCGAGACGCGCCGTCACGACCACTGGTCGGCCCGCATAGAGGTCGGGCACACGCTCCGGCCAGGTTTCGGCATCCGGGTCGGGCCAGTGCAGCTCGATGTCGGCGAGGACCGGCTTCTCGAGCTTGGCCAAGAGCTCACCCATCCGCAGGGAGACCTCTGACGGCGTCCCAATGTGGGTGAAATCTCCGCGGCCAAAGGTTGCAACGCGCTCCATGAAATGGGAGTTGGGTGCCGACCCGATGCCGATGGTGAACAGGCGGCTGCGGCCGAGCTCTCTCTCGATCACTGTGAAAAGCGCATCCTCATTGCCCACGCAGCCATCGGTGATAAAGACCACCTGGCGCAGCGGAGTGTGCGCCTCGGTGTCTTCGAGGGACGCGAGCAGCGGTCCCATCATCTCGGTCCCTCCGTCCGCATCGAGCGAAGCCACCCATTGCCTGGCCTCATCGATCGCCGCCGGCATCGCCGGCACGCTCTCTGGATGAAGCGTGGTGAAGCTCGAGTCGAACTCGACGATGTTGAAGTAGTCCCCGGGCGCGAGCTGTTCGAGAGCCAGGATCAGAGCGTCTCGCGCGTGGACGATCGAGGTGCCGCCCATGGATCCCGAGGTGTCGATGACGAAGACCACCTCGCGTGGCAATCTCACGGTCTCGGTGAAGGTGTCGCCCGGCGGCATCACCATCGCCACCACGTAGTAGGCGCCGTCGAGCTCCTCGGTGAAGATCGCGGCGCGGGGCTCGCGGCCGCGCGCCAATGACCACTCGAGCACGAAGTCACGGTCGGCCGGCACGCCGTCGAGCGAGATTCGATGAACCCCCCGGGCGACCTTTTGGATCTGGGCCGCGTGCGAAGGACAGTTGAGCACCTCGAGGGGCATGCCTGCGTCCAGTGTCACCGACACACGAACTCTGTTGATCGAGCCTCGGTCGGGGTGAAGCACCGGTGGCGTGATCCTGGACGCATCCCCCACCTGTTCGGTATCGAAGGCCCACCCGGCCCCGGACGCTTCGCGCGGTGTCGGCGAACCCGGAATGTAGCGGGGACCCACCACCATCGGGAACCGGAGCTCGAAGCGGCCTGAGTCGTACTCGAGGATCTGCTGGTAGGAGAGCCGAACCGCGACCGCTTCGCCGGGCCCGATATTGGCCACCGAGGTGGTGAAGATGTTGGGCCGCTCCTGCTCCGCGAGCGACGCCTTCCGTCCTTCCCTCTTCGCCTGGCTGTACACCGTGCGCGCGAGACTCCGCTCTTTGATCTGTCCCTCGATGGTCCTGTCGCCCACCTCGAGGCGCATGGCGTGAACGCCCGCATTTGGAGGCAGCGGCAACGCGTACACGGCTTCCAGCCATTCGTCACCGGGGTTCGAAAAACGCTGCCGCACCTCCACCTCAGCCACCAACCCACGCACCGTGATCTCGACCTCGGTGCGCTGCACCGGCGCCGGCACAAATCGTCCCGGGGCGTCTGTCTTGAAAAGCAGGCTGCCCTGGCCAACGTCGCCGAGGCCGACCATGGGCTCCTCGTCATACAGCCTCTGGCCTAGGGACCCGACCGGCACCGCGATCAGGATGGAAAGAATCAAACCCACGAGGAATCTCTTCGCCATGCTCCACCTCCGGCTGTCCTTTTCCGCCCTGCTCCACAGTCGGTGGCAGTCGTGGCGACAGAACGCTGCGCGCGGGGAAAGTCAGTGGCGGAGTGTGGCGATCGTCGGGCAGGCTACCACCCACCCCTCCAGATACACCATGCAGGACCCACACACCCTCTCGTGAAATCAAACCTCAACCAGGGATGGGCGGACGGCCTTGCATCGTGGATCTTCGATCTTGGATCTGGGCGGGTAGGAGGGGATCAGTATTTTGCGGCGATGGGATAGCGGCGGCCGACGCCAAAGGCCTTGGCGGTGATCTTGATGCCCGGTGCCGCCTGGCGGCGTTTGTACTCGTTCTTCGTGATCATGTCGACGACCTTGCGCACGGTGTCAGCGTCGAGTCCCTCGGCGATGATCTCCTCCACCGAGCGATGTTCTTCGACCCACCCTTCGACGATCCGATCGAGGACATCGTAGGGGGGGAGCGAGTCCTGATCGGCCTGGTCCGGGCGGAGCTCGGCTGAAGGAGGCTTGCTGAGGGTCGAGACCGGAATCACCTCGCCGTCCTGGTTGAGGTGGCGGGCGAGGTCGTAGACGAGGGTTTTCGGAACATCCGAGATCACGGCCAGGCCGCCGGCCATGTCCCCGTAGAGGGTGCAGTAACCGACCGCAACCTCGCTTTTGTTGCCCGTCGCGAGGAGCAGTCGACCAAACTTGTTCGACAGGGCCATCAGCACTCCGGCGCGAACACGGGCCTGGATATTCTCCTCGGTGACGTCTTCCCGGAGGCCCTCGAAGATCGGCGCGAGCAGGTCGAGATAGGCTTGAAAAACTTCGTCGATCGGCACGACGAGGCACTCGAATCCGAGATTCCCGGCCAGCGCCTGAGCGTCGGCGACACTTCCCTCCGACGAGTAGCGAGTCGGCATCGCGACTCCCATGACCTTGTCCGGCCCGAGAGCGCGCGCCGCGATGGCGGCGGTCAGAGCCGAGTCGATTCCGCCAGACAACCCGAGGATGACCTTTTCGAAGCCGCATTTCCTGACGTAGTCGCTGAGAGCGAGCTCGAGCGCCGCCAGGGCCTCGGCCTCCCTCGTCCCGGCAACCTCGCGAATGTCCCCGGGCGGTCCTTCGAGGCCCTTCGCGTCCTCGAGCGCCTCGTCGGGCACGTCGTAGACAAGAAGGTCCTCGGAGAAATCACGGGCCCGGGCGACCACGTTCCCCTGGCCGTCGAAGACCATGGAGTGACCGTCGAACACGAGCTCGTCGTTGCCACCGACCTGGTTGGCGTAGACGAAGAACCGTCCCGAGTCCCTGGCGTACCTGCGAACGAGCTCACGCCGCTCGCCCGCCTTGCCGAGCTCGAAGGGGCTGGCTGACAGGTTGACCAGCAACTGTGCGCCACGGTGGATCAGCTCGAGCACCGGGTCCCGGTGGTAGAGGCTGTATCCGTCGAGGTCAGGATCGGCCCACACGTCCTCGCACACCGACACGCCGATCCGGACACCCTTGAAGACCAGCGGCCGCGCATCCGCCCCTGACTCGAAGTAGCGGGCCTCGTCGAAGACGTCGTAGGTCGGCAGGAGGCACTTTCGGTACCGCCCCACCACCTTTCCCGCATGGCACAGGGCGACGGCGTTATGAAGGCCCTTTCCGGCACCCGTTTCGTTGCGATCGACGAAGCCGACCAGGATCCCCAGCTTCTCGTCTGAAAGATGCGAGATGCGATCGAGCTGGGCCAGGTTGCGGTCGACCAGCTCCCGCCTCTCCAAGAGATCACCGGGTGGGTAGCCGATGGTCGCGAGCTCGGTGAAGATCACGAGATCGGCCTTCTCCCGCCGCGCTCGCTCCACCGCAAGCGTCATCGCCCCGAGGTTTTCCTCGAAGGCCCCGATGGTGTAGTCGAGTTGTGCGATCGCGATCCGCATACGGCTCCCCTCTTCGTGGCCAAGGATATACCGGGTGCGACGAGAGAGCTATTCCTCGCCTCACATCGGGCACGGGCACGGAAACGGGCACGGAAAGAGTGCATACACCAAACCCCGCCGGGGGGGACCGGCGGGGTTGGCGAGGAAGGAGGTGAGTCGAACGATTGGGTCGTCCCTGATCTCATCCGTGTCTACGGGACGGCAACCCGGGGCGTTTAGGCTTCGCGATGCACCCCGTGCTAGCATCAAAAGGCAAAGGTCACACAATTCAACGCCCACGGCGTCAGGCTTGAAGGAGCATCAGATGGTGGATCGTATCGGCCATTACCGGGTGGTCGCCGAGCTCGGAAGAGGCGGCATGGGCATCGTCTACAAGGCGCACGAGGAATCCCTCAACCGTTTCGTGGCCATCAAGGTCCTCGGCGAGCACCTCACCGAAGATTCGGGTCACGTCGAGCGCTTCCTGCGCGAGGCGAGGAGCGCGGCGAGCCTGAACCATCCGAACATCGTCCAGATCTACGCCGTCAGCGAGGAGGACGGACGCCATTTCTTCGCCATGGAGTACGTCTCCGGGCGGAGCCTGCAGCAGATCATGCGGTCCTCGGGTCCGCTCGACCCGATCCAGGTGGCTCGAATCGCCCTGCAGACCGCTTCCGGCCTCAGCGCCGCCCACGAACAGGGCATCATCCACCGGGACATCAAGCCCGCCAACCTCATGATCGACGATCGCGGTCTGGTAAAGATCGCCGACTTCGGGCTTGCACTCGTGGCAGGCGGCGTCTCGCGCCTGACGGCGACCGGCATGTTCATGGGCACTCCCGGCTATCTGTCTCCCGAACAGTGCCTCGACCAGAACCCCGACCACC
Source organism: Candidatus Sulfomarinibacter sp. (assembly GCA_041560205.1). Lineage (GTDB taxonomy): Bacteria > Acidobacteriota > Thermoanaerobaculia > Thermoanaerobaculales > Sulfomarinibacteraceae > Sulfomarinibacter. The sequence goes on from JBFFBV010000019.1 coordinate 55,075, forward strand.
GCACCGACATCTACTCGCTCGGCGTCACCGTCTACGAGGCGCTCAGCGGCAAGGTGCCCTTCACGGCTGACAGCCCCCTCGCGCTGCTGCGACAGATCGTGGAGGTCGAGCCTCCCGATCTCGGCGAGCTCAAACCAAACCTCGATCCCGAACTCCGTGCCATCGTCGTGGGCATGATGGCGAAGGACCGGGAGCAGCGGATCTCGAGCTGCGCCGAGCTGATCGACGACCTCGAGACCTTCCTCGAGCATCAGGGAGCTTCGGGGACCCTGGTCGAACGGGTCGCCGCCTCGGCGGGGAGCACACCGTCGCCTCCAAAACCCGAGGCTGCGGCCGAGCTCGACTCGCAGCCCACACGCCAGGTTTCGAGCGACGCGATCGCGGCGGGGGCAACCGCGGTCACGACGCCCGCGGTACGGACCGAGGCGCCGGTCGTCGAGACCTCTCCGCTCGATGAGCCACCGTCCGGTTCCGGCAGGCGGCTCGCCCTGGTCGCCGTCCTCGTCGTGCTCTTCGGTTTCCTGGCAATTGTCGTCGCCGGGGTTTTGGCCTGGAAATCGGGCCTCTTCCAGACAGCCCTGGGCGGCGGCAACTCCGCCGTGAGCGAGATCGGCACCACGATCAGCCAGGAGGCCATGGTTTCAGACGAAACGACACACGGTGAAGCGACGCCGGACGAGGTCGAAGAGGTGACCCCTGCCGGTGACGAGACATCGGAATCTGGCGCGGTCGAACAGATGGGTGACAGGGAAACCTCCTCGGGATCGGTCGGCAAGGATCGCGCAGAGCCCCCGACGATCGACGATCACGGCACCCAGGCCGACACAGCAATGAATGAGTCCCGCACGGATCCGAAGAACCAGCTGGCCGGCCCTCCGCCGTCGCTTCCGCCCCCTCCGGAGGGCACGGTCGTGATCGCGGTGGGCGAAACCGTGCTTGCGGGCGAAGCCGAAGCCGTCGTCGAGGACGTCTTCGCCCGAGCGGGCGTCAAGCTGGTGGATGAAAACGGCATCCCTGGCATCGCCGCCTTCATCGGCACCGACCTCGCACCTGAGCCCGGCGAGGTCCATCATCTCCTGCGTCCCCACGCCGCGCACCTGGTCCTGGTCCGGGTCGAGTATCTCGGCGAGCGCCCGCTCGTGTATATGGGCCAGAGAGACGTCGCCTTTCAGGCGCGGATCGTGATGGTTCCGATCGATCTCCAGGCGGGGAACGCCCTCGCGCAACCGGTCAGGCTGCGGACCGAGTACACGCACCTCAACGCGCAGCGGGTGGCCGAGAAGGAGCTCAGCCGCCCGGCCTACCGCTTCAGCCAATTGCTGCTCGGGAGGTAGGCCGAAGCACGGGAGGGCCCGGAGCGTGTTTCGCAACGAGGCCTCGGCGCCCACGAAGTCGGTCGCGCTTGCCGCGGTCGCTGTTGTGGCGGCCGCACGCTGCTGGAGCTCGGAGTGGGGCCTCCCCATCACCGGCAGTGCAGCAGAGGAGTTTCTGAAAAATGCGACGGTCGTCGAGGTTCGAGATCTCGACACCAAGGGCATCACGCGACCCCGAAAGGTCGAGCTGAGCGACGGCAGCCGCACCTGCTTCGCCGTGCTCAAGACCATCGACGAGTACGACCCTCAGAAAAAGTTCGTCGATGGCGGCACCGAGCTGGGTTTTTCAGATTCCTACAGGTACGAGATCGCGGCCTACGAGCTCGACAAGCTGCTCGGTCTGGGCATCGTGCCACCGGCCATCGAACGGAGGGTTCGGGGCGAAAAGGGTTCTCTCAGCCTGTGGGTCGAAGGATCGATCACCGAGTGGGAGAGGCTCGAGGTACAGGACATCCATCCCCCGGACATCGTCGCCTGGAACCACCAGATGTACACCATCCGACTGTTTCTGCAACTGATCTATGACACCGACTACAAGAACTCCAGCAATCTGTTGGTGACCCCGGACTGGAAGATCTACAAGATCGATTCCTCTCGTGCCTTCCGGAATCACAAGAGCTTGCGCCGCGAAGAATCCCTCGAATGCTTCTCCCGAAGCGTCCTGGAATCGCTCCGCGCACTCACCAAGGAACGGCTCGATGAGCACCTTCGCCCGTGGCTTTCGAAGACTCAGATCAAGGCGCTGTGGATCCGCCGCGGCTTGATCCTCGAGCTCGCCGATCGTCGTGTCGCCGAGCTCGGAGAAGGCAAAGTGCTCTTCGACTGACCGTCCACGCACACCGGTGGATACAGGGTTTAGGATGCAGGATGCAGGGCCACCCACCCCTCCCTCGCCTCGAGATTCAGAGCCGCAAGCGGGTCGAGTGGGACCTGCATCTTGCATCCGGGCGGTTGGTGGGGTGGGCGCATCCTGTATCTGGGCGGGCGGGC
>JBFFBV010000020.1:0-56496 GCA_041560205.1 Candidatus Sulfomarinibacter sp.
CCGCGCGCCACGCACTCCACCGGGAGGGGACGGGACTGGCGCACCAGCACGCTCCGGCCGGCCAGCTCCTGGTGGTTTTTGAAGGGCTCCGGGAAGTCGTCGAGCTCGGTGGCGAGCAGGTGGTTGGGGACACGGTCGGCGAAGCGATGAAACCAGAAGGTCGAAAGCCGCGTCAGAATCTCACCACGGCCTGGGATGCCCGGCGACAGCACGCTGTCGAACGCGCTGATCCGGTCGGTCGCGACCAGCACCAGCGCGTCGTCGGTTTCATAGATGTCGCGGACCTTGCCCCGACTCACCAGATTTCCCGAAGGAATCGAGGTGGTGAGTAGGGCCGCTCCCATCGGTTCAGGCTCCCTTGCCAGCGATCACCGCGTGGGCCTGCTTGGCCATGCGCGACTTGTAGCGGGCCGCGGTGTTGCGGTGGAACACGCCCTTGCGCCAGCCGACGTCAATGATCGACATGGTGTCGGGCAACAGCTCCTGAACCTTCTTCTTGTCGCCGTCGGCGAGGGCAGCTCGCATCAGACGCATTTGCCGACGAACCCGCGTACGAACCGCACGGTTGCGCATCCGGCGCTCGAGCGACTGGCGGTGGCGCTTGCGCGCTTGCTTCTTCGTTCCTTTGATCGTAGCCATCGAAGCACTCCTTGGTTGCACGCCGCACAAAGTGCGCGGCATAGGGTCCGATATGATAGCGGAAAAGTGGCGATCCGGCTAGTCCTGGCGGGGCTATTGACGCCACCGAGTATGAGGAGCCACCCTTCGCATTGTCTGCCCAAAAGACATGATTGCTTCAGCCACCCGATCCAGACAATGCGAAAAGTGGCACCTGGCGCTTCACGCCGAGATGCGCTTTCCTCCGATCGCCCTTAAGACTTCAACACCTCGAGGACTATCTAATCGTGAGGCCGAGGGAGCGTAACTGCTCGCGGGCAAGGTCTGCTTCGCGCGTGCCCGGGTGCTCGTACACGACGTACTGGAGGTTGACCACGCCCTGGCCCTGGTCGCCCATCTTGAGGTAGATCAAACCCTTCTTGAGCTGGGCCGCGGCCGCCTTGTCCGAGGTCGGATAGTCCTCGAGGACCTTGGTGAAGGTGTCGAGCGCCTCCTGCGGCTTTTCCTGTGCGTCGTAGCACTCACCGATCCAATAAAGCGCGTTGTCCGTCAACTCGGTGTCGGGCCACCGCCTCATGTACTCGGCGAAGCCGTCGGCGGCGAGGTCATAGTTGCCGCGCATGTAATCTTCGTAGGCGGAGCGATAGAGCTCATCGGGGCTCGCCGAGCCTCCGGCCGCCATCGCACCGGCGGCCGCGCCGGCTGCTGCGGCACCGCCCGACCCGGATCCGCTCTCGCTCGCACCTTCAGTGCCGGGCGCCACGGTCACCGGCGGCAGCACGACACCGGCTCCGCTTTGAGCACGTACCGCCGCCAGCTCCTGCGAGATGGACTGGAGGCGGCGGGTGGTGACCTCGAGCGTCGCGTGCAGGGCCTCGATCTGCTCTTGAAGCTCCTCGACCTTGAGGGCGAGATCCGCGTTCGAGCGGAGATTCTTGTTGGTCATCTCCTGCATGGACTGCTCCATGCCCTGCAGGTCCGATTGGTCGATGACCTCCGTCTCCAGCCGTTCCACGGATCGCTGGACATCGGTGATCTCCCGGTGCAGAAGAGCCATGTCATCGGATGAGCTGCAGGCGACAAGGGGCGCCAGCAGGACGAGCATTGCGAAGGTGGACAACAATGGACGCATTTTTCTGCTCCTAACGCGCGACGATCACGAAGTGGGACCGGCGGTTGAGCCTCCAGACGCTCTCACCGTGCCCGAGGGCGAAGGGCCGTTCCTCACCGTAGGAGATGATCTGAATCCGCTGCGGCGCGATGCCGAGAAACACGAGGTAATCGCGCACGGTGCTCGCCCGCCGCTCGCCGAGTGCGAGGTTGTACTCTCGCGTGTTGCGTTCGTCACAGTGTCCTTCAACGAGGATCGAGATCGTCGGGTGCTTCTGCAGCCAGGCAGCGTTCATCGCCAGGGCGTCGCGCGCGGCCGGGGTGAGGTCGAAACGGTCGGTGTCGAAAAACACGTCCTCCAGGTAACCCTGTGCGTTGAGCTGCGCGAGATCTTCCGGAAGCTCTTCGGTCACCTCTTCCGAAACGATCGTCTCGGTGACCGGTTCGTGAACGACCTCTTCGGTCACCGCCGCGTCATCCGGTGTCGACACCGGAGTCGGCTGAGGTGGAGGGGCATCCATCTTCGGGCCGCTGCTCTTGCAGGCGCCAACGAAGAGCACCATAAAGATCACCAGAACGGTTGCTGTCACACGCGTCGCGTTATACATCGAGGCCTCCTTCGCGACCGGTTTATCTCCATCTTTTTTGTCGAACAGTCTGTCGGTGGCGCTGTTTTCCGCAGATCGCATGGTGTCTGTGCAGGCCCACTTTATCAGGCCGGCGATGCCCGAACAACCGGTGCCGGCACCCGCGGATTCACTCGATGTGATCTCCGTCATCATTGGCGTTCGGCTGGTCATCATCTTCGCCGACCAGGCCCCCATCCGGACGGTCGAGGCCTGCCTTTTGATGGCGCTTTCCCAGGTAGTCGTAGAGCACGATCGAACCGGCGACCGCGAGGTTGAGAGAAGGCACCAGACCCCACTGCGGAATCCGGACCACCAGCTGCGCCTGGTCGAGAAGCTCTGACGGGACACCGCCGAGCTCCGCGCCGAGCAGGAAGCACGGCCGCTCAGGGTACGCGGCTTCGAAAAGGTTGACCGATCGCGGGTCCAGCTCGACCGCTACCAGGTTCCACTGCTGCGATTGCAGGTAGTTGCGAAAGGACTCGAGATCGGCGAGCTGGACGATTTCCGTGTAGAGCTCGGCGGTCTTTGCGGCCTCGACGTTCCACTCGCGTTCGCCAACCAGGATCACCTCTTCGACCGCGGCCGCGTGAGCGGTGCGGACCAGCGATCCGACGTTGTGCTCCTTGGAGATCTCCCAGGCGGCGATCGCCATCGGACGAAGGCCCCGGCGATACTCCTGCCGCCGTCGTTCACGGCGGGCGAGACGGCGTTCCATGGCGAGCTGGTGTTTCAGATCGGTCATTGCGAGGCAAGTGTGGTGGGTATTGGTGCCGAGGTCAAACCCGTCTCCGTATCCGTCTCCGTGCCCGCGCCCGACAGGCGCACACCGGCCGATTCATCGCATCGGGAACGGAGACTGAGACGGGCACGGAGACGGGGTCCAGACATAACGAAACCCCGCGTGGAGCGGGATTTCGTCGCGGCGGGTGTGCCCGCCCGGACCTTTTCAGTGGGTATCGCGGCTGTATGGTCCGTTCAACACCCGCGGTCCCTGAGGACACTTCCAATATGGTACGCCCAGAGGTCGATGTCAAGGGGCGGTTCCGGCGCCTCGAAAAGAAATGCGAGATGGCATTAAATTTCTCAAATGAAGCATCTTATGGCGACAACATGAGCGAATGATTAGTTGGAGATAGAGAGCTTTCATCAGTGTTTTCAATGGTATGGCGAGAGGTTGATCGGCGCCTGTCCGAATGTCAGATTCCGACCTGAGGAGTCGCTGGTCACTCGCTACGATGCCGCAGAGAGTCGGGGGTGAAGGCCTTCGGGAGCAGCTGGCCGACGCTGGTCTCGATCCGCTCGCCTTCGGGGTTCGCAATGATCACCGGAAAGTCGCCGAACTCGACAAGGACCTGGCGACACGCGCCGCACGGAGAGCTTGGCGGGCTCGTGCCGGTCACGACCGCCAGCGCCTGGATGCTGGTGCTGCCGGAAGACACCGCCGCAGCAATCGCGTGCCGCTCGGCACACACGCTGAGGCCGTAGGAAGCGTTCTCCACATTGCAGCCGGCGTGCACTCGACCGTCGCCGTCGAGGACAGCGGCACCGACCGCGAACTGCGAGTAGGGCGCGTGGGCTTTTTCGCGAACCTTGGTCGCCGCAGCAACCAACCGGTCGATCAGTTCGGGTGTCAGCTCCGTCATGAGGCAACTATACCTCTGACCCATCTCTCAGAACGGAGAGAGGGCGGGATAAATCCCGCCCCTACCACGTCTTCAACGGATGATGTTTTTGTAGGAGCGGCATCTATGCCGCCCTCGCGCGGACCAACTGGACGGATGTATCGATCTCCTGACCGCGGAGCGGCGACAGACTGATCAGCGTTTGCGGGCGCCGGAGGTGCTCGGCCGGGAGGAGCCCCCGCTCGAGGGTCGGCTCCCGCTCGAAGGACGGCTGCCGCCCGACGACCGACTGCTTCCCGCCGAAGACCGCGAGCGGCTCGGCGATGACCGGCTTCCGCTCACCGACGACCGCGACCTGCTCGGTGCCGAACGGCCGCTACCGACCGAGGATCGAGAGCTTCCGCCCGTGGATCGAGTACTGCCGACCGATCTCGTGCGGGGAGCGGTGGACCGCCCGGGGCTCGAGACCGTCGGTCGGCTGTAGCGCGATGAGTTCGTTCCCGGTACCACCACAGGCCGCGAAGAGCCTGTGCGACCAGCGCTTGTTCGCGGTGCAACCAGCGTGCGCGAGCTCGACGATGGGCCGCTGCCAGACCCAGAGACCGTCCCGCCTCCGCCGTATACAGAGGGTCGGTAGAGGTTGGGCTGCGCCAGCCGCGAGGTGCCAGGCGAGTGGAACGGTGAACCCGCCCCTGTCGACAGGCGCGGCGCGACCGTCGATCGACTCCTCGCCGCGGCCGCCGACGAACGATTGCTGATTTCGCCATAGGTCGTAGCCCGGCCCAGCTGGCGAACGACCTCCGGGCTCACCGACTCGTCACGAGCCATGACGGCGCTGACGTCCGTCGGGTTTGTCGCCTCGATGCGACGGAAGACCCTCTCGATCTCCGACCCGGGGTTGGCCTCGGTTGGCCGGCGCGTGGCCAGAGGACCGCTCATCACGACACCGGTCTGATCGCTGTCGGTCGGCATGACCCTGTCGCCCGCCCTGGCGAGGCGCGCGAGGTTGGGGCTTGCGAAATCTTCTTGTCGAACCGCCGTCCATCCACGTCGGTCGATCTCTCCCATCCGCACGCGGCCACTGAGGTCGACCGCGGGCTGCGCTCCCGGACGGGACTGGGCGGCGTCGCTGCCAACCCGATTGCCAGCCGTCCGCGGCGGGATCACGTCGCGCCGAGGTGCCTGAGCGTGGCCGCCGCCCCCGGGATAGGGGGGCCGGTGGGGCGGGTAGTAGCCGGGATAGTGGCCGCCGTACCAACCCCAGCCCCACCACCAGTTGTTGTAGTAGCCGTAAGGGCACCAACCGACGTAGCCCGGCCACCATACCCAGTTCACCCAGGCCGGTCCCCAGACTCCACCCCACGTCCACGTCCAACCAAAGCCCACGGAGAAATGCCACGAACCGTAGTGATAGGGCAGCCAACCCCAGGGCTCGTAGGAGATCCACGCCCAACCGGTGTTGGTCCAATACCACCTACCGGCCCGATACGGCTCCCAGCTCCCGCCGACGGCGGGCTGCCAAGCCCAGGAATTGATCTCGTCCACGTAGACCCAGCTCCCGTAGTTGTCGAGCTGGGCCGCCTGCCGCGAGTAGCGCAGATCGACGTGCTGCGAGCTCTCGCCGCCCGGAATCTGACGCCGCATCTCCACCCACGCTGCGAAGTCGTCGCCCCAGGTGACGCGTCCTTCGCTCCTCTGGATTTCGCCGCCACCCACCTCGGCTGCCGATTGGGCGCGCACCAGAACGCCGCCGGCCGAGGTCGCGGCCTCGGCGAGACCCGCGATGACCTCGACTCGCAAGCCACCGCTCGGGAGCGCCTGCAGTCGATAAAGACCTCGCTCGTCCAGATAGACCGTGGCACCGCGTCCATCAATCCTGATCGGTTTCTTGGACATCGCAAACTCGGTGATCTCGATGATGATCGTCCCTTCGGCGAGGAAGATCACGGTCCGTTCGGCATCTGCGTCGCGGCTGAAAGCAACCGCGTCGAGGCTCAAGGTCGTGTACTCGTCAAGCCACATGGTGTTGCCGTCTGCGAGGATGATCTCCATCCTCGCCTCACGGGCGGTGTCAACCCGGTCGCCACCAACCAGGGGCATGTTGATGACCGCTTCCAGGCTCTCTTCCTGGCTCGCGGGCTGCACGGTGGCGTAGCGTTCGAGATACGAGATGTAGCTCAACGAGGTCATCTCGTCCTCGCCAGAGGCCATCGATACGTTGCTGAGTGCGAGGAGAAGCCCCGCGGTCAGGACCTTTTGCATGGTCCACCTCCCGGTCGCACAGAGAAAGTGCAATTCGGGTGCCAGATTCCCGTGCCCGTTTCGGTTTCCGCGCCCGAATGCACAAGGGCTTGGGGCTTGGGACCTGGGGCTTGAGAGGTTGAGGTCGTGAGTCGGCACTGTTCCGGGAATATCCGTGAGGGCTGGAAAGTCCCATGGACGAACCAGGATTACCCCACAGATCCCTCCACTCACTTCGTTTGGTCGGGATGACACGGGGTGCCTCGTCCAGACGCAAGCCGAAACATGTCATTCCGACCGAGCGAGCGAAACGAGGGAGCGGAGGAAGCTCCGGAAATGGGTGGGTGGGGGCCTCAAGCCACAAGCCTCAGGCCTCAAGCCTTAGCGTTTCAGCTTTCTCATCTCGGTCACCTGCTGCGTCTGCCTCACCTTGACCAGGGTCCCCGCAGGATAGAACCCGCCACGGATGCTGGCATTGGTGTAGGTGACCGAGCCGGGACCCATCAGCACCCCCGGGTTGAGAACGGTGTTGCAGCCCGTCTTGCAGCCGTCTCCGAGGACAGCTCCGAACTTGCGCAACCCGGTATGGTAGGTCTGGCCTCCCGCCGAGAAGCTGATCTCCCGTCCGACGTTTTTGACGTTGGAGCAGATGGTGCCGGCTCCGAGATTGACGTCCCGGCCGAGAATGGAGTCACCGACGTAGGCCTGGTGTGGCGCCTTGGCGCCGGGCAGCAAAACCGAACCCTTGACCTCGCTGTGGGCGCCGACCAGACTCCCTGCCGCCAAGACGACATGCTGCCGGACATAGGCGCCGGTTCGAATCTGCACGCCTTCGTCGAGAATCACCGGACCCACGATCACCGCACCCGGCTCGATGGAGCAGCCTGGGCCGATGAAAATCCGCTCCCCCATCAGGTGCACGCCTTGCGCGAGGTCGACGTTGATACTCCAGTCGGACCACCCCTCGAGATAGTCGACGAGCCTGTTTCCGAGCGCTGACCACACCGGCTCCTCTCGATCGAAGAGTCCCGAATGCGCGAATCCGTCGAGGTCGAAGAAGGCGGCGGGGCGGAAATCGATCATGCGGGAATCTCCTCGATATCGGGCGCCCGGCGCTTCACGACCATCAAGGTCTGGTCGTCGGCAGGGGGCGAGACCGCGGTGAACTCTTCGACGTCCGAAAACACCCGATCGACGACTGCAATCGGGTCGAGGTGGCGCGCGGTTCGCAGCGCGTGGATCAGGCGGTCGCGCCCGTACTCCTCGCCGTCGGACTCGCCGTTGGCCTCGGTGATGCCGTCGGTGTAGAGCACCAGAAGGTCCCCCGGGTTGAGCTCGTCGATGCCGAATGTGTAGCGGGCGTCCGGGTTGGGGCCGAGGATCATGCCGCCAGCGCGGAGGAATGAGACCGATCCGTCGGCGCGCATCGCGATCGCTGCCGGGTGTCCCGCGTTGCAGTAGATGACCCTTCCATCGAGGTTGAGCTCGGCCAGGAAGAGCGACACGAACTTGGTCGCGAGACGGCTCCGGTGGATGATCCCGTTGAGGCGTGCGACGGTTCGGGTGAGCTTGAACTCGCGGGCCAGACCCATCCTCAGACCCGTGAAGACGTCGCGCACCTGCAGGGCCGCCGGGAGACCGTGGCCGGTCGCGTCGGCCACCGCGATGTCGAAGACGTCGTCGTCGAGCGTGATGACATCGTAGAAATCACCGCCCACGATCTCCGCGGCAACCGTTCGCGCCGCGATCTCGAAGTCGCCCGGTTGTGGGAGCTGGAGCGGCAGGATCGAGTTCTGGATCTGCCGCGCATCCTCCATGATCGCGATGACCCGCTCTTCGCGCAGCTTCTGATTGACGGCGAGCCGAATGATGTTGAGGGTCGAGATCAGGTTCTCGTGCTCCTCGTCGGCCGACTCGACGTCGAAGGACAGCACGTACCGAGCGTCGGCAACGGCGATCGCGGCAAACCACTCGCGAGTGCCCAGATCCTCTTCGAGACGCTGGTCGAGCCGCGGATCGTCCCGCCTCATGACGACTGAACCGACCTCGAGAAGCCTTTCGAAAGGTGGATAGGTCCTCCAGACCCGCAGCCCGATCGGGTCGCGCGACGCGTCACCGAATGTCTCGACCAGCTCGAAACTGCCGTCGTCCTGGGCGTAGATCCGCCCCCCCCTGATTCCGAGGTCGTCGGAGAAGCTGTCGGCGATGAAGTCGGCGGCACGATGAATGGTCTCGAGCGGAGTGGCACCGAGAGCGATGGTCTCGAGCGCACGCTCGATCCGCTTAAATAGGGAGATGGACGACCTCGGCATGGCTGGATCATGCCACGAGACCTGGTCGCGCGCAAGCTCGTAACTTCAAGCTCCGTAACAGCATAGAGATGTATAGCCAGAGGGTGATATACTGTCGCCGCCCGGTTGTCGCCGGGCTCATGGAGGAGCTCGTGAATCGCAAAGTCATCGTCCTCAACGCCACCGCGGCGGTCATGCTCTCACTTGCCTGCGGCCGTCAGGTGCCCGTGGCGGAGGCCCCCGTCGAGACGATCTCGAACCACGCGAGCGTCGAGGTCACGTGGGAGGAGGATCTGCCGTCGGCCCTCGAGCGGGCCCAGAGCGAGGGCAAGCCAATTCTCGTCAACTTCTACGCCGATTGGTGCGTCTGGTGCAAACGCCTCGAATCCACCACCCTCCGTGATGCGAAGGTCGCCTCGGTCCTGCAGGATCGCGTGGTACCCCTCAGCCTCAACGTCGAGGGAAACGGCAGGGAGCTGTCGAACGAGTACCGGGTCGACGGCCTGCCGACGATCGTCGTCCTCGACGCTGGCGGGCGGGAGATCGGCCGCATTCCCGGGTACATGCCGCCGGACAGCTTTCTGGAGCGCGTCGAAACCTTCCTTCAGCAAGGCTGAAGACAGCCAAGGGCTCGGCCTCCCGTAAGGGCGGCATATTTGCCGTCCTTGATCGACCTCAAGGGCACCGGCAGCCAAGGGCGGGACATGTCCCGCCTCTCAAGGTGACCTGATCTTGCAGGGGCCGAGCCGAAAGCTTGACCTCAGTTCTGTGTGTTCTCTTCCGGTTCGGGGCGCCGGAACCCAGATTTCAGGCGCCATTTTTCGGCCGCCTCGAAGCCTTGCTCGGCCTCGAGCCGAGCCAGCTCCGCCTGCTCCTCCGGCGTGGGCGTCGGCCGCAGCCGCTCGTCGGCCACGTCCACCGCGTTGAAAGAAGGCATCGGTTCTCCCGGCTTGGCGGCGTAGTACGGCATCTGGAAAGGCCACGGAAGATCGATGATCTCACCCATCTCCTCGCTGCACGGGTCGACCGGCTCGGTCCCATCGAGAAAAGCCTCCAGGATCACGTTCTCCTGATAGCTGCACGGAGGCACCGCTCGCTCTCCGGTAGTCGCGTCGATCGGGGTGAAGACGACCCCCGGCGGCACCTGGAAGTCCTCGGCCCGTTCGGCCGCGGTCAGGGTTTCCAGATAGGCGGTCATGAAGGTGTTCCAGATCGGCTGCGCGGCCTTGGCGCCGGTCATCTTCTTGGCGATCGGCGCCTTGCGGTCGCGGCCCACCCAGACGCCCACTGTGATTCTCGGTGAGAACCCGACAAACCATGCGTCCGAGTAGAGATCGGTGGTGCCCGTCTTGCCGGCGAGGTTCGCGTCCAGCCACCGGGCGGTGACGCCCGTGCCGCGTTGGATGACGCCGCGCAGCATGTAGAGCGCGAGGTAGGTGACCGCCTCCGGCATGACCCGCTCGCTGTGTGGGAAGAAGCGCTCCTGCAGCCGGCCATCGCGATCGTAGATCTCGGAAATGAAGTAGGGCTCCGGCACCTCTCCCAGGTTGGCGATGCCCGAGTAGGCGCGCACAAGATCGATCAACTTGACGCCAAGCGACCCGAGGGCGAGCGAGGGATAGGGGTGGAGCTCGGTACTGATCCCGAACTTGCGTGCAGTTTCGACGACAGCCTGGCTGCCAGCGAGCTGCTGGAGCTTGACCGCCGACGCGTTGTAGCTGGCCTCGAGGGCCCTCCTCAGGGTGGTGATTCCGTAGTACTGCTCGTAGTAGTTCTTCGGACAGTAGGTCAGCTCGCCCGTGCCGTCGGCAAGCAGGAAGGGCGCATCGAAAAGGGTGTCGGCCGGAGTGAAGCCCTGCTCGAAGGCGGTCAGGAAGACGAAGGGCTTGAAAGCCGAGCCACACTGGAGCGAGGACTGGACCGCACGGTTGAACTCAGAGCGCTGGAAATCGAAGCCTCCAACGAGTGCGAGGATCGCACCCGAGCGGTTGTCCATCGCGATCAGCGCTCCCTCCACCTCCGGCTCCTGGAGAAGTGCCACCACGAGCGGGGACTCGGAGTCCTCCGGCAGCGGATCGGGCAGCCGGACAAGGACGAGATCGCCGGTCTTCAGGAGACGCGTCAACGAGTTCGTCCGCGTCCACTTGGCCCCATCGAGCCTCAGCTCTGCCTGGTGCGCGGCTATGCGGAGCGCGGCCGTGCTCTTCGCCACCTCGTGAACAACCGCTTTGACCATCGCCGCCGGTTTGAGCTCGAGCTGCTCCCAGCTCGGGTCCTCATACTCCTCCACCGTTTCAGGACCGCCCTCGACGAGCACGTTAGGCGGACGGCGAAAGCCGATGTAGGTCATCTCGAGCTCGACGAGCCCGTTGCGCAGGGCTTTCTCGGCTTCGAGCTGCAACACCGGATCCATCGTCAGGTGGACCTGGAGACCGCTCGTGTAGAGGGCGTCGGTACCGTAGCGACGCTCGATCTCCTGCCGGGTCATTTCGAGGAAGTAGGCGCCGGTCTCCACCTTGTCACGGTGCAGCGCCACACCAAGGGGCTGCGCCACCGCCTCCTCGTAGGCTGCGGTGTCGATGAAGCCCAGCTCGAGCATTCGCATCAGGACCCTGTTACGCCGGTTGAGCGCGTTTTCGGGCCGCCTGACCGGATCGAATCTGTTGTTGGCGCTCGGGATGATTCCAGCCAAAAGCGCCGCTTCGGCCAGCGTGAGGTCCGTGGCGCTCTTCTGGAAGTACAAGTTGGATGCCGCCTCCACACCGTAGGCGCCGTGGCCGAGGAAGATCTGGTTGGCGTACATGGTGAGGATCTGGTCCTTCGAGTAGCGCTTTTCGATGTCGAGCGCGAGGAGTGCTTCCTTGATCTTGCGGCTCAGGGTCCGTTCCCGTTTGAGGAAGAGGTTGAGCGCCAGCTGCTGGGTCAGGGTCGAGGCGCCGCCGCGGGAGCCCATGCGGCGATCGAGAATGCTGAACCAGGCTGCGCGCAAGATGGCCTGCGGATCGACCCCGCCGTGGGAGAAAAAATCGGCGTCCTCGATCGCCACCACAGCGAGCTTGAAGTGATCGGGGATCTCCTCCGGTCTGAGCACGACGCGCTGCTCGAGGGCGTAGGACGCGACTTGTTCGCCGTCAACGGCGTAGATGCGGGTCGTGGCGGCCGGCTCGAAGGTGGCCAGCAGATCGACCTGCGGCACGTGCAGGAACTGGGCGATCACCCAGCCCGCAAAAGCGCCCGCCAAACAGCCCGCCACGGCGGCCCATAACAGCACCGTGACCGTCGACATCCAGCCCTTGCCGGACATCAGTGCCCTGAATGCCGCCGTGATGCTCCTGGGGGCCGGTTTCTTGCCCTCGACAACCTTTTTCTTGATCACGATGGGACTTTAGCAGATGCCACCTCGTCTCCGAATGGCTTCAGCGTGGCGATTGTGTGGCGGGTCACTCGTTAGGGAATAGCAGCGCTCCACTTTGTTGTGTCGCCCGATTGAAAACCATCGGAGAAGATGTGGGTCGACGAGGAGATCGTCAGCGACAGTTGATAGAGCTGCGCCGCATCGGTCGAATCCCCTGTGACCTCGACGAAATAGGTGCCCGCACCGCTCGTCAGCACGACCTCTTCCAAGGTCTCCGAGAGGCCGGCGCCGTTGAGGTCGGCAGTGGCCAATTCGGTGGTGCCGTTCACATCCAGGACCCTGACCCCGAGATCGTGGATATTCAGTGAGTTGAAGCTCGTACCCGCCGAGCACGATCCGTCTCCATTCTGAGGTCCGCTGAGGTAGGTCGAACCAATCGGCATGAGGGTCACATCGAGCTGGGTGCTGGCACTCGCGCTCAAGCTGTAGACATCGGTATCGGAGTTGTCGTCGATAGAGAGGTTGGTTTCGGTTGTCGAGCTGAACGATCCCAAAAAGGCTGCAATGCCGGGAGTCTCATCGTGTTCGAAGCGGTCTCCATAGTTCCGGTTGTTGCCGAGAATATCGTCATGCTGAGGACCATCAAATAGAGTAGTAAGGATCGGCTCCATCAGCTTTGTTTTGTCCGATGGGCAGGAGTGTCGGAGGCCAAGACCGTGGCCGTGCTCGTGCGAAACGGTGTTACGGAGTTTGAGCGAATTCGACGAAGTGTCATTGAAGTAGTTCTCACCTGTGTCAATCACCATATCGCCATCGTTCGGGTAATAGTTGTAAGCCAAGATCCCGTAGCCACCGTCGATCAAATGGCCCCCGATTCGAATGTCTCCACGCACACCGATTACACCGCCGAGTCCCGAAAGCGAGGATCCGTCATCGTTCTCCTCGTAGACATAGGTGATGCCGGTGAGCTCGCCCCATCGATCAAATACTGCTTCGAACACGGCCAGCCATGCCGCTTCGTTTCCATAGATCGCGTCGAGAAACGCTCGGAGATTGCTGGGGGCAGTGGCATCTCCAATATAGGGACTGCCGGGGATGTTTGTACCGTCTGGAACAACACTCCACGTCAGTGTCATCGGATCACCTTGACTCAGGATCCCCCCATCGGTAGCTGTACTCGACCAGCGATTGAGTATTTGATACTTGAGAAAAGGTTCGGCTGACAGAGAGTGGTGCTCGTAAGACGATGCCAGCCGCTCATAGGTTTCCTCGATCGTTTTTGTGGGGGTCCCCGGAGCGAAACAGAGTTGAGGCATCGGAAGGCCAACGGAATCTGAAGGTACCGTATCCCCTGCCCCCACCCATGAGCCGCCGAGGGCGAACCCGATGATGAACGTGCCGATCGCAACGCTCCAGCGCTGATGCAAGGCTGGCCAGACCACCGGTACCACGGCTCCTTTGAGGCAAACACGCCCTCCGACGGATTGTTGCCTCCACTTTCAGATTATCAGCCCGAGAAACTGTGATCCGGCAGCGTTAACACAACTTTCACGAGGTCGATCCGCTCCAGGAGCTGATTCCGCCGCTGTCGAAACCATCGGCAAAGATGTCTGTCGGTGGACCGCTGGAGAAGATGCAGACGTCGGTCGCCGGTGCAATGAAGTTGTTCGAGATGTAGTTGACCACCGTCGGGTGGAAGTCGAGGGTGCTTCCGCAGCCCACGAGATGGCAGTAGCTCATCACCGTACCTGGCCCACCGGGGCAGGAGGTCGCCCCGGTGTAACAGCCCGTGCCACTGGTGTGGCAGGTGTCGACGGGAGGGTTGTAGCAGTGCGTATGGGGCGAGCCGAAATTGTGCCCGATTTCGTGCCCCACCAGCTTGGCGTCGCCCGAAAGGTAGTTGACCTTGAAGACCTTCGAAAAGCTGTATCCGCTCGATGTCGAACAGAGCCCACCGACGAAGGCGATTCCCGAGGCCGAGTTCGAGTACGGTGATTTCCCGGAGAGCATCGCCGCGACGGTCCGCTGCACGGAGCCGTAGTTGGCGTACCAGTAGTTCCGAAACTCGTAGAGCTCGGATGACGACGCCGCGCCGCCACTGTTCGCGGTGTAGGGATCGCTGGAGGTGCGGAGGATCGTGGTGCCCTGGACGAGGGTGACATCCAGATCACGCGAGTACATCACGTTCATGGCCGCGATGAGGTTGGCGATGTAGTTGGTCGCCGAGGCGGTGTTGCCCCCGAATTTCTGGGACAGGAGCTCGGTGTCGGTGTCGATCGCCAGGACGGCTTCGAGCGGTCCGCTGGACTTCGGCACCACCTGGTCTTTCTGAAGATCCTCGGGATCCATCGGAGGGATTCGGCTGCCCAGCTCCTCTTCACCGCACGCCCAGTACGGATCGTCTGCCTCCAGCTTTTCGTGGGTCGCCACAACCCGGACCTCGGAGGAGCTCTCGCCCTCGAAGGGCTCGAGATCGTAGCTCAGTCCACCTGACACCGTTAGACCTCTCAAGATGCCGCCCGCAGGATCGAGAATGATCAGCACACCGCTGCCCGGTTCGTCTTCGATCTCGCCGATGAAGTGACGGTGCTTCGATCTCGGCAGTTCGCGAAGGCCCTCGTCGGAGATCTCCAGGATCCTCGCGCCCTTCGCATAGACGGGCACCCTCGTGACCGTGACCGCCCGGTGATCACCGGGGGAGACGGGCCAGCCCAGAAGCCGCACGCTCTCCCCGGAAGCGATGTTCACCAGATTCGCTTGAACGGCTTTCGGCATGTGCAGGCGCTCTTCGAGGAAGCCCTCCGACGAGATCCGCACAACTCCGGATCCCGTCGCGTCGATCGTCGGCAGCAGGGCGTCGAGCGCGAGTTCCTCACCCCGGCCTGTCGCGGCACACGACAGGAGGATCACCAGCGCGACAAACACCAAGAGAACTCGCATCGAAGCCGGTTTCATGTGTTCTCCCATACGACAACGCCGTGAAACGGCGACACGCCCTCATTTCCACGCTATGCGGAACACATCCGACACGCTGTGATCTGGGTCATCTATCATTCCGCACGTAATGCACGTGGTTCTCGGTCTCGGTGGCAATGTTGGCCAAAGTCGCCAGGTGTTTTCAGACTGCCTGGCCTCCCTCGGCGTCGATGGCCGCATCGTTGAGGTCTCGAGGCTGTGGCGAACGCGGGCCGTCGGCCCTCCACAGCCCGATTACCTCAACGCGGCGGTGCTCTTCGATTGGCCGGCCGGCCCCCGATCGTTGCTTGCACGGTGCCTCGCGTTAGAAAAAGATCTGGGGCGCGACCGGAGAAGTGAGGAGCGCTGGGGGCCTCGAGTCCTCGACCTCGATCTGCTCCTTGCAGATCTGGCGGTGTGCCGCGGCCCCGGTCTCGAGCTTCCCCACCCCCGGTTCCACCAACGTCGCTTCGCTCTCGAACCGGCCGCCGAACTGGTACCCGATTGGATTCATCCACTTCTCGGTCGAACCATCGAGGAGCTCGCGATTGACGCGCGCCAACGCGAGCCGGATGCGATCGTTGAAACCAGTATGTGGGCCCTTGGAAATGGGGCTCACGCCAAGGGGCCTTGCGAGGCCTAACGCCAGATCCGGGGTTACTGACGCCCAAAGGGCGTCGTGACTCGCCCTCACCAGTCAGTGGCCGTAAGCCAACCACCCTCCCTCTCGGAGACCCCCATGGCAACGGCCACGGATGGCTGTTGAGGGCGCGTTCACGCCCCGGGCTATCCATCTGTCGCCCCCTCCGGGGGCTACGCGATCGGGCGGGATCCGGGTTTCGCGATCGGCGCGCCTTCTTGGCAGAGGGGGCACTCTTCCGCCGGCCACGTCGGGAAATCGACCTCGAGCAGCGCGCGGCTGGGCAGCGGCGAAAACGGCTGCGCCCGGCCCGAACGGTTGACCATCGAGGCCACGCCAATGACGTTGGCGCCGAGGCCCTCGAGGATCGCGATCACCTCGCGAGTCGAGCGCCCGGTCGTGACAACGTCCTCCACTACGACCACCCGTTGGGATGGTTCGAGTCCGAAGCCGCGCCGCAAGACCATCTCTCCCTCCGCGCGCTCGGTGAATATGAACGGCAGGTCGAGGGCGCGCGCCGTTTCGTGGCCGATGATCAGCCCCCCCATGGCCGGCGCAACGACGATCTCCGGATCGAGCCCCCCTTCACCTATCGCCTCGCCGAGGAGCGTCCCCGCGTGGGAGGCGCGCTGCGGCTGGGCGAGATACAGGGCACACTGGAGGTAGTCGCCCGAGTGAAGGCCCGACGACAGCAGAAAATGACCCCGCTGGTGAGCTCCGCAGGCCGTGAGCTCTTCCAGCGCGAGCACCGCGCTCACGTCTGCTCCCGCTCGATGCCGTAGGCCCGCATCTTTTTGTAGAGATTCGAGCGCGGCGTGCCGATGATGCGAGCGGTGGCGGCCACGTTCCAGCCGTTGCGTTCGAGGTGGTGGAGCAGGTAAGCGATCTCGGACTGCCGCTGGAACTCCTGTAACGACGCGAGATCGAGCAACGAGTCGACGGCGCCACTGGCGGGCAGGGTCGGGAGATCGACCACCGAGATCGTGTCCTCGAGCTCCATGATCACAGCTCGTTCGACGACGTTCTTCAACTCGCGCACATTGCCGGGCCATTGGTGGCGTTTGAGCTGGTCGAGGGCGGCGTCGCTCCAGGTTTTTGGACGGCGGTTGTACTCGACGCAAAACTGGTCGGTCAGGTGCTCGACGAGCTTGGGGATGTCCTCGGGATGTTCGCGCAACGGAGGGGTACGGAGGACGACGACCGCCAGCCGGTAGTAGAGGTCCTCACGAAAGTTGCCCGACTGAACCTCTTCGACGAGGTTCTTGTTCGTCGCCGCAATCACCCTGACGTCGACCTGGAAGGTCTTCCCGGCCCCGACCGGCTCGACCTCTCCGTCCTGCAGAACACGCAGGACCTTCGCCTGCGTTTTCAGGCTCATGTCGCCGACCTCGTCGAGGAAGATCGTTCCTCCGTCGGCCTGTACGAACTTCCCGACCTGGCGTCGGTGGGCGCCGGTGAAGGACCCCTTCTCGTGGCCGAAGAGCTCACTCTCGATGAGCTCCTCCGGAATGGCCGCGGAGTTGACGCGCACGAACTGGAGGCGCGCCCGGTCCGACAGGTGGTGGAGTCGCCTCGCCACCAGCTCCTTGCCGGTTCCCGATTCGCCCTCGACCATGACGGTGGCGTGGGACGGTGCGACCCGGGCGATCTCCTCGCGCAATTGACCCATTGCCGTGCTCCCACCCAGAAGCGGCGGCGGTTCCGAGCCGGGACCGAGTTCGCGAACCACCCGCCCCTGGGCGACCGCGCCCCGCACGGCGAGCAGCAGCTCCGCCCGATCGGGAGGCTTTGTGAGATAGCCGGCGGCGCCCGCCTCCAGACACTGTGTCGACGTGAACTCGTCGCCGTGGCCGGTGAGGATCACGATCGGAATCTCGAGGCCGCGTTGCTTGAGGTTTTCCATCAGCCCGAGTCCATCCATGCCCGGCATCTTGATGTCGAGCAACGCGGCGTCGGGCGGGTTGGTGTCGAGGGCCTCGAGCGCCTGAAACGCGTCGCCGGCCTCCTCGAACTGATACCCGGCCCCGGTCAGAATGCGATGGAGAGCCTTTCGGACACCAGGATCGTCGTCAATGACGAGGACTGTACCTTCCATGAGACTCATGGTATCACCGGGCCAGAGCGGCGGAGGACCCTCACGCCGCCGGTAGAATGGATCGATGGGAGGCGCCCGAGCAGTCTTTCGTCGGCCACTCGAGGTCGCGGTGCGACATGTGGTTGCGGTCGCCCTTCTCGGGATGTCGTGGTCCTGCGCGGACGGGCCTTCGACCTCGGGCGAACCACCACGTTTCGTCGCCCATGCCGGTGGGATCGGCAACCACCGTGTGTACACCAACAGCCGGGAGGCCCTCGAGCACAGCGTTTCGCGAGGATTCGAGCTGATCGAGATCGATTTGTCGTGGACCACCGATGAGCGGCTCGTCCTCGTCCACGATTGGGATCGTGAGTTCGCTCGCGTCTTCAACCTCCCACCCCGGCGGCTGTCGTTCGAAGAGTTTCGCGCGGCGCGGTCCGCGATCGGGATCAGCCAGATGGTGTTGGACGACATCGGTCCGTTCCTCGCCGCCAATCCGGAGATCTCTCTCGTCACCGACTTCAAGGAGCGCAGTGTCGACGGTCTGCGACGCATCGCGAGACGTTTTGCAGAGCTTCGGCACCGGTTCGTGCCCCAGATCTACCATCCCGGGGAGCTCCGCGAGGCTCGGACCCTCGGTTTCGATCGGATCATCTTCACCCTGTATCAATCCGACCTCTCCGACCGGGAAATCGTCGACATCGCCGCTGCCGGCGAGCTGTGGGCCATCACCATGCCGGTGCGCCGCGCGTTGAACGGCGAACTCGCCGGGCGTCTCGACGAGATCGGAGTTCCGGTTTTCGCTCACACGGTGAACGACCGCTTGACGATGGATGCTCTGCGCGCCGCGGGCGTTCACGGCATCTATACGGATTGGCTGTCACCGTCCGACGAAGCGCTCACGCAGGAAGCATCGTCCTGGACCGAAAACGTCGACGACCCGCTGCCGCTCGAGTTCGCCGTCGTTCCCTTCGTACCGTGGGCGATCGACGGTCTCCGTCTCACGCTCGAATGCCGGAACGAGGGAGCGAAAAGCGCGACCATTCGTATCCGGGCTTTCGATGCGTCCGGAGAATCCCTCGCGGTGGAGGATTTCGACCTCGCAGCGGGCGGCCAGAAACAGCTGGATCTTGCAAAACTCGAACTCAGGGAGGCTGCCCAAGGCTGGCTGCGCGTCGAGGGGGAAAGGTCGACGAAGTTGGCGCTCCGGCGTCAGTTCCGCGACGACGAGGAGCAGACGCTGCCGATCGACCGGAGGGCGTATCGCCGGTTTCGATCGCTGGGTTCTGGCTCGGGGGTCAGCGGACTCTTGCTCTCCCTCGTCAATCCGACCGAAACGGGACAGACCTACCGCTTGCGTCGGCAAATCGGCGGTGAGGTGATCGACGATGAGACGACCGAGCTCGCGCCGAATCGCATGCTGATCCGCGTCTATCGGAGCAGCACCTCGGAACAGATGGAGGTCGTCGTTGACGGCGGGCCGATGGTCGCCCAGACGATGCGGTGGGATCCGCTGATCCGAAAGCTGTGGTGACGATGCCTTCTCACCCCACCCCCTGGCGCCCGCTCGCGGTTCTGACCGGGATCGCTTCGCTCCCACCGCTGGTTGTCAGACTCCTCCTCATGATCGATCACCGGCTGGCGCCGAAGTTCGGTGACCTGGCGGGTCTGACGGCCGATCTCTCACTCTCGCTGATGGTGGCCTCGGGAATCGGTGTGCTCGTCCGTTACTCGGCCTGGGGCCGCTGGGTGTCGATCGGCCTCCTCGGTCTGTGGTCACTCGTGAACTTCGCGAATTACGAACACATCCGCGAGCTGGGCTCGATGGTCGCCTTCGCGTACGCGGGCTATCTCGCGGATCCGGTGTTTGTCCGTGGCTCTGCCCTTGCGCCCTCTCGACCGCTGATGCTGATCGTCGTCACCCTCGCCTCATGCCTGGCACTCTGGGGGTGGTCACGCAAACCGCGACACGTCCACGTTCTCTGGTTCCTCGTGGTCGCTTTGACCGTGGCGGCGCTGGTTGTCGCTTGGCCGGCCGACCCCCACACCGCGGCCTGGAGGCAGTCGAATTTCGTTCTCGCTCAGATCTCCGAACTATCTGCCGCGTCAACCCGTCTCGGGAGCCCTCCGTCGGCGATCCAGCGAGCGGTTTCGATGGATCTCGATGGAGAGCTCTTCGTCGAAGCCCTGCCCAAGGACACGAACGTGCTGCTCGTCATTCTCGAGGGCGTCTCGGGAGCCTATCTCCCATCCCTCCGGGACCGCCACGGCGCCGAGAGCTCGATCGAAATGCGCGAGCTCGACCGGATCGCCGCAGGCGGTCTCGCGTGGTCGTCCTTTGTCGCACACCAGCGCCAGACCAATCGAGGCGAGTACGCCATCCTCTGCGGCGACTACCCGAAGCTCATCACCTCCGAACCCAAGATGACCGAGCTCGCCGGCTCGACCGATCTCGATTGCCTGCCGGCGGTGCTGACCGTCAGCGGAAGGTCGGCTACCTATCTTCAGGCGGCGCCAATGGCGTTCATGGTCAAAGACCAGTTCATGCCGCAGGCTGGATTCGAACGATCACTCGGAGACACGTGGTTCGACCGCTACTACCACCGGAACCAATGGGGCATCGACGACCTGAGCTTCTTCGAGCAAAGCCTCGGAATGATCGCGGAGCTCGAGGACGACGGCAGACCGTGGTTCGTGACTTTGTTGAACGTCGGCACCCACCACCCCTTCAACACGCCGCCGGACTTCGAGGGCTCTTCTCCGCATGGAAGCCCGGGATGGGCGATGGAGTACCTCGACAGAGCGGTCGGCCTTTTCATCTCCCGTCTCGAAGAATGGGGGGCTCTCGACAACACGCTCGTCGTCATCACCAGCGACGAGTCACGGGAGGTGGTTCCCGGTGACAGCGATATCTCCAACTCGATCCGTCAGGCCTGGGGGCTGCTGGTCGTGTTGGAACCGAGGGGCACTTCGGGAGTCGTCGACGAACCTGCGATGCAGCTCGACCTTCCGATCTCCGTCCTTGACGTCCTCGGCCTCGCTGAGGGCCCGCACGGCTTTGGCGGCCGTTCGGTCTTTCGCCGATACCCCGAGCCGCGAGAGCTGTTGTGGGGCAACACCCACCTCGGTCTGGTGGGCGGGCTTTCCGCCGCTGGCCAGCTCGCCCTGTGCACGGAAAGCTTCGGGTCGTGCGTCGCGAAACAGCTCGAGGGGAGCCTCTTTTCGCCAGCCAAAGACATGTCACCGGTGGATCCCGACGAGGTGGCGTGGCTCAGGCTCGGCGCCCAGGCGAGCCTCGCAACCCAGGTTTCGAGCCGACCCGCGCGCGATCTGCCGCTGGCCGCCCCCGGATCGATCCCACTCGATCCGAACACCGCCGAGCAGTTCATCTTCGGCGGCCAGTTCCTGACGGTTCCGGCCGGATCTGAAGCGGACATCGACATCGAGGCGGAGCTGTCTGGAGATCGCGGGAGCGTCGAGTTCCACCACGATTTCATCGCCGGAAGACGCCAGGTCTACCTCCGCAGCGGTCGCCTCGGTGTCGGCGACACCCTCAGGATCCGGTACACGGTCTCAGCCGCGACCCTCCTCGACCAGCTCGAAAGCCGCTTCTGGGTCGAGGAGATCGAGGGCCACGACCTCGAGATCAGCTTCCGCAGCGCCCGGGTCACCATTCGTCCATCCGCCGAAGAGGTCGCCCAATCCGGCATCGTCGAGCACCTCTTCGTCATCGAGTGACTCGGCAGATTCGGTAAAGCGCCGGTCTACTCGACGTCGAACGTGACCCCCTGAGCGAGAGGGCACTCACCCTCGGCAGCCTTCCGTGGCCGTTGCCATGGGGGTCTCCGAGAGGGAGGGTGGTTGGCTTACGGCCACTGGCTGGCGAGGGTGAGTCACGACGGCCCGCTCGTCACATCGACGCCAGCAGCGCGAGTCCGAAGGCCGTCACCCCGCTTCAATTCGAAAGGGCCTCGCGAGAACCTACTCGATGTCGAACTTCACGCCTTGCGCAAGGGGTAGCTCCCCTCCCCAGTTGATCGTGCAGGTCTGCCGCCTCATGTAGGCCTTCCAGGCATCCGAGCCCGCCTCGCGCCCGCCACCGGTCTCCTTCTCGCCGCCGAAGGCGCCGCCGATCTCCGCGCCCGAAGTGCCGATGTTGACGTTGGCGATGCCGCAGTCCGATCCCTCGTGCGAGAGGAAGATCTCCGCGGTGTGGAGGTTCGAGGTGAAGACCGCCGAGGACAGACCCTGATCGACCGAGTTGTGGTAGTGCATCGCCTCACCGAGGTCGTCGTACTCGAAGACGTAGAGAATCGGTGCGAAGGTCTCCTCGCGCGCGATCTCGATGTCGGGGGACGCCTTGACCATCGTCGGCTCGACGAAGAACCCTTCGCGGTCCACACGGCCGCCGCCACAGAGGATCTCGCCACCCTGCTGGCGGATGGTCTCGAGCGCGGCGAAATGGTCCTCCACCGCGCGCTCGTTGACGAGTGGACCCATGAGAACACTCTCGTCCAAGGGATCGCCGATGCTGATGCTGGGATAGGCCTTGAGCAGCCGGTCGATCACCTGGGCGGCGATGTTCTTCTGCAGGAAAAGGCGCCGCAGGCTGGTGCACCTCTGGCCTGCGGTTCCGACTGCTGCGAAGAGGATGGCGCGCACCGCGAGCTCGATATCCGCATCCTCGGCAACGACGATGGCGTTGTTGCCACCGAGCTCGAGAATGCACCGACCGAAGCGTTTCGCCGCGGTCTCATTCACGTGCCGTCCCATCTTGGTGGATCCGGTGAATGAGACCAGCGGAATTCTCGAGTCATTGATGAGGCGCTCACCGACCGTGCGGCCAGGACCGACTACGAGGTTGAAGACGCCTGGCACGCCGTGGCGCTCCATCACCCGGTTACAGATGTGCTGTACGGCAATCGCGGTGAGGGGCGTATCGGACGACGGCTTCCAGACCATTGTGTCGCCGCAGACAGCAGCAAGAGCGGCGTTCCACGCCCACACCGCGACCGGGAAGTTGAAGGCTGTCACGATCCCGACGACACCGAGCGGGTGCCACTGCTCGTACATCCGGTGGCGCGACCGCTCGGACATCATCGTGGGGCCGTAGAGCTGGCGCGAGAGTCCGACCGCGAAGTCGCACATGTCGATCATCTCCTGGACCTCGCCCAGCCCCTCGGAAAGGATCTTCCCCATTTCGAGTGAGACCAGTCGTCCCAGGGGATCCTTGAAGGTGCGGAGCTCGTTCCCGAGATCGCGAACGATCTCGCCACGAGCCGGCGCCGGCATCATCCGCCAGGTCTTGAAGGTTTCGGCGGCGGTCGCCACCACCTTTTCATAGGCGGCCTCGTCCGCCTGGATGATCGATGTGATGGGCTGGCCATCGCTCGGGTTGAGGGAAACGAGCTCGTGCATGTCGTCGGCAACGATCCATTCGCCGGTGCACGCACCGATGTTCGATTCCTCGATTCCCATCTTGAGCTCGATGCCGAGGTCGGCAAAAGACTTTCGGATGCTCGAGAGATTGTCGGCCATTTGAAATCCTCCGGTAGCCGGTCGCTGCGCGGGGGAGTGTAGCGATCAATTGGAATCCTGCCAACCCGCAGTCACGAGTCGATGGTCACGAGTCCTCGGCATCGCCGCCGGCCGCAAAGAACTCCTCCCACTGCCGGAGCTCTCGTGACGACAGCTTTGGCTCAGGGGCCTCGCGCCGCGGTTTCGAGATCCTGCGAGATCTCCACTGGCTGAGCGTCCGTGCACGCGCACCCCGCTCGCGGGCGCGGTCGCGAAGACCACGATCGTCGGTCACGACCACCCACTCCGTCGCCCGGCTGCCAGACGGAAGGAGCCCGATGATCACCTCATCGGCCGTGGAGCTCCCCGAGTATTGAACTCGGACCTGCCCGAGGTGCTCGATCTCGGGCGAGCCCGCCGGCGGAGGTCCGTCGAAGACAAGGGTCAAGCGCACACCCTCGTGGCGCACGGCGTCGAGAGCGTGGCGTCGCACGGCGTCCCGGCTTCGCTCGTTCTTCGGCATGCTATGGAGGAGATTGTTGCCGTCGATGATGATCGGCATCCGGTCAACGCATCGACCGGGCGCGTTTCAGCAGCCGCTGCAGCTCGCGGTTGCCGACGAGATCCTTGTACATCTGATTGGCGTCGGCGTGGTCAGGATCGATCGCGAGCACTCTCTCCAGAGACTTGCGCTGACGTTCGGCGTGGTTCCGCCGTCGCCAAAAGTCGGCCAGCTCGAGCCAGGCGTCGATGTTCTTCGGGTCCGCCTCGATCGCTCGCCGAAGGCAGGCGAGTGCACGGTTCACCCAGAGTGGGTTGCGCTGCAACAGGCGCGAGAGCTTGATCAGTTCCGCAGGCCGAGGCTCGAGTGCGCACGCCTGCTCGAGGAGCTGAATGGCGAGGTAGAGCTCGTCTTCCCTGATGAGCTCATTGGCCCTCTTGAGGTTGGCCTCGACGAGCGCCTTCCGGGCCTTGGCGTCGGCGGCCGCCCTCTCGGGCGCCTCAATCTGTCTCCGCTCTTTGGACAAAGACTTGAGAATCTCGTCGTACCGAGCCCTGGCCCTGAAGAGTGAAAGCACCTCGTAGGCCGCCCGGCCGCGCTCGACAATCCGTTCGAGGTGGGGGGTCATGTCGCGCAGGTGGGAGACCGGGTTTTCGGGCGAAAACCTCTTCTGGATCTTCTCCCAGGCCTCTTTGACCTCGCCGGGGTTGGCCTTGGGTGTAAGTCCGAGGGCCCGGTAGTGGTCGACCTTGGTCACGTCTTCGGAGAGCTTGAGAATGTAGCGTCGCTCCTCGAGTTGGCGTTCGGTGAAGTCGAAATCATCGTCGGTCGGCGTTTCGGCGCTTTCCTCCGGAGGCGTCTCGCGAGGTTGTGCCTCGGCGGCAACCGGCGGCGCGGATGCTTCCACCTGCTCGCCATCACCGATGACCACGGTTCCCGACATGAGAAGGGTATAGAGAATGGAATAGGTTTGTTCCTCGGGAAGCGACGAAAGGCGGATGAGTCCAGCGACGTCCTTGGCGGCGTCCAACCGGCTCAGCAGAAAGCCCTCCGTGGGGTTCAGCTGGACCTCCTCGAGCATGCTGCTCAGTGAGCCCGAGACGGAGATCGACTGATCCGGCGAGCCGATGAACTGGCGGATCGAATCGACGTCGTGAAGTTCCCTGGCCGCGAGCAGAATGACCTCAGCGGTGATGACATTCGGAAGGGTGTCGAGCTGGCCCTCTCCACCGCCGTCGATGAACTCGCACGATGTTCCAATCGCATTCGCGGCTCTTTTGATGATCTCGAGCGCGAGCTGCTCGAGCTCGGCATCGAGCTCTTCGAGCGTCAGATACCCCTTGTTGACCAGGATCTGGCCGAACGGAACCGCCTTGCCGCCACCCTGGGCGAGGAGCATCAGCGCACGGTCGTCCTCGGTGATTTTTTCGCGCGCGACCAGCCACTGCCCGAGCTTCTCCTCCTCGACATAGGATCGGGCGGCCCGGATCTCGCCATTGGTAAACATGATCTCTCGTGTCGCGCCGTCTGACGTCGCGCTCAGCGCACCCGTGGCCCTCCCTTTCGCCAGGTCCGCCATCAAAGACGGCAGCGGCCGGTTGGGTGCCGCGGTCATGAGAGTCAATTACCCGCGGAGGCAGGGGGGTTGAGATCCTCGCCGGTCAGCTCGATCGCGTGGGGTTCGAATCCCTGGCGCAAGAGATCGTCAGGGATGCCATCGGTCGCCGCCTCGGCTGATTCTCGACTGGAAAAGCGACCCCACACCAAACGCCAACAGGTTTCACCGTCACCGGAATCGGCAGCCACCGGGCGCAAAACCTTTGGGTTTTCCTGGGCTTTCTTGAGAACCCGCTGGAGATCTTGAGGCTCACAACCCATGTCGATGACCAACGCCCAGCTCAGCTCCCCTCCGCTGGGCCCTCCCTGGACCGGTTCGGAATCGCCACCCCTCGTCATGATGAAAACCATCAGTGACAGCGCGATCAGCACAACGGCCGCGGCACCCAGGATCCAGGGCACCGGCAGGCGCCGTCGCGGCCCGGGGGCCACCTCTTCCACCGGGAGGAGGTCCACGTCGTCGCTGATGTGCAGCGGTGTCTCGGGCTCGAGGATGCCGGTGACCACGAGGCCTGCCAGCAGGCGCATCACCTCGGCCGTGCCGTGGTTCGAGCTGCCGGCTACTTCGCTGGCCGTCCGCTCTCCCGTGATTTTGGAGACAATCAGATCGGCTTCTTCGGAAAGACGAAGTGGTGCGTAGAGATCGAGGAATTCGGGCGACCTGACGAGCAAGACGTCGTTGCTCGGCAGAACGGCAGCAGCCGTCTCGCCGGACGTGTCCGAGAGCACCAGCTCGACCAAGGTGTGCGTGATCGAGATGGTGGCGCCCTCGACGTCGTCCGGTTCGCCGTCGACGACCTCCAGCTCGCGGTTCGGATCGATCAGCCACTGACGCAGGCTCTTCTGGATCAACTCCTTGGCCGCGCCCATCGCGTAGGTCTCGGCGATCTGACCGTCGCGGGCCAGCGCGCGCGCCTCCTCGAGAAGATCGCGGCGGCCGGCAGGCTCGCAGCTCAGCCGTTGGCTGAGCTCGGCGGAGTCGATCCCCTCGACGAATCGGATGCGTCCTCGATGGATCCTCAGGATGAGCTCACCGCCGGCCCACCCGAGGCGTGCGGCGCCGCCTTCCTGGCGGCCGATCCACTGCCCCAGTTGCCAGATCTCATGAGGGTCGCTCATGGCCCAAGTGTATTGCGTCGGGAGTGGGGTTGTAAAGCAATGGAACAGCGATCATTGCTCGCCCGTCGGCCGTTCGGGAGGGCCCCGGCTGGGGTGCCAGCACAGGGTTGACACACAACCGATTGCCCTCTACCATTACGCTCCCAACGGTCAACCGTTCGGGAGGTTAGCTCAGTGGTCAGAGCACCTGCCTTACACGCAGGGGGTCGTGGGTTCAAATCCCCCACCTCCCACCACTCTGGCCGAACGAATGCGGGGTCGTAGTTCAGCTGGTTAGAACGCAGGCCTGTCACGCCTGAGGTCGCGAGTTCGAGTCTCGTCGGCCCCGCCATGTTTCTCACCGCCGCCTCTTTGGCGGCGTTTTCGTGACCATTCTCAGTGACGATCCTCGCGGCACCGTCGCCTGCGAGTCGTCACAGTGCGATTCGCCATGTGAATACGTCGGCCGCCGTTTTGGAGTGTCAGAGCAGAAATATTTCCCGATGCAGGATCAGCGGCACGGTTCAGGGCCGGTGATCAGCAGCGGGATCAGAGAGCCACAACCGTCAGAGCTCGACGAGGCAGTCGGTCGAGCCGAGGGCGTTGGTCTCGTAACCGTCCGCGGCATCATCGTTGAACCACGTGCCGTCTGCCGAACGGTAACGGAAACGATAGGTCGCGTCTGCGATCAACGGA
Organism: Candidatus Sulfomarinibacter sp.; assembly: GCA_041560205.1. Classification (GTDB taxonomy): domain Bacteria; phylum Acidobacteriota; class Thermoanaerobaculia; order Thermoanaerobaculales; family Sulfomarinibacteraceae; genus Sulfomarinibacter. The sequence goes on from JBFFBV010000020.1 coordinate 26,966, forward strand.
ACCACCGCGCTGAACGTCCCGTTGCTGCGGCGCACCATCGGATCGGCGGAGGGGTCCCAGCCGTTGAAATCACCAACCACCGACGCCGGCAATCGGGCGTCATTGGCTGACAGGATGAAGCTCACCTTCACGGTGTTCGACCCGCTGATCTTCCGACGTTTCAGCATGACGTCTCCCTTCCGAGATCTTAAAGCAACGACCGCTACCCCGCCAGCATTCCAACGGCCTTGCGCCCGACGCTGAGCCGCTCAACGGATACCTGCGACGGCTCGTTCAGGTAAACTGCAATCGGGAATCATTCGCACAGGGAGCCACCCTCGAGATGACGACACGGCGGGTCCGACCACGCTTCGAAATCGACACCGAACTGGAGGCGGACGCTCTCATGGCGAGGGTGCGTGACCGTCTTCCGGATTGCCCCCGTTGCACCGGAGTTTCGGTCGGACGTCACGCCGAGCTCTTCGTGCCCGTTGCCGAACGCCGGCTGTGGTCGCCGTGGCTCAGCGTCACAGCCGACGAACGCACCGGCGGATCACTGCTTCGGGGACGGTTTGCTCCGCACCCGAACGTGTGGACCCTCTACCTCTTTCTCGCCTTCGGGCTCGGCTTTGCCCTCCTCGTTGGCACGGCCTGGGGTTATGCGCAGTGGGCCACCGAGAGCAAGCCCTGGGCCCTGGCGAGCATTCCGATTGTGCTGATTCTGGGCGCAGCCCTCTACTTCGCGAGCCAGATCGGCCAGCAGCTGGGTGGTGAACAGATGAACGATCTTCGCTCCGCCCTCGACGAGTTGATCCGTTGAGCTACTCCAGATAGCCGAGGGCCTTGAGCTGCTCGACGGTCTCATCATCGAGCTTTTGGACCGCCATTTTGTCGAGGCTCCCCAGGCTCTCGGTGATTCTGGCAAAACACGCCGCAAGGGCGTCGGAGGGCTTGGCATCGGCCGAGACCAGCGTCTCGAGTTCGCCCGGATCAGCCACGAAATCGTACATCTGGATCACCTGCCGGCTCACCTTGATGATCTCTTTGATGTCGCCGTTGATGACGCCGACCCATAGCAGACCCTTCGACCTCTTTTTGTCGCTCTCGCGGGCCGCATTTCCGTGGACCGCCCCGCGGTGGGCCTGGTAACAACCGGTCCGCTCCTCGAGGTCGGCACCGCCACGCGCAGTCGTTGCCCAGCTCGATCCGGGGAGGCCCTCGGGAGCTTCAACTCCGACCAGCTCGAGCAGCGTCGGCATGAGATCGAGCAGGGTCGCCTGGGAGCTTGCGGTATGCGGGGGTATGACGCCCTTCCAGACGATGCCGAGTGGAATCCGGAGCGACGGTTCGTAGAGGTAGCGGCCATGGCCCCAGTAGTTGTGCTCGCCGAGGCTCTCGCCGTGATCGGCGGTGATGACGACGACGAGGTCCTCGGCATCCACCGCCTGGCGAACACCATCGAGAAGGCGCCCGATGGATTCGTCGACCGCTGCAATCTCGGTGTCGTAGCGGTCCTTCTTGGTCAGCTTGTCGTCGTTGATCCCGAGACGATCGGCGTAATCATCGTGGAACCGGTACGGTGCATGTGGCTCGATGTAGTGGACCCACAGGAAGAAAGGTTTCTCCGGCCCATTTTTGCGCTCCTCGCTCAGCCAGTCGAGTGCATCGTCCGTCACGTCCTCACAGGTAGCCTCGCTGTTGAGAATTCCAAACCACCGCCGGCGATCGAGGCGCTCGCCGTAGGTCTCGAAGTGCTCACCGAGGAGAGTGAGGTTGTTTTTCAGGGTCCAGGTGCCCACGAATGCGGCCGTTCGCCAGCCGTTGTCGGCGAGAACCTTCGGGAGCGAGTTCAGGCCGGGCTTCATCCGGAGGCCGTTCCGAGTCGCAGCGTGGACGTGCGGGTCGAGCCCTGTGATCATCGAGCACATTGCGGGTCCCGTCAGAGGCTCCGGAGTCCAGGCACGCTCGAAACGCAATCCTTGAGCCAGCAGCCGATCGATGTGCGGCGAGGTGTCCCGCGAGTAACCGTAGCCACCAAGATGATCCGCACGAAGCGCATCCACGGTGATCACGACCACCGACGGTCGGGCGTCCGCGGCGAATGAAACGGCCGGAACGAGCGAAGCCGCCGCCACTGCGAGGCGCACGGCTTCAGCTTTGAATTTCGATCCTCGGAACATCCCAGAAAAACTCCCGCAAGCCGGTTTTCGGCCGCGCATTGTACTGCATTCCGGCAAAGCCTCAAACCGGTCGATATCGGGACGGTTTGTTCAACTTGACACGTCTGGTGCCCAGCTCGGGAACAGGTCGCCGGCGTCAATGTTGGCATTCGTCTTGCGGTAGGACACCTTCGGAGAGATTGTTGATGGACGTGCGTAAACCCTCGCAGACCTTTACGGGACCGACACCGGCTCGTGAAAGATCCCGTCCCGGCTCATCGTTCATCAGCCTCGGTAAAGTGATCCTCGCCCTCTACTTCATGACCTTGCTGGCGGCTTTCATATCGGCGAGAGCATTGAGCGAAGACGGTGGCGGCGTGTCGGGGACTCCGGCGCCACAACCACCTACCACGCAATCCTCCACCGCCCTCAGCGAAGCCTTCTCGCGGTACACTTGACCGGAGATGGACTCATTCGATCGCAACTGGCGCGGCCTTCAGCTCGAGACCCTCGTCGATCTCTCGCTGACCATCGGCGGCGTCCTTTCGGAGGAAGAGCTTGTCGAGGAGCTCCTGCAGCGCGCCGTCGGCACCCTCGACGCCGGCTCCGGCTTTGTCAGTACTCTCCATCCGGGAGGCCAGCAGGCCATCGTGCGCTCTGAGGGTTTGCCGCAAAGCGTCGAGGTCGTGCGCTCGTTCTTCGACTCCCATCTTCTGGAAGACCTTGCCGCGGGCCAGGTCGTCCGCACACAGCGCACGACTGATGAGCCGCCCTTCGAGCTCATGGCCGCACCCATGCTGTGGCAGCAACGGACCGTCGGCATGGTCGTCCTCGCTGACAAAGAGATTCGGGAGGGCAGGACGCCGTTTTCAGAGAGCGACGCACGCCTCCTGCTGTCAATGGCGAGTATGGTCGCGACCGCAGTGGCAACCGCGCGTCGGGTGGAGGCGATCGAGAGGGAACGCCAACGTCTCGCCGACGAGAACAGGGCGCTGCGCGACGTCGCCAGACGCGAGGGTTTCGTCGGCGAGTCACCAGAGATCGAGGAGATGCTGGAGCTGGTCCGCCGTGCGGCGCCGACCGGAGTCAACGTGCTCCTGCGCGGGGAGTCGGGTGTCGGCAAAGAGCGTGTCGCTCGACTTCTCCACTCCTTCTCCGACCGCGCTCGAGAACCCTTCGTGCCTTTGAACTGTGCGGCACTCCCCGAGACCCTCCTCGAATCCGAACTTTTCGGTATCGAGGAAGGGGTCGCGACCGGTGTGCAGAGGCGCCACGGCAAGATCGAGCTCGCCAACGGCGGAACCCTCTTTCTCGACGAGGTCGCGGACCTCTCGCTCGCCCTTCAGGCCAAGCTGCTGCGTGTGGTCCAGGAGCGTGAGTTCGAGCGTCTCGGCGGGCGCGAGCGGATACCCGTCGATATCCACCTCGTGACCGCCACCAACCGGGACCTCGAGGCGATGGTGGAAGGGGGTGAATTTCGGCGCGACCTCTACTACCGGCTTCGCGTGGTCGTGGTCGAGGTGCCGGCCCTCCGTGTTCGTCGGGGCGATATCCCGCTCCTGGCGCGGCACTTCCTCGAGCTCTACGGCGAACGATTCAACCGCCCCGGTCTCGCGCTGTCGCGAGAGGCTCTCGCAGCATTGATGGCGCATTCCTTTCCGGGAAACGTTCGCGAGCTCGAGAACGCCATCCAGGCGGCCGTCGCCCTCGCACCCGAGGAGACCATCACCGTCGACGATCTCCGCCTCGAGGTCGAGAGCACCAGGCAACCGAGGTCGGGCGGTCTGATCAGCCTGAGCGAGGTTGAACGGCGGCACATCGAGAATGTGCTTCGGACGGTAGGCGGTAACCGTCAGGAGGCGGCTCGCATACTGGGAATTGACCGCACGACGCTGTATCGCAAACTGCAGCGTTTTGCAACTCATGATGCAGAAAGCATCAATTAGAATTTAAATGCACTCTTACAATAGTTTAGACTCTGTTAAGAGTTTTGAAAGCTGCCAATTGTTGCAAAATACATCAAATACATGGTCGCCATCCGGCCCCCCCCGTTGGCACGGTTCTTGCCATTCCAATGGTCGGAGGTTGTTTGATGAGGTCCCTGGCAATCCAGCGATACTCGATGGGCGCGGCGATCGCCGCTCTCGCCCTGACCATGGCACAGGCTTTGACCCTCAACCTCAGTTTTCCGGTCCAACAGATTCAGCTTGCGTGGACGTTAACGCGAGTTCTGCTACAGTTGTAGGCTCATCATGGAGGTGGTGCTGCACCTTCCGGTGGTGCCCAACGTGGAGTTGGTGGCGGCAAAGGCCGTAGAAACCCTGGGCGGTGCCCTCGGGATGCATCAAACCCACGTCGAGGCCGCGAGCGTGGCCATGGTCGAAGCATGTCTGAACGCCATGGAGCACGGGGGAGGACCCGTCACGGTTCGCCTCCGCAGGGACAACCACGACTCGCGCTCCTGTCTCGTGATCGAGGTCGAAGACCAGGGTCAGGGCTTCGATCCGGTGACGGCACCGCAGAACAGCGCATCGCGGGTCCTCGGTTGCGCCTCGAAGCGAGGATGGGGTCTGACCCTGATCCGCGAGCTGATGGATGACGTGCAGATCCAGTCGGCACCGGGGAAGACCGTGGTGTCAATGTGCAAGTACGTGGAGAGTGCACCATGAACGATGAGCGGATCAAAATCTCGCAGGACCTGTTATCGGACGGCGTCGGGGTCATCGCGGCTTCCGGCTACATCAACAACGAGGGCGGACAGGCGATCGCCGACGCGGCCAACTCGCTGATCGGCCAGGGGTCCAATACGCTGCTGATCGATCTCGAGGGAACCCGCATCATCAACTCGATCGGCGTGTCGATTCTGCTCGAGATCCTCGAAAAGCTGATGGATGAAAAGGGAAGCCTCGTTTTCTGCAACCTCACGCCGACGATCTCCAAGACTTTCGAGATCATGGGTCTGGTGCAGTACGCATCAGTGTACCCAGATCGCGATGCGGCGCTCGCGGCGATCACGGGAGAGGCCTCTGTCTGATCTGCTTCGCCTGGCGGACATCGCGCTCAGCGGACATGCCGGCCCCGATCTTCCCGAAGAAATCCTCCGCGTCATCGTCGAGGAGACCGGGTCCCGGGCCGGAGTCCTGAAGCGCGGCGACGATTACATTGCCCGTTGGCCGAGGACCGTGTCGACACGGGTCGAAGAGGCGACAGAGGGCTGGAGCGAGATCCCATTTGGCGGGGACAACGGTCACTGGTGCCTGCGGCTGCTGCACCTCGATCGGCTCGACGAGTCGATCCTCGATGCCTCTCGCATCGGATTGCGAGCCTGGCAGCTCAGAGAAGAGCTGAAGAGGAGCCGCTTCGACGAGCGCTTTCATCTCTGGGAACTCGAGGCGATCAGGTCCATCGCCACCGGCATCGGCGGCATCCTCGAAACCGAGGTTCTTGCCGAGGAGCTGATCAGCCACCTCGTCGCGCTGCTCGGGCTTCGCTCGGCCCACCTCTATCTCGGTGAATCCCTGGCTTCGGCTTCAATCGTCGGAGGATTCGGGCCGCTCCGCCTCGCCGACGCCGACCTCAACACGGCATGGAGCCAGGGAATCTACACGGACGATCTCGTCGCACTGCCGCTGCAGACCGATTCAGGCACTCTCGGTGTTCTGGTCGCCTCCGACAAGGAGGCGAGAGCGGGGACCGAGCCCTTTGCGGCAAATGATGTGCGCCTCCTCGAGCTCTTTGCCGTGCAGGTGACGGTCGCGATGGAGTACGTGCGGCTCACCCAGGAATCCCTCGAACGCGAACGCCTCAATCGCGAGCTCGAGGTCGCGGCCGTCATCCAATCTCACCTCCACCCCCAACAGTTCCCGGATCTCGAGGGTTTCCGCCTGGCGGTCCGTTCGTCATCGAGCCGCCAAGTGGCCGGAGACACCTACGACGTGCTGATCCGCGATGACGCTCTCATCGCGACCGTGACCGACGTTTCCGGCAAGGGCGTCGGTGCGGGGATGATAGCGGCCGGAGTTCACGCCGGGGTTCGATTGATGGCCGGAGGCTCGAGCGACCTGGCCGAGCTCGCCCGCGGGATCAACGGATACCTCACCGGCGCCACAGCCGACAATCGATTCGCGACCTTCGCCATGGTCAGCATCGACACGAACGGGGAGCTTCGGGCAGTCAACGCCGGCCACCTGCCGATCCTCGTCCGGCGCACGGACGGAACCATCGAGGAGATCAACAGCAGCGGCCTTCCGTTGGGGATTCTCGAGGTTTCGACCTACGCGGAATCGAGTGCACGCCTGGAGCCCGGCGATCTTGTCGCGCTCTTCACCGACGGCCTCACCGAGGCGGAGGACTCGAAGGACGAGGAGTTTGGCGTCGGGCGGGTGGCCGAGGTCGCCGCCTCGCTCGACAACCCGACCGCCGAGAGACTCTGCGACGCGATTCTGAGCGCGGTCGAGGATCACACCGGGAGCGAGTTGCTGCACGACGACGCGACGCTTTTGGTCGTCGAGAGATTGGCGTAGCAGTCAGCGCAAGATCCGGGGCTCACGCCCCGGTCTAACCATCTGTCGCCCCCTCTGGGGGCTTATCAATTGCTCTAACCCTCGTACAAGCTCTCAATGAGATCGAGGTACTGCTTCTCGACCACCCGTCGCTTGACCTTGAGGGTCGGTGTCAGGGTTCCGTCGTCGATCGACAACATCAGAGGCAGCACAGTGTGCTTCTTGATCTGCTCGTAGCTCGCGAGCTTCTCGTTGGTGGTGTGGACGACCTGGGCAAATGCCTCCGCCAGCTTGGGGTGGCGGGTGATCTCCTCGGTCGACGAGAAGGTGACACCCTCGCTCTCAGCCCACTGCTCGAGGGCCTCGTTGTTGGGTGACAACAACACCACCAGGTACGGCCTCCGGTCACCGATGATGACCGCATTGTCCACCAGTGGGGACCGCTTGAGCTCGGCCTCGATCGGTTGCGGCGCGATGTTCTTGCCGCCCGCGGTGACGATGAGATCCTTCTTTCGATCGGTGATCCGAATGAAGCCATCGTCGTCGATCTCGGCGATGTCCCCGGTCAGGAAGTACCCGTCGGCATCGAAGACCTCCGCCGTTTTGTCGGGGAGGTTCCAATAACCCTTCATGACAGACGGCCCCTTCACGCACAGCTCGCCGTCATCAGCGATCTTTGCCTCGACGTTGGGAATGGGGCGACCGACGGTGCCCAGCCTGGTGTCGCCGCCGGCGTAGCCGTTGACCGAAATCACGGGCGAGGTCTCGGTGAGGCCGTAGCCCTCGAGGATCCGGATACCAATCGAGTGAAAGAACTCATTCGTGAAAAGCGGCAGCGGCGCACCACCCGAAATGCAGTACTTCAGCCTTCCACCGAGGGCCTCTCGGATCTTCGAAAGCACGAGCTTGTCGGCCAGCCCGTAGGAGAACCCGCCGGGCTCTTGGCCTGCGAGCCGCTGGGGGTAGGCTTTGCGGCCGGCGCCGAGCGCCCAGTTGAAGAGGGCGCGCCGAATCGGCGGCGCGTTGTTGACCTTGTCCATGACCTTGTCGTGGACCTTCTCGTAGATACGAGGCACGCTCGCGAAGACGGTGGGCTTGATGGTGGCAACAAGGTCACCGACGTGGTAGACGGAGCAATAGGCCTTGGTCAGGCCCTTGTACATATAGAGGTAACCCAGCATGCGCTCGAAAACGTGACAAAGGGGCAGGAACTCGAGACAGAAGTCCTCCGGCGACACCGGAGCCCTCTCTGCGGAGGGGAGGACGTTTTGGACGAGGTTGTCGTGGGTCAGCGTGACACCCTTCGGTTGCCCGGTGGTTCCCGAGGTGTAGATCAGCGTGAGAAGGTCTTCGGCGTCGACCTTTTCAGCGCGCTGCCAGAAGAGGTCCTCGGAATCCCCACTTCGCCCCGAGTCGATAACCTCGTCGATCGGCAATACACCCGCCGCACACGGTCCCTCGATCTGGATCAGATGCGCGAGGTCAGGGCACTCATCGCGGATCTGGAGGAACTTCGCCATCTGTTCTGCGTTTTCGGCGAAGGCGATCTTCGAGCCCGAGTCCTTGACCTGGTACGCGATCTGGGCCGGGGTGAGGGTCCCGTAGATCGGCACATCTGCCGCCCCGAGATCGATGGTGGCGAGGTCCACCATGTGCCACTCCGGGCGGTTGTCGGTCAGCAGCATGACCCGATCGCCCCTCGCGATACCCAGCTTTTCCAGGCCCACCGCCAGCCCGGCAGTGCGGTCGAAAAATTCGGCCGTGCTCAGGGTCGTGAATCCGTCGAGGGTGTAGTGAAAGTAGTGCTCCTCACGCGGAATCTCGAACTCGTGGCGGTATAGATCGAGGACGCTTTTGACGGTCATGACTGTTTTCCCCCGTGGTGGCTGCAGGGCGCGATGCCATCGGAGAGCATGCGGACCAACGGCCGGTGGTGGCGCAGGAGGTCGCCGGGATGCTCGGCCAACAACCAGCTCGTGACGAGCTCGTCGACGGCTCCGAAGACCAGATTGGTGGCGAGTCCGGGACTGATGTCATCTCGGAACACACCCAACTCCTGGCCCTCCACAATGATGTCGCGCACCCGATTCAGATACTCGCCGAGTTTACCACGGGTGAAAAGGCTCATAAATCGACGCGTGTGACGGGTTTCGATCTGCAAAACATTGGCCAGCGCATGATCGCGGCCAAGGGTCTCGAGGTGAAGCCTGACCATCAGGCTCAGCTTCTCGATCGGATCGTCCTTGCCCGCGATCTCCTCGTCGAGACGGACGATGAAGCGGCCGAGAACGTCGTCGAAGATCGACATCAACAGATGCTCTTTGCCCTCGAAGTAAAGGTACAGGGTGCCGTCGGCGACATCGGCCTTCGCCGCGACATCGGTCATCCGAGCGGCAAAATAGCCCTTGGAGGCGAAGACCTCGATCGCAGCGCGCAGGATCCGATTTCGCTTCCGCTCACGTGGGGTCAGCTCGCGGCTCTTCTCGCTCTCTGGCATGCGGCCTCCAGATGAATGAATCCTCATTCATAGTCTACTCCTTCCCCGCATCTCCAGATCCGAAACCCTCGAGATGGGTCGCAACTTGCCAGTTCCACCACCAAGGCACCACGTTCACCAAGGAAACTCTCTGAGATTGCCTCCGCTGTTTGTCTGGTTCGTTAAGACGTGAAGCGGCCGCGACTCAAGGAATCGCTGGGTGATGAAAGAACTCCGACTCCAAATCACATGAAATCTCTGGGGTTTCTCGTGCCTTGGTGGTGCATCCTCGATCGAACTCAGGAGTCGAGCTGCGAATCCCGAATTGCAAAATGACCTTTAGTCATTTATAAATGACTTATGGTCAACTCGAGTGGTATGCACGATGGGTGAACGGCGCGCCACCGGTCACAGCGAAAAGCTCGCGCGTCGTCACCTCATACTCACCGCGGCCGAGAAGCTGCTTCAAGGGTGGTCCTACACCGACATCACGATGGATCGGATCGCGGCAAAGGCCGGCGTCGCGAAGGGCACCCTGTACCTCTACTTCCGTACGAAAGAGACGATTTTTTTGAGGCTGTACGAAGACCGTCTCTTGGCCTGGTACACGGAACTCGAGTCGCTTGCCGGCCTTGGTTCCCACAGCGTCGGGGCGGACGAGGCGGCGCAGGTGATGGCCTCCTCGCTTGCAGCGCACCCGACACTGGTCCTGCTCCATGGACTGATCAACTCGAACCTGGCCCGCAACATCGACGCCGAAGATCTTGTCGCTTTCAGGCGACGCCAGTGCCGTGGCATCTCGTCGCTGGCCTCTGCCCTGGCCGGACGTGTTGAAGGCCTGTCAGAAGGCCGCGCCCTTCGCTTCCTCGGCCGACTCGAAGCGCTGGCAGGGGGGTTGTACTGGGTGGCTTTTCCACCAGCGGCTGTCTGTCGGGCGCTCGAGGAACCGGAGCTCGAACCGTTTCAGATGAGCTTCGAGGAGGAGCTGCGAGAGATCCTGACCGCTCTGCTGCGGTGATCGCGAACAGATCCCGGATGCCCGACTCCGGCTACCAGATCCCCCACCCGACACCTGGCAACATCGACAGAGAGTCCATCAATCGAGTGCATCTGGCATCTGCTATCGGTATCGAGCGGGTGGGCGGTGGGCGTCAACCGGCGAGGCGGATTCCGAGCTCGTTGTCCGCGACCACGATCTCATTCGGCAGGTGGCGGCCTTCGACCCACACGATCCACTGGCGGCGCATCTGTTTCATCAGGCGTCGACACGAGCTGTCGAGGGAGCCCAGACCATCGACACGTTCGGTGTCACCCCAAGGCTCTCCTTCCCGGGCGCGATCCGTAGACCACACGACCAAGGGCACACGCAAGGACCTCAGATAATTGCGAATCGCCTCCGGAGGATGGTAACTGGCATCCACCGGTTCGTCGCCGAGCATCAACACTACGGCCCTGGGACACCCGTCCCCCGCCGCTCTCAGGCCGGCAACCGCGACCGCCTCGGCCAGGCGTTGACCCGGCACGGCGGCCTTGGTGCTCATGATGTGGGTGCTCAGCCACGGCAAACCCCATTTATTGATGCTGAAGGGTTGGACGACTGGATAGAGGGCCAGGCCGCGCGTCTTCGAGGGATTCGGAACGACCAGATAGTAGCGGTCCTTGTCCGGTGGGATCTCCTCGAAGGACTCTGGATCCTCGAGGGCGTTTGCGAGCTCTCTCGCAAAGACCCTTTTGGTGGTCCTCAGACGGCGGTCGAGCAGGTGCCCGAGTCTCCGCGACATCGGCCAGGCGTCATGATCGCGAACCAGGTAGACCCTCCCGCCTTGACGGTCCACCGCCGCCACCGTGAGCGATTCACCACGCGCACTCAACAGCCCTCGCAGCTCTTCAACCGTGAGATCCCTGTTTTTTCCCAGCGTCACCGGCACCGCGGTGAGTTCCGTGGCCACCCGCCCTCCGTAGGTACCGCCAAATGTCACATCTTTGCGCGCGGTGACCGCGCCGGGGAAATGCGCCTCGGCCGTGACGAGGTGGACCTGACCCGGATCGTAGGGCGGAAGGACGAACTGACGGTCGCCGCTCCTCGGCAACATCAGACCGTCAAAGGTCACGAAGATCGCCAACGGTTCGAGCCGTTCCGCGCTCGCAGCGACCACTCGGAGGGTGTCGGGAGCATCGGGCGTTCCGCCTTCGAACACGACCTCGACCTCGGCTGCCGCGCGGGGGAGGTTGATAACCTGGACGGCGCGATCGAGCTCTCGACCGGCTTCGTCCCGAGCGACCGCCACCAGCTCGTGGGGACGCAGCGTGGTGCCGAAGTTGCACATCACCTCCCACTTCGGTTCGGTGGCGAAGCCGATCCTCTCGCCATCGAGAAAGATCTCGACCGACGCCACCGCCGGGTCGACCGCCACCTTGACCGGGTGGATGTCCGTCATCAGCCACAGAAAAAGGGAAACGAAGGTCACCATCGCTGCTGCTCGAGTCGCCTCCTCAACCCCACGCTGACGGCCCCCGGCGGGTTGCATCGTCGATCGCCTGGGACCTGGCGTATCGCCACCACCATACAACGGCGATTGACAGCTATCGAGTGTCTCCGTACCTTGAGAGTCCGCAACACGGCAAGGAGCATCACGCGTGACGAAAGACAAAGCGATCTGGCGGCAGTTCCCACAGTCCTTCTGGATTGCCAACGCAATGGAGATCTTCGAGCGAATGGGGTGGTACGGCTTCTACGCGGTCTCCACCCTCTACCTCACGAACTCCGTTGCCGAAGGCGGCCTCGGCTTCTCCTCTTCAGACCGCGGGGTCATCCAGGGGCTCGCGACCTTCTTCCTTTACCTCTTCCCAGCCGTTTTCGGAGCACTGGCGGACAGGTTCGGCTACAAACGGATGTTTCTCGCCTCGGCGGTGGTGATGGCACCGGCCTACATCCTGCTGGCGGCGCCGCGCACGTTCTGGGGCTTCCTCGGCGTCTACTTCCTGGTCGCCGTCGGTCACGGCATGTTCAAACCGGTGGTGATTTCGACCGTGGTCAAGACCACGACCGAAGAAACCGGCTCGATGGGATTCGGCATTTTTTACATGATGGTCAACGTTGGCGGCTTCGTCGGCCCCCTCGTCGCCGGGATCGTGCGGGGTTGGGACTGGAAGTACGTCTTCTGGTTCTCCGCCGGCTGGATCGTCGTCATGGGTCTCACCTGTCTGGCCCTCTATCGGGAACCACCGCGGGACACCGAGGCGGAGAGCCAACGCAGCCTCGGCGAGGTCTTCTCGGGGATGATCGATGTGATCGGCAACGTCCGGTTCTTCCTACTCGTTGCGGGGCTGCTGGTCATTCTCGTTATGGGTTCCAAGTGGTGGAGCTTTCCGCGTGTCGCGATGGTCTCCGCGGGGTGGCTCGTCCTCAACCTGGTTCTCGACGCGGCGCTCCGCGCGGCCCACAAGGACCAGACCGCGCCGTGGCCGCTGCAGCCGATGCGTGTCGGCGAGGGTCGGTACCTCGTGTTTCTGCTCCTGATGGCCGGTTTCTGGACTTCCTTCAACCAGATCTTCATGACCCTGCCCGAGTACATCCGAGACTACGTCGACACGAGCGATCTGCTGGCCGCGCTGACCAGCTTGGCCGGCGCCGTCGGCGGCGATATCTCGGGGTGGAGCCGGGCGCTGCTCGAAAACGGCCAGATCAAACCCGAGTACATCATCAATCTCAACGCCTTCGGCATCATCTGCTTCCAGGTGCTCATCGCCTACCTCGTCCGCCGCCGATCGCCTCTCACGAGCATCATCCTCGGGGTGGCGGTGACGGTTGCGAGCTTCTTGATCTACCTCGCCGGTGCAACCGGATGGGTTGTCGTCACGGCGGTGCTCGTCTTCTCGGTCGGCGAGATGCTGGCCAGCCCACGCTCGAAGGAGTACGCCGGACGTATCGCCCCGCCCGAGAAGGTCGGCATGTACATGGGCTATTTTTATTGGTGCGTTGCCCTCGGCAACCTCTTCGGAGGTCTCCTTTCGGGCGTCGCCTACCAGCACTTCGGGCCGCATGGGGTCGATCGGCCCGCCGCCATGTGGGTGCTCTTCGCGGTGCTGGCCGTCACAACGGCGGTAGGGCTCATGGTGTATAACAGAGTCGTCGTTCCTTCCGTCGCAAGTGGAGAAGACAGATGAAGAGATACCTGACCCGGCTTTTCGTGGTCGTCGTGCTGGTGATTGCCGGCTCGTGGGTCTGGTCCAACCGCGACCGCCTCGCCGTCCTCGACAACAACAGCGTGAGGATCCAAGGCGACTGGCACAAGGTGGAGATGGATTTCGCCGATACCGACCTCTTCACCTTCACCGAGACCTTCATCAGCCTCGAAGGTGAGGAGTGGGCCGCCTATAAGCTCCTCCGCGGCTCACGGATCGAGGTCGAGACCCGCGGCGACATCACGGTCTACGAGCTCAGTTTCCCCGACGATGAGAACATGGTCTGGTCAATCCAAAAGGACGACAAGCTCGTCCCTGTCGTGCGGTGGCGTCGATAATCACTCCCGCAGCCAGTTCGCGAGGCGCTCGGCACCCTCGATTGTCTTGCCGCAGTAGGTCCTCAAAAAGGCCTCATCCGGCTCCTCGAAGGGTTTGAGGTCGCGAAGGCCCTCGAGCGCGTGCTCCCCATCGAAGTTGACGTAGGAGAGACGCGCCACCAGCGTTTCTGTCGGGCACCCGAATCGAGACCCGGGCAGGATGGCGACACCGGTTTCATCGAGCAACTGGTCGCAGAGTTGCTCAGAGGTCGTGATCCCGCGTCGGCCGAGTCGCTCGGCAAGCGGCGTGAATTCAGGAAACAGGTAGAAGGCCCCGGCCGGCTCCGTCACCGAGGCTCCTGCACCGCGCAGGGCTCGTGTGACGTAACCCGCAAGGGCCTTGAGGATTCGTCGGCAGGACACGAGATACTCCTCGAGGTCGTAGTTGTGCGCAAAGGCCGTGACCGCCGCATACTGGATCGGCGCTGAAGTCGATGTGTAGGTCTCGGAAGCGACCGATGCCATGGCCTCCAGAAGCCAACGCAACGCACGCGGCACGACGAAGATGCCGAGGCGCCAGCCACCGGCGCCACACCATTTGCTGAGTCCGCTGGAGAAGATCGTGCCCTGGGGATAGAGGGGAACGATCGATCGATGGGACCCCTCGTGGTGGAGCTCGCCGTAGATTTCATCGGACAGGAGAATCACTCGATATCGGTTGGCGACCTCAGCCAGCTCGGAGAGCTCGGTTTGGTCATAGGTCCCGCCAGTCGGGTTCGAGGGATAGTTGAGGACCACGATTCGGGGACGACCCGGGTCCAGGCGACACAGATTCTCGAGCTGGTCGGGGGTCAAATGCCACCCGTTCACCGGCGCCGTCGCGACCGGCTGAACGTGCCGACCGATGATATGCGCCTGCGGCGCGTAAGAAACCCAGGCCGGCGTCGGTACGACGAGATCTCCGTAGTAGACGAGCTGAAGGAGAAACATCAGCTCCTTCGAACCCGGTCCGACGAGCACGTCCTCGGCCGAGCAATCAATCCCGAATCGTTGCCGATGGTGTTCTGCGATGGTCTCGCGCAGCCTGGGAAGGCCTCTGACCGGAAGATAGTCCTTCTGATGGGCGTTTCGACGAAGCTCCTCGACGACGCTCTCCGGCACCGGAAAGGGTGACTGACCGAGACCGAAGCGGAAGACCTTGCGCCCGGCCGTCTCCAACTCCGCACACCTTTCGTTGATCGCCAACGTGGCGGACTGCGGAACGCCACGCACGTTGAGGTTCAGCTGCACATCCGGTAAACCCATGATCCCGCTCACCATCACGCGCCTCCAATCGCCACCTCTCGCGGTGGCGCACCGTCTCCACGCTATGGCTCACATCTTGTGTTTGATTCTCTCACCTTACAATTGATTGTGTGAGAGGAGCCGGAAAAATCACGGTGGTTGCCGGTGGGTTGCCAGTTTTGGCGGCCTGGATCGTCAGCCTCTCTGGCCTTCCCGAGGCGCACCACCCGATCTCCAACGTCCTCGCCGAAGTCATCGCCGTCCTGCTCGTGGTGCTCGGCTGGAGGTTTCGTCGCGGCCGCCTCGCGGTGGCCGCACTGTCGGTTGCCTTCGCCAACGTCCTCGTTCGCGGTCCGCTCGCCGACGCGGACTCCGAGGTCGGCCTTGCCACCCTGACCATCCTGCTCCCAGTCACTCTCGGAGTCCTTTCGCTCCTCCCGGAGCGCCCGATCAACCGGCCCATCATCGTTATTCTCCTCATGGTGGTCATCGCTTGCAACGTCGTCGTATTCTCCATTGCGAATGCGGCGCCGTCAGTGCTTCACGGCTCGCTGGTGAGCACCATCGGTGATCTCTTCACCGCGCCCGACCTCGGCCGTCTCGTCTTTTTGATCGCGGGCGCATTCATCGCACTCGCCTTTGCGGCCCGACGCAGCACCTTCGAGGGCTCATTGTTATGGGTCACGTCGGCGGCTGCGCTGGCGCTCCTCTCCTGGCGCGGTCCGCACCCGGCGACCCTCGCTTTCGCCTCCGCGCAGCTCGTCCTTCTCATCGGTCTCGTCGAGGACTCCTATCGCCTCGCCTACCACGACGAGCTCACCGGTCTTCCCGGCCGGCGGGCGCTCGAGGAGGCCCTTCGCGCCCTCGACGGCGAGTACGCCATTGCGATGGTCGACGTCGACCACTTCAAAAGATTCAACGATCGTCACGGCCACGCAGCCGGCGACCAGGCGCTGCGCATGGTGGCGGCCGAGCTGCAGAAGGTGGGAGGCGGCGGCCGCGCCTACCGTTACGGAGGCGAGGAGTTCGCGATCCTCTTTCCGGGCTCGACGCCGGCCAGGGCCAACCAGCCGCTGGAAGAGGTCCGCGCCGCGATCGCGTCACGCAGGTTCGCCATTCGCGCTCCGAACCGACCGCGCAAGAAGCCGGACCCTCCACCAAAGCCGACCCGCCCGCCGAAGCTGATCAGCGTCTCGGTGAGCATCGGTTTTGCGGGGTCCACCGCCCGAACCGATGACAGCTCGGCCGTGCTCCGCGCCGCCGACCGCGCACTGTATCGAGCAAAAAACAAGGGGCGCAATCGGGTGGTGCGTTACGGGGTGCGTAGCGCCTGAACATCGCAGGTCAAGGGTAAAGAGTGAAGGGTCAAGGGGGCGCGAGCGGTCTTGGTTCTTAACCCTTAACTCTTCCCTCTTAACTTCTCAGGTACAGCGCCACAACGAGAGTCAGCGCGAGTGCCGTATTCGTCGCCAGATTCCAGGCGACGTTGGCGCCGAGCGCCGGGATCGGGACCGGTTGGGAGGGATCGGAACGAGCCCACTGGATCGGCTTTGCCACCAGGAAGGAAGGCAGCGCCGCGATCAGGCAGATGGGCGGTAACGCACCGAGAACCACCGCCGCAATGATCGCCGCCGGAGTTGCGACACCGGCAAGGACGTAGACCCACGCCGCCGTCTTCCGTCCCAAAAGAATGACGAGGTTCCGGCGCCCGCCCTTGCGGTCCGCGTGCTCGTCGGGAAATTCGTTCAGCAGGAGGAGGTTGAAGGTCATGAAGAAGGCGGGGGCCGAGGCCGCCGCAGCAGCGGCGCTCCAGCTGCCGTCTTGGACCAGCGCCGTACCGATCACCGGTCCGGCGCCGAGGCCGAAGCCCGCCGCGATCTCACCGATGCCGATCCGCGCCAGAACGTCCGTGTATGCGAGGACCGAGACCGCGCCGGCGATCACGATCGGCAGCAACACCCACCCCACCTTCGAGAGCAAGTAGACACCGATGACGAGGCCGATGCCAGCGCACACGAGACCGAAGACCAGCGCCGATCGAAGGTTCATTCCCCCGGCCGGCAGCGTTCCACTGCCACCCGAGAACGGGGTGCGCTCGGTCTCGAGATCGATGCCGGTGCGCATGTCGCTCCACTCGTTGAGGACGTTGACCGCCATGTGAAGCGCCACCAGACCGACCAGGGCAAGCACGGTCCGCAACCACGAGAACGAAGCGTCCCATGCGGCCGCCGCAGCGCCCGCTGCCACCAGTGTCGGCGGCAGAAGCAGGAAGGGCGCGCGCGACACGCCCGCGTAGTCTTTGATGCCCGCCATCAGTCACCATCCTCCTCGTCCGCCGTCACCTCCTCTTCTGGCTCCTCGAAGGGCACGCAATCCGGGCCATAGGCCATCCACCTCCGGTTCTCCATCAGCCGCGGAACACCCGATTCTTCGATGGCATCGCCGAGGTCCTGGCTCTTGGTGCTGAGCAGGAATATCTGCGGCCCTTTGCAATCGGCCACCTCGTCTGCCGCAGATTCCAAGGGACGCAGGGGTCCTGCCTCGTCGAGAAAGGCCTCCGAGTTACGGAGGATGTAGTTGCTGCGCAGCTCGTTTCCGTCGGTGCTCGCCAGGGGGACGGTCCGCTCGAGGTAGAAGGACACCCCGCCGGCGTAGGACTCGATCCACAGCAAATCCGTGTCAGCGGTCATCCGCCGATCGACCTCCTCTGCCAGGCCGCGAGCCGAGCGGTCTGCCGCCACTTCCTCGACAAGGCCCGCGCTCACTACCGGAAATGCCATCAACGGCAAGGCGAGGCCCATCAACGCGAGGTGGCGCCTCCCCGCAGCTCCGAACCATGCGACAACCGCCCCGGCACTCGCCGCCCCACCGAAGCCGATCGCCATCCGGATGGCCGTCTCGGTGGACACCCTCGCGGTGTCGAGCCCCGGCATCCCGAGGGCCGCGGCCACCAGCATGGCCAGCCCGAGCAGGCCCCACGCGGTGGCAGCAATGCGAACACCCTTCACCGGGCCCGACCAACGACTCGCGACCACGAGGGCCACCGCCGGCACCAGGGGCAGCACGTACTGCTCCTGCTTACCGCGCGAGAGGGAGAAAAAGACGAGCGGCACCAGGAGCCACAACCATAGGTAGAAGGTGGCCCACCGAGTGTCCGGCCTCTCGGGCACAAGCCTCGAGCGAAGATTCGAAAGCACGAGGACCGTCCAGGGGAACGCCCCGACCAACACGACCGGCACGAAGAACCACACGGGCTCGGTGCGACGAAGCTCATCCGTGGTCATCCGCGCCCAGGTCTCGGTGACGACCACGTAGTGGAGGAAGTTCGGGATCTCGCGCGAAACCGCCCAGACCCACGGCAGCGCGACCGCAAACATCACCACCGGGCCGAGCGGGCTCCACACCGCGAGCGCGGCGCGCCGGCGAAGCGCGAAGGGCGTGGCCACCAGCAGGGGGACGGCGAAAGCGACCGGCCCCTTGGTCAGAATCCCGAGCCCGATCGCCGCCCATCCGCCCAGAGTCCACCACATCCACGGGCTGGGAGAGCCAGCCTCTTCGCTCGCCTGCGCGCGGTTTTCGGTGGCAATGAAGAAACAGACGAGCGCGAGCACGATGAAGAAGCTGAGCGCCGTGTCCATGATCACAGCTCGCGAAAGGCCGAGCGCGAGCGGCGCCGTTGCGGTCGCGGTCGCGGCCACCACCGCCGCGTCCCGGCCCCAGAGTCTGAGAGCGAACCAACCCGCCAGAGCCGCGGTCGCGAGACCGAAAACCAGCGACGCCAGCCGGGCGGCAAACTCGTTCGGCCCGAAAACCTCGATCGAAGTGGCGACCGCGGCAAAGAAGAGCACCGGTTTGTCGAGGTACGGCAAGCCGTTGAGGTGGGGAAGGACGTAGTTGTTGGTGACCGCCATCTCGCGCGCCACCTCGGCGTTTCGGCCCTCGTCCGGCTCGATCAGGCCATAGCCGCCGATCCCATATCCAAGCGCCAGCACCACGATAACGAGCCAGACAACCACGGCGCGTGTCGAGAAACCGCCGTCACGAGATGCCGCGGAATCGGTCATTGCTGCCGAAACCATGGGCACACAGTACATCAGTCGCGCGGAGGCAGGCGGTGTGGCTCGATCTGAACGAGCGCGTCGGTCACGTTCGGCCCCTCGTCGACGAGCTTGCGTTTGACTGCAACGGCAATCGCGTGCCCGTCTCCGACGCTGAGCCCGCCGTCGATCTCGACGTGGAGATCGACCGCCAGTTCCGAGCCCACATATCGGGTCCGCACCGCATGGGCGGCTTCCACGCCATCGACCTGCAGCGCGAGCTCCTCGATGCGTCGTCGATCCGAAGCCGGCGCACCCGCATCGATCAGCTGGTCGATGGCAGGACGCAAGATCTTCCACGACGCCTGCAGAATCAGCAGACACACGACGACGGCGCCGACCCGATCGACCACCACCCACTCGGGGTCGATCATCGCAAATGCAACCGCCGCCGCCGCCGGGATCGAGGAAATCGCGTCCGAACGGTGGTGCCACGCGTTGGCCACCAGTGCCGGCGATCGAACTTCTCGTCCCACCTTCGCGGTCCAGCGGAAGAGAATCTCTTTGACCACGATGGACACCAGCGCCACACTCAGGGCCATACCGGTCGGTGCGGACGCCGAGCCTTCGCGAAGGCCTCGAATCGCCTCCACACCCATGCCGATGGCGACCGCGCCAACTGCGAGGCCGATGACCACCGTGATCAGAGTCTCGATCCGGCCATGCCCGTGGGGGTGATCCTCGTCGGCGGGCGCCGACCAGTAGCGCACACCGAGGATGACGGCGATGTCGGTGACCGAATCCGTCAGGCTGTGGAGGGCGTCGGCAATCACGGCCTGACTGTGGCCGAGGATTCCACCCGCCGCCTTCGCGGCCGCGAGCACGAGGTTGCAAAGCAACCCCACCCACCCCACGCGGCTCACCCTCGAAGGGGCCGACATCTCCACCGTCCGCCCGTGCATCCCGTTATTTTAGCCCTTCTATCAGTCCACGTCGCAGTTTGATCACTGATTTCGCACGCCGTCGAGGACCGTGACCGGGTCGCCGACCCGGAGCACCCCCCGCCCGTCGTGGACCAGGTTCTGGCCGAAGAGAACCCGGCCACCGACCGTGCGGTAGGTCGAAAGAGTGCGGAGTGGCTCGCGCCCTCGCTCACCGGTCGACTGATCGACTGTCGTGACCATGCACCGTGCACACGGTTTTGCCACCCTGAAGGCAACCTCGCCGATGCGCACGCGGTGCCACTCGTCCTCGGCATGCGCCTCGCACCCTTCGACCACGATATTGGGCCGAAACCGATCCATCGGCACGGGCACCGGCAGCTTGCGGTTGAGCCCGTCGAGCGAGGCTGAGGAAATGAGGAGGCACGGGAAACCGTCCGCAAAGGACACGCGGTCCCCGGGCTGTGCGGATGACGATTTCAACGGCCGAGCGTCGTCGTCCGCCATGCGAACCAACCGAGCCGAGCAGCCGAGAAGTTGTGAAAACCAACGAGACGCTTCCGCTGGCTCGTTCACCGCAGGACACTCGTCATTCCACACCCGGACACTGGAAGCCGGCCCTGACGTGCCTCCAAGAGGCACCTCGAGCACCGGCCGCTCGGGAGCTTCGAGAATGAGCCGGTCTGAGCTCAACCGAGCCCGTACGAGCGCCAGCCGAGGGTGCTCACGTTGGCTCAAGAAGCTTCCATCGTCGCCGACCACCATCCACCGCCGGTCGAGCTCGAAACCCGTTGCCCCTACCACGGCCTCTTCGACAACCACCCGGCCGCACGATTTCACCGGGTGGATGAAGAGGCCGCTGACGCGGATCAACCGTTATCCTCCGAGTATCGATCGACAGCGCCGGCTGCAGTGGTGCGGGCCGGGTAGCTTCCCAACACCCGCAGGTACGGGCACTCCCGCCGGAGCTCGGCGACCGCCAACGCGGCGTTGTCCGATGCGACCGAGCCTTCGATGTCGACGTAGAAGAGGTACTCCCACGGCCGCCTCGGCACCGGACGGGACTCGAGCTTGGTCAGATTGACGCGGTGCTCGGCCAGCAGGTTGAGGCAATGGGCGAGCGCGCCCTCGCGGTGCGGCGTCGTGAAGACCAGCGATGTCTTGGCGGGGATGCGGGGATCGAGGTCGATCTCGAGACCGGAGATGACGACAAACCGGGTCCAGTTCTCGTTCTGATCGGCGATCTCGTCACGAAGGACCGTCAGGCCGTAGATCTCGCCCGCCTCGTCACTGGCGATGGCCGCCTGGGTCATATCTTGGGACTCGCTCACCTCCTTGGCCGACGCCGCGGTGTCCACGAAGGCCACCAGCTCGACGTCTACCAGGGACTCGAGGTATCGCGAGCACTGGGTGAGGGCCTGCGGGTGGGAGAGGACACGGCGCAGCTTCTCCTCCTTCGCACCGGCGAGACCGAGCAATCGGTGGCGCACGTGCAGCACCTCCTCACCGACGATGGCCAGGTCGGTCTGGCGGAGGAGATCGTAGGTCTGGTTGATCGAGCCCGCGGTGGTGTTTTCTACCGGCAGGAATGCGTAGCCGACCTCGCCGCTCTCAGCCATCGCCAAAGCTTCGATGAAGGATCGGGTGCCCACGAACTCCATCCCCTCCGCCCGCGCGGCGAAGTACTTGCGCGCGGCAAGCTGACTGTAGGAGCCCTCGATCCCCTGGAAGGCCAGTCTTCTCGCCCCCCTCGAAGACCGCTCGACCTGCTCGCGCTTGAGCAGCGCCTCCTCTTGCGCCTTGAGGGACATGGCGATGATCTCGCGATAGATCTCGTGGGTGCGGAACCCGTCGAGGCCAAGCTCGCGCGCCCAGCCCTCGATCCGCTCCAGGAGCTCGGACTCTCTCTCGTGGTCGCGCAGAAAGGACAGCCCTTCCGCCTTGACCCGGGCAATCTCCGCCACGGTCTGCAAGCGCTCGCCGAGCACCTCGAGCAGGCGCCGATCAACCTCGTCGAGCCTGCCTCGCAACTTCTCGAGATCATTCATGGCCGTGCATTGTAACGGCAGGTTTAGAATTATCGACAGAAAATGGACTCCGAATACCTCGAGCTCGCTCTCGGTGTCGCCGTCCTCGTGACTGGCCTTGCCGTGGTGCTGGCGATTCTCGGCGGCAAGAGCCGGCGGCGCGCCGACCGACTCGCACCCGCCTTCGAGCTCGGGACCGCCTGTCCGACCGGTTTTCTCGGCAGCGCGGTGGCCGGTATCTACCGAGGCTACTCCTGCCGATATCAGATTCAGTACGCCTCCCAGTACGACCGCGGGGGTGGTAGCGTGCGACTCTCGGTCAGCTCGCCCCACCAGTGGTCCGCCGAGATCAACAAGCCGGGCACCCGTCTGCTGTCGAGGTTCGGGCTCCTCCAAGATCTCGATGTCGGTGACCGCGAGCTCGACGAGCACCTCCGATTCGCCGCCTCCGAAGAGGGCGAGCTGCGGACCCTCTTCGCTTCGGAAACCGTCCTCAACGCTATGCACGTTCTCGGCGCCAGCGAAAACTTCGAGAGCATTCACGTTCGTGCCGACAGGGTCGACGTCAAGTGGTCGCCGCGGATGCCGAAGCTCGACGAAGACCCCGAGGTCCTGCGCAACCGCCTCGACTTCGTGAGCGAGCTGGTAATGGCTAGCGGTTATCCCCCAAGCTCGCCCACCCAGTGATCAGTAACGAACAGTCGTTTTGAGCGTCCGGGGGGTGAGAGGGACCGATTACCGGTTCCTGTTTACTTTCTTCGATTGACCCATGAAATTCTGCGGGATTCCCATGTATATTAGGGCGCCTGTGAGGCCGCCATCGGGGCGGCCGGCGAAAGGGCGAGTCGGACGATTCGCCGCAACCGAGAGACAGGGGGGCGCCCGGGAGGGTTCGGCTCTCCGGAAGGATTACGGGAGCGATGAGTAAGAAACTGTTCGTGGGAAGTCTGAGCTGGGACACAACTGACCAAGGGCTGCACGAGGCATTTGCGCAGTACGGCGAGATCACCGAGGCCAAGGTGATCACGGACCGCGACTCCGGCCGCTCGCGCGGCTTCGGCTTCGTGACATTCAGCGATGATGAAGCCGCCGACAAGGCCATGTCGGCGATGAACGGCTTTGAGCTCGACGGCCGTCCAATCAGGGTCGACGTGGCCCAGGACCGGCGCGGCGGCGGTGGCGGTGGTGGCGGTGGTGGCGGCGGCGGCTACCGCGGAGGCTGGTAAGCCTGCCAATCGCCGCATTCAAGGCGAAAATTCAACCCCCTCTCCCGGAGGGGGTTTTTCATTTCTCGTGACCGTCCCCCTTGTTGCGTTCCCCCTCCAGCGAATACAGCTGGTGGGAGGTCTCGAAGCCCTTCGCCCTCTTCGACCCGAGATCCCTGAAATCGAAGGCCTCCGAAGCCATCGCGCGGGTCAGCGGACACGCGAGAATCGGGCCCGTCGACTCGTCTGCGAACTTTTCGATGCGAAAGGCCAGAACCACGGTCTCGCCGACCATCGACAATCCCAGAGCACCGTCGCTTCCATATCCCGAGATCGTTACGAGACCGGTGGCGAGGGCCCAGTCCATGTGCAGGGGGAATCCGTCAACGCGCCACACTTCACGATCTTCCGCAAGCGCACCGACAAGTTGTTCGAGTGCCAAGGCGGCCCTGCACGCATCAGCGGCGTGGTTCGCGCTCGAGCCCGCCTCCCAGAAGGCGAAGATCGCGTCGCCCTGGAACTCCTTGAGGGTCCCACCGAGCTTGACCACCTCGCGCTCGAGCCGCTCGAACAAGCGGCCCACAGATTCCTGCACCTCGGACGAGGCCGCCTGCTGGACGAGACCGGTGTAGTCGCGAATATCGCCAACGAGCACCGTGACCGGGACCGGACTCGAAACCCCGACCGTCCCGTCCGTCGATTCCTCCCCGACAGCAGGTGCTGCGGGCACTTCACCGTCGAGACGCAGCTCGAAGTGCTTGCCGATGGACAGGATCTGGCCCACCCTCAGCTCCGTTTTCAGGTTTGGCGAGAGGCGACGACCATCGAGACGAGTTCCGTTGCGGCTGGTGTCGCGAACGAAGCAGCGCCCGTCAGGATCCTGGGTGATGACACAGTGTCGGGTCGACACCGTCGGATCGCTGATCAAGAGCAGCCCGGGAGCTTCGCGGCCCTCTTTGTAGCGCCCGATCTCGACGCGGTTGAAAAAGGTGAACTCCTCTCCGATGTCCGGGCCGCTTTCAATCACGAGCCTCTTCGAGGGTTCATGCGTCGGAGGCGGCACGCGATAGGTAACGAATCCCAGATCACCGTTCATGTGACACCACGTGTTCCCGATCGACCGGGTTCTTCAAACGGGCGACCTCGTCGCTGAGATCGCGGACCCTTTTGGACATCATCTGGACCAGTCGATAGGCGAGCGAAGGGTCCTTGTGGATTCTCTTGAGGAAGTTCTTCTTGTCGATCGTCAGAAGTCGCGCCTCACCCAGCGCGCGCAGCGTGGCCGAGCGTTCCTCGTGATCGAAGATCGCCATCTCGCCCATGAACTCGCCTTCGTTTGCGATCCGCAGCGGCGTTTCGACGCCGTCCTTTTCCACTAGGACCTGGACCCGTCCCTCTTGGATCACGAACATGCAGTCGCCAACGTCGCCCTGCCGGGTGATGACCTCACCGTCGTTGTACGTCCTCCCAAGGTCTCCCTTCGCCATCGACCTCTCCTTCAATTCTGGGCGCCCGAAAACGGCGACGCCGCAACCGCCAGCTCCCATCCGAGGCGCGCGAGAAATCGGGGGTGCATCGCGAGGGTCACGATGTCGCGGTAGGGGGCGCTGCCGGTGAACATGTCCCACAGGACCTGGCTCATGTTGCGGTTCCGTCCTCCGATCCGCTGTTCTTTCTCCGTCATGCGCAGGAGTGCTCGGCGGGCGAATCGCCACTTCTGGATCTGTCGTGTGACGGCAAAGCTCAGCTTGCCGATCGAGTTGTCGGTGCTGATCGACCGGCAGACGGGCCAGTAGTGTCGACGGAAATCCGCCTCGGAAATCCCCTCGAAGACCGCCGTCGTCGCACACGCCTTGGCCGTCCGATAGGCCGCCCCGATGCCGTCCTTGTAGAGCCGAGTCACCCCGCAGTCGCCGACGAAAACGAGCCGGTCCGCAAACGGCTTGTTGGCAGCTCCCACACTGATCTTGGGCGAGCATTGGCACGAGCACGGATCGGAGGTCCAGTTGTCGGGCATGCACGCTCTCACCTGCGGCGCGTTGAGAAACGACTGCACGAGCTCCTTGTCGATCGACTCGCCGAGCAGACACACGCTCGCGTAATCCCCCTTGGGGATGATCGCCGCGAACTCCAGCCTCGGAATGTTGAGCAGGAAGACGTGCATCGAATCGCCCAGGGTCTGCTCGATCACCTCTTCGCCGAGGAAATACTCGGTGATGAAGGTCTTGGTCGACGCAGGTGGCTTGTAGCCCAGCCCGTTTTCGCTGAAGAGCTTGAGCGCCGCCGAGTTGACACCGACAGCAACCACCAGCAAGTCATAGGAGTGTGGCTGCTCTCCCTTGGCTGTGATGACGGGTCGACCGTTGTCGAACGATACACCGACGACCCGATTCCTCGTGACCCGGGCGCCTTTCGCCACCGTGAGATGTTCGAGGTGGTGGTCGAAGCTCTCCCACTTGCTGGTCTTCAAGTCACGTGGACCGGCGCCCCTGTACACCGCCCCGATGCGTTTTTCGTGAACAGGCGTTTCGATGCGCACGCTGCCGACGTCCATGTGCAGTATGTACGATTCGATCCCTCTCTGGACGATGGTCGAGGGGAGATTGATACCCTCGGCGGCCAAATTCTGCACCAGCGTCTCGGAGATGATCCCTCCGCACATGTTGCAGCCCTTCGGTGCCACGCACGAGAAGTCCCGCGGTTCGAAGATCTCGACATGCAGCTCGAGGCCGCTCCGCTCCGCCATCTCGAGCAGGAAGTAGCTGACGAAGGAACCGGCCGGCCCACCCCCGATCACGGCGACGTTCGACCCATCGACGAGCTGGAGCTCATCGCTCCTCTCGCGCGGTCTCGCAGAGGTCGATGTCATTCGATCGCCCTCCCGCTCACTGGTCGCATCACGCCTGTGGCCGCATGCCCGCACGCGTGAACGAAGGTCGTCCAGAGGGAATACATGTCGAAACTTTTCCAGTCTGAAGGTGAGAATATCATTTTTCGGTAGTTGGTCAATTGAGTTGATACGCAAACAAATGAACTCGAGACCGCATCTCGAAAACCGAGGTGCCGCCCATTCTTGAGTCAACGGCCTATTCTCTCCAGGGAACAGAAAAAATCGAAACCAAGCGCGTCGGCTGCTGAGGGAGTACAATTCCGTCATGCTCTCCGTCGGCATCGTCGGGCTGCCAAACGTCGGCAAGTCGACGCTCTTCAACGCCCTCACCGCGGGCGGCGCCGAGGTCTCGAACTACCCCTTCACGACCATCGAACCCAACGTCGGCGTGGTGCCGCTGCCGGATGCCCGGCTCGACGGGCTCGCACGGGTGCTCAAGCCGGACAAGACGACTCCGGCCACAGTCCGCTTCATCGACATCGCGGGTCTGGTCAAGGGTGCGAGCAAGGGCGAGGGGCTCGGCAACCAGTTCCTGGGCGAGATCCGGCAGGTGGACGCCATCGTCCACGTCATCCGCTGCTTCGCCAAAGACGATGTCGCACACGTCTTCGCCGATGTCGATCCCATCCGCGACGCGGAGGTGGTCGACACCGAGCTCATGCTCGCCGATCTCGAGGTCCTCGGCCGCGCCATGGAGAAGCGCAAGCGCGACTGGCAGACCTATCCGCAGAAGCATGCGAGCGAAAAACGGCGGATGACCGAGTGGAAGGACGCCCTCGAGCGAGGGCAGCCCCTCCGCCAGCTCGGGCTCGACCCCAACGATCTCCGCGAGCTCAAGACCGCCGGCCTGATCTCCGGCAAGCCGGTGCTCTACGTCGCCAACATCGCCGGCGAGGGCGACGAACATGGGGTCTCCACGCTCGTCGAAAATGAACCCGACAACCGGCTGCTCGCGGTCGACGCCGAGCTCGAGCTCGAGCTGGCCGAGCTCGAAGCTGACGAGCGGGCGGAGTTCATGGACGAGCTCGGCTTCGCCGAGACCGGTCTCGACCGGGTCGTGCGCGCGTCCTTCGACCTCCTCGGCCTGGTCGCCTTCTACACCATCGCCAAGAGCAAGCTGCAGGCGTGGGAGATCCCACGCGGCACCCCGGCCGCAACCGCCGCCGGCAAGATCCACTCGGACATGGAGAAGGGCTTCATCAAGGCCAAGGTCGCCTCGGCCGACGAGCTCATCGAAACCGGCGACCTGCACGAGGTCCAAAGCCGCGGCCACGTGCGCGTCGTCGGCCGCGACCACGAGATCCACGACGGCGACGTGGTGGAGTTCTTCTTCAACGCCTGAGGGCGACCGCCTCCAGGGACCTCTGACTCTCCCAATCGTCTGTTATCGTCGATCCAACAGCATGGAAGCTTCGATTCCCCACCGCCCCGCGTCGTCCCGGTCACATGGCACGAAGATCGATTCCTTGAATCGAGCCGTCGCGGCCGCGGTTTTGGGTACCGCGACCGCCGGCATCGTGATCGCCTGTCTGACGCTCCGCCTCAACCCGCAGGTGCATGCCCGGATCGGCGAGGTACTGAAGTTGATCGCGATCTTCTTTCTCGGATACGCCGCCGTCGCTTGCATCGTCGGAGCGGCGTTCTGGCTCGCACTTCAAGCGGTCCTCGCAGCGACCCCACGCGGCGCCGGCCGGACCCTGGAGAGCGCGATGCTCGGCGTGCTCGGACTCGGTCCGTTGCTCTACGCCGCTTCCCTCCCCGATCTCGGTGTCACCGGCAGCGGCCTCACCACCCTCATCTTTTCGCCTGGGATCGCGACCAAGGCGGCGACCCTCGTCATCATTGCCCTGCTGCTCGGCGGCGCCGGGATCGCGCTTCGTCCGGCCGTCAGCCGTCTTCGGCGAAGAACCGGCCTTCCCCGGTGGGCGTTTGCCGCTGCCCTTCTTTCGCTGACGCTCGGCGTGGCCATCGTCTGGGCGCTGGCCGGCGTGGGAAAGGCTGCAGCTACGATTTCGCCGGCGGCCGCGGAAGACCGTCATCTCCCGGCCGGCCCGATCTTCGAAGATGCGGCACCGATCCTGCTGCTTTGCATCGATGGCGCCGATCTCGACGACATCGTGCTGCCGATGGTCGCGTCGGGAGAGCTGCCAACCTTCGCGCGGTTGATGGAGGAAGGCACCTGGGGTGAGCTCGCGACCTTCGCCCCCACTCTCTCACCGGCGATCTGGACCACCCTGGTCACAGGCAAGACCAAGGACGAGCACGGCATCCACGGTTTCACCGTCTTCCAGCTCCCCGGCATGAAGGCTGCGATCCTCGAGTTTCCACTCCACACCGGTCTCAACTTCGAGCTCGTCCCGCTGATCGAAAAGCTCCCCGGCATGCCTCCGATCCGACTGCCGTACACCAGCGACATGCGGCGGGCCCCAGCCCTGTGGAACACCGCCGGTCGCTACGACACCGTCGGCTATTTCCACTGGCGAACCACCTGGCCGGTGGAGCGGGTGAACGGCTTCGCGCTGGCCGAGGCGGTGACTCTCGGGGAAACGGCACGCGGACCGACGAAGAACCGCGACCCCTCCCTCAGCCGGCAGCCGCCGGATGTCCTCGATGGCCTGCCACCGCCCCCCACGCTGCCGGGTTTCGAAGCGGTACAGCCCTATCTCGCGCCGGGCGAAACGATCGATCCGGAGAACTGGAAGCTCAAGTTCATTCGATCGTCGATGAGCCGTTATACCGTCCACTACCTGTCGCTGCTGATGTCCCGCTATCAGCCTCGATTCACGGCCGCGGCCTTCTACTCCGTCGACGGCTTCAACCACCACTTCGGTGTCGACCACGTGCGCGGCGGGCACTTCGCGCCGGCGGTGGCCGAGCGGTATCGGTTCACGAACGCCCGGCTGGGCGAGTTGATCGAGGCACTGGGCCCGGATTTCAACCTCATCGTCGTGTCGGACCATGGTTACGACTTCGTCAACAACAACCACACCCACGCCCCTCCCGGGATCTTCTTCGCCCGAGGTCCCGCCTTCCAGCCTGGGCGTCGGGTCACAGGCCTCACGGTCTTCGACATCGCCCCGCTCGTCCTCCACCTGCTCGGCCTGCCGCCGGGCGAGGACATGCCGGCCGTCGCGTCGAGGAGTTACCTCGCCGCGCTCGACCCCATCTATGCCGAGAACCACGTGATCTCGCCGATCGGCTCGTGGGGCTCGAACGAGAACGTCGCTCTCAGACCACGTATCGACGGCGAAGAGCAGAAGATCCTCGAAGAGCTCCGCAGCCTCGGCTACATCCAGTGATCCGGGCAAATTGCAGGCACACCAAAGCCCGTAGTGATCAACGCAGCCTGCTCGGGCTCGTCGACTGCCGCCCACCGGACGGCGCCGCAACGCGTGCAAACGAGAAACGCCTGCACGGTGGCAGGCGGTTGAAGCGAGCTGGCGCGCCGAAAGGGACTCACACTCGGCGAGAGGCAGCCGCTCGTGACCGGCGCCGCTGGGCGGATGGTAGGAGGCGGCGTCCGGTCACC
>JBFFBV010000021.1:0-56117 GCA_041560205.1 Candidatus Sulfomarinibacter sp.
AAGGCCGCCCGCCCACCCAACTAGGGTTGATTGTCCGTGGGGGCGGATGGGTGGCCTCGTATCGTGGATCTTGGAGCCGGGTCGGGGGCGGTCAGAACCCCGGCGGGCGGTCCTCCTGCGGGGCCTGGCCGCGAGAGCCCGGTCGCCTTTGCTGGGCGCGGTCGTGCTTCACCCGCTGCTTGATCTCTTCGATCTTCCGCCACTGCTCGTAGGTGATGAGCTGCCGCACCTCGAGCAGCATTTCGAAACGCTCGTTCTCGAGCTTCTGTCGCGCCGTCTGAAAAACCGCAAAAGCTGCACGCACGGGCTCCGGGCTGAAGTCCTGTTGGTCGACCGTGTTGGCGAGGTCGAGCCCGGCCTTGTCAACCTCGGCCTTGAGGTCGATCATGCTCCGCGCGTAGGCGAAGACCACCTCACGGATCTGTCCCTGTTGTTCCTCGGAAAGCCCGATATGGCTCACGAGCCGCGGGTTTTCCCACCACTTGCCTGGGGGCAGGTCGACGTCGTTCGCTGCCAGCGGCATCGCCGCGGCGAGGACCCCGATGATGATGGCTGTTCTTTTCATGGTCGCCTCCACTTCCGCCCCCTCACGACGCACCGTTTTCATAGATCGCGTCCTCCAAGCCGGGTTCGATGAGCTCGAAGCCGGGGATGGAGTCATCGGCCAGCATCGCATCGACCTCGGCCAAGATCTGCTCGACCGGCAGCTCGGTTCCGGCCACAGGTTCCGCCGGCGGCGCCGGCGCCCAGATGATCCGCAGCCCGATCGCGACCACCACGACCGCCGCCACGGCGAAAAGCGGGCGCATCCTCACCCGACGCTGGGTTGGCCGGACCGCAAGCTCGGGCGGCAGCCGCAGGAGAATCTCCTGGCGCTGTCGCTCCCAATCCGGCGTCTCGGCCTCGAGGTCCCGCCGGCGGGCATCGATCACCTCGTGCATGGCCGACACCCGTTGGCGGCAGCTCAGACACCTAGCGAGGTGCTCGGCGGCCACCACCTCGAGCTCCAAACCGGCCACCGCGGTGGTGATTTCTCGTTCATCGAGATGCTTCTTCATCGGAATGCTCCCAACTCCTCGCGCAGCCGGTGCACCGCCCTGTGCAGCTGCGTTTTGACCGTTCCCACGTGGACGTCCAGCGCCGATGCGATCTCGTCGAGCTCCATCTCGGCGTAGAAACGGAGCCGGAAGATCTCGCGCTGCCGCGGCGGCAGCTCCTTCTCGCGGGCCGCGAGGGTCGCCACCGCCTGTCGCTGCATGGATCTCGCCTCGGGGCCGGCCTCGTCATCCGCTACGAGGTCGAGAATCCCGTGCTTTTCATCGCCGTCGATTTCCTCGTCTACCACCGCCTGGCGTCGCCGCCTGCGAAGCTCGTCGAGACAGGTGTTGATGGCGATGCGTGTCAGCCAGGTGGAGAAGGCGGCTCGGCGGTCGAATTCGGAGATCTTCGTGAAGGCCTTGACGAGGCTGTCCTGCGCCACCGAGTCGGCTTCAGTCGCTCCGACATACTGTCTGCAGACCATCCACACGCGTCGCTGATGGCGGTTGACGAGCTCGCCGAATGCATCGTGATCCCCGTTCTGGGCCCGCAGCACCAGCGCGTCGTCCGCTTGGGAAAGATCGGCTCGAGACGGGTCCATGGCCTTGGCTCGCAACACATCCCTTTGACGATCCGCGTCGTCAGGAGTTGACACCTGCAAATCCCCGGAAAGTGAACACTGGAAAAAGGATACAAGATGCATCCACCCAACCACCTACCCAGACACAAGATACAGGGCCACCCAACCACCCCCGCGAAATCTCTCGCACGACGGTTCGAAGGTCGTGCGTCTTGGATCTTGCATCGTGTATCCGTGCGGCGGTCTTGAGGTGACTGAGGTTTTGCTGCAACCGGGTGATCGCAGTTAGCAGTCGGGCACGACGACCTTCAACGCCCCAGGCACAACCTCGAAACGCGCGACCGGTGGCTCGAGCGTGACCGAATTGCCATCGAGGTGCGCGGGCAGTGGCTCATCGAAATGAAGCTCGAGCAGCGAAGATTGCAGCTCATGGGTTCCCTTCTTTGAGCCAAGCTTGCCCTGCATCGCGGCCGCCAACCGCAGCAAACGCCCAAGCGGGCCGACCTCTTCGACCAAACAGGCGTCGAGCAATCCGTCATCAGGCACCGCGGCCGGGGTGAGCGCGAACCCGCCTCCGGTCGTGGGCCCACCGTGGATCGCCAGAATGAGCATGGTTCCCTCGTAGTTCCGGTCGCCGGCGACCATTCTCACTTTCTGCATGCGGTAACGGAACAGCGACGCAAGCGCAGCCACCAGGTAGACGAGAATCCCGCGCAACAGGGGAATCTTGGCCTGTTTGATGCCGATGGCACGATCGTTGATGTCGCCGGTCAGGCCAACACCGATGGCGTTGAGAACCGCATGGTCACCGACCGTGATGAGGTCGACGGATCGAATCGTGCCGCCGATGGCAACTCGTGCCGCTTCCTCCAGATCCGTCGGCACGCCGAGGGTCCTCGCACCGTCATTGCCGGTGCCCAGGGGGAGAATCGCGAGCTCGCCGCCTCCAGCGCGAAACAGCCCCTCCGCCGCCTCGCAGACGGTGCCGTCGCCACCCGCAACCACGACTCGCCGGACGCCTTCCGTGGCCGCAGCAGCTGCGATGTCAGTAGCGTGCCACGGCGCTTCGGTGAAGACCACCGGCGCCGAAAGCCCCCACGATCTCAGCTGCTGGGCAATGCGGGGCCACTCGCGGCCGAGTCGCCCGCCGTCGGCTGCCGGATTGACGATGATTTGCACGGAAAAAGACTAGCAGACGTCTCCGGCCCTTCGGCGCAATTGTGTCGGTTTGTGTTTCGTGGCCGCCTGTACTAACGTGAACTCCGGTCGAGCGCCGCCCCGCCAGAGCTTCGGCGACGCCAATACTACGGACCGCGCAGGTGCCGCATGGATTTCTTCCAGATTGCGATACTGATCCTCTTCGGATTGGCCATCTCGGACTTGATCGTCGGTGTCAGTAACGACGCCGTCAACTTCCTGAACTCGTCCATCGGCTCGAGGGTGGCGCCCCGGCACATCATCATGGTCATCGCCAGCCTCGGCATGCTCGCCGGCGTGACATTCTCGTCGGGCATGATGGAGGTGGCGCGGAAGGGCATTTTCCACCCGCAGTTCTTCACCATGCCGGAGCTGATGACCATCTTTCTCGCCGTCATGCTCACCGACATTATTCTGCTCGACCTGTACAACACCTTCGGGCTGCCGACGTCGACCACCGTCTCCATCGTCTTCGAGCTGCTCGGCGCCGCCGTCGCCGTGTCCCTTCTCAAGCTTTGGCAGAGCGGCTCCAGCCTCGGCGAAGTGGTCAACTACATCAACTCCGGCAAGGCGCTGGCCATTATTTTTGGAATTCTCCTGTCAGTCGTGGTGGCCTTTTTCGTGGGTGCGGTGATCCAGTTCCTCAGCCGGACGATCTTCACCTTCAACTACGAGAAACCCCTGCGACGCTACGGCGCGTTGTGGGGCGGCGCGGCCCTGGCCTCGATCACCTACTTCATCCTCATCAAGGGCTCGAAGGGCGCGTCATTCATCACCCCTGAGACCCTGGCGTGGATCAAGGGTCACACCGGTCTGATTCTCCTGGGATCGTTCGCGGTTTCGGTCATCCTGCTGCAGATCCTGATCGGCTTCACACGCATCAATATCCTCAAGCTGATCGTCCTCGTCGGCACCTTTGCCCTGGCGATGGCCTTCGCCGCCAACGATCTCGTCAACTTCATCGGTGTCCCCCTCGCCGGCCTGAGCGCCTATACCGAGGCCGCCGCTACCGCCAACCCGATGGCGGCGACGATGGAAGCGTTGTCAAACCCGGTCCAATCCAACACCTTCTTCCTGTTGCTCGCGGGCATCATCATGGTCGTCACCCTCTGGGTCTCCAGGAAGGCTCGCTCGGTCACGCGAACCGAGGTGCGCCTGGGACGGCAGGAGGAGGGCTTCGAACGCTTCGAATCGACGGTGCTCTCCCAAACCATCGTCCGATTGGTGGCCTCGGTCCTCGACAACGCGAGCAAGCTGTTTCCGAAGCCCCTCCGCGCGTGGGTGAATCGGAGATTCGACCGCTCGGAGTTCCGCCCGACCCCGGCCGCAGACGGCACCGTGCCCTCCTTCGACCTCGTCCGCGCCGGTGTCAACGTGATGGTGGCGAGCGCGCTGATCTCGTTGGCGACATCGCTCAAGCTTCCGCTCTCGACGACTTACGTGACCTTCATGGTCGCCATGGGAACGTCCCTTTCGGATCAGGCCTGGGGACGGGACAGCGCAGTCTACCGGGTGAGTGGTGTCCTTGCCGTGATCGGCGGTTGGTTCTTCACCGCCATGATGGCGTTCACCGTGTCGTCGATCTTTGCCGCGACGATCTTCTTCGGCGGAGGCTGGGCGGTCGGCGGAATCCTCGCTCTCGCCTCCTTTTTGGTCTACCGCACGCACGGTGTGCATCGACGCCGAGAGCAGATCGAGGAGTCGGTGAACGTTTTCAATCTCCGCAAGATCAAGGACTCGGCGGCCGCCACCGAGGTCACGGTTCGCCACATGGGCATCTTCCTGCGTGAGGTGCAGCGTGTCCTCTGCATCGGTTTCGACGGCCTCTTCGAGCAAAACCGCCAAAAGCTCAAGGAGGCCCGTGAAGGGCAGCGCAAGGTCCAGCAGTGGTCCAACGTCATCGCGGCCAACATTTTCAAGGTCTTCCGTCTCTTGGAATGGGAGGACGTTGAAACCACCCAGCGCTACGCGCTCACCATCAGCAGCCTGCAGGAGATCTCGGAAAGCCTCCGTGACATCGTTGTCCGCTCGCACCTGCACGTTGCCAATAATCACTCGGGGCTGCTCAGCGATCAGATCGCGGAGCTCGACCGGATCCGTACCGACGTCGCACAGATCCTCGAAAGCACCGCAAGCGCTCTGCTCCACAGAGACGAGCCGAACACCGAGGCCATCGGCGACAACAACCGCGCCCTGAGGATGCTGGTTAACGAGTTCGACCAGAACCAGATCGCCCGGATCCAGGAGAATCGTTCCAAGACCCGCTTGAGCATTCTTTTCTATTCACTGGTGTGGGATTCACTCAAGATCGCCGAGCAGACGACCTATCTCTTTGACGTCTTCATCGATTCGCTCCATTTGGACGAGGAGTCCGTCGGACCAGGAAATACCTCCGAATCATTGACCCGCGCCAAGCCAGCCTGAAGACCAGAGGTCGGTCCTTCGCCTCGCGGACCATCTCGCGGCATTCACTTCGCGCCGTCCAGCCGCGCACGCCGCGGTCGCTGTTAGGATGTCACAACGATGCGGCTGCGTGATCCGTGGTGCGGGCTCAGGTGTTGCCAAGACTGGAGGCCTCCCGATCGATGAGCGACAGCGGTGACCTGCAGTCCAGGAGCTCGGTGGGAGGCTCGGTCTGGCAAACCACCTGGGCACGCGTTGCGACCCTTCTGCTGCTTCTCTACGGCTTTTTGGTCAGCATCGGCATGCTCGGCAGAGCATTCAAGATGTTTTCGGGCGGCTTCGTCGGCAGCCTGATCGAGAGCGCCTCGAATCCGTTGCTCGGTCTGTTCGTCGGCATCCTCGCGACGACTCTCGTGCAGTCGTCATCGACCACGACCTCGCTGGTCGTCGCGCTGGTCGGCAGCGGCAGCATGCCTATCGACACTGCGATTCCAATCGTCATGGGCGCCAACATCGGCACCTCGGTCACCAACACTCTGGTCAGCCTCGGCCACGTGACTCGTGGCCAGGAGTTCGCACGGGCTTTTGCGGCCTCGACGGTCCACGATTTCTTCAACATTCTCGCGGTCATCGTGCTCTTTCCCCTCCAGCTGGCGACAAATTTCCTCGGCATCGTGTCATCACGGCTGGCGGGTCTATTCGCAGAGGTCGGCGGTCTCACCTTCGCCAGCCCGCTCAAGCTGCTCACCGGGCCCGCGGTCAAGGCGGCCGCGACCCTGCTCGACGGCCATCCATGGCTGCTCCTCATCTCAGCCCTCGTCATCATGTTCGCGTCGCTGAGATATCTGGTGGTAGTCCTGAAATCGATCGTCCTCGGAAGGGTGGAGGCGTTTTTCGACCAGACCCTGTTCGCCAACGCCGGCACGGCGATGTTGTTCGGCCTCGTGATTACAGTCCTCGTCCAGTCGTCGAGCATTACGACGTCGCTGGCGGTTCCGCTTGCCGGTGCCGGCATCCTCACTCTGGCGCAGATTTTTCCCTACACCCTCGGTGCCAACATCGGCACCACCATCACGGCGATTTTGGCGGCGCTCGCTGTCGGCGAGGTGAGCGCGGTGACCGTGGCCTTCGCCCATTTGCTCTTCAACATCTGCGGCATCGCGGTAATCTGGCCCATTGCGGGAATCCGAAGGATCCCGCAGCGGCTCTCGCGAGGTTTTGCCGCGGTCGCGGCACAGCATCGCTGGATCGCGGTGGGATACATCCTGATCTGTTTCTACGGCGTGCCGTTTGCTGCGATACTCGTACTGAGGTGAAGCATGTTCAAGCAATTCTATGAGCTGTTCCGCAAGCATAACCTCATGCAACAGGCCTACGACCGCTCGCTGGAAATGCTGGAGGCAGACCGCGAGATGTTCCTCGCCGCTTCCAGCTCGTTGCGCGAGCACGACGACGCGCGCATCGAGCTCGACATCTATGCCAAAGACCAGCTGATCAACGCCTACGAGCGCGAGGTCCGGCGCAAGGTGCTCACCCACCTCGCGCTCTCGTCCAGCCAGAGCATCGCCGCGGGTCTTGCCCTGGTCAGCATCGTCATCGACATCGAGCGGATCGGCGATCTCACGAAGAACATCGTCGATCTTGCCCTCAACCATCCGGGCAAGCTGAACTGCGGCAAGCTCGAGGAGGACATTCGAAAGATCGAGACGACGGTCAAGACGATGTTTACCCTGCTGATCGAGGCCCTGCCGGACGGCGACGAGGCCAAGGCCAAAGAGGTCATGTCCGAACACTGGTGGATCGCCCGCCGGAGTGACGAGATCCTCAACGCCCTCATCAAAAGGAATGAGACCGACCTCGTGTGCAACGAGGCTGTGAGCACGGCCCTCTACGTACGGTTTCTGAAGAGGATTTCCGCCCACCTGATGAACATCGCGTCGAGCATCGTCAACCCCTTCGATCGCATCGGTTTTCGGGACGACGACCCGGACAACCCGTCGGACGACGAGTGACCTTCATCGCAGCGACCGTGCGTCTCAGAATACGATGATGTAGTCCACTTGGAGTCGATCCATCACCTCCGCAGTGGAGAGGTCGCTCGCGGGTTGGGTGTGGTACCAGGTGAAGTTGAAATAGCTGTTCATGATGTAACCGAGGCGGAGGTCGAATCGATAGCCGTCGACATCTGAGACCATGGTCGTGTCGGATTGGGTGAAGATGTAGAAGAGCGCATCCGGTTGTGAGAAATAGCGGCTGGCGCGAAAGGCGATCTGGCCCTTTTCCTTGTAGTCGCCGATCTGGAAGCGGACGAAGTAGCCGTCGTCCCAGTCCTTGCCGAGGCCCTGGGCTCCGAAATTGTGGTAGCCGTAGGCCGTGAGCGTGATCGGCCACCGTGAATTCGAGCCGTGCTTCCACTCGGCGAAGATGTTGCCGATCGCGAAGTCGCTGATCAGCTGGTCGTTCGCGTCGAGGATGTTCGTGACCCTGTTTCCTCGGATATCGCCGTTGAGGGTTTTGTCGACCAGGTATTGCGGGTTGAACCACTCGTCGTAGCCGGCACCGATCGTGACCTTGTCGTTCGACCCGAGCTTGAAGACGCCGCGCGCCTGACCGCCCAGGAGATACGAGTCCTCACCCTGCTTGCGCTCCTCGAGGGCGTACTGGTAGAGGCTGGCCTCGAAAGGCCCGAACTCGAGGTTCTGCAGCATGCCTTCGACGGTCACGTCGTCGTCCCACTGCATGTCGGAGACCTTCCAGAGCTTTTTGGCGTCGAACTTGCCGACGTGGAGACCGAACCAGTCGATGGGCGTGAAGGCGGCAAAGGCCTCGGTGATGGCGATGGGCTTCATGGTGAAGCCACCCTCGACCGTCTGGTTGTCAGACACCGGGTCGAGCGGATCGCCGCTGCGCAGCTGGAAGCCGACCCGCATCCAGTCGGTAAGGTTGGAGTAGATGCCCGGACGGACACGAATCCGCTCCCGGTCCCGGTGGTTGTCATTCGAAATGCCATCGCTCCAGAAGCCCTCATAACGCAGGCGAATATCGCCCTTGATTTCGATGTGGTCGTACCACTTCTTTTCTTCCACCTCGGGAGGGGGAGCCTCGACCATCAACGGAGGCGTCTTCGGCCCGGCCATGTCGGGCTGCTGCGGCACCACCGCAGACGGCTGCCCGGCGGCCCGTCGCCGGTCATATTCGGCTTGCACGGCGAGCGCCTGCTCCACGGTGATCACCTTTTGCTCGACCAAGAGTTCGAGCAGTGGATCGAGCTCGGGTTCCTCTGCTCCGAGCCCCACACCAGCCACGAGAATCGTGATTGTCACCGAAAACCTCAGGATTCTCCGCTTCATCGAATTCTCCTTGAATTGAGATTTGTGGGTTGACCCCTTCTACCCAGTCGTAGGTTTCTCAACAATCAGTGGTCTGTCGTCAATTCCAGCGGGCTACCGAGCTCGAAACCGAGCCAGCGGGCGACCATCGGTGCGACCGAGGTCGCCTCGACCTCGCCCAGGCGTTTCTTCTTGATACCGACCCCGCGGGCGAAGAGCACGCCGCACATCTCGTCGTGCGACGCGAGGAAGCCGTGTTGGCCGTAGTAGCGGCTGGGTTCGAGTGGCGGACCTTCGAGCCCCCCCGATGCCGCGAACCCGGGGGCCAGAAAGACCATCAGATCACCACTCGAGGGGTGGTCGAGACCGATGGCCGCGGCCTCCTTGCGGCTGACAATCTTTTCAACCGCCGGACGTCCCTCAACCTCCAGATCGGCAAGCACCCGGGCTGCTCTACGGAGGAGCTCCGGAGCCTCGTCCATCGCCACCACGCCCCCGGACTCCCGTCCCGAGAGATTGAGGTAGATGTGGATGAAAGTCCCACCGGTGACGGCGACCATCGGCGTATCTGGGGCGATTCGGCGCCGGCCATCATTGTCGACCACCCGCACGA
Organism: Candidatus Sulfomarinibacter sp.; assembly: GCA_041560205.1. Classification (GTDB taxonomy): domain Bacteria; phylum Acidobacteriota; class Thermoanaerobaculia; order Thermoanaerobaculales; family Sulfomarinibacteraceae; genus Sulfomarinibacter. Next base: position 9,161 of record JBFFBV010000021.1, read on the forward strand.
GGCCGGCCTCGGCGAGAGCGCTGTTCGGCCGCACGACCTCGAAGATGGGGAGCTGGCCGTGATCCGAAACCACAACGAGCGCATCGCGCTCGGGATCGAGCGCGCGCCAGAGGGTTGCGATCGAGGTGTCGATCGAGCGGCCCATTCGCTTGAGCCCTTCCTGCGCGGCCAGCGCACGCCCCGGGCTGTAGGCCCACTGAAGTTGGTTCGTGATCAGGCCGTTGTGGAGGTACACGTCGAGCGACGAGTGGTAGGCGAGCACGAGGTCGGCATCCTCCTCGGATATCACCCATTCGGTCATGCGGTCGAAATAGCGATCGAGCCGCTCACCCTGCTCGATGAATGTGTCGAGATCGATGCCCTGTGAGAGATCCAACCACCAGTCGGCGACCGCTCTGTCGGGCTCGCCCGGCCACGGACCGATGGCCTCGGTGAGCCGGTCCTCGAAGGCGTCCGGATAGGCATGAAGACGGTTGACCTCGCCGCGGTAGAAGCGTAGGGCTCCGGTAAAGCGGTCGATGTGCAAGACCTTGCACCACGCCCCGTAGAGGCGGGGACGAAGATCATCTGCAGCCCGAGCTTCAAAGTCGATCTCCAGCCACTCCATTTCACCGACATAGTCCCAATCAGTTTCGTCCGCGAGACGCATCGCGATCGCGTCATATCGGGGACGGCCATTGGGGTCGGCATCGACCAGCGCCACGAGCAGCTCCTGTCGATCCGGCGCCGCCGAGCCAAGCTCGATCGCCAGGCGCCAGAGCAACGGTTCCAATCCATCGTTGGAAGGCACCTCTCCGGTGGTGTCGGCGGTGGCCGGATCGAGCTCGAACACCTCCGACGAGGCCAACGGCGGACCCGGCCACACGACTCCGAAGTCGCCCATGCGATCGACCGCGCCCGCGTCAGCGCCCGGCCAGGCGAGGGTGGCAACGCGGAGACCGTTACGACGTGCGGCTGTCCACAGCGTTTCCACCTCACTCGAGGCGTTGAAACCGGACACCCAATCGTTGATAGGCATCCCGGGTCGCTTGAACGCGTTGCCGACCACCCCCATCGCGGCCGCGTCCCGGCCGGTGACCAGTGAAAGATGGCTTACGGCGGTGAGCGTCGGGTCGATCATGCGTACTCGTTGGGCCGAGAATCCGTTCCGCACCATTCCGGCAAGGCCCCCGGATGAGGCGATGGTGGGGTCCGCCGCCCAATTCGAGGCGAGATCCGCTCCGAGGCTGTCGTAGGAGACCATCACGACCCGCTCCGCGCGGATATCCGGAGGACCACCGCTCTGACACGCGAAGGCAAGGGAGAGCGTCGCGACGGCGCTGGTGAACGCGAGGTGGAGGATCGGCTTCTTCAGCATCGGGGTGATGGTAGCGTAGTCTGATTCGGGACCGGACGCGGGATGGGAGCTCAGCCGCCGCAGGGGACGATGGTCGAGCCGGGCCAGGCGTCAGTGATCCTGGTGCGCGCCCTTTCCGCGTCCTTCTCGCTTTCAAATGGCCCGACCCGTACCCTCCAGAGCTCGTCGTAGCCTTCCAGAACCACCGTCGTTTCGCCGGAACGCTCGAGCTCGGCCTCGGCTCGGCGCGCGTTGCCGGAGTCTGAGAAGGCCGCGACCTGCACCCAGAAACAGTCCTCCGGCTCGTGCTCCCGAGCAGGAGATTTCCTGGGCGCCTCCTCGCGACCAACGACCTTGATCTTGACGGGCGCCACGCCATCTACATCCAGGCTGATCTTCCGCGCCGCCGCGTAGGAGAGATCGATGATGCGTCCTTCGATGAACGGGCCGCGATCGTTGATCCGCACCTTGACATCGGCACCGGTGTCGCGCCGCGTGACCTTGACGACGGAGCCGAAGGCCAGCGTCTTGTGCGCGGCTGTGAGCTGATGCATGTCGTAGATTTCACCCGAGGCGGTGCGGCGCCCGTGATAGGGCTCCCCGTACCACGAAGCGATGCCCTTCTCGCTCCAGCCCTTCTCCACTGGATCGGCCACCGGCGCCGGTTTCCCTTCGACCTCGTTTGGGGTCACGCTCGGCGGCGGCGTTCCGCGGTGGGCGCAGCCGACGAGCAGCGCACCCGCAACCGCTGCCAGAACACCCGCAAGCCGCGACCTCCTCGCGCAAGCGCCGGCCATCTAGACGTCGAGGTCCCTGGCTTCCGGCAGCTCACCAGCGCGATCGAGGATGGGCTGCACATGCTCCGCAAGGAACTCGCGCACCTGTTGCGGTGCGCGTCCAACGAAGCGAGCGGGGTCGAGAAGGGCATCGAGCTCTTCGCGATCCAAGGGTACCGCTGGATCGTCGGCGACCAGCCCGAGGAAGGGGTTCGCACCGCCCTCCCCGAGGACCGTCGACGCCGCGGCCCGCGCATGGATGCGGAGCCTTTCGTGAACCGCCTGCCGGTCACCACCTCGTTGCACGGCCTCCATCAGAATCGCCTCGGAGGCCATCAGCGGCAGCTCCTCTGAGAGATTGCGCGAGACCATCGCGGGAAAGACCTGGAGACCGTCGACCACGTTGTGGACGATGCGGAGGATCGCGTCGGTCGCAAGGAAGGCCTCGGGCAGCAACATGCGTCGGTTGGCCGAGTCGTCAAGGGTGCGTTCGAGCCACTGGCTGGCCGCCGTCTGGGCAGGATTGGCGGCGATGGAGATCAACCATCGCGCCAGGGCGGTTACACGCTCCGAACGCATGGGATTGGCCTTGTACGGCATCGCGGATGACCCGACCTGACCCTCGGCCAACGGCTCTCGAAGCTCTTTGAGCCGCGCGAGGAGCCGGATGTCGGTGGCGAGCTTCGCCGCCGATTGACCGAGCCCCGAGAGGGCGTCGAGGACGAAGGCGTCGACTTTGCGTGGATAGGTCTGGCCGGTGACCGGATAACAGCTCGCGAACCCGAGGGTTTCGGCGACCCGCCGGTCGAGCGCCATGACCTTTTCGTGATCGCCGTCAAACAGTTCCAAAAACGTGGCCTGGGTGCCGGTCGTCCCCTTGACTCCCCGCAGACGGAGGCGGTCACGCTCGAAGGTGATGCGCTCGAGATCGAGCAGAAAATCCTGCAGCCACATGCAGGCCCTCTTGCCGACGGTGGTGGGTTGGGCGGGTTGGAAGTGGGTCATGCCGAGGGCCGGTTCATCGGCCCACTTTTCAGCGAAAGCGGCGAGAGTCGCGATCACGGCCAGGACACTGGTGAGCACGAGATCGAGCGCGTCACGCATGACGATCAGATCCGCGTTGTCTCCGACATAGGCCGAGGTCGCGCCCAGGTGGAGGATCGGCTTCGCCGCCGGAGCCCGGTCGGCGAAGGCCTGGAGGTGAGCCATGACGTCGTGCCGGGTCTGTTTTTCGTACGTGCGCACCCTCTCGAGGTCGTCTTCTGTGACCTCGAGGTTGTCGAGCATCTGTTGCAGGGCCTCCTGCGGGATCTCGAGGCCGAGCTCGCTCTGGGCGGACGCCAGCGCGAGCCAAAGCCTCCGCCATGTCGTGTAGCGATTGCCGGTGGAAAACAGGCGCTGCATCTCCTCTGACGCGTAGCGGCCGGTGAGGGGGTGATCGAAACGGTCGAGAGACGTCATCGTTCCTCCGGACCGAGTATACCGGGCGACCGCGATCGGGCACGGGGACGGTTGTTATGATGCCCCGCGGGGGACGAGCCATGGTTCGTGTGACATCGGAGATCGGACGGCTGCGACGGGTGCTGATGCACGAGCCGGGGCCGGAAGTGGACCGGATGGTTCCGCCGATGATGGAGGAGCTCCTCTTCGACGACATCCTCTTCGGCGACCGGGCACGTGACGAACACCGTCGCTTCCGCCAGCTGCTGCAGCTTCTCGGGATCGAGGTCGTCGAGGCCAACGACGTCCTCGCAGAGGCGTTGACCACCGCCGAGGCTCGCTCGTGGCTGTGGGCGAGGCTGCGACCCGAGGCGCCTCACGCGCTTCGGGCCGGTACCCCACCGGCGTCGGCGGAGGCGGCGGTCGCGACCGCCATCACCGGCCTTCTCGCCAGCGATGACTGTCTGGGGATCGAGGTCGAGGATCTCTTCCAGCTGCCGCCGCTGCCAAACTGGTGCTTCCAGCGCGACCCCCAGGTGATCCTGGGTGAAGGTGTCATCTACTCGGCCATGGCGACCGGTGCCCGGTGGCGTGAAGGTCTCCTCAGTCGGTGCATCTTTCGATTTCAGCGCGAACTCTCCGACACCTCCCTCATCCTCGACCCTCTGCACGAAGCGAGGGAGGCTGGGCAGTTTCTTGGACCGCACCGTCCGCGTCTGGAAGGCGGAGACGTCCTCGTGTTGTCGCCCGAAGTCATTGCCGTCGGGGTCTCGGAGCGCACCAACATGGTCGCCGTCGAGATGCTTGCGGAGGCCTTGGCCGGGCGCGACGACGGACCTCGCTGGCTCGAGGTCGTCCACGTGCCGGCGCGCCGTGCGTACATGCATCTCGACACGGTCTTCACGCCGATCGACCGCGACGCGGCCCTCGTCTTCGAGCCGGTGATCTGCGGCGACGGCCCCCAACTCGCCGACACCTACGAGATCGATCTCGGATCAGCCGACCTTTCACCGCATCACAGGGGATGCCTGCTCGAGGCGCTCGGCGGCCGAGGTCTCGAGCTGCAGCCGATCCCGTGTGGAGGTAGCGACCCCGTCGCCCAACAGCGCGAGCAGTGGACCGACGGCGCCAACGCGTTCGCCCTCGCGCCCGGTGTGATCGTGCTCTACGACCGCAATATCGCGACCGCCGAGGCGCTCGACCGGGCCGGCTTTCGCGTACTCCTGGCAGAAGACCTTCTGCTCGGCAAGGAGGAGGTCGCGCTCGACAGCAACGAGCGCGTGTGTCTGCTCATCGACAGCCACGAAATGTCACGTGCCCGTGGCGGACCGCACTGTCTCACCCACCCGCTCGAGCGCGACGATATTTAGAGGCGCTCCTCGCTTCGACGTGCAGGGTGCCACCTTTCGCATTGTTGTCGAAGCTCTCTCGTCAGAAGCGTGCCAAAGACAATGCGAAAGGTGGCACCGGTGTCGCCGACGCGACCCGCGCTTCGAATCGGCGGCGTGAGTCACGGACGCGGATCGCGCTTCGAATCGGCGGCCACCCTGAGATGCTTCCAGCGATCGTGGTACCAGAGCCACTGGTCCGGATTCCTGCGGATGGCGGCCTCGAGGATCGCCATATAGCGGGCGGTCAGCGGTACATCTTCGCGTTCAGACGCGGCCAGATCGTCCGCCACCACCGGCTCCTCATAGCGGACCTCGTAGCGGCCGGGCAGATCGCGAAGCGCGAAGATCGGCACCACCGGAGCGCCCGTCCTTCGCCCCATGCGGGCGAGAATCGGGTGTGTCCAAGCCGGGTGCCCGAAGAAGGGGACCGCGACCCCTTGGTCCTCACGGACTCGCTGGTCGATCAAGATGCCGACTGCACCGCCCTTTTTGAGCTGGGTCAGCATCTCGCGGGCGATGTTGTGCTTGCCGAAGACGTGGTTGCCGTAGAGCTTCCTCAGGCGATCGAGCTCCGACTCGAGCAGGGGGTTGTCGAGGGGACGATTGACCACCGACAGCCCCCCGTCCACCTTCAGTCCGGTGACCAATGCGGCCACCTCCCACGAGCCGATATGAGCCGTGAGGAAGAACACGCCGCGGCCGTAGCCGAGTGCACGATCCACGTTGTCCCACCCGGACAACTCGACTGACGCCAGCAGCTCAGCGGGCTGCAGCCGTTGCAGGCGGATCGCGTCCAAAGCTGACCGCGCGAAATGTCGCGTCACCGCACGTGCGAGTGATCGGCGGTCGTCATCGCTCATGTCCGGGTAGGCCAGACGGAGGTTGAAATCGATGATCTGCCGACGCCTCCCTCCAAGAGCAGCGTAGAGGTTGCCGACCGCATCACCGACCTTTGCCAACCCTGCCGGCGACAGCAGTCCGGTCAGCCCACGAGCCATGCGGAAGGCGGCGAACTCGACCTGATTGCGCAGGGCGGATCGGTTCTTGCTCACGAGCGGACCTCCGGCAGGAGCCGCCAGAGCCCGTTCCAGCTGCCTTCAACCGGTTCCACCACCGCCTCGACCACCCACGCATCGGTCTCGGACGGCAGCTTGACGGCGTCCTTGGCCGTCGTCACCGGCACCGCCGAGGCCGCCGCCGCGAGCTCGGAAATCTCTGCCAGCTCGCGGTCGCTGCAGGCGTGATGGTCGGGAAACCAACGGCAACCGCAGACCTCCGCACCCGCCTCAGTGAGAGATGCTGCGAATCCGTCAGGCCGCCCGAGGGCTGCAAAGGCGAACACCCGGCGGCCGACCAGGGTCTCCGGACCCAGCCACCCCTCCCCCGGCACGTGCACCCGGCTCAGACGCAGTCTCGAGATGAAGACGTGGAGTCTGGGTGCGACGCGGTCGAGCACGGATTCGATCTCCGCGACGACCGGGCGCCACTCGGTGGGCACCTTGGTGATCAGCACCGCGTCGGCCCTTTCGAGGGCGGCGGGACTTTCACGCAGGCGCCCACGAGGAGGAAGCCGGCCCCCTCCCCACGGATCGCCGGCATCCACGAGCACGAGGTCGAGGTCACGCTCGAGCTGCAGATGCTGAAAGCCGTCGTCGAGGAGGGCCACGTCGGCGCCGAGGCGGCGCGCTTCCGCGCCTCCCCGAGCACGATCGGCATCGACAATCACTGGAACGCCAGGCAGGCGACGCGCGATCTCCAAGGGTTCGTCTCCGACCTCGGCAGCGGTTTGCCGTGGGTCCGGACCCATGACGACGACCTGCTCGTCGCTGAGTCGCTTGTACCCCCGGGTGAGCACCGCCGGCCGACGTCCCAAGCGCACGAGATCCCGGGCGAGCGCAATCACGGTGGGCGTTTTCCCGGTCCCACCGAAAGTGAGGTTGCCGATCGAGATCACCGGCAGGTCGAGCCGGGCTTTTCGCATCCAGCCCCGTCGGTACGCGGTCGCCCGTGCCGCCACCAGCCCGCGATAGAGCGGGGCGAGAGGGAGGAAGAGGTAGCGCCACACCACCGCCGTCACGCTCCCCGAAGCAGCTTCAGGAGGGTCGAGCAGGTGCGGGCGGTCGCGCCTCGATTCCGCTCCACCACCTCCCGTCCGGCCTTGCCCGCAGCGGCCGCAAAGTCCGGCTCGTCGAGCCACGCCGCAGCGGCGACCCTGAGCTCATCGCTGTCCGCCACAAGATGGGCCGCACCCGCCTCGGTCATCTCGTCGTAGACCTCGAGGAAGTTATGAACGTGCGGACCGCTCAGAACCGGAACCCCCCACACCGCCGGTTCGAGCGGATTGTGGCCCCCGGTGGGAACCAGCGATCCACCAATGAACGCCACCCGCGCCAGGCGATAGGACCGAGCGAGCTCACCGATCGTGTCAATCAGGAACACATCGGTGTCCGTCGGCAGAGCGTCGCCGCTGCTTCGGCGTGAAAACACGAGACCCCGATCGGACAGCAGCCGCGCGACCCCGTCGAAGCGCTCGGGGTGGCGGGGTGCCAGAATCAGCAAGGGCGTCGCGCCGTCGGCGCCGAGTCCGGCCAACGCGTCGAGAACCTGCGCCTCCTCGCCTTCCATGGTCGAACCCGCCACCAGAATCGGGCGACCACCCGCCGCTCGGCGAATCGCTTCCTCCCACTCGAGAGCTCGCTCGTCTCGGGCGAGGTCGTACTTCACGTTTCCCGTGATCACGATGCGGTCTTTCGGAATGTTCAGGCCCGCAAAGCGGTCGGCGTCAGCAGCCGTGCGGGCGAGCACCAGAGCCAGCGGGGCCAGCAGCGACCGAAGTCTCCCCGCGACCCTTCGGTAGCCGGCAAAGGATCCTTCTGAGAGGCGCGCGTTGACCACCGCGACCGGAACACCGCGAACCCCGGCCTGGTGGATCAGCTCGGGCCAGAGCTCGGTCTCCACGAGGACCAGCAGTCGGGGGCGAGCGGCGTCGAAAACGCGGCTCACCGGGCCGGGCAGGTCGATCGGACAGGGAAAGACGGGCAGCCGTTCTCCGAGGGTGCGGCGGGCGAGGTCGAGGCCCGTGGCAGTCGTGGCGCTCACAAGGAGGGGCAGCTCGGGCGCCTGCTGTTCCATCTCGGCAACAAGCCGTCGTGCCAACTCGACCTCGCCCACCGAAACCGCCTGGATCCAGACGCCGCCAACGGGAATCTCCGGCAACCCCCGACCGAGACGATCGCGGAAGCGCGGTCTGCTCTTTCCGGTCAGCCACTGGCGAAGCTTGATCACCGGCAGGGCGACGGGCAGCAATCCGCCGAGCAACAGCCTGTACAGCCAGAGACTCGCGCTCGCCATGCCGCCTAGGATAAACCCTCTGCGGCCGTCACGGCGACATCCCGCCCTTTCCCTTCTCCGGCGCTCTGTCGTGTGGCAACACCTCGAGGAACTCTGTCAGGAAATCCTCGCGTACTCGGCCTCGCCCTCAGCCACCAAAAAGGTGCCGGCACGACCTTCGAGCGCACGCTTGAGGCTGTCCTCATCGGTGATCAAGACGTCCTTACCGGTCGCTTCGACGAAGTTCATCGACGCCTGCACCTTCGGGCCCATCGACCCCGGCGGAAACTGGTTGCTGGCCATCATCTCCTGTGCCTTGGCGAGAGGCATCCGCCGCAGCCACCGCTGATTGGGTCGGCCGAAGTTTTCGGCCACCATCGGCACCTGGGTCAGCATGATGAAGAGATCGGCCTCGAGCTCCACAGCCAGCATCGCCGCGACATAATCTTTGTCGATGACCGCCTCGACGCCGCGAAAGTACCCGCCCACATCCTGATAGACGGGCACTCCCCCCCCGCCTCCCGCAACGAGCACGGCACCGTTTTCCACCAGGCGCTTGAGCAAATCGCAGCCGAGAATCCGACGCGGCATCGGAGAAGCCACGACCTTGCGCCAGCCACGGCCGGCGTCCTCGACCATCTGCCAGCCGTGCTCCTGCATCAGAAGATTCGCGCGGTAGGCAGTGAAGTACGGCCCGACGGGTTTGGTGGGGTTTTCGAAGGCGGGATCATCGCGGTCGACTTCGACCTCGGTGAGAACGGCTGCGATCTCCTTGTCGAGCTGCTCCTCGTGGAGGCGGTTGCGCAGCTGATTGGCCAACATGTATCCCATCGAGCCCTGCGTCTGGGCGACCGCCACATCCAGTGACTGTGGAGGGATCTTGGTGATCGCCTCCTCCACCTGGATCATGATGTTGCCGACCTGTGGCCCGTTACCGTGGACGATGGCGAGCTCGTAGCCACGGTGGATGATCTCCACCAACCACCTGGTGGCCTTCCAGCTGAGGGTGAACTGCTCCTCCTGTGTGCCGTGGTCCTGCGGGCGGAGGAGGGCGTTTCCGCCAAAGGCGATGACGGCGGTTTTCTGCTGCGCGCCGTCGAGCTCGATGCGATTCTTGGCTGCCATCAACGCCTCCGCCCCGTCGCCGCGGGGAAAAGGCCATTTTCCGACCAGCTTGGTTTGATGTCAACACGGATTGTCCCCGAGCTCGTTGCTATCCACCCACATGCGGCGGTCGTCCTAGGGAACTTGGAGGACGATGACGCGCTCCACGCCACCGACATCCCGCACTCGCCGCGCGACGGCGACGCCGGCGGCACCAGCGAGCTCGGCGACTGTCTCGGCCTGTCGCTCCCCCACTTCCAGCACCGCTCCCCCGCAGGGTCTGAGCAGTCGAGGGAGATCGGCCAGCAGGCGTCGCAGGAGGTCGAGACCGTCCCTCCCCCCGTCGAGTGCCGCGGCAGGGTCGTGTCGAACCTCGATCGGCGTGGACCGGACTTCTGACGAGGGTACGTAGGGAAGGTTGGCCACAACCAGATCCCATGGCGGCGCGACCGCCTCCGCAAGATATCCCCGCCACAACGGCACCGTGACACCCACAGCTTTCGCGTTGCGCCGCGCGACCATTAGCGCGGAGAGCGATTGATCGATGGCCCACACCCGCCACAGCGGACGTTCGGCCGCGAGGGTCACGGCGATGCAGCCCGAACCCGTGCCGACGTCGAGCACCCTGGCGTCGGTCGCCAGTTGGAGCTCGAGGGCCGTCAAGACGATGAGCTCGGTCTCCGGTCGGGGAACCAGGACATCGGGGTTCACCTCGAATGCGCGACCCCAGAAGGAACAACTGCCCGTGAGGTGGTGCGCGGGCTCACCCGCGGCCCGGCGCTCGAGCCAGCCTCGATATCGCCGTTCGACCTCCTCCGGCAGCTCCCGTTCCGGGTGAATCCGCAGGGTGGCCTCGCGGACACCCCAGGCAGCCGCCAGCAGCCACGCCGCCTCCCGGCGTGGATCGGGAATGCCCTCTCGGCACGGGAGGCGCTGCTCGCCGAAACCGAGGGCGTCTGTGGTCCTCACCGCGTCACCGTTGCCGGATCCGTCCCGGCTCCCGATTCGCCGTCCCGGGATCGGGATCTGGACCGGGCTCGGGCTCGGGATCGGAGGTGATGGACCACCGCTATTCGACTTCTTCCTTCAAGCGCTCGGCCTGGAAGTCGGCGATCAGGGGCTCGAGCAGGAGATCGAGGTTGCCCTCGAGGATCTCCGTCAGCCGATGGACGGTGAGCGAGATCCGGTGGTCGGTGACCCGCCCCTGGGGGAAGTTGTAGGTGCGAATCTTCTCCGAGCGATCCCCAGAACCGATCTTCGAGCGGCGATCGGCGGCGCGCTCGGCGTCCCGTTCGCGCTCCTCGATTTCCTTCAGCCGCGCCTTGAGCACCCGCAATGCCTTGGCCTTGTTCTGGATCTGCGACTTCTCGTCCTGGCAGGAGACGACCAGACCGCTCGGAAGGTGCGTGATGCGGACGGCTGAGTAGGTCGTATTGACGCTCTGTCCCCCCGGACCCGAGGAACAGAATCGATCGATGCGGAGGTTCTTCTCGTCGACCTCGATCTCGACGGCTTCGGCTTCGGGCATGACCGCCACGGTCGCCGCCGAGGTGTGGATGCGACCCGAGGCCTCGGTTGCGGGCACTCGCTGCACGCGATGGACGCCGGACTCGTACTTGAGGCGCGAATAGGCACCCTCCCCCTCGATCACGGCGACCGCCTCCTTGATGCCGCCAAGGCCGGTGTCCGACGAGTCGGTGATCGAGATCTTCCAGCGCCTCGATTCGGCGTAGCGACCGTACATGCGCAGGAGCTCGGCGGCGAACAGGGCCGCCTCTTCGCCACCGGTGCCGGCGCGGACCTCCAGGATGACGTTGCGTCGGTCATTGGGGTCGACCGGAAGCAGGAGGACCTTCAGCCGGTCCTCGATCTGATCGAGACGGGTCGTGAGCTCCTCGACCTCGGCCTCGGCCAGCTGCCGCATCTCGTCGTCCTCGGCCTCGGCGACGATTTCGCGAGCCCCCTTCAACTCGGATGCCGTCTCACGGTACTGGCGGAAGGAGGACACGACGGGTTCGAGCTCCGCCAGCTTCTGCGCGACCTCACGCGAACGGTCGGGATCGACGGCAACCTCCGGATCCGCTTGCTGGGCCAGCAGCTCCTCGTGCTTTTTGGCGATTTCCTCGAGCCGTTCCAACATGATGTGCTCACTCTCTCGGTTTCGACGAGATCTTAGCCCGGTTGTCCACCCAAACGAAAACCCGCGCGAATCTCTCCGCGCGGGCTGACATGGCCGCCGCGAGGGCGGCCGGAGCGGGCTACTTGGCGTCGGCAGTCTTGCCGTAGCGACGCTCGAACTTCTCCACCATTCCTGCAGTGTCGACCAGCTTCTGCTTGCCGGTGTAGAAGGGGTGGCAGGCGCTGCAGATCTCGAGCCGGAGCTCTGATTTCGTCGACCGGGTCGTGAAGGTGTTGCCGCAAGCGCAGCGAACCTCCACCTCGTGGTACTCGGGATGGACTCCGTCTTTCATCTCTGACCTCCGCTCGGTCCATACGGACCAAGGACGGGGGATTGTACACCCTAGGTGCGCTTCTGACAAGGCCTTAGCGGTAGCGGAGTCTCATCCAGTCGCTGGCTCCGCCGGCGTCAATCGGGCACGGAAGGCGGAAACGGGCACGGGTTTCAGCCCACACGCCAGACGGTGTCGAGGACGGTGCCATCGACCCACTTGACGACCGCCACGGGATCCTCCGACAGCTGTGGCTTGGCCGGGATGCCGCAGATCCGGTCGAGCTCTGCCTTGAGGTCGTCGATCGATCGGATCGGCAGATCAGTGCCGCCAACCGCGTCGACGAGGTCCTGGCGTCGAGGGTTGATTGCGATGCCGCGCTCGGTGACCACCACGTCGATCAGCTCCCCGGGCCCGCAGACCGTCGTCACCTCGTCGACGATCACGGGGATGCGATCGCGGAACGAAGGCACCAGCAACATCGCACAACCGGCGGTGAGGCAATTCTGCCAGCCGCCGATGCCGTGCAGCAGGCGCCCGTCAGAGTGCGTCACGACGTTGCCGTTGAAGGCGAGGTCGACCTCGGTCGCCCCGAGCACCGCGACATCGACCATCGACGCGAAGTTGCCCTTGCCGTGGAAATTGTAGGAAGTGAAGGGCGAAGTATCCTGGTGGCGCGGGTCCTGGCGCATCGATCGCACCCCGTCGAGATCGAAGGTCTGGCCGTCGAGGATGTACTCGACGAGCCCTTCGTCCAGCATCTCCACCATGTGCTGGGTCGATCCGCCGCGAGCGAAGCGGGCGGTGACACCCTCGGCCCGCATCAGCGCCGCGAGGTACGTAGCGAAGGCGAGGGTCGTCCCTCCGGCCCCGGCCTGAAAAGAAAAGCCGTCGCGCATGATGCCCGTCTCGGCACAAAACCGCGCCGCAAGCTCGGCGATCCGTCGCCGGTCAGGGCTCTGCGTGATGCGGGTCGTGCCCGAGACGATCTTCGACGGGTCGCCGATCGAACCCACCTCGACCACGGCATCGACGTTGTTGCCCTGGATCTGCCACGGCAGGCAGGGGAATGGCACCAGGTTGTCGGTCACCACGATCACCTTTTCGGCGTAGATCGAGTCGGCCAGCGCGAAGCCGAGAAGCCCGCATGCGGCCGGACCGTGGAGGGCGTTTGCGTTGCCGAAAAAATCTGCCGTCGGGGCGGCAATCACCGCCAGATCGATGTGGACCTCTCCGTCCTGGATCGCCTGCCAGCGTCCGCCGTGCGAACGCAGCACCCCGAGGCCGCGCATCTTGCCTTCCGAGCAATAGGCCCCGAGGGGGCCGTTCATCGAGCCCTCGATGTGATGGATGACGCCCGCGTCGAGATGTTGGATCTGGTTGGCGTGGACGGGGAACGAGGCCGATGGGAACCACAACAGGTCCTTGATCCCCATCTCGGCCGCCGTGTCGAAGATGAGGTTGCCGACCGCATCACCGTTGCGCAGGTGATGGTGGGTGGAAACCACCATCCCGTCGCTCAGTCCGACCTGTTCAAGGGCCTTCCTCAGCGATGCCGCCCGCTTGTCACCGTCTGACGGATAGTCGACGCAGCTCACCACTCGCGGCGCAGCCTTTGTCCCGTCAGGCCGATGCTTCCCGACACCCCGGAAGGGCACGCTCTCACGCCCGTTGACCTCGAGCGGCACCATCCGGTCCGCTGCATTCTTCTCAAGCTTCGATTTCATGGCGGTGTCCTCGTACCCGTTCCCATTTCCGTTCCCGATGAACCCATCACGCCTGTACGTCCCAGTCTGGCTGAAGGACACCCCCCGCCACCGCCAAATCGACGGTACGAAAGGCCTGCTGCACCACCGGGGGGTCCACCATTTTCGAGCCCACCGCGACCGCCCCGAGGCCTCGTTCCTCCGCCTCGCGCGCCGCCCGCACGATCCGCACCGCCCGCTCGGTCTCGCTCTTGGACGGGGTCATCTCGCGGTGGACCACCGGAATCTGGCGCGGATGAATACAGCCGATGCCGTCAAAGCCCAGGCCTCGTTCGCGCCGGACATAGGCGGCGAGGCCTTCCTCGTCCTCGATATCCGAATAGACGGACGCGATCGGCTGGACACCCGCCGCCCGCGCGGCGTAGACAGTGGTCTGGCGGGCGAGGAAGCTCTCCGACCCGTCCGCCGTTCGCGGCGCCCCGAGCTCCGCTGAGAGGTCCTCGAGCCCGAGGGTCAACGCGACCACCGAGGGCTCGGCAGCGGCGATCTCGTAGGCGCAGTGGATGCCTGCCGGGGACTCGAGAATCGGCATCAGGAAGGGGGTGTCATCTCCGACCAGGCCGCGCAGGATCTCGGCTGCTCGTCCGACACGGTTCGGCTCCTCGACCTTGGGCAGCAGCACCGTGTGCGGGTTGTGAGCGGCGATGGCCGCGAGATCCTCCTCGCCCACCGCACCCTGGTTGATGCGCACCATGCGCTCCGACACTCCCCAGTCGAGCGCGACAAGAGCGTTGCGGACGAGAACACGGGCGGCATCTTTCTCGGCCGGCGGCACCGAGTCTTCGAGATCGAGGATGATGCCGTCGGCGCCGTAGAGGCCGCCCGAGATCATCAGCTTGGGTTGGTTCCCAGGAATGTAGAGCCGACTGCGTCGGAGCCGCCGGCGCTGGCGAGCTGCGTGCGCTTTCGGCGCGGGCTCGGGAAGGACGGGCGGGCCGTTCAACCCGGCGCGCCGGAGACAGGTCTCGGTGCGGGCGAGGATGACCCACTCGAGCGCCCCTCTGTCGTGGATCACCAGCCGCCCCGTGGTGACACCGAAGGCGTCGGCAACGCGGCGGACGGCAGACTCGATGGCTTCGCCGTAGAGATAGTCGACCTTCGAACTCAGATCGATCGTGAGCTTTTCGGACGACGGCTCGTAACCAACGTTGAGGTCCGATCGAACGTGCTCACCCACAGGGCCCGCTGATGCCGCGTCTGAAAGCTGCTCGGGCATCACTCACCTCCGATACGACCCATTATCACGGGTGCGCGCTGATCGCCGAAACTCAGAGCGCCGCGATGATGGCATCGGTCATCTGCTCCGTGGTGGCCGCTCCCTGGGCAATGGCCTCCGGACCACCCCGCAGCTTGAGCATGTCATAGGTGCGGACCTCGCCGCCGGCGATGACCGCCGCGACCGCATTCCGGATCCTGGTTGCCATCTCCGTCTCACCCAGCCAATCGAGCATCATCACCGCGGAGAGCACCATGGCGATGGGGTTGACGATCGAGGGGTCAAGCTCGGCATATTTGGGCGCCGAACCATGGGTCGGCTCGAAAACTCCCACCTCCTGCCCGATGTTGGCCGACGCCGCGAAGCCAAGACCGCCCACGAGGCCGGCAAAACCGTCGGAGATGATGTCGCCGAACATGTTGCCGGCGACGATGACGCCGTAGTCCTCGGGGTTCTTGGTCAGCCACATCATCTGAGCATCGATGTTCGTGTCCCACAGCTGGATCTGCGGGTAGGACTCGTGCACCTTGCGGGCCTCGGCCAGCATCATCCCCGAGGTCTCGCGGATAACATTCGGCTTCTCGCAGACCGTGACGCTGCCGTACCCGTGCGCCGCGGCGTAGGCGAATGCCTCCTCGCAGATGCGGCGGCACTTGGCGCGGGTGAAGATCCTCGTCGAAACCGCGAGGTCCTCCCGCGGGACCTCCCGAAAGGCGGCGAACCTCGGGTGGGTGTCGAGGGCATCCCACACCTGGTCGGGCGGGTTGGTCCACTCGACCCCGCCGTAAAGGCCTTCGGTGTTCTGGCGGAAGATCACCGCGTTGACCCGGGGCTCCTCCGCGCCTCCGTCCGCGCCGCGGCGAATGAAGTTGAGCGGGTTGCCCGGAAAGGTGATGCACGGGCGAATCGACACGTCGAGGTCGAAGCGCTGACGAAGACCCACGATCGGTGAGAAATAGACGAAGCCCTTGTCCTTGAGCTCCGGGCTGATCTCGGCCGCCGCCTTGTCCTTGGGCTTCGAGGTGATGGCGCCGAAGAGCGCCACCTTGTGCTCTGCGATCAGCTCGACAGTCTCCTCGGGCAGCGGATTGCCCTCCTTCACCCAGTGCTCCCAGCCGATGCCGGCCGTGATCCAATCCGCCTCGAAGCCAGCCGCCTCGAGCACCCTCAGGGCTTCGGGCAGGACCACGTCGCCGATCCCGTCACCTGGCATCACGACGATCTTTCTTTTCGACATATGACCTCCACGATCTGGCGCGCCGTCACGCGGCAGTGCGTACCATAAAACAATGCGCCAGCAAACGGAAGCGGCCCGTCTCGCGGACCACCCATTTGACGGGCGGAGCGCTCTCTGCGAGAGTCTGAATCCGACAGGAACTCAGGCGTGACACACGATCCTCCCGCCCCACCTCCACGGACGGCCGAGCAATCGGTCGTGTGGCCGCTCGTCTTGTGGCTGTCCGGCATCCTCCTCGCCTTCTACCCGACCTTTGCGAGTGCCTTTCGCCTCGTCCAGGGTGGGCTTGGAGACAGTCGCCTGGTGAACTTCACCCTCGAGCACAGCTACCGGTGGCTGATGGGCATGCCGTTGGCGGGGGATCTGTGGTCGCCGCCGATCTTTTTCCCGGTCGAAAACGTCGCCACCTACACCGATCTCATGGTCGGTGTTGCGCCGTTCTACTGGCTGTGGAGGTGGCTCGGAAGCGAACCCCACACGGCTTTCCAGCTATGGATGCTCAGCTGCTGGACGCTGAACTTCGTGAGCTGCTATGTGCTTCTTCGCTACGGGCTTCGGATCTCGGCCATCGCCTCGGCTGTCGGAGCCCACCTTTTCGCATTCGGCAACCCGCAGTATTCGAGCCTCGCCCATCAGCAGCTGGGACCGATGTTTTGGCCGGTGCTCACCCTCGGGGGGCTGGTGTTGATGTTCCGTGAACCCGAGCGTGACTGGCCGGCTCGCGGGTGGATCGCAGCCACCGCTATTTGGGGTGGGCTGGTCATGCAGCTTTACACCGCGGTCTATGCACTGGTGTTTTTCGTTCTCGGACTGGGGGTGGCCACCGTCGTGGTTGTCGTCCTCCGAGGCCTCCGAGAGCCCTTCATCAAGACCGTCAAGAAGCATCTCGTGGCGATACTGGTGGTATCCGTTATCGCCGGAGCCCTCGCGACGCCGATCACGGCCCGGTATCGGGCGACCGCGGCCACAACCGGGATGCGCAAACAACACCAGGTCCATCTTCCAAAAGCGATCGGATGGTTTCTGCCCGGGGAAGGCAACCGGCTGTACGGCAAATGGCAACGCAGGATGGCCTGGAATGTCTATCGGGGTCTGGGCCAGACGAGCGGTTTCGGCGCGGCGACGCTGGTGGCATGCGCGGCCGGGCTGTGGATCGGGCGAAGGCGGCGCGAGGTACAGCTCACGGTTGCGGCCTTTGCTGGGCTGGTCTTCTTGACCCTCACATTCCCGGGGGGGTGGAGCCCGTGGTGGGTCGTGCGGGAGATTGTCCCAGGCACCGCGGCCCTGCGAGCGGTCACCCGAGTCGGAATGATGGCGCTCTTTCCGGCTGCCCTCGGGCTGGCGATCGTCGTCGGCCGAACACTCGAGAAAGGCCGCTGGGCTCTGGCCGGAGTCCTGATCCTGGTCACCGTCGCCGAACAACCCCACCAGCGGCCAAAGTTCGACAAGCATGTTGCCTCCGCACGGATCGAGTCCATCGCATCCGAAATACCGTCGGACGCCGAGACCTTCCTCCTGGTGATCAAGGACCCGACCTGGGACAAGTTCATCCACGACGACGCCGCGTGGACGGCCCTCGCGGCTGGTGTTCCGACCATCAACGGGCGCTACGGCCACTTTCCGCGCGGCTACCCTTTCAGAAAGCCTTGGATCCAGACATCCGAAGAAGAAACGGCTTTGCGGGCCGATCTCGAGGGGTGGGCGGCGGAGGCCGGGATCGACCCGACGAGGGCGCCGCTGATCGAGGTGGTGCCCAGGCCCCCGCGCCCGGGCTGGTAGTCCCGCGCCGGCAAAGGAAAAAGCGTTTCTCAGCGGTCCCAGAGGTTGAAGCGCAGGATCGACCAGATCGCCGAGACACCGTCCTTCCATCCGATCTTCTTGCCCTCGGCGTAGGTCCGGCCATGGTACGAGATCGGCACCTCGTAGATCCGGACGCCCAGCCGGGCGACCTTGGCGGTGAACTCGGGCTCGAAGCCGAAGCGGTTCGATTTCAGCTCGATCGGTTCCAGCACCTCTCTGACGAAGACCTTGTAGCAGGTCTCCATGTCGGTGAGGTTGAGATCGGAGAACATGTTGGACAAGAGGGTCAGGAGCTGGTTCCCGAGGTAGTGCCAGAAAAAGAGCACGCGGTGCGGACCACCCAGAAAACGGGAGCCGTAGACAACGTCCGCGTGGCCGTCGATGATGGGTTGGAGAAGCACGGGATACTCGGCCGGGTCGTACTCGAGATCGGCGTCCTGGATGAGCAGAATGTCACCTGCAGCATCCTCGAAGCCGGTGCGGAGCGCCGCTCCCTTGCCTCGGTTCTCGGGGTGACGCTTGCGCGAGACGGACACGCTCCGGCCGTCCTCGCGCTCGGATGGCGTCCACTTCTCGAGCTCGGACCAGGTCTCGTCCGACGAGCAGTCATCGACCGCCACGAGCTCGAGCTCGAAGACACTCGGGGGCAACGGCGCCGCGGCCACTCTGTCGAGGAGCTCCGCGAGGGTGGCCTCCTCGTTGTAGACCGGGATCACCACTGACAGCTTCATCTTGGCAAGCCTACCGCATTTCCTGGGTTTTGAATTTTGAATTTTGAGGTTTGAATTGCCGTCCTCCCACCCTCGAAAGCGGGCGGTGGTTGGGAGAGCGTCAATATCTAGTCGACGACACGCAGAGGATGCTCTTCGAGGAACGACGACGCCACCATCCCCACCACCACGCCTCCCTCCATGTACTGCGCCACCGGCAGGCCGAGGAGGTAGCACAGGGTCGGCGCGACATCGGGTGGTCGCCCGGGTTGCACCCTGGACCCCGGGGCCACGCCATCGCCGAGGAGAATCAGCAACCCGTCCGCTAAGCCCTCCGCCGTGGTGTGCCACGACTCACCGCCACCGAAAAACCGCTTCGTCCGCTCGAAGGACCCCGGAGGCGCGAGGCCAAATGGAGAGACCACGGCCACGAGCGCCCCTTCGTCGACGCTGTCGAGGAGCATTCCGACCTCTTCGTCGACGAGCTCCATGACCAGCTCCATGACCAGGCGTTCGCGTGTGTGGCGAGGCTTGAGTGGCTCGTGGTACCTGCGGGCGAGGGACAGGGTCTCGAGGTGGATCCAGACATTCTCGATACCGTTTTCGAGGGCTGCGACGGCCGCGTCGATGCGGGCCCGGTCACGGTCGATCGATGTCCAGATCTGAGACCGGCGTTCGGGGAAGGGCTCGAGCGCGGCCTCGAGAGAGGCGCGCATCGTCGGCTCCAACGCCGTTCCGGCCCGATCACCCGATACGACCAGGAGGGACGGATCATCGCCCCAGGATCCCGGCCAGCCGATCACTCGTGTCGCCACGCCCGAGGCGGCGAGTCGCGCCCACAGGGGGGCGACCGTGGCCGGGGGGGGCGGCACCTGGCGGGACAGGCCCCAGGGCAGGATCATCCGAGAGCCCTCCGGCGTCCAAGGCAGCAGGCGAAGGGTTTCCGAGAAGACGAGCGGCAGGTCCCACCCTCGGTGCGCCTTGACGCCGTGCTGCCCGGGGTAGGTGCCGGTGGCCGCTGAGGTCCACAAGGCCCACCGGAGGAATGGTCGGTGCGGTGTCAGCGGCGCCCGCGCTCCCTGCTCACGGAGACGGGCGAGGTTCGGATAGCTCGCGCTCACAGCGTCGGCCAACAGGACCTTGGCGTCCAAGCCCTCGAGCCCAATGACGAGAAGCTGTCGTTCAGGATCACCGAGAGGCCGGGGGGCAACCTCGAGGTGCTCTCTCGGCGGTGTGGGAACGGTGAGGGCACGAATCACCGGCAGGACAATCATCACGACCGAAAACGCAACCTGCCACCCTCGACGGTCACGGTGCGTGCGCACTAGTCTGCCAAGGCCGAGTGCGAAGACGAGGGCGACGGCCCAGGCAACGGCGTCCTGAACGAGGACCCGGTGGGCCGGCCCCGAGAGCAGCAGCGCGTAGAGTCTGGCGTTGACCGCACTGAGCACCGCGGCAACCAGGAAAACCGCCGCTGACAGCGCGGGAGCGTACCAGCGGTCGGGACGGGGGCGCACACGCTCGATGACGGCGAGACCGAGGAGCACAGGAACGCCCACCATCAGCATTCCCCACGAGGCCCACAACGGCATGCCGATGAGCACACCGCGCACCGGCTGCGTGATCTCGGGGTTCATCCGCAGCACCAGAACCTCGGCGACGAGACCTGCTGTCGCCCCTGCGCCAAGGGCATCGACCCATATACGGAGCTTCATTCCCTCTGCATGGTACCTCGTTTGCAGGATGTGACGACGCAGCCAACGAGCGCGCGCCGACCTCGCCGCAGGCCCGTGCGCTGACCAACGGCTTCAATGGCCATGTCCGGTCTTCGCGGGTACACTCTCCGTGAACAGATACAGGGAGTCGCCTTGACCGTTCATCCATCCCTCTGTGTTGCCCTCGATGGGAGCGATCACGATTGGATCATCTCAACGGCTCGCGCTGTCGCCGATCAGGTGGGCTGGCTCAAGATCGGGCTGGAGGCCTTCACGGCCTTCGGGCCGGCACTGGTTCACGAGGCCGCCGAACTCGGGCCCCGGATCTTCCTCGATCTCAAGCTGCACGACATTCCGGCCACGGTGGAACGAGCGGCTGCCAACTGCGCCGCCTGCGGCGCGTCGATGTTCAACGTTCACGCAGCGGGCGGGCGAGACATGCTCGAGGCGGCCGTCAGGGGCGCCCACGACCGTTCGGGGAAAAACGCGCCGCTGGTGATCGCGGTGACCGTGCTCACCAGCCTCGACGACGAGGCCCTTGAGGGTCTCGGCATTCCCAGGCAGGCAGCCGATCTGGTCACCATGTGGGCGCAGCTTGCCCGCGAATGCGGTCTCGACGGCGTCGTTGCCTCCGCACGGGAGGCTCGCGCCCTGCGTGAGGCATGTGGAGAGGACTTTCTGATCGTGAGCCCCGGCATCAGGCCGCTCGCGGACTCGAAGGACGATCAGCGGCGGGTCGTGACTCCGACCGACGCGATCAAGGCCGGGGCGGACGTGCTGGTGGTCGGGCGACCGATCACGAGGGCGTCTGATCCGGCCACGGCAGCGCGAAGCATCGTCGAGGAAATGGCGTCAGCCGGTAGAGATCAGTTGTAGAAGAGCGGTCGGTCGTGGAAGTGCTCTTTGTCCCAAATGTAGGTGTAGCCGGGGAACTCGATCTCCATCCGATAGCGCACGGTGATCTTGATGCGATTCGAGGTTCTTTTGATGTCGATGCTTTTTTTGGTCACCGGCAAATCGAGCTGCTCCGCCTTGACGAGGATGTCTTTTCGAATTCGCTGATCGTGATACTCGCGCCGGTTGGCACGGTCGGCAAGCACCCCGATTTCCTTGTCGAGCTCGCCGACATGGATCATGATCGGCGCCACCTTGATGGTCACCAGGACCACGATGACCGCGACCACACCGCCAACCAGGCAACCCACAGGCACATCGCCGCGCTGATATCGCCACCTACTCATCGATCACCCTCCGAGCTTTGCCGTCATTGCGATCGTATCATCATCAGCGAATGAGGCGAAACTCGCGCTCCCACCTGGTCTTGGTGAAGAAGTTGAAGAAGACGCTGGCCAGCTGCTTCAACCGGTGCCCGAATCCGCGCCACTGCCAGTCGTTCCGCCCGGCCTCGTAGGACCAGTAGATGAGCACCGCACGACCCTTGACATAGCTCAACGGCACCGGCCCCCAGAATCGCGAATCGAGCGAGTTGTCACGATTGTCGCCGAGACAGAAGATGGTCCCCGGAGGGACCTTGAAGGGTCCGAAGTTGTCCCGAATCCGCGACGACACCGGAACCGATGTGAGGTCGTCGTAGACGCGCGGGTCCTTGTGAACCGCCAAAGCTTCGGTCTGCAGCTCGCCGTTGACGAAGAGCTCCTTGCGCCTGATCTCGACGGTGTCGCCCGAGATCGCCACACAGCGTTTGATGAAATCTCGACGTGTGTCCTCCGGGTACTTGAAGACAACCACGTCACCACGTTGCGGTCCGCGGTAGGGGAAAAGCCGGTGGAGGATGGTGTCCGCGTTGCCGGCGAAGATAAACTTGTTGACCACCAGGTGGTCGCCGATGAGAAGGTTGTCCTCCATCGAACCCGAGGGAATCTTGAAATTTTCGAAAACGAAGGTGCGCACGAAGAGCGCCAGGATGAAAGCCACCAGGATGGCTTCGTAGTACTCCCGGGCAACAGATTTCCGCATCGATGGCCTCCGGTCGTTGATTTTACACACCCTCCGCGGACGGCGGACGCCGCATGCCGGGTGGTTGCCACACCTCGCGCGCACGCGCATCGAGGCGCCTCGGGTCATCGCTTCGCCCTCCGCGGTGGGCGAGCTGACCGGCGTGGGCGATCATCACCGCGTTGTCCGTCGTCAGACCACGCGCCGGCAGCAGCGTTTCCACCCCGTGCTCGCGACCCCAGTCGTCGAGACGTTGGCGGAGTAGTGTGTTGGCCGCCACCCCACCCGAGGCCGTGATCAGCGTCGGCCGATAATGCTCGGCAAGCTCGGGCAGCGGCGCGAGCAGCTGCTCGACCACCGCAGATTCGAAGGAAGCGGCGAGGTCACAGATCGCCGGCGTCGGCCCGCCCGCCCCCACAGCCACCAGATCGTGCTCGCGGATCCAGCGAACGGCGGCCGATTTCAAGCCCGAAAACGAGAAATCGAAGGGCGCATCCTTGAGCCGCGGTTTGGGGAGCTTGACCGCCCCCGCGTCACCCTGTCGTGCACAGGCGTCGATCGCCGGCCCCCCTGGATAGCCAAGGCCAAGCAGCTGTGCGACCTTGTCAAAGCTCTCGCCCGCAGCGTCGTCGCGGGTCCGCCCGAGACGTTGCCTCGAGCCCCGCTCCATCAAATACCAGCTCGAGTGACCGCCGGACGCGACGAGGGCCAGCGCGCGTTCGGATTCTTCGCGCGCCGGGTCGCCCTCCAGGCTGAGGAGCGACGACACCAAATGGCCTTCCAGGTGATCGATCGCCACCAGTGGCACATGCCGCCCCCAGGCGAAAGCCGCAGCAAATCGCACCCCCACCAACAATGCGCCAACGAGGCCAGGCCCGGCTGTCACTGCCACCAGCTCCACCGGAGCGCGCACTCTTTCGAGTGCGCGGTCCACCAGGTACGGCAGGGCCTTCAGGTGCTCTCGGGAGGCGAGCTCGGGTACGACGCCGCCAAAGGGAGCATGGGTCGCGATCTGGCTGGACAAAAGGTTGACCTCCACCCGGCCGTCCGCGTCCAACAGCGCAACGGCGCTCTCGTCACAGGAGGTCTCGATCCCCAGCGTTCGCAGCATTCTCGATGATCCCGACCGTCAAGGTCTCACGAATACAAACGGGGAGGCAAGGCCTCCCCGTCAGACTCTATCGTTCGTCGTTTCAACCGATGTTCGCCCGGACCGGAACGTCGACCTTCGGAAACTCGGAATCGGTGGTCTCCAGCGTCAACACGACATCTCGCGGGCCGGCGCTCGCGTCGGCCTTGACGGTGACGGTGACTTGGTACCGACGTCCCTGTTCGATGGTGATGATCTCGGTGTTGAAGGCCGGGTCGTCCACCGACGCGCCCGTCACTTCGACCGGCACCCCACCCGAACGATTGTTGACCACGATGACACTGCGCCCCGGCCGCTTCTTGGCCTCCACCGATCCAAACTGAACCTGCGACGGCGTCACGTGCAGGAGCGCCCGCACGACCCCGAAGACCTTGACCGGCACGGTTTCGGCTTTGGGGTGGTTGGTCTGGACCTCGAGGACCGCGTTGACCGGGCCCACCGGGGGGTTCTTCTCCATCGACAGCGTGATCTCGTACTGCTGCGCAGACTTTCCGGCCAGGAGCTGGTCGGCGGCGACGGGCTGGACGGAGGCGAGCAGGAAGGGCACCGAGCTCTTCACTCCGGTGACCTTGAAATCCTTCTCCTCCTCGTCGGCGACAACAGTGATCTTCTGTTTCATGGGCTCATGCTGAACCGCGTTGAATCGGACCAGCGCCCTCGGCAGCACCTGAACGTAGGGATGGACGTCGGTCTTGATCACGAGGGTGGTCGTTGGATCCTGCGGGTCATTGGTCATCACCAGGATCGATTTCGAGATCGGACCCGAGAAGTCCCGCGTATCGAGCTTGGCCTTGATATAGCCGCTCTTCCCCGGGGCGATCTCGCGGTCGAAATCGGCCACCGTGCAGCCGCAGGTCGGACGAACGGCCTTGATCTCGAGCGTCTCGTCACCCTCGTTGACGATTTCGAAATCAATGTCGAGCATGTCGCCCTGAGCGACCTTTCCCATATCCTTGACTTTTTCGGGCACCATCATGTCGGGCCCGTCGGCGGCGACAACGGCACCGGCAGTGGCGGCGAGCAACGCCACCGTGACAGCAGCGGTCAGTTCGGTGAATCGGGTCTTGAACATCGGCAGTCCTCCTTGTCAGATCATCCGCAAACAGCGACAATCTTATGGAGTTGCCGACCACGCCGCAACACGGTGGAGATCATTTTTGCAGGACTTATACCTCAAAAAAGAATTTCTCTATTTCCTGCCGATCGGGGGCACGGCGATGGCCCCCCTGGCCGGAATGCTGCGTCAGGCCGGCCACCGCGTCGAGGGCGTCGACTCCGACCTCTACCCGCCGATGAGCACCATCCTTGAAGAGCTCGAAATCCCGGTGCGCCTCGGTTTCGACGCCGATCGCATCCCGACGGAAATCGACCGCGTCATCATCGGCAACGCGGTCCCGCGCACCAATCCAGAGGTCGTCGCGGTGCTCGAACGACACATTCCCCATCTGTCGCAGGCGGAGGCGGTCGCCCACTATGTCCTCGGTCGCGGGCTCGACAGCCTCGTCGTCGCCGGCACACACGGCAAGACCACCACCTCTGCCATGCTCGCGTGGATCCTCGAGCACACCGGGACCGACCCGAGTTATCTGGTGGGTGGTCTTCCGCGATGGAACCCGCGCGGATTCCGGATCGGCAGGGGGTCGCATCTCGTGATCGAGGGTGACGAGTACAACAGCGCGTTCTTCGACCGCGGACCGAAGTTCCTCCACTACCGCCCACATTGCTTCCTCGTCGGGCCGGTGGAGTTCGACCACGCGGACCTCTACCCGGATTTCGAGGCCGTGCTCACGGCCTTTCGCGCCGGCGCCGCCCAGGTGCCACGCCATGGCTCGGTGGTCGTCAACACCTGGAGCGAAGGCGCCGTCGCTGCCATCCGTGATGCGACCGCGCCGATCGTTCGGGTCGGGCCGGATGGCGACTGTGACCTCCGGCTCGTCGCCTGGAGCGCCGACGGCGGTCGGAGCACGGCCGAGGTGGTGTGGCGGGGGGAAGAGCTCGAGCTCGAGCTGCCGATGGCCGGATTTCACAATCTCCAAAACGCGGCCATGGCAGTCGCCGCGGCGATTTGCAGCGGCGTCGGTGCGAGGGACGCGTTCACCGCCGTCGGCCTCTTCCCGGGTGTCGCACGCAGACTGGAGGTGGTCGGCGAGGTTGCCGACATCACCGTGGTCGACGATTTCGCCCATCACCCGACCGCGCTCGCGGTCACCATCGACGCCGCCCGCCAGCGCTGGCCCGGCCGGCGCCTGGTCGTTGCCTTCGAGCCCAGGTCGCTGACCGCGGCACGCCGCGTCTTCGAGGCGGCCTATATCGAGAGCCTGTCGGCCGCGGACTTCGTGATGGTGGCGCCTCCCTACCACCGAAATCGCCTCGACCCGGCCGAAGTCCTCGACCGCAACGCGTTGTCCGTCGTACTCGCCGAAAAGGGTGTCGATTCATCGATGCCCGAGGACGAAGCAGATGTCGTCCCCTGCCTCCTCGAGGTCCTCAAACCCGGAGATGTGGTGGTAGGCTGTTCCTCGGGCGCCTTCGGGAACATGCACACAAAACTGATGGAAGCGCTGGAGAGGGGAGACGAGGCATGAGCAACCAAGCTCTCGCTCGAGCCGTGGCCACCTTCGGCGGGCTTGGAGATCGGCTGCCCGCACCCGGAACCACCGTCGGTTCGTTGCCACCGGCAATCCTGTGGTTCGTTCTTTGCGCCGCCCTGCCAACCAATCCTGCGCGGATCGCGATCTCGGCGCTTGGCTTGGTTTTCTTCGCGGTCGTCGGCATCTGGTCCTCCGAGATCGAAGTCGAGCGGCGGCAGGAGCGTGATCCACGACCGATCGTCATCGACGAGGCCTCCGGCCAGTGGCTCACCTACCTCGTCGCGCTGCCTTTCCTGCCGTTGCTCACCGCAACCCATCTCGCCATCTTTGCCGGCGCCGGTTTCCTTTTCTTTCGCTTCTTTGACGTGGTCAAGGTGTGGCCGATCAAGGCATTCGAAAAGCTCCCCGGGGGAATCGGCATCGTCGCCGACGACCTGGCGGCGGGCTATTTCGCCGCGGCCTCTCTGATCATCGGCTGGAAGGTGTTGATGTAAAGCCTCTGGGGCCCGACGGCCATAGGGCACAATCATGCGACACAATTACCGCTGGCATCGATCGGCTTGCCGTGAGGCCGTCGTGCCGTGGAGGGCTTGTCTCGGCATCGCCACAGGCGAAACCGGATGGGCGGCGGAAACCCGAACAGCGGTGCGCGGCGCCGTGCTCAGACGGCGCTGAGCAAATCCATTGAAGGCTCAACTGCGGCCACGAAGTGAGCTGGGCCCGTGAGGCGGGTCGCGCAGACCGGCGGGTCGCCGAGCGCCTCGACCACCAGCCGATCGCCGGACAGAGGAACCAACTCGACCCGGCCGACATTATTGTTGGCCATCACGACCAGCGCCACCGCGACGATGCCCGACCCGCAGCTCAGCGTCTCTCCCTCGACCCCACGCTCCCAGGTCCGGATCATGACGGTGCCGTCGTCGGCGATCGTGTAGAAGTCCACGTTCGCACCCGCGCGACCGAGGGACGCGTGTCGCCTGAGTGGCGGAGCAACTGCGGAGAGGTCGAGGCCGACGAGGTCGTGGGTTGCGGCCACCAGGTGCGGAACACCGACCTCCAGGAATGAGAGACCCTTGACCAGATCACCCCCGTCGAGGTCGGTCTGGAGAGGGCCGGCGGCCGGTGGGGGGAGCTCGAGGCTCACCGTCGCACCATCAACCACCGCCGGGATGTCCGCCCACCCGGTTTCGACGACGAGCTTCGGCCGGCAGCCCAGAAGCTCGACCGCGGCGCGCGCGGCACAGCGGGTGCCATTGGCGC
This sequence comes from Candidatus Sulfomarinibacter sp., assembly GCA_041560205.1. Lineage (GTDB taxonomy): Bacteria > Acidobacteriota > Thermoanaerobaculia > Thermoanaerobaculales > Sulfomarinibacteraceae > Sulfomarinibacter. The sequence goes on from JBFFBV010000021.1 coordinate 36,389, forward strand.
AAAAGGCCCCTTCACTTCCGTCCGCGTTGCGGTATCCGAGCCTCACCCGCCCGCTCGCGATGCCCTCGAGACCCAGCGTGCCGTCAGCGCCGATGCCGCGCCGCCTATCGCACAGCAGTTGCACGAGGTCGGGTTCGTCATTGAGCCGCCGCGCCCAGTTCCCCACCCCGAGCAGAAAGTCGTTGCCCGCACCCTCGAGCTTGAACAGCTTGGCGATCATGGAACGGCACCCATCACAACCTCACAGCTCGCGCTTTCGCTCCTGTTGCCCGCAGCGTCGCGCGCGGTCACGTGGTACACGAGCTCACCGAGCGGCGGATTCGCGTCGGTGAACTCGGCTGATCGATGGTCATCGGTGAGGATCTCTTCAGCACCACCGCCGAGTCGGCGGGATACTCCGTAGACGACCGCGGTTGGCACCGCCTGCCACCGGACTCGCACCTGCGCGCCTTCCGGAAGACACACGACGTCCTGTGGGGACTGCGGTGGATAGGTGTCCGGGTGATCAACGCGTGCCGGTCGCGAGGGATTGCCGACCACCATCCCCCCACCGGGAAGTGTGATCACCGACCGCAGACGGTAACTCCACACCTGACCCTGGGGCACGGTCTCGTCACGCCAGCTCTCACCCTCGACCGCCTCGCCGGTCACCGACCGCCAGACAGCACCGTCGGCCGATCGTTCGACGAGGGTTCTCGTGTCCGGCGCCGCCAGCCATTGCACATCGATGCCTTCCGCCCCCGCTTCGAGCACGACGTCGGTTGGCGGCTCGGGAGGCGCTTGGGCCTCGAGGCGCACGATGTTGGACAGCTCCGACTCGCGGTGCCGGCAACACACGGTCCGGACCCCGTACCAGAGGACATAGGATTCGGGCTCGGGGGTGGTCCGGCGCCACATCTCGAGATCGTCGCGGATGACGATGGAGTTCCCCCTGGTGGCGACGGTGATTTCTTCCGGGGTGAGCGCTCGTAGGATCTCACCCTGACCTTCGAGCAACTGTCGACGCATCTGTCGATCCCGCGGCGAGACGGGCGGAGGCGGCTCCTGCCCGAGCGGCAAAGCCGCACGCCACACCTGGATCTCTTCGATGTCCCTCAGCGTCTGGCCGGCAGTGGTCATCGACGGATAGCTCCAGCGCAGCACCGCCTCATCGCCCTCCTGGAAGGCCACCAGGTCTGTCGTCCGTTCGGCGATCCGGATTTCCGGTGGCAACGGCGGTCCTTCCTTGCCGCAACCGATGATGCAGGCCGCGGCGACAAGCGCGGTCGCCGGAAGGCCCATCGAGGCCATGCCGAGCCGGCCCTTGGGCACTGCAGCGGATGCGGAGACGGGCACACAACGAGCTTACAGGATATAGCGCGCCAAATCGCGGTCACCGACGAGATCGCCCAAGCGCTCTTTCACCATCTCAGCCGTCACCTCGACCATCTCTCCGACATGTTCGGAGGCCGAGAAACTGAGCTCCTCGAGCAGATGTTCAAGGACCGTGTGCAGCCGGCGCGCGCCGATGTTTTCGGCGGACTCGTTGATCTCGGCCGCCATCGAAGCAATCGTCACCACCGCTGCGTCGCTGAACCGGAGCTCGAGATCCTCGGTCGCCAGCAGCGCCGTGTACTGACGAATCAGGGAGTTCTCGGGCTCGGTCAGGATCCGTTCGAACTCGGCTGCGCCGAGCGATTGGAGCTCGACCCTGATCGGGAAGCGACCCTGCATCTCCGGTATGAGGTCGGCCGGACGCGCCACGTGGAAGGCCCCGGCCGCTATGAAGAGCACGTGGTCGGTGCGAACGACGCCGTAGCGAGTGTTGACGTGGGTGCCTTCGACGATCGGCAGGAGATCACGCTGGACACCCTCGCGCGACACATCCGGGCCGCGGCCGCCGGCATCCTCCCGAGAGCAGATCTTGTCGATCTCGTCCAAAAAGACGATACCCGCCTCCTCCACCCGGGTGATCGCTTCTGATTCGACCTGGGAGCGGTCAATGAGCTTTTCCTCCTCTTCGGACACGAGGATCCGCCGCGCTTCGGCAACCATCATCCGCTTGCGCGCTTTGCGGCCCATCAGGCCACCGAACATGTCCTTGAGGTTGATGCCCATGGATTCCATGCCCTGCGGCGTGAACATCTCGACCGTCGGCATGCGGTCCTCCGACACATCAAGCTCGACCTCGTTCTCTTCGAGAAGGCCGTCACGAAGTGGTCGCTTGAGCGCTCGCCGACGTTCCTCCAGGGAAGTGTCGGTTGGCGAGCTCGCGCTCATGACCAGCAGATCGAGGAGGCGGTCCTCGGCGGCCCGCTCGGCGCGCACCGCGACCTCGGCCACGCGTTCGGCGCGAACCAGCTGGATGGCAGCATCGACAAGGTCGCGGATGATCGATTCCACGTCGCGGCCGACATAGCCGACCTCGGTGAACTTCGAGGCCTCGACCTTGAGGAAAGGAGAGCCGGTGAGGCGCGCCAGACGGCGCGCGATCTCGGTCTTGCCGACACCCGTGGGGCCGATCATGATGATGTTCTTGGGTGCGACCTCCTCGCGGAGCTCTGCTTCGAGCTGCTGTCGCCGCCAGCGGTTGCGCAGAGCCACCGCCACCGCCCGTTTGGCGGCGTTTTGCCCGACGATGAAACGGTCGAGCTCGGCCACAGTCTCCTGCGGTGTCAATGTGTCCAGCTTCACGCTCCGAGCTCCTCGATTGTGATCTGGTCGTTGGTGTAGATATCGATCTCGGCCGCGATCGACAGGCTCTCTCGAACCACCTCGCGTGCGCTCTTGTCGGTGTTCCTGAGTAGCGCCCGCGCCGCCGCAAGAGCGTAGCTCCCACCGGAGCCGACAGCCACGACGTCGTCGTCGGGCGAAAGGACCTCGCCCGTGCCGGACACCAGGAGGGTGGTCCGCTGGTCGGCCGTGACGAGGAGCGCCTCCAGATGGCGGAGGGCCTTGTCGGTCCGCCAGTCGCGGGCCAGCTCCACCGCGGCGCGCTCGAGGTTGTGGCCGTACTCCTCGAGCTTGGACTCGAAGCGGGTGAAAAGGGCGAGCGCATCGGCGACCGATCCGGCGAAGCCCGCAACCACCTTGCCGCCGGCGAGGCGACGCACCTTGGCGGCGCCCTGCTTGAGAATGGTCGTGCCGAGAGTGACCTGGCCGTCCGAACCCACCGCGACGACGTCGTCACGTCGTACCGCGACGACTGTCGTGTGATGCCATTCGTTTTTCATGATGCCTCCAGTGCGTTGACTTCCCCCGAGGCCGGCGGAAAGAACATACGCAGGATACTCCTGATGGATTCCGTGTCACACCTTCTCGAGCTTTGCGATCGTGGGGACGAGCGTCTTGCGCCCGGCACGATCGAAGAAGACCACCAGCTTGAGCTGGGCGGCGGTTCCCTGGCACGCGAGAATCACACCCGTGCCGAACTTCCGGTGACGGACCCGGTCACCCGGACGCCACCCGGTCCCGTCGGTGTCTGTGACTGTGGCGGCGACCCGGCCCCCCCGGCTCCGTGCTGGCGCCGACTCCAGCCGACGCGGCCTCCGGCGCGGAGCTTGGGGAGACGATGATGGTCCCCAAGCCGTGACCGGCGCGGACACGTCGTCGACCGCGCCTGCCGGCAAATCGTCAAGGAAGCGAGAAAGGCGGGTCGGCTGTCTTTGGCCGAAGAGAAAACGACTTCGCGCCCCGGTCAGCGCCAACCATCTCCGGGCCCTTGTCATGCCGACGTAGGCCAGGCGCCGCTCCTCCTCGAGACTCTCCGGCTCGTCGCGCGAGTTGGCGTGCGGCAAGAGGCCGTCCTCGAGCCCGGCGAGAAAGACGACGTCGAACTCCAGCCCCTTGGCCGAGTGGAGCGTCATCAACGCCACGCCGTTTCCGGCCCCCTCCTCATCACCCTCTTCGAGCAGCGCCACCGAGTCGAGAAACTCGTCGAGCGCCTGGCCGCGCGCGGCGGCCTCGGCCACCGCAGCGGCCAGCTGCTGCAGGTTCTCTCGCCTCGCCACGCGGTCCTCCGCATCGCCTTCATACATCGAGAAGAGACCCGAAGCCTCGAGCAACCAGCCGACGAAATCGCCCGGTGTCAGCTCCTCGCGGCGGTCGGGCGCTTCATCGAGGAGCGCGAAGAAAGACTCCAGCGACAGGCGGGCGCGCGGGCTGAGTTCGTCCGGCAGCCGACGGGCCGCATCGGGCAGGCTCAGGCCGGAGTCGGCGGCGGCGCTCCGCAGAAGGTCCATGGTCGCGGCACCGATTCCACGCGCCGGAACATTGACAACCCTTGCGAAGGAAAGCGTGTCGCCCGGGCGCACCGTCAGCCGGAGATAGGCCAGCGCGTCTTTGATCTCCGCCCGTTGCCAGAAGCGGAGCCCGCCGACCACGCGATACGGGATCCGCCGGCGGGTCAGCTCCTCCTCGAAGGGCCGCGTCTGGGCGTTGGTGCGCATGAGCACCGCCATCTGGTCGAGCGAATGATGCCCCGCGCGTGCCTCGACATGGTCAGCGATCCAGCGTGCCTCACCGCGCTCGTCGGCGGCGATGTGAAGCCGCACCGGTTCACCGCCGGAACGGCTGGTGAAAAGCCTTTTACCGCGCCGCGCCCGATTGGCTGCGATGAGTCCGGCGGCGGCAGCGAGAATCGGCTCGGTTGAACGGTAGTTTTCCTCCAGCGCGACCACTCGCGCACCGGCAAAGAACTTCTCGAAGGAGAGGATGTTGTCGAGCTCGGCCCCCCGCCAGCGATAAATGGACTGATCTTCGTCCCCGACCGCGGTGATGTTTTCTGGGCCGTCGAGAATCGCCCGCAGCAGGTCCATCTGGAGCGTGTTGGTGTCCTGGAACTCGTCAACCAGAAGATACCGGGCTCGCCGCGCGACTGCGCGGCGGACATTCTCATCCGCCCGCACGGCCCGCAGGGCACGGACCAACATGTCGTCGAAGTCCACCACCGCTGCCGAACGTTTGAGACCCTCGTAACGCTCCCAAAGTCGGGCAAGCGTTTCGTCCGCTGCGCTCGACGTACGCTCGCGAAAACCCTTCAAGCCGGCACCGCGGTTGACGAGGCCCGAGATTCGAGACAGTACGGCTCGTGGCGGCAGCTCCCTCGGATCGTGGCCGAGCTCTTTGAGTGCGCGTTGCATCAGGGCCTTCTGGTCATCGACATCGGCGATGCCGAAACCCGCGGGGAGCTCCGCCGCACGGGGGAATCGTCTCAGAACCTCCAGCGCCCAGCGGTGGAAGGTGCCGACGAAGCCTCCGTGAAGGGGACGACCGAGCAAGGTCTCGACGCGCTCGCGCATCTCCCGGGCCGCCTTGTTGGTGAAGGTTACGGCTGTGATCTCGGTGGACTGCGCAGCCTTCGACGCGAGCAGATGGGCGATCCGATACGTCAGCACCCGCGTCTTGCCCGAGCCGGCACCCGCCAGCACCAGCAGGGGGCCTTCGCCGTGGGCCACCGCCTCGCGTTGTGCTGCGTTCAGATCAGCGAAAAGAGAGCTCACGCCCGGTGCACCTCCAGCGGAGGGAAGAAGGTAGCAGCGCTCACCGGGAGACACAACTCATCGGATGCAGGATGCAGGATGCAGGATGCAGCAAGAGCCTATATTCGCCCAAGGGTTGATGGGTGGCCCTGCATCCTGTATCTGGGTGGGCGGGCTCGCGGGTGAACCCTGTACCCGGAGGGGTGGGGGTGCGGTCTATTCGACAGTGACGCTTTTGGCAAGATTTCGGGGCTGGTCGACGTCGAGACCGAGCTCCACCGCGACGTTGTAGGCGAGCAGCTGAAGCGGCACGACCGTCACCACCGGCTGCAACAAGGGGTCGACGGCCGGTACGGTCAGCATCAGATCGGCGACCTCCGCCAGGCCCGCGGCCTTCTCGTCGGCGACCGCAAGAACCGATGCGCCCCGGGCCCGCACTTCCATCAGATTGTTGATCAACTTTTCCCGGCTCGTGCCGCCCGGAACCACCGCAACCACCGGAAACCCCTCCTGGAGAAGAGCGATCGGCCCATGCTTCATCTCACCCGCCGGATAGCCCTCCGCGTGGAGATAGGAGATCTCTTTGAGCTTGAGCGCCCCCTCGAGCGCGATCGGGTAGAGAATGCCGCGCCCCAGATACAGGGAGTCCGTGGAATGCGCCAACATCTCCGTGCCGAGACCGAAGAGCTTGCGATCGAGGGACAGCGCACGCTCGACCGCCTGGGGTAGACGCTGGAGCTCGGCGATGAGCTCGAGATCGCGTGCGTCGGCGAGGTTTCGGGCCGAGCGCAGGCCGAGCGCGATCAGGACCATCGCCACCAGCTGGGTGGTGAAGGCCTTGGTGGACGCGACACCGATCTCAGGCCCGGCCTGCGTGAGGACCTGCGACGCCGCGAGCCGCCAGGCCGAGGAACCGCGAACATTGCAGACCGTCGCGAGAAGAGCGCCGGCGTTGGCGGCCATCTCCATGGCCGCCAGCGTGTCGGCGGTCTCGCCCGACTGGGTGACGCCGATGACCAGGACGTCGTCTCCGACCAGCGGCGCACGATATCGGTACTCCGAAGCATAGTCGACCTCGGTCGGCAGTCCGGTCAGCTCTTCGAGGACGAACTTGCCGACCAGGCAGGCGTGCCAGGAGGTGCCACAGGCCACCAGGTGCACGCGACGCAGCCTTTCCAGCTCATCGCCCGAGAACCCGAGGCCGTCGAGGTTGACGCCGCGCCGGTCGTGATCGAGGTAGGCCCGGACCGTGTTCCGAATCGCGTCGGGCTGCTCGAAGATCTCCTTGAGCATGAAGTGGCGGAACCCGCCCTTCTCCACCCTTGCCGCATCCCAGTCGAGTATTTCGGCATCGCGATGGACAGTGTTCCCGCCGGCGTCCATCACGCGCGCTTGGTCTCGATGGACCTCGGCGACCTCGCCGTTCTCGAGATAGATCACCCTCCGGGTGCGATGGAGAAGAGCCGTGACGTCGGAGGCTACGAGGCCCTCCTCCTTGCCGAGGCCGACCACCAGAGGGGGACCGTTGCGAAAGGCGATGACGGCCTCCGGTTCGGCCCGGTGAACCGCCACCACCGCGTACTGTCCCTCGAGCCGTGGCAGCACCGCGAGGACACGCTCGGCGAGGGGACCGTTTTCGCGGCCGAGGAGCTGGGCGATGAGCTCGGTGTCGGTGTCCGACTGCAGTTCGACGCCCGCCCCGAGAAGCTCCTGACGCAGCGCGCTGTAATTCTCCAGGATCCCGTTGTGGACGACCGCAATCTGACCGCTCTCGTCGGTCTGTGGGTGGGCGTTCGCCTCGGTCGGGGCGCCGTGAGTTGCCCAGCGGGTGTGACCGATGCCGACCGTCCCGTGGAGTGGCTCGTGGTATGCCTTCTGCTCGAGATTCCGGAGCTTGCCGGCCGCACGGAGAATCCCGATTTCGTCGCCTCCCATCACCGCGATGCCGGCGGAGTCGTAGCCCCGGTACTCGAGGCGCCGCAGCCCGTCGAGCAGGACCGGCACGACCTCCTCCGAGCCGACATAGCCGATGATGCCGCACATCTCGGTGTCTCCTAATCGGCACGTGCTCCAGAACGCGCCTCGTCCAACGCGCTCAGGAGCCGATCGAATGACGCCGCGAAGGCGGCAACGCCCTCCACCTGAAGCTCGGCGGTGGTGGCGGCGAAGTCGACGCCGAGGGCGCGGAGCTCTTCAAAGAGACGGTCGGCAGCAGCAAGGTCCTCGAGCAGGCTCACCCTGGGCTCGCCGTGGTCGCGGAAGGCCTCGAGCGTCGCCACCGGGAGGGTGTTGACGGTGTCGGGTCCAATCAGCTCCTCGACATATATGACGTCGCGATACGCGGGGTTCTTGGTGCTGGTGCTGGCCCAGAGGGGCCGCTGCACCCTCGCGCCCTTCGCCGAGAGGCTGGCAAAGGCCTCGGATCCGAAGAGCTCCTCAAAGCGGCGGTAGGCGAGCTTCGCATTGGCAATGGCCGCCCGTCCGCGCAGAGCGAGGGCTTCGGGTGTGCCAATGGACTCGAGCTGAGCATCGACCTTGGTGTCAACGCGGCTGACGAAGAAGGAAGCGACCGACGCCACCGATTCCGGCTTCGCACAGGCTTCGAGACCGCGCAGGTAGCCGGTCGCCACTGCCTCGTAGTCTGCGAGTGAGAACATCAGGGTCGCGTTGACGTTGATGCCGGCGCCGATGAGACCCTCGATCGCGGGTATGCCTTCCGGGGTGGCCGGGACCTTGATCATGAGGTTCGGGCGTCCCACCATCCCCCACAGCCGTTGCGCCTCGGCCACTGTGCCGTCGGTGTCGCGTGCGAGGTGAGGCGAGACCTCGAGGCTCACGAAACCATCGCTGCCTCCGCTCGAGTCCCACACCGGTCGGAGAATGTCGGCGGCATGCTGGATGTCGTCGATCGCGAGCGCCTCGTACAGGGCGACCGTCGTCATCCCGGGGTCCTCGGCGAGGAGCTCCGAGACGGCTTCGTCGTACGGCCCCCCGCTCTCGATCGCCTTCTGGAATATCGACGGGTTCGAGGTCACCCCGCGAAGACCGTCCTCCGCCACCAAACGCGCCAAGCCTCCCCCGGTGAGGAGATCGCGCTCAATGAAGTCGAACCACACCGCCTGTCGGTGTTCCTGCCAAAGCCGTTGTAAGGGATTCACGCCGCCTCCGTTCTTGTTGCAGTTCCCGAATATGATTCCTTCAAAACCTGTCGGCTCAATCCTTCCCGACCAACTCGAGGGCCTTTTCGACAACGGCTTCGACAGTCAAACCCAGCCGCTTTGCCACCTCCGCACCCGGCGCCGAGGCACCGAAACGGTCGATCCCGATCACGGCCCCGGCGTCACCGATTAGGTCCCGCCAGCCGAGGGTTACGCCGGCCTCGATCGCAAGCCGCGGTATCGAAGACGGCAGCACCTTCTGTCGATACCCGTCGGGCTGTTCGGCAAAGAGCTCCCACGAAGGCATCGAGACCACCGTCGAGGTGACACCGCGTGTGCTGAGCTCGGCGCTCGCATCGACCGCCAGGCTGACCTCACCGCCGGTGGCAATGAGCACGATCGCGGGCGCACCGCCAGACGCTTCGACGACGGTGTACGCGCCGCGCGCGGCCCCCTCGTCAGCGCGTCCCTCGGTCCCTTCGAGCACCGGCAGGCCTTGTCGGCTGAGAAGCAGCGCGGTGGGCCCGGCGGTGCGCTCGAGGGCGACCCTCCAGGCGGCCGCCGTCTCGTTGCCGTCGGCCGGGCGCAGCACGACCAGGTTGGGAATCGCCCTCAGGGCCAGCGTGTGTTCGACAGGCTGGTGGGTCGGACCGTCCTCGCCGACCCACACGGAGTCGTGGGTGAAGACGTAGACAACCGGCTGCTCCATGAGCGCTGCCAATCTGATGGCCGGCCGCATGTAGTCCGAAAAAACCAGAAAGGTGCCGCCATAGGGCCGGACGGCACCGTGCAGGGCGAGGCCATTCAGTACCGCTCCCATGGCGTGCTCGCGGATCCCGAACCTGATGTTCCGATTGCCCAGAGAATCCGCGAGAACATCACCGCTCGAATCGAGAAGGGTTTTGTTCGACGGCGCGAGGTCTGCCGATCCCCCGATGAGCTCCGGCAGCACGTCGGCAATCGCGTTCAGAACCTTGCCCGAGGCGGCGCGGGTCGCGACCGTGGCGCCCGTCTCGAAGGGCGGAAGCGAGGCGCTCCATCCTTCGGGAAGCCGCTGCTCGAGGCGCCGATGCCACTCGGCGGCGAGTTCGGGCTCGGCCGCAGACCATCGCTTCTCGATCTCCCCCCAGGCCTGACGGGCCTTCGCTCCGCGCTGGGCCGACTGGCGGCAACGCTCGCGGACCTCGGGCGGCACGCAGAAGGTTTCGCCCTCCGGCCACCCGAAGGCGGCCTTCGTGGCCCGCACCTCTTCGGCTCCAAGCGGTGCGCCGTGGGCCGACGCCGTGTCCTGCTTGGTGGGAGCGCCGTATGCGATGTGTGACCGCACGCGGACAAGCGTCGGTCGGCCGGCGGCGGCGGCGGCGGATTCGAAGGCTTCGGCGAGTGCTTCGAGATCGTTCGCGTCGTCAACTTCGAGGACCCGCCACCCGTGCGCCGTAAAGCGCGCGGGAAGGTCATCGGAGACGGTGAGATCGGTCGAGCCCTCGATGGTGATGCGGTTGTCGTCCCAGATCCACACCAGCTTGTCGAGCCTGAGATGACCGGCGATGGAGGCCGCTTCGGCGCTGACCCCCTCCATGAGGTCGCCATCCGAGCACAGGACCCATGTGTGGTGGTCGATCAATCTCCCTCCCGGCCGGTTGAAGGTCGCCGCGAGGTGGGCTTCGGCCAAGGCCATGCCAACCGAGGAGGCGACGCCCTGGCCGAGCGGGCCGGTGGTCATCTCGGCTCCGGGCACGACTTCGACTTCGGGATGGCCCGGGGTCCGAGAACTCCACTGGCGAAAGTTCCGGATCTCTTCGAGATCGAGATCGTAGCCCATGAGATGAAGGACGCTGTAGAGCAGCATCGAGGCGTGACCGCAGGAGAGGATAAAGCGGTCACGATCCGGCCATTGTGGGTGGCTTGGATCGTGCTTGAGGAATCTCGAGTAGAGCACGTAGGCGACCGGGGCGAGCCCCATCGGCGCGCCGGGGTGCCCGGACTTCGCCTGCTCGATGGCATCCATGGACAAGGTGCGTATGGTGGTGACGGCCAGCTGGTCGATCTCGTCGAATTGGTGGGCCACGGCGCCTCCTTGATTCGTCATGCTCCGCGTCGCCCGCAGCCTAACATTGCCTTGCCGATGGCGGGACCGCAGAATTCACCTCCACCGTGTTCAGGTGGAAAACCGTATTCGGGTTGGGTGACGGGGCAATCACCCCGCGAGAGCTCAGCGGCTGCGGAGCTCGTACAGAACCTGCTTGGCCACCGCCTTGAGGGTCTCGAACACGCCGATGCCCTTGGTGGCGACCGCTTCAAAGGTGGGCTCGCCCTTGAAGTTGAGGAGCCGGTACATATCGTCGACCAGCATCGCGCTCGGCAGATCCCGCTTGTTGAACTGCAGGACGTAGGGGACGGTCTTGAGCTCGAAACCGTTCTCGTTGAGGTTCTCCTCGAGATTTCTGAGCGACTCGACGTTGGCGTCCATTCGCGCTTCTTGAGAGTCGGCGACAAAGACGACACCGTCGACGCCCTTCAAAATGAGCTTTCGGCTGGCGTCGTAGAAGACCTGACCGGGAACGGTGTAGAGGTGGAAGCGCGTCTTGAATCCGCGCACGGCGCCGAGGTCGAGAGGCAGGAAGTCGAAAAAGAGGGTGCGATCGGTCTCGGTCGCGAGCGAGATCAGCTTGCCCTTTTGCTGCGGGCTCGATTTCTCATAGATGTACTGGAGGTTCGTGGTCTTGCCGCAAAGGCCGGGACCGTAGAACACGATTTTGACGTTGATCTCACGAGCGGCGTAGTTGATGAAGCTCATTCGGAGAACAATGCGTCGATGTCGTCATCGGTGATTTCTGCAAAGGGTGAGGGCGTCTCCAGACTGCCGATTTCCTGAGCCTTGGAATCCATTTCGTTGAGCACGCGCTCGATGTCCGCCGAGGCCTTGCGCACGCGAAGGCGGACGAGACCGAGCGACGATCGCTCGTCGAAAATCACGACCAGAATGAGTCGCTGGCCGACGATCGAGATGTGGATGTTGTCCTTCCGTCCCTCGTGGAAGAGGATGGAGAACTCCTTTTCGCCGATCAGCTTGGCGAGTCCGTCGGTGGCGGCAACGTTGCCGGCGGTGAGTGACGCGAGGGAGGTGCTGTCGACGAGATTGACCTCGCCGGCGCCCGCGATTTGCTGGCCGTTCTTGTCGACCAGGAACACGATCTTCGCGGATGCGTCCATCCGCAAGGTGTTGAGGAGCTGTTTGATGCGCTCGAACTCCTCCTCGTACATGACAAAAGAAGTATTCAATCCCTCACACTCCCAATAGTCTCAATTTTTAGCACAACCGGCCCCTCCAGGCAAGCAGGCCGTGCATCGCTTCCGCCTCGAAGGTGGCGTGTAAGACCAATCTCTTGAACGGGTTGCGCGTCAAACCTTGCGTCGAAGCTGAAGCGCCTGAGCGAGAGTGACGCGATCGACAGCCGCCACCTCGCCACCAACGGGTATGCCCGACGCCGGCCGGCTCACGGCGATCCCCAATGGCTGGAGACGCCGGGCAATATACAGCGCCGTCGTCTCGCCCTCGACCGTCGGGTCGGTGGCGAGGATCACCTCGTGCACATCCTTTGTCCTGCACCGCTCTTCGAGGCGATCGATCGTGAGATCGTCTGCGCTGACGCCGTGGAGGGGCGACAGGTGGCCGAGGAGGGCGTGGTAAAGACCGTTGTACTCCCCCGTTGCCTCGACCGCCCAGACGGTGGTCGGTTCCTCGATCACCAGAATGAGGCCGTGATCGCGATTGGGGTCGGAGCACACGGAACACGGATCGTCCTCGGTCAGCAGGTAGCAGCTCGTACACAGCTTGACCGAGTCACGAAGGCCGCCGAGGATCTCGGCAAAGTGGGCCAGCTCTCCGGGATCGATGGTGAGGAGATGCTCGGCGAGGCGCTGTGCGGTCCTCGGTCCGACGCCCGGCAAGCGCTCGAGGTGTTCGAGCAGTGCACGGACGGTGGGCGGCCGCAGATCCATCACCAACCCACTTCCCGCCGCTGACGGGCTCCCTTCACGAGCCTTCGCCGTCCGGGCGCACTGCCACCACGTCCCCACCGAGGATCCGGGTCGCGAGGACCACTCCCGGGTCGGTGCCCGCCTCGTCGGTCAAGGAGGTGTCTTCGGGAGCGGCGCGCCCTCCGTCCGGCTGCGCGTCCTCACCGCCAGAGGCCTCTGTCCCGCCGGTCGGCTCCGGCCCTCGAGAGGACTCGGACGAGGTGTTGGCCGACGGTGGACCGCTTCGACCGGGGCCCCCGCCGAGATCCGCGCCCACCGCGCCTGACCCTGCCAGCCACTCTTCAACCAGGCGCACGGATGGCCACCTGGCGAGGCGCAGCGACGCCACCTCGAGCGCCAGCTCGCGGTTGTCGGCGGAGCGCACCAGCGATTCCTGCTCGAGCCACAACCCGAGCATGCGGCCGAGCGCTTCCGAACCGATCGAGGAGGCGAGATTCGTCAGCAGGGCATGATGGTCCTCGGACATGAGGGGCGCCAGCTCGGGGTCGACGGCAAGGTGGAGCGCGGAGCGCAGCACACGTCCGACCTCGCGATAGAGGACCGATGCGTCCTGGCCCTCGGCAAGCTGCTCCCGCACGAGCGCCAGACCATCGGCGACACCTCCCGAGGCAAGAGCCTCCACCAACCGGGCCGTGATCTCGATCGGCGGAACGCCGAGGACGGACGCGACTGCGGCGTCGTCGACGTCGTCGGCGGCGAAGGCGCGAAGCTGGTCGAGGAGAGACAAGGCGTCACGAACACTGCCTTCGGCAGCGGCCGCGATCGAGGCGGCCGCCGAGGGCGTCAATTTGAAACCCTCGCTGTCGGCGATCTCTGAGAGCCGGCGGCGGATGAGCTCCGATCCGACCGGCCGAAACTCCAGCTGCTGGCAGCGCGACTGAATGGTCTCCGGCACCTTGAGGCGCTCGGTGGTGGCGAAGATCCAGAGGATGTATGGGGGCGGTTCCTCGAGGCTTTTGAGGAGCGCGTTGAAGGCTGGATGGGTCAACATGTGGACCTCATCGACGATGATGACCCGGTAGCGGTCCCGAGTGGGGCGGAACTGGAGGAGCTCCCGCAGCTCGCGCACGTCATCGATGCCGCGGTTCGAGGCACCGTCGATCTCGATCACGTCGAGGCTCGAGTTCTCCGCGATCTCGCGGCACGACTCGCACTTTCCGCAGGGCTCTGCGGTCGGACCATCAACGCAGTTGACGGCCTTCGCCAAGAGGCGCGCGGCCGTCGTCTTGCCGACGCCTCGCAAACCCGAGAAAAGATAGGCATGGCCGAAGGTCCCGGCGGAGAGCGCATTCGATAGGGTCTGTACGACCGAATCCTGGCCGAACAGCTCGGAAAACCTCTGCGGTCGCCACGTGCGCGCGAGAACCTGATAGGTCATCGGGGTATCTTACTCGATCCGTCTCCGGAGAGGCCCCGACAGGCCTTTGATCAGCCGCGGCCGCGACTCCGATCACGGCGCGCCCACACGGGGACGGCCCATGATTCAATAGATCAAAAGGGACTGCGCGTTCAGGTGAGGGCAGATCGGACTGAACACGCCAACAATCGGCCCATCTCCGCGTATTGACAAAGAGCGAAAGACCACGGTCGCGCCCGCCGCGACCTTTGGCTATTATGGTACGGTTGAGTTCTTCTGTTCGATGGGCCAAGGAGGTCTCGGATGATTCGTTCAGCTTTTGCAGCCGCCTGTCTGGCGCTGGTGGCGATGTCACCGGCATTTGCCATTTCACCGGGCGACGACCTTCTGATCGCGGGCGCGGCGCGCACCGACCGGTGGACGTCCGATCTCTACATCAACAACCCGGGGGCGACCACGGTCACGGTCACCGTGGCGTGGTTGGTGCGCGGGCAGACGAACCCCAATCCGGAGACGGCAAGCTTCGATGTCGGTCCTGACGAGACCCTGATCCTCGAAGATTTCATCCTCGACACCTTTGGTCAGGCCCGGGCGGATGGAGCCGTTCGCATCACCGCCACCGGCCCGGTGACCGCCAATCTCATCGTCTTTGCAGGTGCGGACGACCCGGAGGGCACCTATGGGTCGGGCTTCGAGGGGATCCCGGCGAACGCCGCGACCTCCGCCGGCGAGACCACGAACATCATGGGTCTGGTGCTCGACGACGACTTCTACACCAATATCTTCGCCCTCGCCGGCGCCAGCGGCGCGACCATGGACATCGACCTGCTCGACGCGGACGGAGATCTTCTTGACACGGCGAACGTGCAGATCGGGACCTATCAACCGTGGTTTTCGACGATCGCCGATCTGTGGGATGTCGCCTCATTCGCGGCCGGTACGGTTCAGGTCCGGGTCAGCGCGGGGTCGATGGTCATGCTCGGATCCAAGATCGATATCCTCAGCAACGACCCGACGACGCTGGAGCAGGCGTTCGGCGGCGGCGGCGGATCGATCGACGGCACCTACCAGTTCGCGATCTATGACAGCCTGGCCTTTGCCTCCGGGGGCAATCTGGTGATCGATGGGGGAATCGTCGAGGCGATCAACGGCACCTACTTCAATTTCGACAAGCTGGATGGCGGTGAGTCCGCGTGTACGTTGCTCTTTCTGTGGGGCATCGGTCTCAACCCGACTTCGGTCGAAGATTTCTCAACCGGTGTCGTGTTCACGGACCAGTACGACGGTGGGGGCGAAATGCAGTGGACCGTGACCTTCACCGTCGACGACAACATGAGCTTCTCGGGATCGATTGACGCGGTCGGCTCCGGTTTCACCGGCATCGACACCGGCTGCAACGGTGCCTTCCCGATCCTCGATATCGAAGGCGGCAAGAGCAACTAATATCGCGATTCTACAGCGCGGGGCCTTCCTTTTGGGAGGCCCGTTTTTTCGGTCCTCTTCCATCTTCCCCGGCTGCCACGATTCCTCGCTCCCACAGGACCGGCCCGACGAGCTGGTTGATGACGACGGCTGCCACCACGAGCGTGGCGACCGTCCCCCCCACCCCGGGGAGCTCGCGCTGGACCCGTGCGGCGAGCCCGAGGGAGAGACCGGCCTGGGCGACAAAACCCATCCACCCGAAGCGCACCATTGTCGACCCGGAGCCCACCGCCGCGGCCGCAGGGCAGGTCGTGAGCCAGATGGCGCCGAGCCGCACGACGACATAGACGACCGCCGGCACCCACACCGCGGCGAAGACCCCGAGATCGAGGCCCGCGCCGACGAGGGCGAAGAAGACGACGTAGACCGGGGTCGATGACTGCTCGAGGGCGTCGAGGAAATGACCCGCGGCGCGGGGAAAGAGGTTGCGCGCCGCGAAGCCCGCGGCCATACAGACCAGCAGGTGCTCGACCCATGAACCGCGTCCGAGCTCGGCGGAGGCGAGGGCGAGCAGCAGAACCGTGAGCGGAGCGAGACGGCCCACCTCCACCAGGTAGAGACCGAGCACCGCACCCAGGGTCGCGCCGATGAGGAGCGATGCCCCGACCTCCAGGGCCACGTGGCCGAAAACTCCGGGCTCCCACGCACCGCCACCGACAAATGACACTGCGAGCGCACTGACAAGGGTGAAGAGCAGGATGATGACGAGGTCTTTGAGTATGGTCACGCCGAGGACCGTTTCGACCATTTCTCCGCGCGCTCTGAGGTCGGTGATCACCGCAATGGTCGTCGCCGGGGACACCGCCACCGCGATCACCCCGAGCAGAGCGACACCAGCGATCATTTCAACCGGTGCCACCTGACCGAGAAACGGAATCGCGCCGGCGAGGAGCCAGAGCACGCCGGCGACCAGAAGCAGGATGCCGATCGAATGTGCGGCGGTAATGGCGATCAGCGGCTTGAGGCGTCGCCGGATGACCCCCAACCTGAACTCGCCACCGGCGGTCAGGGCGATGAGACCGAGCGCGAGGTCCTCGAAAAGCCTGAGGAGCTCCGCATCGCGCGCCGTCTCGAGCGCCAGGGCGTGGGGGCCCGCGGCCATCCCGAGCACGAGGTAGCCTGTGATCCGCGGAAGGCGGAGGCGGACCGCCAGCTCGCCCGAAAGCACCCCGCCGATCATCAGACACCCGAGGGCGAGCAGCGCGGATCCGGCCGGATCGTCCACCGCCACGCGGCCCATCCAGCGCGCAGCCCAGCTGAAGGCTGCCAACACCAGGAACAAGGCCCATTTCATGGAGACTCGACCTCAGGTGTGGCGGCCGCCAACCGTCGACGGATCCACCAGCGCCCCACGAGGTTGTTGAGGATGATCGCCGCCACCACCGCCTCGAGGACACCGGTCGTGGCGGGAAAGAAGCTCACCAGAGCGACCAGCAAACCGATGGCGAGCTCGCCTTGAGGAAGGAGCCCGAGACCGAGCCCGGTGGTCCGACTCGAGGCGTGCCGACGGTGCGCGACGGATTCGAGAACGGCCCCGGCGGTCCATGCGGCGCCCGCCCGCACGACGGTCAGAAGGAGGAACACGCTCATTGAAAAGGCGGCGCCACTCCACGAGGCACCAACCAACACGAGCAGCGCGACGAGCATTGGTCGTTCGAGGGAGTGGGCCACGCGAAGCATCCGGTGAGGAAAGACGCTGCGGTTGACGAGCACCGCCCCGGCACACGCCGCTGCCGGCAACGCCGACAGCCCGAGCACCGCCGACGCGCCGGCCACCAGACACATGGCCCCACCGGCAAGGGTCAGGAGCTGCATGTGCTCCTGCACCCCGCGCATGAACACCACCAGGGCGTAGCCCGCGAGGAAACCGACTGCAGCTGTGATCACGACCAACTGCCACCCCGGCACCGGGCCTCCTCGGGCCACGGCCAGTGGGCTGGCCAGGGCGGCGGCGACCGCGAAGAACCCCACCGCAGGCAGGCCGGCGAAGGCCATCACGAGCTTGAGAAGGCGAACGGCCCTTTGATCGCGCGCTTCCCCTCTTCGGACGAAGTGTTCGAGCGAGCTCGGCGAGGCAGCCATTGCCACCGCTCCCAGGCCCAGCGCGATCTCGAGAGAGAACCCGGCTCCGGCCCCCACGATGAGCACGGGCAGACCGAGCACGACCGGCGTCAGCCACCCAACCCAACGGTGCCATGGGGCGAGCCGGCGAATGATCCGGAGCTCGATCTGCACCCCGAAGACGAGGCCGATCCAGGCGAGGCCGAAGAGCACCACGACCCGGAGGTTCGCGAGCATATCGTCCGGAAAAAGACCCAGCCCACGACCCCCGAGGGCGAAGCCGACGACCAGGAAGGAAACGCCTTCCATTGCAGGTTCCCGAAACCCGCGACGGGCGAACGCGTTGCGTAGCTCCGCGCCGAGCACTGCAAATCCCACAAGGACAAGGAATGCGACTGTTCCGCGGAGCATGTCCCAGTCTACCGCTCACGTCTGCTGCGTATGGAAGATCACCGGATGAGGCGGCCAAATCCGAGCTGTCGACATCGAGCGGTCAGCCTTTGGCAGTGAGTTTGAGTTTTGGGGGGGCTGGGGAGCTGCAAGCTGACAGCTGACTCCGCAATCTAGAAATGCTCGACTTCCGAAACCGGCACCAACATCACCGTGTTGCGCGGTCCTCCTGCGTCATCGCTTCCCGCGCCCTCCAGGCGAGCAATCGCGCCCAGGGCCTGGTTGGCGCGCGCGTCATCTTCGATCAAACACACCACCAGGCTCGAGAAGTCGATACCGCTGGGAATCAACGACCGCAGGCCGGCAAAGATGGGAAGGTCTCGTTCGAGGAGCTCGAGTCCGCTTCGGCTCTCGACGACCACGGCGTCCGGCTCTTCGAGCTCGACCAGGGTGGACAGGACGTCGTCGAGCAGGTCCTCGCGATGGAGGACAGCGACCAGCAGTCGCACTCAGTCCCCCTCCAACCGTTTCAGCGCGCCAAGGAAGGCCTCCCCATCGGCAGCCTCCACCAGCGGCGCGAGGGCCTCGCTCCGTCGGGCGAGCCGAGCGAGGCGCGCCAGACCCGCGAGATGATCGGCCGCCGTGTTGGCGTCACCGAGGAGGCAAAAAACCAGCCGGACCGGTCTCTGGTCGAGGGCGGGGTACTCGATTCCCTCGGGGTGGGTCGAGGCCGCCATGGCGAGACGCCCGAGGCCCGGAATCTGCGCGTGCGGCACCGCCACACCGCCGCCAATCCCGGTCGAGAGAATCGCCTCGCGTTCCAAAAGCCGAGCCACGACCTGGTCGGCCGATTCGACCAAGCCAGCGTCGGCGAACATTTCGCCGAAACGCCGGAAGAGATCGGCCCGCTCTCCGATCTCCGGCGCGATCAACACCATGGCTGGATCCAGCTGCTGTGAAAGACGCACGGCTCAACCCACCTCGCTCTTCATTCGGGCAGCGTAGCGCGTCGTGGGCCCGACGTCACCTGTTGACGGCGGTGAACGGCCGCTGGACGGCGTTCACGTGATTCGACTCAACGGTGCCTGACGATCAGAACCTGTCCGCGAACTCGCTGATCCCCGGAATCAGGAAGCGCTGGCCGTTGATGCCCTTGACGATGCACAGGACATGAACAATCAGGATGGCCAGCAGCAGGATCGGGATCAATAGCGTGAAGATGCATCCCAGTCCGCCGCTGATCGCGCCGAGGATCATCACCACGACCTGCAGACCGATCATCACCACGACCTCGGCCACCGTCAACACGAGACCGTGCTTCGCGTGCCACTGGACCTCGCGATCGTCCTTTTCCACCAAAAGCGGGATCAAGGCCAAAAGCCACAGGTAGGAGAGAACGATCATAATGTTGCGATTCTCCGACACGGTCTCTTGGGCTGGCGACTCCTGCGGCGGTGGCGGGGCGGGTTCGGCAGGAGGCGGCGGCGGGGCGCCGTCCTGGGGGGTTTGCGGAGTGTCTTCCATGCGTCATCTCCCTTCGCGAAGGTTGCTCGGATAGCGGTGGTCTGTTTCTGTGACGCCAATTCTACCCGAGACCGCGCCTCATTTGGAATCACCCCAGGCAAAAATTCGAGTTGCATGCATCAGGTGTCAAGGAAGGTCAGTCGATATGGGTTCGACCACGGAGAGGGTGGGCGGGTGGAGAAGTGACGAAGACCGTACTGATGGTCGACTGGAAGGAGACATGGTAGCCCGTACGGGTTCGACCACGGAGAGGGTGG
>JBFFBV010000022.1:0-55962 GCA_041560205.1 Candidatus Sulfomarinibacter sp.
GAACTCACTCGCGCTCACCCTCGTCGTGATCTATGCGGCGGCACTGCTCGCGTTGTCCGCGGGCAGACGCGGGGGTGGCGGTGTCGACTACCTCCTCGCCGGTCGGCGCCTGACGCTGCCCGCCTTCATCGCGACTCTGGTCACGACCTGGTACGGCGGCATCCTCGGTATCGGCGAGTATGCCTGGCGCTTCGGCATTTCGACCTGGCTCGTTTTCGGTGTCCCCTACTACCTGGCCGCCGTGCTCTTCGCCCTGTGGCTCGCGCCTCGGCTCCGGCGGACAGGAGCCATCACCATCCCGGACCTGCTCACCGACGCCTACGGGCGACGGGCGTCCTCGGTCGGTGCGACGGCGATCTATGCCTCGACGGTACCCGTGGCCTATCTGCTGATGGTCGCCACACTCCTGGTGCAGATCACGGGTTGGCCGATGATGACAACGGTGCTGATCGGCGCCGGTTTCTCGGCCCTGTATGTCGCGCTGTCGGGCTTTCGGGCGGTGGTACGAACCGACGTGCTGCAGCTGGTCCTGATGTACGGCGGCTTCTTCATCCTCCTTCCCGCCGCCCTCACACACACCGGCGGTTTCGAAGGTCTATGGACCTCGTTGCCAGGCAGCCACCGGTCATGGGACGGCGGGCTCGGTTGGCAGACCGTGGTCGTCTGGTACCTGATCGCTCTGCAGACGGTGGTGGAGCCTTCGTTCTACCAGCGGGTCTTCGCTGCCCGCGACGCGGATACCGCTCGCAGGGGCGTGCTGCTGTCGGTGGCGATGTGGATCGTTTTCGACTTTTTCACCGTCTATTCGGGGCTCGCGGCCCGCGTGCTGCTGCCCGATCTCGCCGATCCCATGGCAGCCTACCCAGCTCTTGCAGGGCTCGTCCTGGCGCCGTGGGCCGCGGCCTTCTTCACGGTGGCCCTCTTCGCTACGGTCATGTCGACCCTCGACTCGTACCTCTTCATTGCCGCCACCACCGTCGGCCACGACTTTTCCCGATCGCCGGTAGACGACGGAACGGTCAGACGGCGCACTCGGATGGGTCTCGTCCTCTCGGCCGTCCTGGCCGCAATCGGTGCAACGGTGTTTTCTTCGGCGGTCCAGGTATGGCACGACATCGGCTCGGTGGTCACGTCGACGCTGCTGCTGCCGGTGCTCGCCATTCACCTCCCTTCTCGATGGAGGCCGAGCGAAGGCGGAGCCATCGCCGCCATGCTTGCGGCTGCCTCGGTTTCGACCTCCTGGATCTTCCTTCGCGAGAGCGGCGACTATCCGCTGGATGTGGAGCCGATGTTTCCCGCATTGATCGCAGCAGCGCTCTGCCTCGTGGTGGACCGTTTGCGGACCGCTAACGCAACCCATTGAGCCGCTTTTCGTAAAGTCATTATTCGATGGGGGAAGAGCGCGACATGAAGTTTCTTTCACATCTCATTGCGGTTGCCCTGCTGGCCTCGCCCACGGTCGCGGCCCAGGCCGCGGACGATCCCTCCTCGGCGCTGAAGCCGTCGGCGATCGGGATCTCCGTCCCTTCAGCCGCGAGGTTCGAGGGATACCAATACCTGGATGTCGAAGGCAATCCCCTGCCGTTCCAGACAGACGAGGAGATCGTGGACTTCATCGCCGGCGCCGAGGTCGTCGAGTGCTCGCTCATCGGCTCTGGCATCACGATCCCTCGTAAGCTCGTTCTCCAGGGTGACGGCTTCCGCGCGCACGCGATCTTCAAGGATGTCAACGTCGAACGCCACAAGGTTCGGGAAAGGGTGAACGGCCGCACGCACTTCGCCCTCGACTGGTTCGACAGCCACCGCTTCGACACCGCAGCATTCAAGCTCGACCGGCTGCTCGGAATGGACAGAGTACCGCCGTCAGCCGTCCGCTCGGTCGGCGGCGAGACGGGCACGATCAGGATCTGGCTCGAGGGGACCGTCACCGAGCACAAGCGTTCTCGAAAGCTCGAGGTCGAGCCTCCAGACTACCGCCGCTGGCACCAGCAGTACCTCCTGATGCGTATCTTCGACAACCTCGTGGCCAACAGGGACAGCAATCTCGGGAATCTCCTGATCGACCCCAACTGGCGGATGTGGTTCATCGACTGCACGAGGTGCTTCGGCAAGACCGAGGCCCTGTACTACCCGATCAAGGAATTCGAGCACTGCGAGCGCAGATTCTGGGAGGGCATCAATCGGCTGGATGCTGAAATGGCCAATGAGGAGCTCTCTCCATTCCTCGATAGGGGCGAGATCAAGTTTCTCCTCAAGCGAAGAGACGAAATCGTCCGGCACTTTCAAGAGCTGATCGACGAGCGAGGCGAAGATCGCGTCCTCTACGACATTCCTCCATCGGCCCACACCGCACCTTGGGGTGACTGAACGCCTCGACCGTGCAATCCAGGTCCTCATCCATTAAAATGGCCACAGGAAATTCAAAATCAGGGGGCTGCACTTCCGATGAGGCTGGGGAAGCTGTCGTGCGTGGCCGTGCTCGGCGTCGTGATCACTGTGTGGTGCCAGAACACGGAGGCGCAGCAGGTCGATACGGCCGGTGTCCTTCCGGAGGCGGCAGGCGAACGATTCGAAGGCTATCTCTTCCTCGACATCGATGGGAATTCACTGCCGATCCAATCAGACGACGAGATCGAACACTTCCTCCGCGAGGCGGAGATCGTCGAGATCTCGGCGCTGGGCAGCGGCATCACCCTCCCCCGTAAGGTCCTGCTCCAGGGCGATGGTTTCCGGGCCTATGCGGTCTTCAAAGACGTCGATATCAAGCGGCACAAGGTGACCGAGCGGATCAACGGCCGCAACCACTTCTCCCTCGACTGGCACGACTGGCACGGCTACGACGTCGCAGCCTACATCCTCGACCGCCTGCTCGGGATGGACAGGGTCCCGCCGGCCGTAAGCCGCCAAATCGGCAATGACCCCGGATCGATCAGGATCTGGCTCGAAAAGGCCGTGACCGAAAACGAACGAGCGAGCACGCATGACGTCCTCCCCCCCGACTCGCAGCGCTGGAACCAGCAGCGTTTGATCATGCAGGTCTTCGACAATCTGGTCGCGAATCGCGACAGCAATCTGGGGAATCTCCTGATCGACCGCAACTGGCGGGCGTGGTTCATCGACTGCTCACGCTGCTTCGGGAACACCAAGAGTATGTACTACCCGCTGGAGAACATCGGCTTCTGCGAACGGGGCATGTGGAAGGGCCTCAAAAACCTCGACGCCGCCGCTGTGACGGAACACCTCTCCCCCTATCTCGGCAAGGCACAGATCAAGGCGCTCCTCAAACGCCGCGACACGATCGTCCGACACTTCGAGGAGCTGATCGCCGAGCGCGGCGAAGAGACGGTCCTCTACGACGTCGAACCGGCGACAGCGACGGCGCCGTGGGGTCACAACTGATCCCTTGA
Organism: Candidatus Sulfomarinibacter sp.; assembly: GCA_041560205.1. GTDB lineage: Bacteria > Acidobacteriota > Thermoanaerobaculia > Thermoanaerobaculales > Sulfomarinibacteraceae > Sulfomarinibacter. Next base: position 3,408 of record JBFFBV010000022.1, read on the forward strand.
GTTCTGCAGAACAGCTTCGCGAGCATTTTGACGGTGCCGCTTCGAGTAGAATGAGTTCGCATGTTCGAATGAAAGCGAGAAAGGCTGCCGGAAGTCAATGAAGAAAGCACATCTCGCAGTGTTTTTTGCGGGGCTCGTGAGCGCGGCGGCCCTCGCGGAGGGTCAGGACGCCGACCCGGCGCAACAGGGCGAAATCGTCCTCGACACGGGAGCCGCCGCGGATGCGCGATACGAGGGCTACCTCTATCTCGACGCCGACGGCCGCCCCCTCCCCTTCCAGTCCGACGAGGCGATCGAACGCTACCTCAGCTCCGCCGCCGTGGTTTCGGTAACGAAGATCCCGGTCGGGATCAGCCGACCGACCAAGGTCCTCCTCGCAGGCGAGGCCTTGCGGCTCCACGCGGTTTTCAAGAACATCGATGAGGAACGGAGAAACGTCCGCGACCCTACCGCCACCGGTCGTGGCAAGCTCTATCTCATCTGGCGTGACTCCTACATCTACGACGTCGCCGCCTACCGGGTCGATCGGCTCCTGGGTCTCGGTCGCGTGGCCCCGGTCGTCGTCCGCAAGCTGAGAGGCGACAAGGGATCGCTCCAGATCTGGGTCGAGGGCACCATCACCGAAAACGATCGACGGAAACAGGGCTACGAACCGCCCGAGGTCGCCCGATTCAACCAGCAGCGCGGCACGCTGCGGATCTTCGACAACCTGGTTGCCAACCGTGACGCCAACCTCGGCAACACCTTGATCGACGGCAACTGGCGGTTGTGGTTCATCGACTGCTCGCGGTGTTTCGGGACGTCGGCAGAGCTGCTCTATCCTGACGAAATGACCCACTGCGACCGTCAGATGTGGAGCGCGCTGAAAGAGCTCGACGGGAGTGCGGCCGATCAAGCCCTCGCACCCTACCTGAGCAAGGGTGAGATCGATGCACTGATGAAGAGGCGCGACCGGATCGTCGAGCATCTCCAAAAGCGCATCGACGAATGGGGTGAGGAGCTCGTCCTCTTCGACCAGCGCCCGCCCACCGAAACCGCTCCCTGGATCGCCAAGTAGTGTCGGCGCAAGGAGATTTCGAGGCAGCGGATTCCGCGACGCCGAAAGCTCCGAAGCCGACCCGAGGTCGGGTGAGCCTATCCCGCAAGATCGTTATTGGTTTGACGGCGGGCGTCGCCTGCGGGATCTTCCTCGGCGAGATCTGCGCAGGCCTTTCGATCATCGGCAACGCCTACGTAGCCCTGATGCAGATGACGGTCCTCCCCTACATTGTCCTCGCCCTCATCGTCAACATCGGCGGCCTGACGCTGGACACAGCTCGTCATATCGCGGCGAAAGCCGCGATCGTCATGTTGGCTCTATGGGGCATTGTCGTCACGGTGATCGTGTTGATGCCTCTGGCCCTCCCCGAGTGGAAGACCGGAGGGTTTTTCAGCACCTCGTTATTGAATCCCCCCGAAGCGGTCGATTTTCTCGACCTCTACATTCCTGCGAACCCGTTCCGCTCTCTCGCCGAGAACCTGGTTCCGGCGGTGGTCGTCTTCTGCATCTGTGTCGGTATCGCGTTGATCGGCATCACCCGCAAAGAGAAAGTGATCGAACCGATGCGGGTCATGCTCGACGCGATGTCCCGAGTCACCCTTTGGGTCGCCGGCCTCACCCCGTACGGCGTCTTCGCGATCGCTGCCAGCGCCGCGGGGACCATCACCGTGGACGAGATCGGGCGTCTCCAGGCCTACATGATCATGTACATCTCGGCCGCGATCATCCTCTCCTTCGTCGTTCTTCCGTTGGCCATCTCTGCCATCACGCCTTTCACTTACCGCGAGATCTTGAGCTCGTCGCGCAGCGCCCTGCTGACAGCCTTCGCGGCCAACAACTACTTCATCGTTCTGCCGCTCCTGATCGAAAACCTGAAGGATCTCTATCGGACACACAACATGGGCGGTGACGAGGTCGAGAGTGCCATCGACATCACCCTGCCGATCGGTTTTCCCTTTCCCAATATCGGCAGGCTGCTGGCCCTGATCTTCATCCCTTTCGGCGCCTGGTTTCTCGGCCGACCACTCGAGCTCCTGCAGTATGCGCTGCTCGCCGGCGCCGGCCTGCCCAGCTTCTTCGCCAAAGTATCCGTTGCCGTGCCATACCTGTTGGATCAGTTCCACCTGCCCTCCGATCTCTTCCATCTCTTCCTCCTGTCCGGGATCATTAATGGGCATGTGTCGTCGATGGTCGGTGCGATGCACCTGTTCACCTTCACCGCCATCACCGCCGCCATCGTCACCGGCCGGGCGCGGATCAGCGGCCGACGGACGGTGGCCGCCGTCACCGCAACCTTGGTTCTGCTGGGGGCGTGCACAATAGCCACCCGGAGTTATCTCGGGTGGTACTTCGATCGAGCGGAGAACCAGGTCAGCGTGATCGAAAGAATGGAGGAGATCGCAGACCGGGCGCCCACCACAGTGGTCGAGGAAGCGGTCCCGAACCCCCAACCTCTTCGCAACGGCCAATCCCGGATCGACCGGATCCGCGAGCGCGGGGTGATTCGCGTCGGCTATCTCAGCGAGAACCTCCCCTTTTCGTATGTCAATGCCCACAACGAGGTGGTCGGTTTCGACATCGAGATGGCCAACCAGCTGGCACTCGACCTCGATGTCGGCCTCGAGCTCGTGCCCTTCAACCATCCCGAGAAGATTCCCCACCACCTCGACCGCGATCATTGCGACGTTGTCATGTCAGGGATCGCGGCCAGCCCCACCCTGTTCATCGAGGTTGCGTTCACCCGCAGCTATATCGAGCTGAACCCGGCGCTCGTCGTGCCGGACTACATCCGCACCGACATCGACACCCTCGAAGAGCTCATGACGGCACGAGGCTTCCGCCTCGGAATCATCAATGATCCAGCCCTCGCACGCATGGTGGAGAGGCGGCTCCCCGACGCTGAGGTCGTCGAAATACCGAGGGTGGCGGCGTTCTTCGAGACCGAGACACGACCCGCCGACGGTCTTCTCATCAGCGCGGAGGCCGGGTCCGCATGGACCTTGATTCACCCGGATTTCCAGGTCGTCCTGCCCTTCAAACGTTTCGCAGGGTGGCCTCTCGGCTACGCCACCGCCGCCGGCGACGATGATTTCCTGCGCTACCTGGATCTGTGGATCGACCTCATGAAGAAAGATGGCTTCGTGACACGTCTTCGCGATCACTGGATTCTCGGCCGCACCGCCCTTCCAAAGAGACCGAGGTGGTCCGTGATCAGGGACGTTCTGCACTGGGTGGAGTGAAGAACTCTGGGTACAATCCTCGGAGGAGGATCGCATGCTTCCGGTGCTCGACAACGAGGCGATGCGCGAGGCGGATCGACACACCATCGAAGATCTGGGCGTTCCAAGCCTGACCTTGATGGAAAACGCTGCGACGGGCGTGGTCGACGCGCTGCGTGACAGCTTCCCGGACGCGCGACGAATCCTCGTGCTGTGCGGACGTGGAAACAACGGTGGTGATGGGCTCGCCGCGGCACGCCTTCTCGCCGGGGGCGGTCTCGATGTCTCCGTGCTGCTCTTTGCGGATCCCGGCTCCCTGAGTCCGGACGCCGCAGAGAACTTTCGGCTTGCCGAAAAAGCCGGACTGTCGATCACCGTGATCGATGGTGAGGATCTCGCCGCGCTCGAAACCGAACTCGAGGCGACCCCCCCTGACCTCGTCGTGGACTCACTCCTCGGAACCGGTATCGATCGCCCGCTCGGCGGGAGGTTGGCCGACGTCGTCGAACGGGTCGAGGGGGCCGACCTCAGAGTGATCGCGGTTGACGTGCCGACGGGCCTGAGTGGGTCGTCTGGGAGCGTTCCGGGCCCGGTGATGCCCGCCGACCTGACAGTGACATTCGCGGCGCTCAAAAAGTGTCACGTGCTGCCGCCGGCCTGTGCCCATTGTGGTGAGGTGGCGGTAGTCGACATCGGCATCCCCGAGGCGGTTCTCGAGGGTGGATCCGATATCCGTTGGGTCGAGGCGGATGACGTGGCTCTGCTCCTGCCCACCCGCTCCGCAGATTCCCACAAGGGCAGTTACGGGCACCTGCTCCTGGTCGCCGGGGCCGAGGGGCGCGGCGGTGCAGTGGCGATGGCCGGGCAAGCGGCCGTGGTTGCCGGAGCGGGTCTGGTCACGATGGCGGTCCCGCGACCCGCGGTCCCGGTCGTCGACGGCGCGTGCCTGGAGGCCATGACGCACGCGCTCGCGGCCACTGAAGACGGCGAGGTCTCGGGTCCCGAGGGTTTGGAACAACTGCTCGGCCGTATGACTGCAGTCGGTGCCGGCCCGGGCATGGGAACCGGCGAGGGCGCCGACAGGACTCTCGAGTGGATACTCGACAACTGGGAAGGCGATCTCCTGCTCGACGCCGACGCCGTCAATCTCCTCGCGGGAAGGCCGGAACGCCTCGCCGGTCGAAAAAATCCTCCGGTTCTCACACCCCACCCCGGTGAGCTGGCTCGGTTGCTGGGGTGGAAGACTGAAGACGTGGTTTCGGACCGCGTCGCCGCCGCACGAGAAGCCGCCGCGCGAGCTCGGGCGGTTGTCGTGGCCAAGGGATTCCGGACGGTCATCGCGGAGCCGGACGGCGCGGCGTTCGTCAACCCGACCGGTGACGCCGGCCTCGCCTCGGGCGGCTCCGGCGATGTTCTCACCGGTACGATCGGTGCCTTTCTCGCCCAGGGTCTCGACCCGGTGCGCGCCGCCATCGTCGGGTGCTGGCTCCACGGTCGCGCGGGTGAGATCGGCGGCGAGGACTGGCCCGCGGCGGTGCCCGCATCGGTCTTGCCGTCGCTCGTCGCCGAGGCCTGGCGCGAGCTCGAGGACCGGTGAGCCCCTCGGCAGCCATCACGAGCGGCTCGGCGAAAGATACCGAGAACGCTGGAACCGAGCTCGCCGGTCGCCTCCACGGGGGTGATGTCGTGCTCCTGGAGGGGGACCTTGCAGCCGGCAAGACGACGCTTGTCCGCGGCCTCGTCCGCGGTCTCGGTGGCGATGACGAGGCCGTGTCCTCTCCGAGCTTCGTTCTCGTCCAGAGCTATGACTGCAAGGCCGGAAAGATCTCCGTCCTCCACCACGTCGACCTCTACCGCGTGGCAGAGAGCGTCGCCGATCTGCGTGAAATCGGCCTCGAGGAGGCCCTTTCAGAACCGACCGCCATCGTTGCTGTGGAGTGGCCGAAGGACACCCTCGCACGGTGGATCCCCGAGGATGCGAGCGTCTGGCGCGTCGCGATCACGATCCATGACGACGACTCCCGCCGGATCGAAATCACCGCACCGACAGAGTTCTGAGTTCTCAGTTTTGAGTTATCCCCCACCCACCCACAGAAGAGGGAGGAGAGGCGGAAACTCAACACTTACAACTCAAAACTCAACACGAGTTTCAGCCCGCGAGTATTCCACCGTCAACCGGGATGACCGTACCCGTCATCCACGCTGATTCATCCGACAAGAGAAAGGTGATCATCGCGGCGACGTCATGGGGCCGGCCGACCCGCTTCATCGGGTGCATCTCGCCCATCGCGTCGAGCTGCTCAGCGCTGATCCCTCGCGACGCGTGGATCGGGGTGTCGACCACCGCCGGCATGATCGCGTTGACCCGCACATCAGGCGCCCACTCCATCGCCAACGACTTCGTGAGCTGGTTGAGCGCCGCCTTTGACGCGTTGTAGGCCGCCATTCCCGGGATCGCCCGTTCGGCCAGGGTCGAAGAGATGTTGACGACGGCTGGAGAGTTCCCTCCGTGCAGCAGCTGTCCAAGCTCTCGGCAGAGAAGAAAGGGCCCGCGGACGTTGACCGCAAAGCACGCCTCCCACACCTCGTCCGAAGTCTCGTCCAGGCGCGCCATGGGAGCACTGCCGGCGTTGTTGACGAGGCCGTCGAGCGCTCCCCAGCGCGACCGCACCTGCTCGACCAGAGCTCCGACGGAAGCCGCATCGGAGACGTCACACGGCCACGTCCATGCGCGCTCGCCGACATCCTCTGCCGCCGAGGACAGAGCCTCTTCGCCCCTCGCGGTCAGGCACACCTCGGCCCCCCGCGAGGCCAGCATTCGCGCCGTCTCAAGACCGATGCCGCTCGACGCTCCCGAAATAACGACTCTTTTCCCGCGGAGTTCCGACATGCGCGCACTCTCCTCCCGTCTCGCTCGCAGGCGGCGTTTTTGAGTAACGGCTATCATGGAAGAGGCCATGACCGAGGACCTCCCCAACGCCATCGACGAGCACCGCCGCCTCGTACAACGGATCCTTGCCGGGGGCATTCCGGAGGGTAAGGATTTCGACGCCTGCCGCGCTGTGCTTCAGAGCGACTGCAACGATGACGCCGCCTTCGCAGCCCTCTTCAGGCTTCTCGAGGGGGCGCTCGCCGATCCGTTCTTCGGCATCGACGACACACAACGCGTGGTGCCGATCCTGAAGGCCCTGTCACGCGGAGAAATCAGCGTCAGGGAGCTCGTGTGACGGCCGGCTGGACCATCGTCGCCGTTCTGTTGCCACCCCTCGCCGCGGTAGCCTCCGGCGTGTTCCTCCGGCCGCGAAAACCCCCTCCACAGCTGGCCATCGCGCTCAACGCCGTATTGCCCGGAGCCGGTCTCGCCGCGCTCGGGCGTCCGACCCTCGAGGCGGTGCTTGGTGTGCTCTTCGCCCAGTTCAGCCTGATCCTGACCAAGGGCACTCAGGACCTGTGGATGTACGTGCCGAGCATGATCGTCGGCGGTTTCTGGGCCCTCGTCCACACGCCGCTGAGCCCTCTCATCAACAAACCAGTCGACGAGGGTCAACGTCTTGTCGAGAAGCTTCGGGACACCGTGCGAGCAGCCCAGAATCAGAAACCCAGAGCCGACCGGAGGACGTCACCGAAAAGCTCGACGCCAGCCGCCATAGAGGATGACGAAGAAACGGTCATCGAAAACCACTACTGCGTCGAGGTGCGATGCACTGAGTGTGGTGCCGCGGTTCCCGTGCCCGTGCTCCACCACATGGCCCACTGTGGATTCTGCGGCAGCGACCACCTCGTCGTGGGTCACGAGGAGACTCTCCTGGTCACGCTGCCCGAAAGGGTCTACGACAGCAACGTCTTGCGCGAAGCGCTCCTTGACCACTATCGTTACCAGTACTACCTCAAGCTGTACGGACGCATGGTCGCGCCGCTGGCCCGCAACGCGACCGAGTCCACGCCGAGCGGCGCCCTCGTCAACCGGACCGAGTTCGACGCTGCCATCGACGGTGCCGAGATCGCGGTCTCGAGAAAGGCCGACAGCTACCGGGCGAGGCTTGCGGACAACCTGCACGTCGGCCACACCATGCACTTCCTGACGCCGTACCGCCACGGTATGGGCACCCTGTATCAGGCCGCCTTCGGTCGTTCACCAAGGGACCACGAGAAGCTCCTCAGGTTCGAGGTCGGCACCATCGAGGCCTCGCTGAGCGCGACAACGGCCGTCGAGCTTCCGCCGATGGGCAAGCTCAGCTACCTGCGGGCGTTGCGGCCGGCGGTCGATCTCGCACCCGACCTGAGGACGCTGCCGATGGACGGGAGCGACGACGATCTGGAAAAAGGCTTCGGCGACCTCGACCGCAAGCGTCTGGCTCGCGATATTCAGGTGATCAAGCTCGGCTCGAGGTTCACCCGCGAGGTGACGGCCGTGGTGTGGCGCCCGTGGTGGATCGCCGAGGTCCGCGGACCCGACATCGACGAAACCGTTCTTCTCGATGGAGCGGCGGGTTCGGTGGTAGGTCCCGCCCCGAGGATCGATGAATCGACGCTTGTCGAGCTCCCCCATGAGGCGCGAAAACCGGGCCGCGGTCTTCGTTTCGTGCCGATGGAGTGTCCCACCTGCGGCCATGAGTTCTCATTCGACCCCGACGCGGTCCTTCACTTCTGCCATAACTGCCATCGCGTGTGTGACGTCGTCGAGGGGCGCAAGGTCGATGTGCCCTACGGTCACATTCCCCTACCCGACGAGGCCGGCTGGGACCTGGTGCCCTTCTGGCGTTTTCCGCTCCGACTGCGAACCGGTGACGGCGAGCTGCTCACCGATCTCATGCGCCTCAAGGACGGGATTGACGGTACATTCGACCAGATCGGCGAGGATGCTCCGAACCGCCAACACGTGTTCTACGTCCCCGCAATCCGCTGCATCAATCCACGCCTCATGGCCAATGCCTTCAACCGGCTATTCCTTTACGCCATTCGGAACCGTCCGCCGAAGGAGCTCAAGCGCTTCCCCACCGATCTGAGGCCCCAGCCGTGGACCGTCAGCCTCGCCGAAGCAGAGGCCAGAGACCTGGCGCCGTTGTACCTCGCCAACGCGTTCAGCCGGAGAGACATCGCACGGGTCAACATCCACCAGGTCGCCTCGTGGCTCTTCGAGGCCACCCAGGACACCGAGGGCCACCTCATGTACCTCTCGGTGCCCCGGGTCGTCACGGAGCCTTTTCGGCGGTACGTGGGTCGGTTTCGCGACGATGCGGTTCATTACGTTACCGGACGCGCTTGAAGCGCGCCCGTTCGCGCTTCTCATGGACGGTGCTTGAGGGGTGTCGTCGCATCGGCTATCCTTAGCAGCAAGGCACGAGGAGGACGCATGGGAGCAGAAATCTTCACCGACGACTGGGCGAAGCTCTGGAATGACAGCATCAACGCCAATGGCAACTACAAGAAGGCTGCCGAGAAGTGGGAGGGCGCCATCGCCATGGTGATGACACCGGACACCCAGATGGGTATCCCGGAGGAGCGCATGGTCATCGCCGATCTCTGGCACGGCGACTGCCGAAGCGCCAAGGCCGCTTCCGAGAATGACCTCGAAGACACGCCGTACCTCATCAAGGCCGAACCCGCCGCGTGGAAGAGCGTCCTTGCCGGCAAGACGGATCCGATCGTCGGCCTGATGGGTGGCAAGCTCAAGCTCGCCAAGGGCAGTCTCTTCGCCCTCCTGCCGTATGCAAAGGCCGCCAAGGAGCTTGTCAAGTCGGCAATCGAGGTCGATACCTCGTATCCGGAGGGCTGGGAATAGCCTCGTTCAGCGCGATATCGCCGCCCCGCGGCAAGAACGTCAACCAGAATCAGGCCGAATCGAGAGAAATCACCACAGTTCATACGAAAATTTAGTTGTTTATTTTAAATAACTTAAAAATTTTTCTGCCGCAACGCGGCAGAAAAACTTGACATCCATGCCGCAGCGCGTTATCTTTTCCACTGTGAGATATGCCGCAACGCGGCAGAAGCGAAACTGAAGCAAAGAAACGCCGGCGATTCGGCAAGGAGGACAGCACATGGCAACGAAGAAGGGCAAAGAGCTGCAGAACGACATCATGGAATCCGCCCACAAGGTGTGGCTCGCGGGCCTCGGTGCGGTCGCGATGGCCGAAGAAGAGGGTGGAAAGCTTTTTTCCAACCTTCTCGAGAAGGGCCAGAAGCTCGAGAGCAAAAGCAAGCAACAGGTCGAGAAGGCGAAGGGCACCGTCTCCGGCATGAAAACCGTCGCCGAGAGCTATTGGGAGACCTTCGGTCGCACGGTCGACGACCAGATGACGGCGGTCATCCATCGCATCGGCGTGCCCACCAAGGACGAGATCGAGGCGCTGACCAAGAAGGTCGAAGATCTGACGGTCGCCGTCGACAAGCTCCGCACCAAATCGGCAGCCAAGCCGAAGACCGCAGCCAAGAAGACCGCAGCCAAGAAGACGACTCCGAAAAAGGCTGCTGCGAAGAAGTAAACCCGGGAGTCAGCTCCCACCTTGCACAGGCGCCGCTTTCGCGGCGCCGTTTTCTTTGAAAGACCCATCCTCGGGTGAGCGCTTCCTGCTTCGGTGAGTCAGGTGCCACCATTCGCATTGTCTTCCGGATGGTCCCGCCAGACGCATCATGATGACAATGCGAATGGTGGCACCGGTGTCGCCGACGCAGCCTCGCGCTTCTCATGAGTGGTTTGCACTGATCGAGGCGGTCGGCTACGCTCGACGCATGGCCGAACACATCGCGGTGGTCGAGGACGAGCAGAATATTCGGGATAACATTGCCTTCGCTCTGGAACGCGAGGGCTATCGCGTTGAGTCCTTTGGCGACGGTCTCACCGCCTGGGAGGCCTTCCAGCACGAGCTCCCAGAGCTCGTGATCCTGGACATCATCATGCCCCGCATGGATGGTCTCGAGCTCTGCCGCAAGATCCGCGCGGTGTCGGAGAACGTACCGATCATTTTTCTGACTTCTCGCGACGAGGAGTTCGACCGCGTCCTCGGCCTCGAGCTGGGCGCCGACGACTATCTCTGCAAGCCCTTTTCGATGCGTGAGCTCCTCGCAAGGGTCAAGGTCCTCTTCCGGAGGGTGGCACTCGGCAGGGAATCTTCAGCCGGATCGGACGAAGAACTGCTCCGGGTGGGAAATCTCGAGCTCGACCTGCGACGCTACACCGCGCGGTGGGACCAGGAAACCGTCGGTCTGACCGTCACCGAGTTCATGATCCTCCACGCGCTGGCCCGTCGGCCGGGCCACGTCAAGACTCGCGAGCAGCTCATGAACGAGGGATACCCGCACGACACCTTTGTCTCGGATCGGACAATCGACTCCCATATCAAACGCATCCGAAAGAAGTTCCTCGCCATCGACGAGTCATTCGAAGGGGTCGAAACGGTCTACGGTCTGGGCTACCGTTACACCGAGGAGTCTGACTGAACCGTGTTTCGCCACCCTGCTCGCATCTCACTGCGATTGCTGGCTTTCAACGTCCTTCTTGTCTTCCTGCCAATCGGCGGGGTGCTCTTCCTCGACACCTACGAGCGGCATCTCCTGGTGGCGCAGGAGCGCACGATGGCCCAGGAAGGGCGGCTCCTGGCCGCGGCCCTTGAGGCTCGCGATCGTCTGGACACAGAGGACGCGCAACGTATCCTCGTGCAGCTCGGACAGCGTCACCTCGCCAGATTGCGGGTCGTCGGTCTCGACGGAGAAGTCGTCGCCGACTCGGCTCTGCTCGGCCCGCGCCGGGAAAACGGCGACTCGGCAGCCACCGGAGCGGAGGAATCCGCCACCAACGAGGCGAGCTTCCTCTACCGCCTCGGATCGCTTCCTTTCAGGGTGCTCCGCGGGACGACCCGCGGGTCGGGCTCCGAGCACGATACGGATATTTCGAGTGATCTCCTGTCTCGTCCGGAAGTGCAGAGCGCCCTCGCGGGACGGTATGGGGCGGCCACCCGCATCAGCCCGGCCCCTCGCCGGTCGGTGACGCTCCACATCGCCATCCCGGTGCGGGTCGAGGGTGGGGTCGAGGGGCTCGTTCTCGTCTCACAGTCGACGGGTCGTATCCTCCAGGCTCTGGATGCGGTGCGCCTGGATGTCTTCAAGGTTTTTCTGCTCAGCCTGGGGGCGGCCGTCCTCCTGAGCCTGATCGCGGCCACCACCATTGCCCGGCCGTTGGCGCGGCTCCGCGAACGTGCCGGCGACATCCTCGACCGCCGCGGCCGTCTCAGGGGCGGGTTCAAGACCAGCACCCGTCGCGATGAGATCGGTGATCTCGAACGCGCGCTCGCCGAGCTCACGCGTCAGCTCGAGGAGCACCTCCGCTCCACCGAAGCCTTTGCGGCGGACGTGTCGCACGAGTTCAAGAACCCTCTTGCCTCGATTCGGACGGCGACCGACATGGCCCTCGAAGACGTCGAGCCCGGTGAGAGGCGCCGCTTCCTCGAGATGATCCAGAAAGACGTCGCGCGCATGGAGCGGTTGCTTTCCGAAGCGAGGGAGATTTCACGGATCGACGCAAACCTCGACGACGAGGAGCGAGGGCCCGTGCATCTCGACGAGCTTCTGAATGCGCTAGTCGAGAGCTTCCGGCTGCGCAACTCCGGCTCCGGAATCTCGTTTGATCTCGCGCTCGCCGACGCCTGGGTCACGGTCGAGGCCTCGGCCGACCGGCTGACGCAGGTCTTCGAGAACCTGATCGACAACGCGGTCAGCTTTTCGCCGCCTCACGGACGCGTCACCGTTGCCCTTCGCGCCACCAATGCGACCGCCGAGGTCACGGTGGCCGACGAGGGGCCCGGGGTTCCTGAAGAGCACCGCAGCCAGATCTTCCGCCGGTTCTTCAGCTACCGGCCCGACGATGTCGGCGAATCCGGGCACACCGGCCTCGGCCTCGCCCTGGTCAGGGCCATCGTCGAATCCTACGGCGGAAGCATTAAAGCCGAGCCTCGCGGCGGCAGCGGCACCAAGATGGTCGTTTCGCTGCCGCTCACTGACCGTTAGAACCCGGTGAGCCCTTCGAGCATCGACGGGCGAGGTGCCACTCTGCGCATTGTTTGCCCTCAGAGCGTCACGTAACTGGAGAGCGACCATTTCAAACAATGCGAAGGGTGGCACCGGTGTCGTCGAATCAGCTTGGCGTTTGGAATGGGCGAATCGATCTCAGGTTCTAGCGACTCACCGTGCTTGCGTCGATGCCAAATGCCTGAAGTCGTTCCAGTGGCAGGCGACGCCGGTACCACGACGGACGTCGGCTGCTGACGTTACCGCCGTGAAATACCTGGAGCAGGTAGGGTCCTCGGACATCGTGCACCCGGTAATGTCGCGTCAGCTCGGCATGGTCGTGGGCGAAGGGATTTCTCCCGCCACGGAACGCGGCCAGCGGTGAGGGATCGGAGCGCGAATAGGCGCACAGCCGTCCGGTCGCATCGTCGTAGCGCAGAAACTCCCTGGTGCAACAGACCTCTGCCTCGACCGGGGCCGCGTCGACAGTGGCAAGCCACTCCCCGTGAATGGCGTCGTCGGAATCCATTCGCGTCACCACCTGGTCCGAATCACCGGTCCATCCGCCGTACCACTCGTCCTGCACGACAACATCGATCCAACTCAAATCGGCGACCCGATCACTCACAAACGCTGCACTTTCCGACGAGCACAGGAGCACCGCCGGCACGCCGATCCGCCCGACGCTCGGAACGAAGAAACGCCGGAAAAGGTCAAGCCTTCCCTCGAGCCACTCGGGTTCGGCGTGCCGAAGGGCGTTGAGCGGGTCCTCGGACCTGGGGACCGAAAACCTCGTGACAAAAATGTGCCCCATCGCCGGGAGTTTAACAGCAGAGGACGCGCATTGCTTTCGCAGCCGGCTTCCGAAGCCCGCTCCCCAACCGACGAGAAGGACGGCGCTGGTCTGGCGCATTTCGTCGAGAGCGCCGAGGAGCTGGTTGTCGGTGTTCGGGAAGAGCCCCGTCTCCACCCGGAGACACCAGCGAAGAAGCCCGGGGCCGAGAGGCGAACGCCGCCCGAAGCTGAGCGATACAATGCCGTTGTGGAGCTGCACGCCGTTCCACTCCACATCCAAGCCCCCGGTCGCGAGACCGAGGACCCAGCTTCCCCCTTTGGGCCCCTTTTTGAAGCGACGCTCGACCCCAAGGGTCAGGACCTTGTGTTCGGCCTCGGGTGTCAGCGCTCTGCAGTTTTCCGTCTCCAGGCAGAAATTCTTGCTGTGATGGGTTGAGCAATTGAGGTCTCCGAAGAAGGCCCATTTTTCGTTGAAAGCCCACGCGCCCTCGATCCCCCATGCCTCGCTGCTACGGCTGGTGTCGTCCGGAACGATATCGCTGTCCGCCCAGCGAATCCCCAGCTAAAGACCGATTTCACCGCGCCTCTCAGCGGCGCCCTGCGCTCGCGAGGTGGGCACCAGGAAGGCCTGCAGAGCGAGAGCGAGAAGAACACACCTCGAGATCCTCAAGTTCAAGGGCCAATCTCCTCCAAGGGAAATCATCGGGCATCAACGGGGTGAAAGCGACCGAACCCGCCGGGCCTTCGCCTGTGGTTGCATGCCAATGTATCGCCACCCGCCGGCGGCGTCGCGGCCGACCCATGGAACCGCACAAAGTCCCGCCCGGTCAACATTGTGAATATTTTTGCAAGAGATCTTTTCCTCGGTTAAGGAAGGTGGTAGCATCTTGCGACGGTGGGCACAGGGTGCGCTTCTCCCCTGCCCGCCTCCTTCAACAACAGACCGTGGTCGAGCGCCTCCCGGTGCCTCGGCCACGAAAGAAGGGACGCACAATGATCGTCGGAATCGTCAGAGAGAGCTTTCCGAACGAAGCTCGCGTCGCCATGGTCCCCGCTCTCGTACCCCAGCTGGCCAAGGCCGGAATCGAGGTGGTCGTCGAGAGCGGCGCCGGAGACGCGGCGGGTTTCCTGAACGACGAGTACAGCGCCAAGGGGGCCAAATTGGTTTCCGGGCGCGCCGAGGTCTTCAAGCAGGCCGATCTGGTCGCTCAGGTGCGCGCGCTCGGCGCCAACCCGGAACGGGGCAAGGCGGATCTCGACCTCATGCGGGATGGGCAGGCAGTGGTCGGGCTCTGCGAACCGCTGACGGAGCACGACTCCACCAACGCCGTGGCCCAAAAAGGCGCGGTCCTGTTTTCGATGGAGATGATGCCCCGCATCACCCGTGCCCAAAGCATGGATGTGTTGTCGTCCATGGCGACCATCGCAGGCTACAAGGCCGTTCTCCTCGCCGCCAACGAGCTCCCCAAGATGTTTCCGATGATGATGACCGCCGCCGGCACCATCGCGCCGGCCAGGGTTTTCGTGGTCGGCGCCGGCGTTGCCGGGCTGCAGGCTATCGCCTCGGCCAAAAAGAACGGCGCCATCGTCGAAGCCTATGACGTGCGCCCGGCCGTCAAGGAACAGGTCGAAAGCCTCGGAGGGAAGTTCGTCGAGCTCGAGCTCGAGACCGACTCGGCCGAGGACGCGGGCGGCTACGCGAAGGAACTCGGCGAGGACTTCTACCGCAAGCAGCGGGAGATGATGACCAAGGTCATCGCGGAGTCGGATGTCGTCATCACGACCGCCGCCATCCCCGGCAAGAAGGCGCCGATCCTGGTCACAGAAGAAATGGTGAAGGGCATGCACCCGGGATCGGTGATCGTCGACCTTGCCGCCGAGCGCGGCGGCAACTGCGAGCTCACCAGGTCGGGCGAAACGGTCGTCAAGTTCGGGGTCAAGATCATCGGGCCTGAAAACATCCCAACCACGGTCCCCTTCCACGCCAGCCAGATGTACGCCAAGAACGTCGCCACCTTCCTCCTCCACCTGGTGGACGAGGGCAACTTGAAAATCGACACCGAGGACGAGATCACCGAGGGCACCCTCATCACGCAGGGCGGCAAGGTGGTGAATCCGAGGGTCCTCGAGGCCATGGGCGCCTCGAGCGAAGGGAGCGAGTGACATGAGTAGCCTGGTCATGCTCGTCACGGTCTTCGTGCTGGCGATCTTCGTCGGCTTCGAGATCATCACCAAGGTGCCGCCCACGCTTCACACCCCGCTCATGTCGGGTTCCAACGCCATCTCGGGCATCACCATCATCGGCGCGCTGATTCTCGCGGGCGTATTGGAGAGCGACCCCACCTTCAATCAACTGGCGAAGATCATGGCCTTCGTGGCGGTGATCTTCGCATCGATCAACGTGGTCGGCGGCTTTCTCGTCACGGGCCGCATGTTGAAGATGTTCCAGCGGAAGTAGGCGGGGCAAAGCCATGGCAATGCAAGACATCACCAACATCGTCTACCTCATCGCGGCGATTCTCTTCATTCTCGACCTCAAGATGCTCGCCCATCCGCGGACCGCGGTGCGCGGCAACCAGCTTGGCGCCCTCGGCATGGTGCTGGCGATCGTCGCCACCCTGGCCAGCGGCACGTGGGACTGGACCTACATCATTCTCGGCATCGGCATCGGATCGCTGATCGGAGCCGTTGCCGCGATCAAGGTCAAAATGACGTCGATGCCCGAGATGGTCGGGCTCTTCAACGGCTTCGGCGGCGGCGCCTCGGTGCTGGTCGCCGGCTCCGCTCTCATCGCCACCTTCAACGCCGTGAACGCTGGCACAGTCGGCGGCGACATGCAGATGAAGGTCGCGACCGTGCTTTCCGGAATCATCGGCTCGGTCACCTTCTTCGGCTCGTATGTCGCCTTCGGCAAGCTGGCCGAGTTCCTGTGTGTCAAATGGAAGCTCTACACCTGGCAGAAGATCATCAAGTACGGCTTCTCGACGGTGGTGGCCGCCTCCGGTATCTGGTACGCCCAGACCCTCGGATTCACGCCGCTCGCGATCATCTTCGCCGTCTCGATGGTGATCATCGGCGGCATGCTGATGATGAAGAAGGACCGCTTCCCGGGCATGGACGTGCTCAAAGGCCTTTCCGCCATCGCCGCGGTTGCTCTCGGCGTTTTGCTCGTCATGAATCCGTCGAACTCGGTCCTCTTCTGGGTCCTTGTCGGTGTGGCCGGCGTGCTGGGCGTGGTCCTGACCCTCTCGATCGGCGGCGCAGACATGCCTGTTGTCATCGCGCTCCTGAACTCCTACTCCGGCCTCGCCGCAGCGGCCACCGGATTCGTCATCAACAACACCGTGTTGATCATCGCCGGATCGCTGGTCGGCGCTTCGGGTCTGATTCTCACCAATATCATGTGCAAGGCGATGAACCGCTCGCTGGCCAACGTGCTCTTCGGCACCATGGGACCGACCGCCGACACACCGGATGCCGATGAGGTCTACAAGACCGTCAAATCCGCCTCGGCCGACGAGATCGCGATGACCATGGAGGTCGCGCAACAGGTCCTGATCGTCCCCGGTTACGGCATGGCGGTGGCGCAGGCGCAGCACGCGGTGCGCGACATCGCGAATTTCCTCGAGGACAAGGGCATCAACGTCGAATACGGCATCCACCCGGTGGCCGGCCGCATGCCGGGCCACATGAATGTCCTGTTGGCCGAAGCCGACGTGCCCTACGAGAAGCTCAAGGAAATGGACGAGGTCAACGCGACCATGGAACAGGTGGACGTGGCTTTGGTGCTCGGCGCCAACGACGTCGTCAACCCGGTCGCAAGGACGGATCCGTCAAGCCCGATCGCCGGTATGCCGATTATCGATGTCGACAAGGCGCGGACCGTTGTCATCGTCAAGCGCAGTCTCAGCCCGGGCTTTGCCGGCATCCCGAATCCACTCTTTGCCGCTGACAACACCCTCATGTTCTTCTCCGACGGCAAGAAGGCGATGCTCGATCTTCTGGCAGCCCTCAAAGAGAGCTAGCAGTCAACCGACTCCCCGCAATCCCACCGCCCGCCCCTCGGCGGGCGGTTTTTTCGAGCTACTATTGCAATCATGGCACGCGGACTGCGGCCCCTTTTTCTCGTCTGGGCGATCGCGACGGCCTCGATCGCTCACAGCTCCGACGTTATCGAGCTCGTGCTCGATCAGTCGAACGCGATGTGGCGACCGCTTCCCGACCACACGCCACGCATCGTTGCTGTTCGCTCCGCCATCAGTGCCTTCATCGCGTCGCCCGCCCTCTCGGATCTCCGCACCGAGGTCGGTCTGAGCACCTTTGGAGGCAGATCAGACATTTCGGAGAGCACCGGCTGCGAGGACGTCGGCCGGATTCTGCCGATTGGAGCCATTGATCGTGCAGCGTGGTCAGCAGCCCTCGGCGACCTCGATCCCCGTGGCGGGCGACCACTCGTGCGTGCGATCGAAGAGACTGCCCTTCGGCTCGCGAGCGTCGAAGGAAACCGCAGGATTGTTGTCCTCACCGCAGGCGCTGACCTGTGTTCGGGAGACCTCGGTGGCCTTCTGGACCGGTTCTCTCGAGACGACGATTCGATCGAGGTCAGGGTTATCGGCATCGACCTCGATCAGGCTATGGCCGGCGCGTTGAGCAGCTTGACACCGACCCGGAACGCCTCCGACACCGCCACGCTCCTCGGTCTTCTGAAGTGGGCGATGCTTCCCTCCGGTTCCGGTGCAACACGGCCGGAGCTGTTCGATCTCGATCTCGCGCGAGACGGCAAGCCCTTGAACAACGCGTCGATGAGCCTGAACGGCCCGACCGCTGATGAGGAGATTATTGCTCCCATCGATCAAGGAAGCGTGCGGTTCCGACTGCCCCCAGGCCGCTACGGAGCAACGATCAGTTGCGATTGCCCCGAGACGATCGAGCTCACCGGCCTCATCCACAACGGCAGCGGCCGCGCAGTCGACCTCGCACTCTCGACCTCACCGGAGGTGACCCTGGAGGTCGATCCGGAGCGCCCTCTCGCCGGGGATGAGGCCTTCTTCCAGTTCTGGGGGGCGCCCGCCGGCGACAACTGGCTGATGCTCGCTGTCGCCGGCTCGCCGTTGTCGGATTTCGTCGTGAGGTCACGGGCCCCGGGCCCGACCGGCGAAATACCACTCACCCTTCCAGACGCTCCGACTGATCTGGAGGTACGGTTCGCCACAGACATCGGAAACGGTGTCCTCCAGCTGCTCGGCCGAATCGCCTTCCAATCCGCCCGCCGGAGGATCTCTCTGCACGTGCCCGAGCGCGCCGAGATCCGATCATCAATCACCGTTGCGTGGAGCGGGGGAAGCTTGACTGGAGACCACCTCATGATCGATCGCGCCGCATCCGACCGCGCGGGAGCCGTCCTCTGCATGCCCATCGGTGACGGTGGACAGACGACTGTGGCATCTCCTCCAATTCCTGGTGAGTATGTCGTCCGCTATCTCAGCCGTCGCGGCCAGACGGTGGCCCGGTCTTCGATCGACATATTCGAAGTCCTCGCCGAGCTCGACGGGCCCACGGAATGCTCCCCGAACGCCGACATCGAGGTGTCCTGGACAGGTCCCGACGCCGAGCAGGATTACCTGAGCATCGCCTCCGTCGGCGAAGGTGACGACCAATACCGGAGTTTCTCGCCAACCTCGGCGGGCAACCCGGCACGCCTGACAGCGCCGAAGGCACCCGGCCGTTACGAGCTCCGCTACGTCCGCGCCTCGGACGGAGAGGTATTGGCACGGGAGCCTCTGGCGGTGGTCGCGGTCGAGCTCATCCTCGAGGTGCCTCGGGTGGTCGGCGTCGGCACCCGCTTCGAGGTCTCGTGGACGGGCACCTCAGGGTCGGGCGACTTCATCACTGTGGCGCGGGAAGGCTCGGACCCGAGCCACGAGATCGACTCGACCTATGCCAGTCTCGGCAGTCCTGTGACGCTGGCGGCTCCGTTCGAGGCCGGTCGCTACGTGGTACGGTATATCTCCGGGGCAAGTCGGCAGATCCTCGCCGAATCGCCGATCGAAATCCGCTGACGAACGTTGATGAGGATTAACCGTTCTTGTATTGCTGTTCTCCTGAAATAGAAAACATTTGCGTGCGGACGCGAGCTGCCGCGATGCCGGCACACGACGCGTCCCGGGCCACCGCGCATCCCGAGGTGAATCGATGCAAGCCAAACTCCTTTGTTCGACCTTGTTGCTACTGGCTTCGTTGTCTGCTTTCGCGCAGACCACACCGCTCGCGCTCAGCGCCGCGGTCGAGGCTCTCGGCAGCGGCAGTGACGGCACCGTCATGGGAGTCGTGTTTCAGATCGCGCCGGAAGATCGTGAGCGAGCCGGCGAGCGGGTGAGGGCCGTCACGACGCTGCGGCAGGGAGAAGAAATCATCGATCGCACGAGCGGGGTCATCGTGCTCGACCCTGATGGGAGCGGCATGCTGTACCGCGAGTGGGACCCCGGCACCTACACCCTCGAAATCTCGATCACGAACCTGAACGGGACCGCTTCCGGAGTGTGGTTCAACGAGATCGAGGTCGCCGAAGCCGACGCTCCATTCGAGGCCCCAGAGGGCGCGCCGGTCGACGCGGTCGCCCTCGACCTCACACCTCCGCGCGAGGGCGCGGTGAAGTTCAAGCCGCCACCAAACCTCGGTGGTCTCGGTGCCGTCCAGCTCGAGGTCGAGGCCCCTGCAGACACGGCATCGGTGGAGTTCTTCCACGACGGCCAGCGGCTCGGTCGGAGAAACCGTGCGCCTTGGACGGTATCGATCCCGCTTGGTGAGATCATCAGGCGGACCGAGGTCCGGGCGGTCGCGCTCGACGGCAAGGGCAACTACCTCGGCGAGGACGCCATCGTCCTCAACAACCCGTCGGGCCAGATCGGGGTCCAGATCCTTCTCGCGCCGGAGTCCTCGATCACCGACGGTCGCCGGTCTGTAACCGTCGCGACCACGGCAGGGACCAAGGACATCCACCAGGTCAGCCTTCACCTGGACGCCGAGCTGATCGCTCGATGGGCCACCTGTCCCTGCATCGTCGAGGTCCCGGTTGCCAGGCTGCAGAGTGCGGCGATCCTCTCAGCCGAGGTGGTGGATGCCGACGGAACGCGCGGAGACGCCGTCTACACCCTCGGCGGTGGAGGTGGCTTCATCGGTTCAGTGCGAGTCGAGCTCGTCGAGCTTCCGGTGGTTGTCCTCAGCCAGACAGGGATGCCGCTGGTTGGCCTGGAGCTGGCCGACTTCACGGTCTACGAAGACGAAGAGCAGGTCGAGGTCGAGGGTTTCGGAACGACCGCGGACCTTCCGCTATCACTCGCCATCGCGGTCGATACCTCGGGTTCGATGATCGAAAATTTTCCGAAGGTCCGTCGCGCGGTGCGCGGCTTCACCGACGAGCTCCTCGAGGAGGGTGATCAGGCGGTTTTGATCCGCTTCTCGTGGGACGCCCAGGTGCAGGTCAACTGGACCGACAACATCAGAGCCCTGGTCGGCGACCTCGACACAGTGACCCCCGAGGGAGGGACCTCGTTGCACGACGCGGTCGTCCGATCTCTCGAGCAATTCCGTGGACGGCGCGGGCGCCAGGCGGTCGTCCTCCTCACCGACGGAGAGGACACGACTTCTCGAACCGACTGGAAGGTTGCCGAGCGCTTCGCCCACACCATGCGCATCCCGATCTTCTCGATCGGCCTCGGGGTCGGAAAGCTCGATTTCTCGAGCCGCAAGGTCCTCAAAGGGCTGGCGGAGGAGACTGGGGGCGAGGCCTTCTTCCCCAAGCAGGTGGATGAGCTGCCGGCGGTCTACGCCAGGATCGCGGAGCTCCTCCGGTCCCAGTACCTGCTGTGGTACCCCTCCCCATCCGAGAAGCCACCGGAGGCCTTCCGCACGATCAACGTGGCCGTCAACAACCCCGAGGCGATTGTTCGGACGATTGCGGGGTACTATCCCGGCAAGTGAAATGATGACGGGCCAGCTTTGCTGGCCCAGTCAGAATTTCATCCTGAGGGAGACCGGCACTCGACCGCTGATCGAAGGCGACCCTCGCAAGCTGCTCGTCTCCAGCACGAACAACACTCAGGTCGGGCGAGTCGAAGGACCTATGGGACGGGCGGAAGCGCTCGACCGAGTATCCACAGATCCCTCCGCTCGGGTCGTACCGGCCCACGATCGGGATGACGTTCTTTTCGAGAGGCCGGATCTAGAACCTCGTGCCGATCCAGAAGTCCGTCCTCCACCCGGTGAGCGCCTCGTCGAAGTCCCAGATTTTGATCCAATCCCAGTGAAGCGGCAGCCCGAACAGCAGCAGATCGATGCCGAATCCGTAGGAGGAGACGCCGTCAACCAGCGTGCGGTCTTCCCAGAAGGTGAAGCCCGGCTCACCGAAGGAGTTGAACCTGTCGCCATCGGCGTTTTGGAACCATGCCGCACCGACGTCGAGAAACAGGCGGCCGCGAATCCCGCCAAGCCTGAGGAAGGCGAAGTCCGCCCGGTCAAGGAGCGGGAACCGCCACTCGATATTCGTGAACCACGTGCGATTGCCCGAAAGGGACCGGGTCGGATATCCACGCATCGTGTCGAGACCGCCAAAGGCGTAGATCCACGGCTGGTTTCCGTCCGCCATGCCGACCCAGAGACGGAAGGCGAGCTCATTTCGTTGCGACAGGGGTACGTAGGCCCGTCCGTCGAACTCAATGTTCTTCGTCAAGGCCCCGCCCGCGTCGGTGTCGTAGGCGTAGTAGAGGCGCGTCTCCCACCTCGTTCCCTTGTGCGGGCCCCAGCGCTTCCAGAATGTCGTGTCGCCCGCGGCACCAACTCCCACGTACGGGCTCTGGTTGTGGACGTTCCGTATCGCGGGAAGGCCCGTCCCAGGATCGAGGAACGGCTGGTCGTACTTGCGATCGAGATATCCACCCCGCGCGTTCAACCGATAGTGGGTCGACAGCGGGTACTGGAGGTTGAACTCTCCCGCAGTGAATCGGTAGAGCTGTTGCCTGGCCGCCGGTCTGAACGTTGTCGGATCGTATCCGGCGACCCAGAAGGTCCGTGAGTCATAGACAGTGGCGCCCCATTGGAGGCGCGGCTCCAAGTTGTAATACCCGATCATGAAGTTCGAGAAGGTATCGATGCTGTCGAGAAAGATCTGGATGCGGCGGTCTCCGTACTGGTCGGCCAGCGTGATGTACGCCTGGCCGAGGACCGAGCTTGCGGTATCGACACCGATATAGGCGCCGGCGTCCTCGAGAAAGAACTTGCGCCCCTTGACCTTTTTGCCCTTTGTCGGGTCGATGGCGACGCTCACCGCCGGCACGAACTCTTCGAGATCGACCTCGACCGATGGCGGTTCGGAGATTCCCATGTCCTCACCCTGGTTCGCGTCCGCGCCATACAAACCCCAGATGCCGTTCGAGTAGGCCTGGAATCCCACGCGCTCCCCTTCGAGGGTCTCTGCCGGCACGGGGTTGAAGGCGCCGCCAATGACGTCGGTGAGGCGGGTCAGCTCGCGCGTATCGAGATCCATTCGATAGATGTCGTAGACCCCCTCGAGGCGATCCGACACGAAGTAGAGCCGCTCACCGTCCGGTGAGTACGCCGCGCCCTCGTCCTCACCGGGTCCGAAGGTCAGTTGCTCTCGCCGCGACGGATTCGACAGATTCAGTCTGATCAACTTGCCGTTCGCGCCCAGGTTCGAGGTGTAGACGAGCTGCGTACCGTCGGGAGAATAGGTGGGCGACGCATCGTAGGCGGGGTCGTCGGTGAGGTTCGTCACCGCGCCCGACTCGAGGTCGAGGATGAAGATGTCGTACTGCTGGTTGGCCACGCCATGAAAGGCGAGAGTCCGCCCGTCTGGCGAATAGGCCGGCTGCGCCGCCTGGTCGACCGGCAGATGAATCTTGTACTGCTTGGCGATGCCGCCCTTGCGGACATCGAGGAGGAGGAGCGACCGCACCCTTTCGGTGCGGCCGAAGACCGCCACGTAGTTGCCGTCGGGAGAAAAGGCGAGATCCCTCCCCTCGGCCGGTCCGACCGTCAAGCCCTGCGCCACGAGGTAGCGATACTTGTTCGTCAGGCCCTTGGTGAGGTTCTTGTAGAGCCGCCGATCCGGCAGACCGAAGATCGCCACATCCACGTCGTTCTTGTAGGTCGTGAAGGCGGCCACGAGGTCGCCCGAGGGCGAGATGTCGGGAGAGGTCTGGTTCGAACTCGTGAAACCGGGCACCCGGAACTTGCGCCCGAATTCTCCTGGCACGCCACGATCGGCGTAGTTCTGGTATTTTCTCCTCAACCAGGTCCTGAAGGCGGCATCGAACTCTTCCGGGTCCATGTTGAGAACCCTCGCCAAAGGCCGTCCGATCTGGCCGCCGAAGTTACCGCGGAAACCGAAGACCCAGTCGCGGACGACGTCCTCACCCCACTCTTCCTCGATGTACTCGAAGACCTTGTGGCCCCAGCGGTAGGCCAGAAAGCCGCCTGGCGGCCGCATGATCGACGGGACCTGGTCCGAGAGCACCGCATCCCGCATGTACATCTCGTCGCGCGAGGTCTCGTCGTCCCCAAAATAGGACGCCATGCCCTCCATGAACCACTGCGGCGGTCGCGCATAGATCGCCCGCCCCCGGCGCCCTCCGAAATAGATCTCGTACTGGAAGATGTGGGTCAGCTCGTGCTGGATCAGGGCCTGGAGCTCGCTGTCGGGGAGGTCTATCGGCAGCACCATCCGGTTGCGGACCGGGGTTGCGAAGGCGCCCACACCCTCGGGGATGAAGCCGACGATGATATTGGTTTGCTCGAACTCGGCGTGGGTCGCGTAGATGATCATCGGCACCGGCTTGAGGATCTGGAAGTTCAGCTTGCGGGCAATGTCGTCGTAGGCGCTCTCGGCGTAGGAGGCCACCTTCTCCAGCATCGGCTCTGTCCGGTCGTAGTAGGAAATCCGGAAGTGCGGCGTGTCGTAGGTGTACCAGACGAACTTGTCCCACCGCACCTTGTTTTTGCCGCCGATGTACGGGTAGTAGGGATTCATCTGGGCGGCCGCGGGCGCAGCCGCGAGCAGGATGGCAATCAGCGCCTTCGTCCACAATCTCATGCATCACCTCCGAGGGGCGTCACAGCATCATCCCGGGTTTCATGCAAAGGACGTTCCTGTGACGCGATCTCGATTTGAAGTGTCCCACCACGACCCGGAAAGCCGCATCTCAATTGGAATACAACGCACGTTTGACCTGTACCGCACGCGGAACGAAGATGCCGACCAGTCGATTTTGGAGGGTGTACAGGTCGGTGAACATGTCCGTGTACTCTTCGAGCTTGCGCTCGTTCTTGGGCTGAAAGTCGGAGATCTGTTCCTGGTGGACGGCGACCCCTGTCTTCGCGTCCACCACCACCAACAGGATGTCGTAGCTGAAACCGGTCTCCTCGATCATGACCTGCCGGAAGTAGGTCTTTCCGTCCTGCGGGGAGACGTACTCCTCGGTGGTATAGCCGGCACGATCGAGAATCTTGACGTCGATCGAAGCGGCAACGATGAGATCCGCGCCGGTTTCCTCCCCGATCGCCTTCCAGAAATCGCCGTCGATCAGGAGGGCCGCGAGATGGGTCGACGGGGGTTTCAGTTCGCTCTGCTTCGGGATCAAGTGCAGCTGCGCGTCCCGGCGGAGGATCTTTCGCAGGTAGATCTCGAACTCCCGTGCCGCCGTCAGATCCACCGACTGCACGTTCTCCCCCTCCCTCGGCTCGATCATGATCGGCCCGACATAGAAATCCTCGGTGCCGTCGATCGGAAGCTCGGGCTTGAGGAGGAGCGCGATCCGGACCTCGCGGCTGCCGGCGGCAGACACCGCCGCAACTGCGAGAAGTATCACCACGAGCTCAATTGTCCGTTTTCGCATCCTTGGCTCCTTGTTCGTCGACCACCTCCTGAGGCGCGACGTAACTCGCGTAGAACTCCTGAAAGCGCGTGTAGTTCCTGCGCAGCGAGTTGTTATTGGGATCGAGGGCGAGGCCCTCCTGATAGGTCAACAGCGCCATCTCGTAAAGCCCGTTCGCTTCCTGCGCCACAGCGATGTTGTTGAGGATTCGAGGCTGGTTGGGCGTCAGTTCGTTGGCGTGCTCGAATCGCATCAAGGCCTCTTGCCAGTAGCCCCTTCGAGCCGCTTTGAAGCCGAACTTCATCTCCGCCTCGGCCTCCTTGGCCTGTGGGTCCCCTGCCGACACCACGCCTGCGAAGAGCGAGGCCGCCAGTACCAGCAGCGTACCGACCCTGAACGCGTTGCTGTTTCGTGCCACCATTGTCCTCCGTTCAAACCGTCCACGCGGGCCTCGTGCCGACCTCACCTATCCTCCGACCGGGTAGTAGCCGGTGATGGTCCTCACCTTGACGCCCTTGCGATTCACCTCGACCTTGATCTTACGCAGCTCGTCCGGCGGATCCTCCGAGTTCGAGGTGTAGGCAATCAGATACTGCGTTCTGAGCTCGCGGTTGATCTCGTCGTAAATCTTCGTGAGCCCAGATTTCTCGGACACGAAGAACGACTTGCCGCCAGTCGCGGCGGCCAGCTTGTTGATCTGCCACCTCGTGGTGACCTTGGTCGATGGAATGTCGACGCCAATCATGTAGATGGTCACACCCATTCGCTGCGCGTAACCGAGCGCGTCGTCGAATCCGTTCTTGGACGCGGTGTCCTCACCGTCGGTGAGAACGACCATCGCACGGCGCCCTGTGACGCCGGAGAACTGGAAGAGACCCATGACCACCGCGTCGTAGAAGGCCGTCGCGCGGTCTGGATAGAGGGCCAGCAACGCGTTTTCGATGGTCGTGAAGTCAGCGGTGAACCCTGCGAGGAGATCAGGTCGATCCGAAAAGGTCTCGATGAAGGCGCGGTCCCGCGGTCTCAGCAGATCGCGGAGAAAGCCCATGACCACTCTCTGCACCGTCGGCAGCGTTTCCTCCATCGAACCGGAGGTGTCGATCACCATTCCCATGCGCACCGGAAGGTCTCTGTGGAGCGAGAAGTGGGAGATCTCCTGGACCACCTTGTTCTCGAAGACGGTAAAGTCTTCTTGGCTGAGGTCCTCGACAGGCTTCCCGCCACGGTCGAGCACGGTGATCGGCAGCTCGACCGCGGTGACCTTGACCACGGTGCCGAACTCCGGCGTGTTGACGAACTGGAGATCCTCGGCCTGCCCACCGTCCGCGAGGGTCGCGAGCGCCCTCAGATACCCGAACTGCTCGCGGGTGTTGAGGACCACCCTCGTTTCGTAGGGCGGCTCGTAGATCGTGTCGAGCAGCTCGTCGTTCCAGAAGAGATCGAGCCGCTCGAGCGTTCCGTCGGAGGGGATATTGACCTCGGCGGCCACCCTGACCTGGCCCCCGTTCCCTTCGCTCGGTGACACCGGCACGAGACGAACGAAGAAGCGCTCTCGACCGACGTTCAAGGTGTACCCGTCGCGCGCGATCTCTTCACCGTCGCTGCCGAAGCCGATCACCGTCACGGTCGTCAGCTTGGGCAGCGGCCCCAGGTCCAGATCGATGTCGAAGGGCGGCCGGTTCTTGGTCAGGACCGACTCGCTGTCGAGCATGAAGGTCACTCGTTCGACCTCCTCGCGCGCGATGGCTTCGAACCTGCAAAGACCGCTGACGGCGTCGCCCTCGGGACCGACAAGCCGCAGCAGAGGCTGCTCTTCTGCTTCCTTGGTGGCCTCGAGCTCGGCTTCGATCGCCGCCACCGCTGGATCGACGTAGGCGTCGAGCGCCTCCTGGGAGAAATTCAGCGCGACCACCGAGACCACTTTCTCGCTCACCGATGCGTGGTTGGAGTGGACGTCCTCCACCTTCACCCGGAGGTTGTAATCGCCGGGACGCACCAGGCGCTCCATCGTCAATCCGACGCGATCCTCCGCCTGAGGCACCGAGAAGAGATAACGGAAGCGGTCCACCATGACTTCTCCGGCACTGGTGAGCTCGCCGACCACATCCAGCTGAATCACGTCAACATCACCCACCGAGTTGGACCCCAGGTCCTCGGCATCGATATCGAGGGCAATGCTCAGCTCGACCAGCCCGCCACGCGCCGCGCGGCTCTCATCCGAGATCTCGAAATCGAGGGGCTCCGCCTTGTCGTCGAGCAGCGCGGAGAACTCCATGAAGCGGTGGGAGGTCGACTCCGGGCCGCGATCACGACCGACCGTCTGAAAATGACTCATGGCGCCCATATACGAGGGGTCGCTCGACCACGCCGCAACGGCGGCCAGCAAGCGCATCGTCACATCGCCGTTCGGGCAGCGGTACAACGGGTTGTCGAGGCTGTTCGGGCTCGATATCCACAACCCCGACGGATCTCGACTCGCGGCCCCCCACTGGTTGTAGAGCGATTGCCGGCCATCGTATGTCGTCCACATGCGCCACCGACCGAGCATGTCCCTCTGATAGAACAAGGCGACCACGTCTTCGCCCATGCCTTCGAGGTACGGCCACACCCAGAACTCCATCGGCACGAAGATCGACTCGCACCTCGGGTCATGCCGCATCGCCGGCGGACCGTGGATAAGCAGGATCCTTGCCCTGTCCTCGATCGTGTTGCCGAACTCGAAGCGGGCCATCGCCAGGCGGTCCTCGTACATCCGCCGGAAGGCAACCCCGAATCCGGACTCCCTCGACCACAGATTCCACAGACGCTCGACGAAGGCCTTCCTCTGCGCCTCAGTCTCGAGCGCCAAAAAGGCCTGCCTCTGCTCCTTGGTGATGAGCGGATAGACCTCTTCATCCAACCAGAGCTTCCAGCGCAGCGGCAATTCTGGCTTTTCGGCCCCGATTGCCGCTGCCGGATCGCCCTGCTTCTCCTTTTCGCCGGCTCCGGCTATCTGGGGTCCGGCCAGGACGACCATGGCCGCCGCGCACACGATGGCCACGAGCATCTGTTGCCGATCCCACCCCGTCGCCGTCCTGTTCATCTCGATGGACACCCCAATAGAGTAGCGCGAAATTCCGTGACGTCCAGCGGGGATTGCCCCGCGCCATACCTCGCCGCCCACAGGATCCGCCGACACGCGACTCGAGGCCGCTTTCGGCCTTATTTATGCAACACCCGCGCCACCGGTTACCCTTCCCTTCCCGGAGAAGTACGAGTCCTTCGGAACGAGGTTAACGCGAGGTTTTCCGTCTCGAGCTTCAGAAATGTGAGGATCCCAGGGTCTTGGGGCCCTGGGGTCTTGGGGTCATGAGGCAAACGCAGGCTGTAACCAGCTGCTGCAGTGTTTGAATCATCCGTCCCTCGGGATTGAACCCGGGCGAGCAGTCGGCCTCCCATGCCTCCAGGCCCTCAGGTCCTCAAGCCCTCAAGACCCTACGTCTGAAGGACTCCGACCTTGAACTCAGGAATCTCCGGTTGGTGGGCAGCTGCGGCGATCGAACGCGCGAGGATCTCGCGTGTTCGGCGCGGATCGATGATCTCGTCGACCCAGAGGCGGGCCGCCGCATAGCGGGGGTTGGTCGCGGAATCGTAGCGGGCCTGTATCTCGCCGAGGCGCTTTGACCGCTCTTCATCGGAAACGTCATCGCCTCGATTCTTCAGCTGGATGGCCAGCAAGGTCTCGGAGGCTTGTTGCCCTCCCATGACAGCAATCGAGGCCGACGGCCAGGCGTAGAAGAAACGAGCCCCGTAGGCCCGGCCGCACATCGCGTAGTTGCCGGCGCCGAAGGAGTTGCCGACGAAGACGGTGAACTTGGGCACCACCGAGTTGGCGACGACGTTGACCATTTTGGCGCCGTCCTTGATGATCCCCTCTCGCTCCGACTTGGTTCCGACCATGAAGCCGGTGACGTCCTGCAAGAAGACGATCGGTATGCCCTTCTGATTCATCAACTCGACAAAACGAGCGCCCTTGTCTGCCGCATCGGTGTAAATCACCCCGCCGATCTGCATCTCCTGCTCGGCGCCACCGAGTCCCCTGCGTCGCTGCACGACCTGACGCTGGTTGGCGACGATTCCGACCGCCCAGCCATCGATGCGACCGGTTCCGCAAATCAGGGATCGGCCGTAGGTCGCCTTGTACTCGGTGAACTCGGAGCCATCGAGCAGCGCACCGAGGAGGGCGCGCGTGTCGTAGGGTCGCGACCGGTCCACCGGGAGCACGCCGAGAAGATCTTCGGCCTCCACCAACGGCTCCGTCGCTTCGATGCGGTCGAAGGGGGCCAGCGTCGGTCGGGCGAGCTCACCGATCCGAGCTCGAATGTGATCGATGGCTGCACGGTCGTCGGGGAAACGGTCGTCGACGACACCGGAGATGTCGACCTGGACCATGGCGCCGCCCAGCGACTGGTTGTCCGTCGTTTCGCCGATCGCGGCTTGCACGAGATGGGCTCCGGCCAGGAATATCGTGCCGTTCCCCTCGACGATCAAGGCCTCGTCGGACATGATCGGCAGGTAGGCGCCTCCAGCAACGCACGAACCGAGGATTGCTGATATCTGATAAATGCCCTCGGCCGACAAGCGCGCATTGTTGTAGAAGACCCTTCCGAAGTGGTCTCGATCCGGGAAGATGTCGTCCTGCATGGGAAGAAAGACGCCGGCCGAGTCGACCAGGTAGATCACGGGCAGCCGGTTCTCCATCGCGATCTCCTGCGCTCGGAGGATCTTTTTGCAGGTCAGTGGGAACCAGGCACCCGCTTTGACCGTCGCGTCGTTCGCGACGACAACGCACTCACGGCCGCTGACACGGCCCAGGCCCACCACCACACCTGCCGAAGGCGCGCCACCCCACTCCTCGTACATCCCCCACGCCGCGAAGGCGCCCAGCTCCAAGAGTTCGGAGCCATCGTCGATCAACGCGTCGATCCGCTCCCGAGCGAGGAGCTTGCCCTTTTTCCGCTGTTTGCCGGCGGCGATCTCGCCCCCGCCCGCCGCGATTTCGCCGCGTTGCGCCGCGAGGATCCGCAGCTCGTTCCGCCAGTGGTCGCGGTTGGTCTCGAAGGTCACGTCGCGCTTGGCCTTGGTGTCGAGGGTTTTGGGCATGAAGACACTCCCTGCTGGTGCATTGTACGCCGTTCGCAATGTTGGCGCGACGGGCTTCTCTGATTGTCGGGATCGGGATCGGGAACGGGATCGGGATCGAGCATGACGCTCTGCTAAACTCCTCGTCTCGGACGGAGAGGGCATGGCAAAAATCAAGGTTCGGACGATCAACCGGGAAGAGCTCCCGGGAATCGCGATTCTCCGCGATGCGGTGGCGGCGGACCTAGCCGCCTATCCGTCGAGCAGCGGCACCCTCGACCTCGATATGGAGACGGATCCCGATCTCCGTCACCTGCTCGCCCATGACCCCGACGGATTCTTCACCGCGTATGAGGGCGGCGAGACCCTCGGTTTTGCCGCGGCCCACGTTCGGACTCGCCAATGCATCCTCTCAGAGCTCTGGGTGCTCCCGCAGCACCAGGGCCGGGGTGCCGGCCAGGCGCTTCTCACACGTGCGCTCGGCTACGGAGACCGATCGGGCGCCAGGGAGTACCTCGCGCTGGTTCCAACCGAGCCGGCGATCCAGGCGCTGCTGCTCGGAAACGGTCTCGCCCCGATCACACCCGTCTATCAGTTCAGCATCTCGGTGAAGTCGGCGGCCGAGCTGGCGGGCGATCTCACCGGGCTGCTGCCCGGCCAGGACGCCACCGCCGATCTCCTCAACCGTCGCGGGCAGGCCGACCTCGACCGGATCGACCGCGTGACCCGGAACATCAACCGGGATGCGGACCACGTCTATTGGCTGAAGGAGCGGGGGCTCCGCGGGGCCCTGGTGCAACAGGGCGCCCGTATCGCCGCCTACGCTTACGGCGGTGCGAACCAGGCTGGCCCGCTCGCCGGAAGCACCCAGGACGCCGCCCTCGCGGCGCTCGGCTGGTCGCTCGACATGGCGGTCAACGAAGGCGCCAGCGGAGCCATCGAGCTGCGAATCCCCGCTCCTTTCGGATTGGCCGTCGACGCGCTCCTCGAGACCGACGCCAAGCTCCGCGCAACGCTGATGGTGTACGGAAAAGGAGTCAATCTCTCCTTCGATCGTTCGCTCTTCGGAACACTCAGCCTGCCATGAGCGACAAACTCAGCAAGACCGCCCACGGCGGTCGATACCGCGTTCGCTACGAAGAGGAGCTGAACGAGCAGCAGCTCGAGGTCGTGATGCATCCGGGCGGTCCGATGTTGGCGCTGGCCGGTGCGGGCACGGGAAAGACACGTGCCCTCGTCTACCGCGCCAGCCGGCTCATCGAGGACGGCGTCTCGCCCGGCAAGATCCTCCTCCTGACATTCACCAACAAAGCGGCGCGGGAGATGATGGGCCGCGTCGAACAGCTCGTGGAGCGGGCCACCACCAGGCTCACCGGCGGCACCTTTCACGCTGCGGGACACCGCATACTCAGAAGGTATGCCGACTCGCTCGGCTACACTCCCAGGTTCTCGATCCTCGACAGGGAAGACGCTACGGACCTCATGGGCGTGGCCCTCGCCGACATCAGCCCCGACGTTCCGACCCGGCGACTGCCGCGGCCCCGGCTTCTCGTCGATCTCTACAGCTTCGTGATCAACACCGGCCACGAGCTCTCCCAGGTCCTGGCGGAACGCGCCCCGCAGTTTACCGACGAGGGCGAGGTCATCGCCGAGGTTTTCAAACGGTATCTGGAGCGCAAGCGGCAGGCAGACCTGATGGATTTCGACGATCTCCTGCTCAATTGGCTCCTCCTGCTCAACCGCTTCCCGCGCGCCCGCGCCGAGCTCAGGGAACGCTTCGACCACATCCTCGTCGACGAGTACCAGGACACCAACCGCCTCCAGGCGGACATTGTCGATGCAATGCTCGGTCCCGAGCGCAACGTCATGGTCGTCGGCGATGATGCCCAGTCCATCTACGCCTTCCGTGGCGCCGACTTCGAGAACATCCTCGGCTTTCCCCAGCGACACCCCGACTGCAAGGTCTTTCGACTCGAAACCAATTACCGCTCGGTGCCGCCCATTCTCGAGCTCGCCAACGCCTCGATCGTCCACAACGTCCGCCAGTTCCAGAAGACCCTTCGACCGGACCGCAGCGGCGGCGTCCTCCCGACAGAGGTCGCGGTCCCGACGCCGGAGATCCAGGCCAGCCATGTCGCGCAGACGCTGCTCGAGCTCCGCGAAGAAGGGATCGATCTCGAGGACATGGCGGTTCTCTACCGGAACCACGCGCACTCTCTCGACCTCCAGGTCGAGCTCACGCGCCGCAACATTCCTTACAGGGTCCGCTCGGGCCTGCGTTTTTTCGAGCACCGCCACGTCAAGGACGTTCTCGCCCATTTGAGGTTCGTCGACAACCCGCGGGACGAGGTCGCCTTTGCCCGGCTCATCAAGCTGCGCGACGGCTTCGGCCCACGGCTCGCGGCACGCGTGTGGAACGAGGTGTCGGGCGGCGACCGTCTCCGTCGCCTGCAATCGCTCGACGCGGATTCGCTTGCTTTGCCGAGGGCAGCTCGGGCCTCACTGGTCGAGCTGCAAAGCCTCGTGAGTGACATTTCGGACCATCGAAGTCTCGCCCAGCCAGGGGAGGCCATTCGCCAGGTCGTGGAATCCTTCTACGGCCGGTGGGCGCGCGCACATCTGGAAAATGCCGGCGCGAGGCTCGAGGACCTCGAGCAGCTGGCGCTCTTCGCCGACGGGTATCCCGACGTCAACGCCTTGCTGTCCGAGGTCACGCTGCTCAACGACCTCTCGGGCGAGGACGCCGTTGCCGGGCCTCCGGACGAAATGCTGACCTTGTCCACCATCCACCAGGCAAAAGGCATCGAGTGGCGAGCGGTCTTCGTCATCTGGCTCGCGGAGGGGCGCTTCCCCTCATTTCGTTCGGACGACGAAGAGGAGGAGAGGCGCCTATTCTACGTCGCGATGACCCGCGCCAGAGATCGGCTCTTCCTGGTGCGTCCCGAAATCGCCCGTGACCGCTACCGGGTCGACACCATCGTCGAAGCGTCCCGCTTCCTTTCGGAGCTCCCGCCCGCGCTCCGCGAGCTGGTGGCCGTCGCGGAGGAGAGGCAGCCGGACGACATCGACGCCCTGCCGGAGGGCGGGCGCTACACCCTTCCCGCATTCCTCGAAGATCCATCCGACGACGACGTCAACTGAAGCGTAACCGTCTGGCATCGCTTGACACAGTCGAAAATGATGTTAGAATATTCTTGAATGGTTATGGAGTTAATCATTCATATGGTGTAGACAAACCCAAGGAGGTCACCCATGGCGGTTACTCAGCTGACCCAGGGCAACATCGAAGCAACGATCAACAACAACGACATCGTGGTCATCGACTTCTGGGCGCCGTGGTGCGGCCCGTGTCAGACCTTCAAGCCGATCTTCGAAGAGGCATCCGAACGTCACTCGGATGCCACCTTTGCCTCGTGCAACACCGAGGAGCAGACCGAGCTGGCGGCAATGTTCCAGATCCGCTCGATCCCGACCCTGGTCGTGTTCCGCGAGGGCATCGGCATCTTCGGGCAGCCCGGGATGCTCCCCGCCGAGGCCCTCGACGAGCTGATGGACAAGGTCCGAGAGCTCGACATGGAAGAGGTCAGGGCGGAGGTCGAGAAGCAACAGGAAGAGCAGGTCGACGCCTAATTCCCTGTGAACATCATTCCGCGACAGCAATGCTCGCGCCCCGATGCAAGCCCGCAGGGCATGTGATCGGGGCGCAACTCTTTTGGACTTGTATGATGGTCGCCGGAAAGCTGGATGGCGAGACAACCCGACACGACCCACCATGAATCGAGCCTCGACACCTCCCTGGGGCTCCTGGCGGTGGTTGTCGCCGCCTCTCTCCCCCTCTATCGGCCCTGGGTGACCTTGGCCACGACGGCGATCCTGGCGCTGTGGCTCTTCGGAGGCAATCCCACACCCCGATTCAGGCGGCTCCGCGGCCACCGCTTGTCGATGGCGGTCCTTTGCTTCCTGGCCCTCAACATCGCGTCGCTTCTGTGGACCGACGACCTCGGCGCCGGTCTCCGATACCTCAGCAAGTATCGGTACTTCCTGCTCATTCCCATGCTGGCGTCCTCGGTGCGACCGCACTACCGCCGAAGCGCAGTGACGGTCTTCGAGGCCGCCGCGGGAATATCCGTCATACTCTCGATCGGCGTGTTCATCGGCCTCTTCCGATTCGGCGACGCCCACCCCGGAAACCCCTCACCGACCATGGCGCACCTCGATTTCGGCCTCCTGCTTGCCCTCGCCGCCCTCCTGGCTCTGATTCGGGCCCTCTACGGCGAGCTGCCCCTCGCCCAACGCTGGCTGTGGGCCGGCCTCGCACTGCTCTCGATCGTCGGTCTGATGATCAACATCGGCCGCGCGGGGTATCTGGCCTTCGCGGGGGGGCTCGCGGTGCTCATCATCCATTGGATGCGCGGTCGACCGGTGCTCTTGGTCGCCGGCGTCACTGTCGTGTTGATCGCCGCTCTGGCGCTGGTGTGGCTCTCGTCCCCGACCTTCACGGCTCGGGTCGAGGACGCACGGGAGGAGATTCGCTCCGCAATCGTGGAGGATCGGTACGAAGGCAACCTCGGGGGCCGTCTGGCCGCGATGAGGATCGCCCGGGAGGTGTTCCGAGAAGATCCGATCTTCGGCACCGGTGTCGGCGGCAACATGCCGGCATTTCGGAGGGTCATCGACACCCGATTCACCCAGTTCAAGGCATCGATCTACTGGTACCGCCACCTGCACAATCAGTACGCGCAGGTCGCGACCGAGCTCGGCGTCGCGGGTCTGATGGCGCTCGGCTGGATCTTCTGGGAGCTGATCCGGGTCCCCCGTCGCAATCGAGAGACCGATGCCTCGGCCCTGGTCCTCGCCGCGGTCTACCTCTTCGGGTTTTTCGGCGAGCCGTTCTTCCACAAACAGATCACGCTGGTCATGTTCGCCCTCTTCGCCGGCTTCATCTCCGCTGAAGACCTCGAGGGCAAGCCGACGAACGAGCGTGGTTGAGCCGTCTGCTGTCAATGATCAGCAACCGATTTCAACCTGACAGCTGCAAGCTGATGGCTGACAGCTCTACGCCTGCGCCCCTTCTTTTGGGCCGTCGGATTCGAGCTCACGAAGGCCTTCCCAGGTACTTTCATCTTCATCGAACTCGGGGAGCTTCGGGGGAAGCCCGCGGGCGTCGTTGACCTGCCAACCCCACAAAATCGCGAACTTCATGTAGGTGCTGTAGGACTGGAGGAGGCAGAAGACCACGCCCAGCGCTCCGTCGAGGATCCCGAGCTGCAGGATATAGGTGCGGAAGAACCGCCACGCCGGCCGCAGGAGAACCTCGAGGGCGGACGTGCGATCACCGTCCCGCCAACATTGGGCGGCATTCCAGTAGCCGTACTTGGCGAGCCGGAAGGCGTACTCGTCGAAGCTGCGCTCCACCATATAGTGTTCGATGGCGTTCGTGAGAATCGGCGTTTCGCCGGTCGTGTGGAGCACCGAGTGCACCCGTCGGTTTTCGTAGTACGCCGTCCCCCGCTGGAAGAGCCTTGCGACCTGATCGTGCTGCCATCCCGAGTACTTGATCCGCTTGCCCAAAATGTAGACGTCTCGGTTCACCATGTAGGCGGAGTGCTCAGGCCCCGTGGCCAGGATGTCCTCGACCTCCTCGCGCAGCTCCGGCGTGCAGCGTTCGTCGGAGTCGAGGAGAAAAACCCAGTCGTGGCTGACATGCTGCATTGCCCAGTTCTTCTGAGCCCCGGCGCCGTAGTAGGTGCGTTGATAGAACCTCACCTTGTCGTAGGTCTGGGCGATTTCCTGCGTTTTATCGGTCGAGAACGAGTCGACGAGGATGATCTCGTCACACCACAGGAGCGATTCGATGCAGTCGGCGATATTGTGCTCCTCGTTGAACGAGGTGATCACGCCGCTCACCTTCGGTCGATGCCGACCGTCGGATGTCAGAGTCGTCTCGGTTTCGGGACCCATGGTTCATGACCTCGATTTCTTCGTCGGTTCAGCCATCCTCGAAGTGGGGCTCTCGAGACGCGAAATCCTAGCATATTCGCTGTTTTGGGACATTTAGAGGTAATATGGAGTGATGGCCAAGACTCGGCAGCACGTGCTGGTAGTCGGCGCGAAGAAGGCCGGCCTCGAGCGCGTCGCCCCCATGTTGCGACGCGCCGAGTTCAGCGTGCACTCCGTCGAGCCGTCTCCGTTCCTGCTCGATCTGGTGCTCTCCACCGCATTCGAGCTCGTGATCGTGACCTTTCCGCTGGACACGGTCCCGCTCGACGACCTCATTGACACGATCCGCGACGAAGGATCGGCCTGCCGAGACGCGGGCCTGTTGTTACTCGCCGATCGCGATCACCTCGACGATGCGCAGACGATTGTCGACCTCGGTGCCAACCGCGCCATCTGCTGTGACTGGAGTGAGGCCCGCCTGTGGAGCTCCATCGGCGATCTGATGGAGGTCGCACCGAGGGTCTTCATGCGGGTTCTGATGCACCTCGACATCGAGGTCAAAAACGAGCGCAGCCGGGCAATCTTCCAGACGGTCAACGTATCGATCTCGGGCGCGCTCCTGCAGGGTTCCGACCGGCTCTCGCCTGGAGAGACCTTCGACTTCCTCTTCCGCCTCCCGGGCGGCGGTCTGATCGAAGGCACGGCCGAGGTCGTCCGCCAGACGAACCCTCTGCGCGAGGGCGTCGACGGCGTCGGCACGCGCTTTACCTCCTTCCGCGAAGCCTGCGAGGAACGGCTCTCGTCACATATCGAGCGCCAGGTCAACCTCGGCAAGCGCAGCCGATAGTCTTCATCACGCGTTGACACGAGCGGAATGCCTCCCGCCCTTTCGGGCCGGTGCCCGGACTATTCGTGCGCGATCGAAGCCCCTAGCGAACGAGAGCCAGGGACAACCACGGCCAGTAGGTGATGATCAACACCGTCACCAACAGGATCGCCAGGAAGGGCAGGGCGGCGCGATAGAGGAGGACGATCGACTTGTCGAAGCGGTAACTGGCGATGAACAGGTTCATCCCGACTGGGGGCGTACAATAGCCGATCTGCATATTGGCCAGGAAGATCATCCCGAGGTGGATGGGGTCGATACCGAAACCGGCAGCGACCGGCAGGATCAACGGCACGACGATGACCAGTGCCGAGAAGATGTCGAGCATCATCCCGAGGGCGAGGAGGAAGAGGTTGAGCAGGATCAGAAAGCTGAGCTTCGAGGAGATGTGGGCGGTCACCCACTCGAAGAGCCGCATCGGCACCTGCTGGTCGATCATGTAGTTGGTCGACGCGAGGGACACGCCGAGAATGATCAGAATCCCGCCCACCAGCACCATCGAGTCCCGCATCACCCCAGGCAGGCGCCGAAGCTCGATGTCGCGGTAGATGAGGACCTCGACGATGAAGACGTAGACCACGGTGACGGCCGCAGCCTCCGACACCGCGAAGAAGCCGCTGTAGACCCCGCCGAGCACGATGACCGGAAGCGGGATCTCCCAAATTGACTCCCTGAGCGCGGCAGCGGCCTCGCGGCGGTCGAAGCCTTGGCGCGACACGCGGGTTCGCACAAGTCCGCCCTCTCGCATGCAGTAAAGCGAAAGCGCCACGAGCATGAGGAGACCCGGGAGGATTCCGGCAAGGAACAAATCGTCCACCGATTGCTCGGCGATGATGCCGTAGAGGATGAGCGGAAGCGACGGCGCGAAGAGCAGACCGAGGCTCCCTGAGGTCGTGATGAGGCCGAGGTTGAAATGCTCGCTGTAACCGGCCTCGGCGATCGCCGGGAAGAGGAGTGCGCCCATGGCGATGATCGTCACACCCGAAGCGCCGGTGAACGCGGTGAAGAGGGCGCAAACGAAAAGTGCGACCACCGCGAGCCCCCCCGGCATCCACCCGAGCAGGACATTGGTCACCCTCACCAGCCGTCGCGGGGCCTGGCTCTCGCCGAGCAGATAGCCCGCGAAGGTGAAGAGCGGGATAGCGATCAGGACCGGGATCTCGGAGACTCTGAAGATCTCCATCGGCACGACCATGAGGTCGATATCCGAGCCCGCGAATCCGATCAGGGCACCGGCGGCGATCACTGCGAAGAGCGGTGCACCGAGGATGGCGAGGAGGATCAGCGCGATTCCGATCAGAATCACGGCAGCTCCGCGTCGTCGGCAAAGCTCGCCTTCAGGTGTTTGATGGCGAAGAGCAGGTATCGGAGAGCAATCACCGCAAAGGCCACGGGCAGAACCGCCTCGCAGATCCAAACCGGCACGAATGCGATCGCCGTGACGCCGGCGGCACGATCGTCGAGGACGAGGCGGAATGCGCTCCACGCCACGACAGATGACACAGCGGCCGTGAAGAGGTCGGTCACGACCCGAGCACGTGCTTCCCAGTGGGCCGGCAGAAAACGTGACACGACGTCGATCGAGATCTGTTTGTCACCTCGGGTCGCCACCATCGCCCCGATCATTCCGACCCAGAGCACGGCGACCCGGAGCATCGGGTCGGCCCACAGGATGGCGCCATCGAAGAGGTTGCGGAGAATGATCTGGGTGGCGGAGAGAAGCACCATCGCGGCCAGGATCAGCACAAGGAGCGCGTCTTCGAGAAGTGCCGTCGCCCGGAGGAGACGGCCGACGAGAGACGACGCGGTCCGCTCCATCGTCAATTACCGCTTGTCCCGGATGAGTCCCGAGTCCTGTACGACGAGAGGAGCTCGTCGATCATGGCCATGATCGAAGGATCATAGCCCTGCTGTTCCACCAGGCGATCCGTCGCCGCGGCGGCGATCTCTTCCCATTTGGCGTGCGTTGCATCAGACGGATGAACCAGCTCCACCCCCTGTTTGACGAGCGCCTGCCGCGCCTCTTCGTTGTCGCTGCGGCTGGTTCCGTCGAGCGTCGTGTTGGCACGGCCGAAGACCTCACGGACAATCTCCTGGTCTTCAGGACTCATGCGGTTGAAGGCTTTCGCGCTGACCACCATCGACCCACAAACGTAGGTGATCGGAAGATCGGTCAGATACTTGGCCTTGGTGAACCACTGGAGGGCGATGGCCCCGACCGGCGGAGCCGCAACGGTGTCAATCAGTCCGGTCTGCAGCCCGGTCAGCACGTCCGACACCGGGAGCGGTACGGGCGACAAACCCGCGGCCTCGACGATGGCCAATGATACGGGGTCGTCCTGCATCATCCAGGTCTTGCGGCCCTTGAGGTCGTCAAAGGTCCGAGTCGGTTTGGCGGAAAAGAGGTACGTAAAACCGGTCTCCGTGAAACCGAAAGACACATAGCCCTTTGCGGCGAGCTCGCCAATCAGGACCTCGTCCATCTTCTCGCGGACGAAATCGACCTCACCGTAGGAATTGAAGAGCAGCGGCAGGCTGTAGATCTCCAGGTCCGGATCGATGTCCGCGAGACTGCCGGCGAGGACGACGCCTCCGTGCAGCTGACCAATGCGGATCTTTCGCAAAACCGCCGAGTCGGAACCCATCGTCCCGCCCGGGTAGAAACGAAAGCTCACCCTGCCTTCGGTCCGCTCTTTGACCTCGTCGGCGGCCTTGGTCATCTCCCTCATCCACAGCGTCCGGTCGGGCGCCATGGTGGCGATCTTCAAACGGACAGACTGTGCCTCGACCGCTGGGCACATCGCGAACGCGACGATCATCGACAGTAGAGACCTGGCAATCGGCATCAATCAATCTCCAAAGTAATCTTCAGAGGAACCCAACAGATCGGCCGCTTGTTCCTGAGCCAGGGTGTTGGACAGGGTCAAACCCGGCGCCACCGGGTCGGCCTCGATGACCTCGCGGCAGAGGCTGTCGTGGAGCTCACGATCGAAGACGAGGCGAGCATACGACTCTGCCAGCAAGACCTTTGCCATGAGGTTTCTGCCGCCGGACAGCTCGATGACACGCTCGAAATGCGCCCTCCCCTGCTCGGGCTTGCCCCCGGCCGCCTCGGGCAGGAGGGTCGCGAGAATTCCGAGGTAGAGAAACGCAGCACCGTCCTCGTAGGTCTCGTCGAGCGCCACCACCCGCTGCATCATGGCATCCACCCTGGCCTTGTCGGCGATCGCCGACCAGTCATCGGTATTGGCCCTGATCCAGCTCGCCCACGCGGCTCCGGCGCCGTACAGCACCGGTACGTCCTTGCGGCCCATCCCGTCGATCACTCGTTCGAAGTCCTCGTAGGGCGCCGACCAGGCACCACACGCTTTTTTGTCGCTCCGGCACAGCGCGGCCCACCCATAATCACGCCCCTTGAGAGAGAGCTTGGCCGCCCTCTCGGAGTCGTCGACAAAGGCCCCGGCGTAGCTCGAGTAGAGATTTGCCCCGGCCAACAGCAGACCCGGATTCCTGGGGTTGTCCGCGATCAGGCCGTCGATCAACAAGAGGTACGCCGGAGCTCCCTGGCGCACGGTTTCGGGGTCATTCTGATCGAGGACCGCCTGCGTCAAGTTGTCGGCGAGGCCGGAGGTCGCCGAGGACATGATCGACGAGCAGCCGGCAGTCGCCACGGTCAGCAGCGCCACCACCACTCCCGTCCTTTGGATGTGCTTCGCCCCTCGACTCATCTCGACGTCATCTCCCTGGTGCGGACAGTCTTCCACGGATCGCTACCGGATTGAAGGAATTCTAGCGGCACCGCCGCCCGATGGCTACCTGGCCCCGAAACCACCTCGCAGAGGACCGGCTTTCAGGGCCGGAGATCGCAATGATTCGGTAGCAGCCGCGGTCACGTTGGTGATCAGGGCGCCTCCGTCTCCGTCCCGCACCATCTGGACGGGGATCGCCGGGCGATAGGACCCAGCCAGACGGTAGGGCTTTCCGGTGTAGATGGTGAGGATCCGCGAAATATAGTTCCGCGTCTCATTGTAGGGTGGCACACCCCGGTACTTTGCGACCGCCCCTTCGCCGGCGTTGTATGCCGCGAGCGCGAGCTGGAGGTTGCCCGAGTACTGCTCGACCAGGCGCGAAAATTCCTTGACCCCGCCGCGGATGTTCATCTCGGGATCGAAGGGATCATTGACGTCGAGACGCTTGGCGGTTCCCGGCATCAGCTGCATCAGCCCCATGGCGCCGCGGCGACTGACGGCATTCGGGTCATAGCCGGACTCCACCCGCACGAGTGCGTCAACCAACTTGGGGTCGACGCCATGCTCGCGGCTCACGCTTTGCACCAGCTGGCGCAACTCGGCGTTATTCAACGCCGTTCGCCCGACATCAGCCGCCGGCGCCGCAGCGAAGATCATCGCCGGCACGGCGATCAGCACACATACGGCCAGGGTGATCGCTCGTCGTGTCACGTTACTATTATGACAGACAACGTTGTGGAGGGTTCGGATTGCCCGAAGGTCCGGCACAATCAGCTTGATTCAAGCATTCGTCGATCTCATGCAGGAGGCGGGAATTTCCACGACGGCGATCGCCTCCTTCGAGTACCACCTTCGGCGTCTTCGTGGTGGGGAGCAGGGGCTCCTTCCCGAAAGATCCATCGAAGCGATTGGCTCCCTCCCGAACGCCGAGACCTTTACGGACCACCGGCCGGTTGGGCGCTCGGCGATGTCTCGGGTGGTGATCGTCAAGCTCAACGGCGGCCTCGGCACCTCAATGGGCCTCGACGGCGCCAAATCGCTCCTTCCGGTGCGCAGCGGGCTGAGCTTTCTGGATCTGATCGCCCGTCAGGTCCTCGCCCTTCGATCCGAATCGGGCGCGGAAATTCCCCTGGTTCTGATGAACAGCTTCCGGACCGCGAGCGACTCGAACGAGGTGCTCGACGGATATCCGGATCTGAAGCTCGGCGACCTGCCGCTCGGCTTTCTCCAGAATCGCGTTCCCAAGGTTCTGGCGGAGGGGCTGGCACCCGCCCACCATCAGGAACGACCGGAGCTGGGATGGTGCCCGCCCGGGCACGGCGACTTCTACACGGCCATCAAAGGCTCAGGGATGCTCGACCTCCTGCTCGGACGGGGCATCGAGTACGCGTTCGTGTCCAACGCTGACAATTTGGGGACGACCGTCGATCCCTCCATCCTCGGATACATGGTGGCCGAGAAGATCGACTTCCTGCTCGAGGCGGCCGATCGGACCCTGGCCGACCGCAAGGGTGGTCACCTCTGCAGGCTCAGGGCCGGCCGCCTTGCGCTCAGAGAATCGGCGCAGTGCCCTCCGGACGAGGCGGAGACCTTTCAGGATGTCGAGCGCCATCGGTTTTTCAACACCAACAATCTGTGGATCCACTTGCCCACGCTCGAGCAATTGCTCCACGAGCATGGATCCTTCCTGCCCCTGCCCACGGTGGTCAACCGGAAAAACCTCGACCCGCGTGACCCATCCTCCCCCGCTGTCCTCCAGCTCGAGACCGTGATGGGCACTGCCATCTCCTTGTTCCCACGGGCTGCGGCGATCCGGGTTCCTCGCTGTAGATTCTCACCGGTAAAGAACACGAATGACCTGCTCGGGGTTCGCTCGGACGCCTACGAACTCAGTGGTGACGGACGCATCATCCTCTCCGGCAAACGCGACGCTCCGCCGGTGATCCGGCTCGACGAGCGTTACTTCAAGATGATCGACGAGTTCGAGCAACGGTTTCCGCATGGACCCCCGTCATTGGTCGGCTGTCACCGCTTCTCCGTCGAGGGTGACGTGAGTTTCGGGGCCGATACCGTCGTCGAGGGAGAGGCGGCGATTCACGCGCAGGGCCCCGCCTCGATCGACGACGGAACAGTTCTTCGGGGAACTCTCGAGCTCTGAAAACCCCAACCGGCGACAGGCCCCGACTGCGCCGCTCCCCCGGTCGTCTGAGCCAGCCTCGAGTTCAAGTCCACAAAGGCCGCGGATTGACGCTCGTCGATCGATCTTCGCTCAAGAAATGCGTCGTGGATGATGGAGATGGCGGATGGAGGCGACGCCCGGATTCGAACCGGGGAATAAGGGCTTTGCAGGCCCCTGCCTTACCACTTGGCCACGTCGCCTTCAGGGGCAGCCAGTTTAGTCGAGCGCTCTTCGAGGGTCAAGATGAGCAGAACGCGCCATCCGGCGAGTTGGCTCATCCGCCGTTCCATCCTTAGGATTGTCCAAGCACGAGGGGCGGCTCAATCTCTCGACACACCCTGCATCCTGCATCCGGGCGGGCGGTTGGTTGGGTGTGACGTACATCCGGAGGGATGGGTGGGCTGGAGCGGGAGACGGGATTTGAACCCGCGACGTCAACCTTGGCAAGGTTGCACTCTACCGCTGAGTTACTCCCGCTCAGCGCCCCTCGATGGGGGTCGATAATCTAACAATACCGCGAGTGGGTGTCAACTCTGGTCGCGACCTCGCACGAAGGTTTCCGTCTCCGTCT
Source organism: Candidatus Sulfomarinibacter sp. (assembly GCA_041560205.1). Classification (GTDB taxonomy): domain Bacteria; phylum Acidobacteriota; class Thermoanaerobaculia; order Thermoanaerobaculales; family Sulfomarinibacteraceae; genus Sulfomarinibacter. Next base: position 46,798 of record JBFFBV010000022.1, read on the forward strand.
CCGTCTCCGTCTCCGAGCGTACCGTTTCTCGACGCAATATCGGGCACGGGCACGGAGACGGGCACGGGCACGGGTTCAGTCGGGCAATTCCTCAAACCCGGGCTACATCGAGATCTCGGGCCCCGCGCCCTCCTCGGCGCGTGCGCGCGACGCGTCCCAGATGACGTAGGCGGCGAGGATGACAAACATGATCAACCCGAGCCAGTTTCCGAGGGTGCCGATATTGCCGAAGCGCCACATCTCGGCGCTCCGGGCGTCGGCGATCCAGCTCAGAATGCCGTCAAAGACCCCGGCCAGCGCGCCTCCCGCGATGAGTCCGGATGCGATCAATGTTCCACGGTTGTTGCGCGCCCTTCGCGCATCGTCGGTCGGAGACCTTCGGCGCACGTACTCGGCGACCAACGCACCGAAGAGGATCGGGGTGTTGAGCTCGATCGGCAGGTACATACCGAGGGCAAAGGCCAGGGCCGAAATACCGAGCATTTCGACGATGAGGGCGATTGCCGCGCCCACCCCATAGAGCAGCCACGGCGCCTCGGCGCTGGCCATCACGCTCTGAATGACCGCGGCCATCGCGTTGGCCTGGGGCGCAGGCATCGGCTCGGGGTGGGCCGCCGAGGCGACATAGCCCTTGGTGGAGGCAAAGAGCATGATCGCCGCGGTCACGGTGATGGAAGCCACCACCGCGGCGAGGATATTGGACCACTGGATGCGACGCGGGGTGGCACCGAGCCAGTACGAGATCTTGAACTCCGTCACCAGCGACCCGGTCATCGACAGGGCGGTGCAGACCACACCGCCGATGAGCAGGGTCGCCAGCATTCCGTCGGGCCCGGAAAGCCCGAGCTTGGCCAGCACCACCGCCGCGACGATCAGCGTCGTCAGCGTCATCCCCGAGATCGGCGTCACCGAGATCATGGCGACGGCCCACGCCGAAACCGCCGCGAAGAGGAAGGAGATGACCAGCGTCAGGATCAGGCTGAGGGTGGCCAGCCGGGTCGCGCCCGGCAGTCCATCGAGCACCGAAAAGCGAAAGTAGATCCAGATCGCGGCAGCGACCCCGACCGTAAGCAACGCGACCACGCCCATCGGGATGTCCGAGTCCGTTCGGTGGGCCGACTTCTCGAGGCCTCCGGAGACCATCTTGCGGATCTCGGCAAAGGCCTTGCCGGTGGCCTGGACCATCACCGGCGACATCTTGACGATCGAGATGATGCCGGCCATGAAAATGCCGCCGATGCCGATGAAGCGCACGTAGTGGGTGAAGATGTCCTCGGCCGTCATCGCCGAGATGGGAGGGAGACCATCGGTGATGGCGCCGGGGATGTGGTTTCCGAACCAGGCCACCAGGGGAATGAGCACGAAATAGCCCAGGAATGACCCGGCGCAGATGATGGACGCATAGCGGACACCGATGATGTAGCCGAGGCCGAGCACCGCCGCTGAGGTATTGATCGCGAACACAGCCTTGACCTTGTGGGTCAGACCGTCGAGGGCGCCGACCAGCGAGGTCGTGAAGACGTCCCTCCAGGCCGTGAAGGTCAGCGACACGAAATCGAAGAGGAAGCCGACGCCCATCGCCGACACCAGCACCTTGGCCTGCTGGCCGCCGCGCTCGCCGGTCATCAGGATCTCGGTGATCGCCGTCCCCTCGGGAAAGGGCAGCTTGCCGTGCATCTCCGCCGTGAAGTAACGGCGGAACGGGATCAGGAAAAGAACGCCCAGGCAGGCGCCGAGAAAAGGGACGATAAAGATCTGGAAGAACGACGTCTTGTCCTCGAGGCCGAGAACGAAGATCGCCGGCATCGTGAACACCGAGCCGCCGACGAGAATGCCCGACGTGGCCCCGATGGCCAGGATGTTGACGTTCTCGAGCAGGGTCGATTTGCGCGCCAACACCGCCGACAGGCCGATGGCGAGGATCGAGATCGGAATGGCCGACTCGATTCCCTGGCCAAGTTTGAGGGCGATATAGGCCGCAGCCGCCGAGAACAGGACCGCCATGCCGAAACCGATCGCCACCGATCGCACGGTCACCTCGAGCACACCGCGTTCCTCGGGGATGACGGGCGTGTAGCTCTCCCCTTCTCTCAGTTCCCGATAGGCGTTTTCCGGCAGCTTGAGCTTCTGGTCCTGATCTGTCATGAGCGCTCCCCTCGCGAATCGCCGGGCATTCTACCGCGCCGCCTCCGGGTCCTCGCCTGAGGCGTGCTCGGCGCTCTCGGTGGGCATTTACGTTCAACAAATAAAATTCTATGTAAAACATAAAATCTTTGTTGACAAACATGAAATTTCGCCCCACATTTTCGTCATGGCCATTGAAGTTCGACTCGATCTGCTGCTCGTCCAGCGCAAGATGTCTTTGACCGAACTGTCCGAGAGGATCGGGATCTCCATCACCAACCTGTCGCTCCTCAAGACGGGCAAGGTCAAGGGGATCCGCTTCAGCACCCTGGATTCGATCTGCCGGGAGCTGGAGTGCCAGCCCGGGGAGATTCTCGAGTACATCCCCGACGACGTCTAGGAGGTGGCAATGTCCGACAACGAGTTCGCACCCGCAGGTTGGATGTCGATCGCTGGGGCGATCTTGACCCTGCCGTTGATGACGACCGGATTCGTGCTCGACATCGTGTCGAACAAGGTGTCAGCCATGCACCCTTTGTTTCCGGTGCTCTACGTGGGTTTCAGCCTCGTTCAGATCGCGTTCCTGGTCTACGCCTTCTACCGCTTCAAGGTCTATCTCAACGAGCTTCACGGATTTCACCGAACCGACATGCTGATTCTCGTCATCATCGTCGGCGCGGTGGCCATCACCACCATCGGCCTCACCGGGAAGACTCTCTCGTGGTTTGGCGCGCCGACACCGGTCCTGATCGGATTCATCGTCGGCATCGTGGCGATCGGGATCCCGCTCGGAATTCTGACCGTCATTTTCGGCATCAAGATCCTCGAGCTGGAGGACAATCTCCACGGCCTGCTCAAACCCTACGCCTTTCTCAACATCATCGCGGGAGTGTGTTTCGCGACCTTCATCCTCTCGCCTCTCGGTGGCCTCCTGATGGCGGTCGCACACGTAATGCTCGGGATGATCCTGCTCAGAAAGGGGCCGGTTGCGCAGCCGGAGTTTGTGTAGCTGACGGGCTCCTTCGGCCCGATTCAAACATCCTTCCCCGCTCGAACAGTCCGCCGAGCAGGATGCACCCACCCCTCCACCCAATCGGAATCAGGATACAGGGCCGCCCACCCTCCCCTCATGGCGCAAAAACCTGGGGGTGGCCGGGTGCAACCTGCATCCTGCATTCTGAATCCGCGGATGGGCGGGCGGGTGAATCCTGGAACCGGGTACGAGCTTCAGCCGGCCGAGGCCCAGGGAGAGTCGGTCTGATGGCTACTCTTTTTTCGCGGCCGCCTTCTTCGGCGCCGCCTTTTTCTTGGGAGCGCTCGTTGTGGCGGCTGTCTTCTTGGCTGAGGTCTTCTTCGCCGCGGTCTTCTTGGCCGCGGTCTTCTTCGCCGTGGTCTTCTTCGCCGTGGTCTTCTTCGCCGTGGTCTTCTTCGCGGCCGTCTTCCCGGCTGTCGTCTTTTTGGCCGTTGTTTCCTTCGCCGCCGTTTTCTTGGCCGTCGTCTTCTCGTCCACCCTCGTCTTCGGGGTCGCCTTCTTGGTGGCCTTCGTCTTCTTTGCCGCCGACGCTTTCTCCGCACCCTTGTCCAGAGCCGCGGCGAGCTGGGCCCCGAATCCGGTCATCGCCGGCTCTGACCCCTTGTTGGAATCCATGTGCTGCAGATACTCTTGGCGCTCCTTGTCCCGCTTCAGAGCCCGTACCGAGAGACTGATCCGGCGACGGTTCGGATCGAGGGCCATCAGCTTGAGCTCGAGCTTCTCACCGGGAGCGAAGGCGGACCGCGGATCGGCGTCCTTGGGCAGGCCGAGCTCGGAGATCGGGATCAGACCGCTGAGCCCCGGCTCGAGTTCGACAAAGACGCCGAAGTCAGCTCCGTTCTCAACTGTACCCTCCACCGTCTGGCCCTCCTGGTAGCGCATCTCGATGCGCTCCCACGGATCACGGTCGGGCATCTGGCGCATGGTGAGGCCGATCCGTCGGTTGTCGATGTCCACCTCGCGCACCCAACCCCGTACCGTCTGGCCCACCTCGAAATCCGGGGCGTCGATGTCCAGGCCCGGCGGAAGCTGGCTGACGTGCAAAAGGCCGTCCATTCCAGGCTCGAGCTGCACGAAAACGCCGAAATCGGCCTTTCGCACCACCGTGCCTTCAAAGGCCCCGCGCGCTGAAAATCGCTCCTCGACCGCCGCCCATGGATCCTCGACCAGGGCCTTGATGCTCAGCGAAATGCGGTCCTTTCCCTGATCGAGTTCGAGGACCTTGACCCGCACCTCCTGGTCCACCTGGAGCTCGTCCCTCGGGTGGTTGACCCGGTGGTGGGCGATCTCGGTCACGTGGACCAGACCGTCAACGCCGCCGAGATCGACAAAGGCTCCGAAGTCGGTCAATGACCGCACGCGCCCGGACATCACTCCACCCACCTCGAGCGTCGACCAGGCCTGCTCGCGAAGGCGGTCCTTTTCCTCACGGAGATGGGCGGCGCGCGAAACCACAAGCCGCTGACCTTCGGCGTTGTATTCGAGTACCTTGAAGGTGTAGGTCGCTCCGAGGTGCTGATCGACGTCGTCGCTGCGGACGTCCGAGATGTGGGAGATGGGACAGAACCCGCGCACTCCGGAAACGACGACGTCAAAGCCACCCTTGCGCCGGCCCGCGACCTTGCCCTCGACCGGCTCTCCGGAGGCCACCGCCTCGGCCAGCTTTTCTTTCAGCTGGGCTTCGAGCGCCAGCCGTCTGGACACGCGAAGCTCCTCGCCGGTAGCGACAACAACGACCTCGACCGGATCGCCAGTTCCCAGATCGTCGATCTCTTCCCGGTCGAGCACCGCCTCCGATTTTCCGGAAACGTCGACCAGTGCGACCTCGCCCTTGATGGCGACGATCGTTCCTTCGATGACATCGCCGACCTTCAGGGCTTCGACTTCAAAGCTTTCACGCAGGGCTTGTTCGAACTCGTTGACGTTATTGGACTCGTCGCTCATGGTAGGCCTCGCACGCAGACGTTTCCCGCACCTTGTGAACGGGAGGCGGAAGGATAACACACATCAGTTTTGAGTTACGAGTTGAGAGTTGAGAGTTGGCCCCCATCCACCCCATGAGTCCGAGGGGTCGGGTAGGAACTCGCAACTCTCAATTCATAACTACCGTTGAAAGACGATGTCGCCGCCGACGATCGTCGCGACCGGCCAACCCTTGAGGCGCATGCCTCCAAATGGGGTGTTCCGCGCCTGCGATGCAAATGTGCTGGCGTCGACCGTTCGCAGGGCGCGCAGATCGAGCACCGTGACATCCGCGGGCGATCCTTCACGAAGGCTGCCACCCGGAAGACTGAAGATCTCGGCAGGCCGTGTCGACATCAGGCGGACGAGTTGCATGAGGCCGATGACCCGGCCGTGCACGAGACGGTCGAGGGCCAGCGCGACCGCCGTTTCGAGACCGGCAATTCCAAACGGAGCGTCCGAGAAATCGAGCTCCTTCTCATCGCTGTGGTGCGGTTCGTGGTCGGAGACGATGGCATCGACGGTGCCGTCGTAGATCGCCTGGAGGATTGCCTCGACCTCCACCCCGCTGCGAAGCGGAGGATTGACCTTCCAATTCGGGTCGTAGTTGGCTCCGGCCACATCCTCGTCAGTGAGCACGAATTGATGCGCAGCGACCTCGCAGGTCACGGCCAGACCGCGTTGTCTGGCTGTGCGGACAAGGTCGAGCGCGGTCGAGGTCGAAAGGTGGCAGAGGTGGAGCCGGCCACTCGTCAACTCGGAGAGCAGCACGTCACGGGCAACCATCACCTCCTCCGCGGAGGTCGGGATGCCTCGCAGGCCGATCCGGGTCGACACCGCACCCTCGTGCATCGAACCGCCGTCCGAGAGATCAAGGTCCTCCTCGTGAGCGGCCACCGGGACGTCGAAGCTCCTCGCGTACTCCAGCGCTCGGCGAAACAGCTGCGCGTTTTCCACCGGTCGTCGGTCGTCGGACACGGCGACCGCCCCGGCGCGCACCATCTCGCCGATTTCCGCCATCTCCTCGCCGTTCATGCCGACCGACACGGCGCCCACAGGGTAGACCCTGGCGAGGCCGACCTGTTCGGCACGCTTGCGGATGAAAGCAGTGACCGCAGGGTCGTCGTTGACGGGATCGGTGTCCGCCATGCAGCAGATGGCGGTGAAACCGCCGGCCACCGCCGCGCGGCATCCGCTGGCGATCGTCTCCTTGTGCTCGAAACCCGGCTCGCGCAGGTGGGTGTGAAGATCGACGAACCCCGGAGCAACGACCTTACCGGCAGCGTCGAAGACCTTGGTCCGCGCAGGCGCGTCGAGGCGTTCACCGAGGCCCGCCACGACCCCGTCCTCGAGCAGGAGATCCATCCCCTGGTCGAGACCCTGCGACGGGTCGACGACCCGGCCGTTACGAATCAGGAGTCGCTTCACCGCGTCCTCCGGCCAGCAGATAGAGAATGGCCATCCGAATGGCGACGCCGTTGGTCACCTGTTCGAGAATCAACGACTGGCTCCCGTCCGCGACCAGCGAGTCGATCTCCACCCCCCTGTTCATCGGTCCCGGGTGCATGACGACCGCCTTCTCCGAGGCGAGCTTCAAACGCTCGGGAGTGAGCGCGAAGAAATCGAAGTACTCTCGCATCGACGGAAAGTTGACCCTTTTTTGGCGCTCGAGCTGAATCCTCAGCATCATGACCACGTCGGCATCTTCGAGGGCCGGCTCGAGACGAACGAAGGTGCTGACGCCTATTTCTTCCACATCCAACGGCAGCAGTGACGCCGGTGCGACGAAACGCACCTCCGCCCCCATCTTGTCGAGCAGGAAGGCGTTGGACCGCGCCACCCGCGAGTGCCGGATGTCGCCCGCGATCACGACCTTGAGCCCCTCCAGACTTCCGAAATGCTGGCGCATGGTGAAGGCGTCGAGCAGGGCCTGGGTCGGGTGCTCGTTGATCCCGTCGCCGGCGTTGATGATCGATGCCGGCACCTCCTGTGCCAGCCGATGGGGGGCGCCCGAGTTCGGATGGCGGATGACGATGAAATCGGGCGCCATCGCCATCAGGTTGCGCGCGGTGTCGAAGAGCGTCTCGCCCTTGCTGACCGATGAACCCGACGCGGAGAAATTGAGGGTGTCCGCCGAGAGTCGCTTCTCGGCGACCTCGAAGGAGAAGCGAGTACGTGTCGACGGCTCCATGAAGAGGTTGACGACCGTTGAACCGCGCAGCGTCGGCACCTTTTTGATCGGGCGTTTGGCAACCTCGAGGAGCTCCTCCGCGGTGTCGAGGATGAGCTGAATCTCGCCGGCGTCAAGGCGGCTGATGCCGACGACGTCCTTGCCTTCAAGAGCGGTCGCGGATTCAATCGCCACCGTCGATCTCCCTGCCGATCCACACTCCGTCCTCGCCGTCGACCTCTGAGAACCGGACCCGGACATCCTCGTCGCGAGCGGTGTCCACCACCTTGCCGACCACGTCGGCGGCGATCGGCAGCTCGCGGTGCCCGCGATCGATGAGGACCGCCAGGCGGACGGCGAGCGGTCGACCATAGTCGATGAGCGTATCGAGGGCGGCGCGGATCGTCCGACCGGTGAAGAGGACATCGTCGATCAGGTAGATGATCCGCTCGTCGATCGAGTCCGGAAGCACGGTCTTCTTGAGAACCGGCTGTTGGTGGGCCGGCCGCCACGGCCCGATGTCGTCCCGGTAAAGCGTGATATCGAGGCGGCCGACCGACACCTTGCGGCCCGTCGCCTCGCGGAGCTGACCTGCCAGACGATCCGCCAGAGGAATCCCACGGGTGTGAATGCCGACGAGCATCACGGAATCACCGTCGCGTTCGAGGATCTCGGCGCCCATCCGGGCGACCGTTCGCGCCATCCCGGCCTCGTCCAGGACCTCTTGGAGAACCGTCCTGCCGGGATTGTTCGCGCTCATTTCGCCCCCGTTCGCCGGATACAAAAAAACTCCCCGTCAGGGAAGCGTCGTGGCGGCGTCATGTGCTGTCGGTCTCGCATCCGGGGGATGGTAGCACGGCAGCCACGCCAGGAGTCAAGCTGAGCTCGAGACGCAACGTGTCGGTTGAGTTTCACGAGAAGGAGGTCATGGGTGACCAGTGGCCAGTATCCAGTCCCGCCCACCCCCTCGGACTCACACGCACACTGCTCGTCGCCGATTGCTGGCCACTGGTTACCTGGTATTGGGCCCTTGGTACGGGCCACAAGGTGGGCGTGCGGGCGGGCGGGCGCTAAGATATCCGGCGATGGCCGCACATCCGAAGCCGCGCTCCATCGACCGACTGATGGTCCTCACCGCCGCGTTGCTCTTCTCGGCCGGCGGCGCCGCCGTCAAGATGACCTCGCTGACCGGCTGGCAGGTGGCGGGCCTGCGTTCGGGGATCGCGGTCGTGACACTCCTCGCTCTCCTGCCTTCCGCACGCCGCGGATGGAGCTCCCGCACCGTCGTCGTCAGCTGTGCCTATGCCGCGACGATGATCTCCTTCGTGCTCGCAAACAAGCTCACGACGGCTGCCAACGCCGTCTTTCTCCAGAGCACCGCACCGCTCTACATCCTGCTCGCCGGCACCCTCCTCTTGCGCGAGGCGATCCACCGTCGGCAGCTCCTCTTCATGGGCGCCCTCGGGGTCGGGATGTTGATGATCTTCGCCGGCGGCCAGACCGAGTTCGCCACCGCACCGGATCCGCTGCGGGGCAATATTGTCGGCGTGGTGACGGGCATCTGTTGGGCCCTCACCATCATCGGCCTGCGCTGGCTGGGACGGGAGCGGCCCGAGGAGGGTTCACCCGAAGCAGCCGCAGCGGTGGTCGGCGGCAACCTGATCGCGAGCCTCGTCACCTTGCCCTTGGCCGTGCCGATCGTCGGTGCAACGAGAACGGACTGGGCCGCCGTGGCATTCCTCGGCGTCTTCCAGATAGCGCTCGCTTACGTTTTCCTGGTCCGCGGACTGAGGCGGGTCGGCGCACTCGAGGTGTCGCTGCTGGTTCTCCTCGAGCCCGTGCTCAGTCCACTGTGGGCGTGGTTGATCCATGGCGA
>JBFFBV010000023.1:0-55249 GCA_041560205.1 Candidatus Sulfomarinibacter sp.
ATGACGTGGAGCCAGGCGCTTCGTCCCGGCAACAACTCGTGGATAAGGTGATGCCCAGGGTCGATCAGGCTCGAGTAAATGAGGGCATCCTGATGTGTGTGCAGCGATCCCTGACGCCCGTCCGGGGACGTGACGATGCGCAGAACATTGTGGCGCTGCGCTGCAGCGACGTGCATCTGCTCGCGGGCACCATTGGACCCGACCTCCGAAGGGCGTAGGGAGATCCGGAAGATGTGCGCCCACTCGGTCCGTGACGCGTTCGTCTCCTTGTGGCGGATGCCATGGCCGATCGCCATGCGCTGGAACTCTCCCGCGTGGACCACACCCGAGGACCCAGTCGAGTCCTCCTGAGCAATGGCCCCTTTACATATGTAGGTGACGATTTCTGCTTCCCGGCTCGGACGAGCTACAGAGACCCCGCCCGGTGGCAGACGGTTCTCGGTGAGGCTTTCCAGGGCCCCGAAACCACCGGCGTGCGGCTTCGCCGGCTCCTGTGGGTTGAAGCTGTGCCAGAGTTCCTGCCTGTGGCGTCGGTCGAGGTGGCGTTCGTCGGCCCTGCGCAGCGTGATCATCGGTCCGGTTTCCTCTTCTTACCAAGCTGTTCACCTGGGACTGAACCCGTATGTTGAACCAAATCCACCAGGTTCGCAGTCGCCGCAGTTCTTCACGAACTTGACTGTTTTTTCCTTTGCTGTTGTTGTGTCGTGCTTGTCCTCGAGAGGACGTGTTGGTCCAATGAATTCGGGCTCGGTGCCTGGCACAATCACTGATGCAAAATCTGTTCGATCACCCATTGTCTGAAGCCTCCTGAGCTTGTTGGAGCGTGTTCGCGCGCCTGTGTTCGGGCCAGTCGTCCGCACCATTGCTGGCATCGACCGGAATCCATTGGTGGTGGATTGTCGACATATGTCGTTCGCATCTATCGTGCCATCGGCGAGGGCTTCTTGTTTTCAGTGGTTTGCGAAACAAAGGGACCTCCGGCTGCCAGCTGATTCAATCAAAATGAAGTTATGGTACCTTCAATATGAAGGAGGCAAACGATGCGCGTCGAGGAGCTGCATCACGAGGAACTCCTGGAGCTGGACCCCGAGGGAGGCGTGATCCGTTTTGCCGGACAGCGCGCACTCCTGGTCGACGCCGTGGCCATGGGGCTTCTTCGGCAGTATCTTGTCGACAACTTCGGCCTGACGGCTGCCCGCGCGGTGCTCACTCAGTTCGGTTTTGCCCACGGCTGGCGGATGGCGGCGGCCATGCACGAGGAGTTCGAGTGGGCGAGCAATGAAGACTGGCGGCGCGCCGGCCCCCACATCTCCACGCTTGAGGGACTCTTCCGCACGCAGCCGGGAAGTGAGGATCCGCTGTCCAAGACGGGATCGATGCTGCTCGCCTCCTATGAGGCCGAGCAACATCTCCTGCACTTCGGTCGCTCCGATTCGGCTGTGTGCTGGACGATCTGTGGCCTCATGAGCGGTTATGTCAGCCATACCACCGGCAGGGAGATCTACGTCCTCGAAGACCGCTGTCTCGGCGAAGGTCATGCGGCCTGTCACCTCCTGGGACGTACCCGCGAGGAGTGGGGTGACGAACACGCCGAGGAGCTCATGTTCTTCGACTCCGGACGGCTCAAAGAGTGTCTCGACGTCTCACTCAGCGCGGTCACGGAGACGTTGAAGGCAGCAGAGGAAAAGCTTCGGGCACACCGTCATGCGGTGGTCAGCGTGGCGAGCGACGTGGACGAGCCGCTGGGAATCGTCGCCAAGAGTCCGAAGATGCAGCACGTAGTGGACCTGGCACGCCGCGTAGCGAAGGTCGATGCCACGGTCCTCATCACCGGCGAGAGCGGAGTCGGAAAAGAGAGGGTCGCGCGCCTCGTCCACGACGAATCGATGCGCGCAGCAGGACCCTTCGTCGCCGTCAACTGCGGAGCCATTACCGAGACGCTGCTCGAGAGCGAGCTTTTCGGACACAAACGCGGCGCCTTCACTGGTGCGGCATCGGACCGGCCCGGCCTCTTCGAAGCGGCCAACCACGGCACGCTCCTGCTGGACGAGATCGGCGAGATCTCATCAAGTATGCAGGTCAAGCTCTTGCGGGTGCTTCAGGAGCGGGAGATTCGTCGGGTCGGGGAGAACAAGAGCCGGCCGGTGGATGTTCGTGTCCTGGCGACCACCAACCGCGATCTTTCCTCCGAGGTCGAAGACGGCGGCTTTCGGCAGGACCTCTATTATCGGCTCAAGGTCGTAGAGCTGGACGTTCCGCCACTCCGCGACCGCAGCGAAGACATCCTGCCGCTCGCTCGGGTGCTGCTCGCCGACGCAGCCCTTCGGATGGGACGCAAGATCGCTGGCCTCGTCCCACAGGTTGCTGATCAGCTTCTACGGTACGATTGGCCGGGCAATGTGCGCGAACTGGAAAACGCCATGGAGCGTTCTGTCGCGCTGGCACGTGGACGTCGGGTGAACCTCGACGACCTGCCTGAGGAGGTTCGCGAAGCCTTCCCCAAGCCGGTGGTGAACGGCGGAACTGTGCAGTCGCTCAGCGACATCGAAAAGGAGTACATCCTCGCAGTACTGAAACTCAATGACGGCAACCAGACGCGCACTGCCGCGCAACTCAAGATCGGCTCGGCGACGCTCTACCGAAAGCTCAAGAGCTACGGTCTGATCCGCGGCAGGCACGCGGAATAGCGATCGGGGTGCGAACTCTGCTGTTCACATTAGACTCTCCGGGCTCGTCAAAAATCCCTGCAGCGTTACATTGACGGGCACCCCTCGAAGACGACCTTACCTTGCTTATAAGGGTGCCTAAGGGTGCCAGGTACGGTGGTTATGACTTTGTGATGGTCCAAAAACAGCGGTGGTGGCGAGGGAGGGGAGGTCGGTCAAAACACCATATTCCCAGTACCTGGCTCCTCTCATAAATCGCGTGCCAGGCACCTTTATTTGGAGGCGCCACCCATCGTGGTTTCCGGATCAAGTTGGAAGTTCCTGCCCTCCGGTCGCGTTTCCGGTGCAGGGAGGTGCAGGATGAAACTGTTGACTCGGATCGCCCTCGCCTGCCTCGCCGTTGGGTACGCGAGTTTTGGTCCTCCACCGTCCATTGCCGGCGCCGAAAGCCAGTGGTACAGCCAGAAGCGCCCAAGCCGGTACGGTATCGGCAAGGTGTACATGGGTCGCGAGATCTCTCAGGTCCTCGGCCACCGCGGGATCCGATGGCTCGAGCGCCCGGAGCGGGAACGCGAGGAGCTTCCCGAGGTCGTCATCGCCCACCTCGAGCTCGAGCCTGACGACGTTGTCGCCGACGTCGGCGCCGGTTCGGGCTACTTCAGCGTCAGGATGGCCCCCCACGTGCCTCGGGGTCGGGTGCTTGCGGTGGACGTCCAACCCGAGATGATCGAAGTTCTGGAGCGCCGCCGGCGGGAGACCGGTTTCGACCAGCTCATGCCGGTTCTCGGCTCGGTGACCGACCCCAAGCTGCCCGACGGCGAGGTGGATGTTGTGCTCATGGTCGACGCGTACCACGAGTTCTCCCATCCCCGAGAAATGATGGAGGCGATCGTCAGATCCCTCGCACCCGGCGGCCGCGTCGTGCTCGTCGAATACCGCGGCGAGCAGCGCGGCACCGGTGTGCTGCCGCTGCATCAGATGACAGAGGCGCAGGTCCGAAAGGAAATGGCCGCGGTCGGTCTCGAGCTCGAGGCCAACCATGACCCGCTCCCGATTCAGCACATCCTGGTCTTCCGGCGGCGTTGAGACACGACGGAGACGGGTGCCGACGGGTGCCACCCTTCGCGATCACGCAACGTTGTCCGTAGGCGACAGGCGGGTGCGGAATGGCGCATTGCGAATGGTGTCACCCATCAACAGCCAGACTTCGCTGCTTCTCGCTGAGGTCAGGGGGTCCGAAATTCCATTGCGTGCCAATTCCGTAGCTCCGTAGTTACAATCAATTTCGGAACCAGATTGCCCGACAATGCAACAGTGCGAACAGTGGCACCCATGTCCACCGTGAAGACCCCTCGAGCCGGGTCGCGGTCGAAACGGGCACGGGTCGGCGAGAGGAGGCAATGATGGAAGTCGACATTCACCCGATCCAGATGGGAATCGACACGATCTACGCCATCAGAGGGGACGCTGTCATCCTGGTCGACGGCGGTGATCCCCACCGGTTGAAGAGGTTCAAAAAAGGGCTCGAGAGGGCCTCCATCGCTCCCGACGAGATCCAGCTCCTGATCGCGACCCACGGCCACTGGGATCATGTCGGCTCGATCAGGGAAATCAAGGAGCTCACCGGAACCGACGTTCTCATGCACCGTGACGACGAGCACTTCCTGCGGGACGCGCGTCCAGCCCAGCCTCCCGGGCTGACCACGTGGGGCAAGGTTCTGACGGCGTTGGTCAAGCTCTATTTGCCACTCGTCGCCATCCCGACCTTTGACGTTGACCGATTCGTGGAAGGGGACCAGGAGGTTTCGCTGGCCGGCTACGGCATCCCGGGTGTCGTGATCCACACGCCGGGCCACACCCGAGGCTCGCTGAGCGTGGTGCTCGAGAGCGGGGAGGCATTTGTCGGAGACCTGGCCATGAACCGTCTGCCGCTGCGCCGCCGCCCCGGGATGCCGATCTTCGGTGACGACGCCGACACGATACGGAAGAGCTGGCGTAAGGTGCTCGACCGCGGCGCCAAGATCGTCTACCCGGCGCACGGAGCCCCTTTTCCGGCTGAGGTGATGAGCCGGGTGGTCTAGGAGGCTCTTTTTGTCCCTTCGAGGCGGTGGTGGTATTGAAGTCGCCGCGCAAAAGGAGCCAGGCACGGTGGTTATGAATTACCGGCACCGATGATCGGGGTTCATGGCGTCCCTCCTGGTGATCTCGTTCGTTTGATCGGTGCCAAGCTTCAGAATCTCAACGACTGACTTTCCAAATTTCTAAAGCCTGGCACCCCTCGGGTTCAACCTCCGAGGAGCCGGGCACGAGCACGGAATTCTCGGTGGTTTTGCCGGTTACATGATCAGGGTTTGCATCGATTCAACGCCTGCATTGTTGCCTCGCTGTTCGCGGGGCGCCGGGGGGAGTGGGGATGATCGGCAAGAGTTATTCGCAGTACAAGGTGACCTCGAAGTTGGGCGAGGGCGGCATGGGCGAGGTGTGGCGCGCCGAGGACACCAAGCTCGGACGCGAGGTGGCGCTCAAGGTGCTGCCGGAGGCGTTCGCACAGGACCCGGATCGGCTTGCCCGCTTCGAGCGCGAGGCCCGTGTGCTGGCCTCGCTCTCGCACCCGAATATCGCAGGCATCCACGGTCTCGAGGAAGTCGAAGGTAAACGCTTTCTGGTGATGGAGCTGGTGGAGGGCCAGACCCTTGCCGAGCTCATCCAGCAGGGACCGATGCCGTTGAATGAGGCGGTCGGCATTGCCAAAGATATCGCCGAGGCGGTGGAGGCGGCGCACGAGAAGGGCGTCGTGCACCGGGACCTGAAACCCGCAAACGTCAACATCACGCCCGACGGCAAGGTCAAGGTGCTGGACTTCGGCCTCGCCAAGGCCCTGGCGCCCGACCCCATCTCTGGTGAGAGCCCCGCCCAGGACCTGTCCATGTCGCCGACCCTGACCCAGGCAATGACCGGGCTGGGTGTGCTGCTGGGGACCGCGGGCTACATGAGCCCAGAGCAGGCGCGGGGCAAGCCGGTGGACCGGCGGGCGGATATCTGGGCGTTCGGCTGCATTCTGTACGAGATGCTGTCGGGCCAGCGACTGTTCACCGGCGAGACGGCAACCGACGTGATCGGCGCCGTGGTCCACAAGGATCCGGACCTCGGCGAGCTGTCGTCGACGGTGCCGGCGCGGATCCGGCGTCTGCTCGAGCGCTGCCTGCAGAAAGACGCCACACGACGTTTGCAGTCCATCGGCGAAGCCCGGATCACGCTCCAGGAGTGGTTGGAGCACCCGGAGGCCGAGACGGTCACCGCGGGCGAAAAGACGGGCCGCCCGCCGTGGCTGTTGGCCGCCGGTGTCGCAGGCGGACTGGCCGTCGGCACGCTCCTCGGCGCCAGCTTTCTGGGCGGCGACGAGACTCCCGAGCTGCTGCGGCGATTCGAGATCAACGTCTCGGAGCAGGGTCTGTTCTCCCGGCTCGGTTCCGGCATCGTCGTGTCTCCGGACGGCAGCAAGATAGCCTACACCACTGGTTCGGAGGGGCAGATCCAGTCGCTGGTCCTGCGGCCCCTCGACCGGTTCCAGGAGACGGTGCTCGCTTCGGGCGAAGGGTCCTCGGGTCCGTATCATCCATTCTTCTCGCCCAACGGAGACTGGGTTGGCTACGTGACACCCGGCGAGCTGAAAAAGATCTCGGCCAGCGGCGGCGCGCCCATCACCCTGGCTGAGGTGGAGCGAAGCCGTGGCGCCAGCTGGGGACCCGACGGCACCATCGTCTATGCCCGCTCGGTCTTCACGGGGCTGTCGCTGATTTCGGCTGCCGGAGGGGACCCTCGGTCGCTGACCGAGCTCGATGAGGAGGCGGGGGAGCAGTCGCACCGCTGGCCGCAGTGGCTGCCCGGTGGCAAGGCAGTCTTGTTCAGCTCGCTCGCCGAAGGAGGCCAGTTCGTGTTCGAGGACGGTGCCATCGAGGTCGTGGTGGTCGAGACGGGCGAACGCAAAGTGCTGCACCGGGGAGGCTACTATCCCCGTTACGTTCCCACGGGACACATCCTCTACGTGCACGAGGGGACGATCTTCGCCCTGCCGTTCGATGTCGAGAGGCTCGCGGTCACCGGATCGCAGATCCCGGTTCTCGAGGGTCTCGAGACCAATGCGGGCCAGGGATCGGCGCAGTACGCGGTTTCAGACACCGGGCTGCTGGTCTACCTCGAGGGCGCCAACGAGCTCGAGCCTTTCCCGATCGTGTGGGCGGACCGCGAAGGTCACGCCGAGACCTTGTGGGCCGAGCCCGGGATCTACGGCACTCCGCGCCTTTCGCCGGGCGGTGAGAGGCTTGCCGTCTCGGTGCTCCGGGGCGCCAACTGGGACGTCTGGGTCTACGACCTGGATCGCGACGTGGCCACCCGAATCACCTTCGGCGAGGCCTATGACGCCGATCCGGTGTGGTCGCCGGACGGCCGGTGGATCGCCTACGAAGGCGAGGTCGACGGGGTCGACGGCATCTTTCGCAAGCGCACCGACGGCACCGGAGACGCGGAGGTCCTCCTGGAACCCGGGGAATACACCTTCCCGGCGCCCCACTCGTGGTCGCCCGACGGAAGGCACATTGCCATTCAAACCTCGGGCGATGGAGGCCAGACCGATATTCTCATTCTGACGCTCGACGGCGAGGGTCGCACGGGAGAGCCCGAGGCATTCGCCGCAACACCGTTTGCGGAGCACGGTCCGAGCTTTTCGCCGGACGGCCGGTGGCTCGCTTATGTCTCGACAGAGACGGGTCGCGCCGAGGTCTTCGTCGCCTCGTTCCCCCCTGGGGGTGGGAAGTGGCAGGTTTCAGACGGCGGCGGGGCCCAGCCTCTGTGGTCTGGTGACGGACGAGAGCTCTTCTTCCGCACCGACGAAGGCATCATGTCGGTCCGGGTATCGACAGAAGGCGAGTCATTTCTAGCGACCCGTCCGGAGGTCGTCTTCGAAGGCAACTTTCTCGGCGGAATTCGCGGCGTGCTGCTGCCCGGTTTCAACTTTCCCGACTACGAAGTTGCGGCAAATGGCGACCGTTTCGTGATGTTCCAGGGCACCACCGAAGGCGCGCTCGCGACGGAGGCCAAGGTCGTGTTGGGCTGGTTCGAGGAGCTCCAACGCCTCGCATCGGCGGGCGAGAACCAGTAGACCGTCATCGGTGCCGGGCTTCAAGGCCTTGGGAGTTCTGGATGGCGGAACAGGAGCCCTACCGGGTGCCACTGATCACAACCTCACAACTTGGGTCGCTATTTTCGTTGACGTTGCAAGGTTGTGATCAGTGGCACCCGGTGATCGAATACACTGTTCTCGCGGGGAGGCGCACCATGCTCGACGAAGAGAATTCTGACGAGCTACCCGATATGGCCGTTGCCAAAACCGCCGCCGCGACGAACGAGTGACGGACCATCGGCAATGAACCTCCTGGGGACTCGTGATGTCTGCGCGAACGGCGGGCGGGTGGCTCCGGTCGCTTTGATGCCCCTGCTGCCGGCGGCTCCCGATTTTTGGGAGACGATCCGAGAGTTTCTGCAACGGGTGGCCGCTATCTGGAACTTCCAGCTCATGGCAATCGACGGGAGGCCGCTCACCGTCGGTAAAGTCGCCGTCGCCGCACTCGTGCTGGTGGTCGGCGTTCCCGTCGCGCGGATGGTGATTCGTAGGATCTCTCACCGAGTCTTCACTCGAATCGGGCTCGAACCGGGCGCAGCAGCGGCCTTCCAGGCTCTCTGCTTTTATGCGGTGGTGGCGTGCCTGGCCGTGTTCGCGCTGTGGGTTTCCGAGATTCCGCTCACCGTGTTCGCCTTGGCCGGCGGCGCCATCGCCATCGGGGTCGGTTTCGGCAGCCAGAAGATCGTCAACAACTTCATCAGCGGCCTCATCCTGCTTGTCGAGCGACCTATCAAGGTTGGCGATCTGATCGAGGTCGGCGACACCTTTGGTGAGGTGGAGAGCATCGGTGCCCGCAGCACCAAGATCAAGAGCTTCGACAACTTCCACGTCATCGTACCCAACGGGTCGTTTCTCGAGCAGAACGTGATCAACTGGACCCACTCGGACAACCTCGTGCGGGTCCACCTGCAGGTGGGCGTCGCCTACGGGTCGCCGACTCGGCGGGTCGAGGAGTTGCTCCAGCAGGCAATCCGAGAGCTGGACCAGGTGGTGACGCCGCCAGAGCCGGTGGTTCTTTTCGATGACTTCGGCGACAGCGCGCTGGTGTTCGAGGCCCTGTTCTGGATCGTGATGAAGCGACCCATGGACCGGCGTCGTGCGCTTTCCAGTGTCCGCTTCCGAATCGATGAGCTCTTCCGCCAAAACGCCATCGTTATCGCGTTTCCGCAGCGCGATGTTCACCTCGACAGCCTGCAGCCGCTGCAGGTTCGTCTGCTGGAGGACGATCCGGACTGACGCCAAAGTGGCCCGCCGGGGTCACGTGAGCTCGGGCAGGATCCGGCTCATCGAGGTACCAGCCCGAATCCACCTATAATCGTGGCATCGTGAGCGCATGGGAATTCTCGGCTCGCCCGACAATGCCCACGGAGGACGACATGCAACTGTTTTGGCGACGTCACACACCCGGAACCGCTCCCGGCACTCTCGCTGTGGCCGAACCGTCGAAGGAAGCGCCCCGATCCTCTCTCGCGGAGTATGGGCCCGGAGTCCTCAACGAGACTGAAGTCTCGAGTCCCGAGGAGGTCACCGAGCCGGAACCGGGATTCGTTGGGTGGCTCGACGTCGAAGGGCACGATGTCAACTTCATCAGCGAGCTGGGCAGCCGATTCGCCATCCATCCGCTGGCCCTGGAGGACGTGATCAACGTCGGCCAGAGGGTCAAGAGTGATGAATTCGAGGACTGCATCTTCGTCGTGCTCGATCACTTTTTCATCGATGAAGGCTCCCGGGCACTGGCCAAGGAGCAGATCAGCCTGGTCATCCAGTCGAAGGTACTGCTTTCCGTGCGCGAGCGTCAAAGTGACCTTTTCGAACCGGTTCGGGCCCGGTTGAGGACCGGCAGGCCCCGGATTCGCGCTGGAGGCTCGGGTTACCTCGCCTACGCCCTCATCGACACCGTGGTCGACCATCTGTTTCCAATTTTGGAATCTATCAGTGACCGCATTTTGGAGGTGGAAGACTCGATCCTCGACACTCCGACACCAGAAGATCTCGGTCATCTTCACCACCTGAAGCGAGAGCTGTTGGTGCTGCGAAGATCGATGTGGCCGCTACGGGACATGCTGAGGGCGCTTCGTCAAAGCGAGTCCGATTTGATCAGTGAAGAGACCCGTCTCTACCTTCGCGACGTGGTGGACCACGCCACCATGGCGGTCGACATCGTGGAAACCCTTCGCGAGATGGTTTCGTCACTGATGGATCTGTACCTTTCGAGCGCCTCCAACCGGATGAACGAGATCATGAAGGTTTTGACGATCATCGCGACGATCTTCATCCCGTTGTCCTTCGTCGCCGGATTGTACGGCATGAACTTCGACGCGTCTGTCAGTCCGCTGAACATGCCCGAGCTCCGCTGGTACTGGGGCTACCCCTTCGTACTCGGTGTCATGTCGCTGATGGTCGTTGGGCTCCTGGTGTACTTTCGCCGCCGCTCCTGGCTCTGACCGCGACACACGGGTGCCACTCAAGGCGCCAGCTACGGTGGTTATGAGGTTCTGGTGTCTTCACGAATTTCCAGGAGAGAGAGGAGTGGACGTGACGCACGACTCCGGCATCTCGACAGCCCCCGCGCTGCATTTCCGAAACCTGCCGCCCATCGCTGCTTCTCGCCGAGTTTGAAGCGTGCGGATTCACGACGATCATCCTTACTCCCGTCCTCGACACCATGACGACCTTGCTTCTCTGGGGCGATCTCGATGTAGAATTTGATGGTGAGATGAGTGATACCCACACGAGAGGGGGAAGCAATCGTGGCCAAGTACAGAATCGAGATCGACCGGGAAGCCTGCATTGGAGACGGCCAGTGCGTCGACGACGCTCCGGGGACCTTCGAGATGGACGACGAGGATATCGCGGTGGTGATCGACCCCGAGGGCGATGATTCCGACACTATCCTCGCCGCGGCGGAGGCCTGCCCTTCGGAGGCCATCATTCTGTACGACGCCGAGACTGGTGCCAAGGTGTGGCCTGAAGACTGAGATTCAGGAGTCGGTGCCAGGCCTGAGAATCGTACGAAGTCGCTGCATTCACACGGTTGCACCAGGATTCCGAGTTTCCAAGGCCTGGCACCGTTCACGTGTGCATCCCTCTCACGCCGGCTTCAAAGAAATACCACCCGCGAAAAACAGAGCCGCGGCATGAAATCTGTGCCTCGATCGATGATAGGCCTGGTGGGAATCGGCCTGCTGATGATGAACGCGGTGGGTTGTGGTTCGCGGCAGCCAACACCGCCCCCGGGGCTCAACGAGGAGCAGTTGGCCGGTTGGCAAGTCTACGTGGACCTCAAGTGTGCACGCTGTCACGGCGAAGCCCGAGAGGGCCAACGATCCAGGCCCGCCCTCACGGGCCTTGCCCATCATTAGACCGCCGACCAGCTGATGAGCTACCTCCTGGACCCAGACGCCATGATCAGGGCGAATCCTCGCCTCGCCTACAAGGCCGAAAAATACGCCATCGGTATGCCGAAGGTCTCCGGGAAGTCGCCGGGTTATGCCGACAAGACACAATCTGAACAACTCGGCGTACTTGCCGAGTACCTGCTGGTGGACATCCAGTCCCCGGAGTGAAGGGCGCCAGGTGCTCCTACGTCAGGAGTCGTGCGTCGAGGCTGATCGAATCGACCGCAGCCAGCGCCTTCGATACCGGGCAGGCGGACTTGGTGGCCTGAGCGATTTCCTGGAAGGCGTCGACTCCGATGGCGTCGGCCTCGACCTCGGTGTCCAGGTGAATGGCCGTGATGGCGAAACCGCCTTCCTGTTGCTCCAGGGTGACCTCGGCCGAGGTGCGGATCGCCTTTGGCGTCGCGCCACCCTTCTCGAGGCCGACCGACAGCGCCATCGAGAAACACCCGGCAAGGGCGGCGCCGATCATTTCCTCGGGATTGCTGCCCTGCTGGCCCTCGAACCGGGTGCCTGCGGTGAACTGAATCTCCGCGCCGTTCGCCGGTGTCATGGTGCCCGTCCCGTCCTTGAAACGTCCGGTCCAGGTTGCTGTGGCATGGCTTTTCGACATCTTGACCTCCAAATCGTGGCTCCATGATCGACAGATAGGGTCGTTGGGGCCCGCACGGATGATGTCACGCAGAGTGACTCCCGGCAACACGATTTCCAGGTGCCCCCGTCGGTTGTGGCGAACACGTGATAGCCGCCATCAATTGCTACCCGAATTTTCCTCGCACTCACAGCCGGAGTGCCGGATAGGGGTTTTCTGACGTTTTTTCCAGATGCCGTCCGCGTCAGTGTTGCAGGGGCAGAGGGATTAGGTTGACGATTCTCTGGATGGTCTCGCGCCGATGCGCGTGCGACCGACTGCATTCGTAGCAGGGTCACCACCCAGATGAACGGCGTTGGAGACTGATTGAATTTTCTGAAGAAATGATAGAGAATTGGTCTCAATTACTAAAGACATCGTCCGCGCGAGAGGGTGGAGCGGTACCAAAGGGGGGGATCGTGAAAAAGATCGTTGGCGTGGTGGTCAGTTGTCTGCTGCAATTGCAGTTGGCTGGTTGCGCCGGGGAGGGGCCGGCCGATCGGCAGCCGACGGCGGGACCGGGTGTCGTCGAGGTGACGATCGAGACCATGGATTTTCAGATGCCCGAATCGATCCCATCGGGCTGGACGACATTCCGCGTCAACAACGTGTCCGCCATGACGCATCTCGGAGTCATCGAGCGGATGCCTGAAGGATACGGCCTGCGGGAGCAGCAAGACGAGGTCGCGCCGGTGTTTCAGGAGGGTATGGACCTGATCGTCGCCGGCGACATGGACGGTGCCATGGCGAAGTTCGGCGAGCTGCCGGAGTGGTTCGGCCAGATCGTGTTCTTCGGCGGACCCGGGCTGATGGCGCCGGGGCAAGTCACCGAGACGACGGTGTTCTTGGAACCGGGGACGTATTTACTGGAGTGCTACGTCAAGACCGATGGCATCTTTCACTCCTACAACCCGAATCCGGCGATGGACGGGATGGTGGCTCAGTTCACGGTGACCGATGAAACGAATGGGGCGGCGGAGCCGCTGCCGACCCTGGAGATCAGCATCGACAGCGAAAACGGGATGGAAGTGGTCGGCGAGCCGAGTGCCGGATCGCACACGGTTGCGGTGCACTTCAAAGATCAGGTGCTCCACGAACACTTCCTGGGACACGACGTTCACCTGGTTCGCCTGACGCCCGAGACCGACATCGGGGGCCTTGTCGCTTGGATGAACTGGGCCCTTCCGGCAGGCCTCCAAACACCGGCTCCGGCGGTATTTCTCGGTGGGATCAACGAGTTGCCCTCGGGGACAACCGGGTATTTCGATGTCACCTTGGACCCGGGAGAATACGCGTTCATCGCCGAGGTTCCAGCTGCCGACGAGAAGAGGATGTTGCACCGATTTGCCGTGAAGTGAGCGCTGCGGAGAGACACGCTCGCCACCAGCGGCGGCCAGGCACCGGAATTTCTCTCGATACCATCGCGGTTGAGTTGGCGAAGCGAGTGGGGCGAGGTTCGGGAGACCCTCGGGGCTTCGACCCAGATCCACGCTATACGGAGGACCTTGACGATGACTCGACTGAAGCAATGCACCCTTGCCGTGATCGCGGTGGCGATCGTGGTCACCATCTCTTCGGCAGCGACGACAGGTACGGAAGCCATCAAGCAGCGGCGGAAGGCGATGGACGGGGTCAAGAATGGGATCATGACCCTCGCCGCCATTGCCAAGAAAGAGCAGCCCTTCGACGCCGAGGTCGTGCACGCGAGCGCCGGGCAGATCGCGGCCAACCTGGAGCACGCCGGCGGGCTGTTTCCGGAAGGCAGTGATCAGGGCGAGGCACAGACCTGGGCCAAGCCGGAGATCTGGACCGACCGCGCGCACTTCGACGAGCTCATGGAGAACACTCGCCAGGCCGCGGTCGACATGCAGGCCGTGACCGAAGCCGAGGCGTTTCCGCCGGCTCTCGGCAAGATCGGGTCCGGCTGCAAGAGCTGCCACGACCTCTATCGCCTGCCCAAGAATTGAAGCCGATCTCTCGCGCGAAACGCATCGCGGCCGTTCTGGCGATCGCCGCCGCGGCGGTCGCCACGGTCCTGATCGTCCTGACCGCGGCCCGTCCGAGCGATCGAGCGCTGGCGGCCCATGATGCCGACCCGGCCCGAGGCAAGTTGCTCTATGACGTGGGCGGGTGCATCTCGTGCCATAAAGCCTCGGCCGGTGCGGGCGTTACTGGACCGCCGACCGGTGAAGCGGCGTTCGTGACGCCGGTGGCGACCTTCTATCCGGGAAACCTCACGCCCGACCGCGAAACCGGCCTCGGGAGCTGGACTGCGGAGCAGTTCGTCGACGCCATGACACGCGGTGTCTCGCCCGACGGCCGGCACTATTTCCCCGCTTTCCCCTACCCGTCGTACGGCAACATGCGGGACGAGGACCTGCTGGACCTCTGGGCCTACCTGCAGTCGCTCGAGCCGGTGAAGTCACCCGGTCGCGCTCCCGACATGCCGATGCCGGGCCTCGCCCGGCGCGCGGTCGGGCTGTGGAAGCGGATCGCTCTGGACGAGACGAAATTCCGTCCGGATCCGGAACGATCCGAGGTGTGGAACCGAGGTGCATACCTGGTGAATGCACCCGGTCACTGCGGTGAGTGTCACACGCCGCGGAACGCCTTGATGATCCCCGACCAGAGCCGAGCGTTTGCCGGTGGACCGCACCCTCGGGGCGACAAGGGGGAGGTGCCGAGTCTGCTCGACCTCGAGGGTCGCAAACGCTATACCGACGTCTCGGATCTGACCTTCGCACTGCAGTACGGTGAGACCTTCGGCTACGACAAGCTCTCCAGCGGCGGCATGGCCGACATCCAGATGAACCTCGCCAAGCTGCCGGAAGACGATCTGCGTGCGATCTCGGAGTACCTGCTCAGCCTCGAATGATCCACAGGCCTTTGAGCTCAGTTGGCGTCGGCGATCTCCGAAACGGTGGTCACCACACCAGCTCCGCCATCGAGCAGTTGATGCCGCTGCCGATGCCCATGAGCGCGACGCGGTCGCCCTGTTTCAATGTGCCGGACGCAACGAGTTTGGAGAGCGCGATCGGGACGCCGGCCGGACCGATGTTGCCGTGGTTCGGATAGAGCCGGAAGATCTTGCTCAGGGGGATCGCCAGGCTGCGGGCAAACTTCTCGGTGTGGGCCTTGCCGACCTGGTGGATGATGAACTGGTCGAGGTCGTCGATCGTCCAGCCGAGCACCTCGCGCGCCACCTCCCACGTCTTGAGGCCGAGCTCGAGACCGTGGTGAAAGAGCTTCTTGGTGTTGGTGATCATTTGGTCGACCTGCGCTGTACACAGCTTGCAGTGCTCGGTCGCCGCCATGGTCACGCCACCGAGAAATCGGTGCTCGCGCGCGGCGCCGGTGGCTCTCGAAAGGATCATCGCGACCGCGCCGGAGCCCAGGGTCAGGGTCGCGAAGTTGTCGCGGAAGGTGGCCCAGGTCGTGCGGGGGTCGAGCAATCGTCTGACGGTGGCGAGCATGGCGGAATGGGTGTTCTCACAGTTGACGATGAGACCGTGCTCGATCTGGCCCTGCTCGATCATGTTGGACACGAGGTCCATGCCGTTGATGAAACCCAGGCACGCGTTGCCAACGTCGAAGCTCATGCAGTCCTCACCCAGGTCGAGCTTCCGGTGCACGACGCCTGCGGTCGAAGTCTCCACGGCGTCTCGGCAGACCGAGGTGTTGACGACGACTCCGAGCTCGCCCTGGTCGATCCCGGTCGCCTCGATCGCCTTGGAAGCGGCCTGCGTGGCGCCCTCACTCGGCGGCAACGACGGGTCGAACATCTGTCGTGACTCGATACCCGTCAGCTTCTTGAGGATCCCCCTTGGAATACCCATGCGCTTCAGGGCGGGCGCGAGCCGGCTTTCGATCTCTTCCGAGGTGACCTTTTTCGGGGCGTCCACATGGGCGATGCCCAGCATCTGCACGTTGGAATATTGCACGGTGCCTTCCTCCAGATCGGCTCGCGGTGACCATCGCCGCGTGCCATCTATCCTCAGATACGGAGGGTATCAATCGATTGTTCCCCGACAAAGGAACGCCGCGGCAAAGAACTGACTGTGGAAAGGGCTGGAGGACGTTGGAACGATCACGAAAACGCCGACTTCTCCGGAAGTGGCCGGATGCTGCGCCCTCTGCGCCGACTCGAGAGCCTCGTCGATTCCGAATCGATCGGCGTTGCCGTGACCGACGATGGGACGGGTTACTCCCGGTGGTGTACGGAGTGTGCCGGCCCCAACACCTCGACGCCATTCCTTTTCACGTTTGAGCAATTATTCTGGTACTGTATTGATCTCATTCGGCCGAGCAAGTGAACCCGTCGCAGAGGTGGGAGGATGTCGATTCAGCCCGGGCAACAGGTGCTGCATTATCGTCTGATCGAGAAGATCGGCGAGGGCGGGATGGGCGTCGTCTGGAAGGCCGAGGACACCCGGCTCCATCGCCAGGTCGCGCTCAAGTTCGTGCCGGAAGAAAAGGCAACGGAATCGCAGGCCGTCGATCGCCACCTGCGAGAAGCCCGAGCCGCTTCAGCTCTCAACCACCCCCATATCTGTTTCATCTACGACATCGGTGAGTGGGAGGGCCAGCGGTTCATTGTGATGGAGTTGCTCGAGGGCCGGTCGCTCCAACAGTACGTCGGCGATCAGCCGCTGGCGATCGACGAGGCGGTCGAACTTTCGATTCAGATCGCCGACGCCCTGGCGGCCGCCCACGCCAAGGGGATCATTCATCGGGACATCAAGCCTGCGAACATCATGGTGGTCGGGGACGGGTCGGGTGCATTTCGCTCCAAGATATTGGACTTCGGTCTCGCCAAGCTCTCGACCGACACCGGGTTCGGCCCAGGTGAGGACGAGGAAACTCACTCACTGCTGGGGGTGACCACCCCGGGGTCTGTTGTCGGCACGATCGCCTACATGTCACCCGAGCAGGCGATGGGAAAACCGCTCGACCACCGAACGGACATCTTCTCGCTGGGTGTCGTGTTCTACGAAATGATCACCGCTCGCCGCGCATTCGAAGGCACAACATCCGCGACGGTGTTCGACGCGATTCTCAACCGGGCGCCGACCGCGCCGGTGGAGCTCAATACAGCGGTCCCGGCCGAATTGGAACAGATGATCAACAAGGCGCTCGAAAAGGACCCTGGCCTGCGGTATCAGAGTGCCGCCGATCTGGGCGCGGATCTGAAGCGCTTGCGGCGCGATTCGTCTGCCGACCGGGTTGCCGAACCGCCGTCACCTCGGATCTCCGGTAAGGGATTCAGATGGGGTCGGGTATTGGCGGTTGCCGCTGTGGTCGTCGCCGTTGTCCTGACCTCGTACGTGATCCGAAAATTTGCCGGTCACCAAGCGTCGGGTGGAGCCACGGCTCCAAGCGCCGATGTGGCCGGTCACCAGGCCTCAGCGAGCGGCCCATCGATCGCCGTGCTGCCCTTTACCAACGCCAGTGGCGATCCGGACCAGGATTATTTCAGCGACGGTTTGGCGGCGGAGATCGGTACGGAGCTGGCACGCTATCGTGAGCTGTCGGTCATCGCCCGGTCCTCCACCGCCCTCTATGGCGGCGAGGAGATCGACGTTCGCGAAACCGGAAAGACGCTGGGTGCCCGTTACCTGTTGCAGGGGAGTGTTCGGAAGGTCGGAAACCGAGTCCGGCTCAACGTCCAGTTGTCCGACACTGAAGATGGCAGGTCGGTGTGGGACTCGCGATACGAACGTGATCTGACCGCTGAAAATCTGTTCGACCTTCAGGACGACCTGACCAGCCGCGTGGTCAACGAAATAGCGGGGACATACGGCGCCCTGACACGGGCCGGTTTGCCAGATGCTCGGCGGAAGCCGCCTGCCAGCATGGAGGGTTACGACTGCGTCCTGCGGGTGTACGAGTACCTCCATGTTCACACGCCGGAAAACCATTTTGCCGCTCGTGAATGCCTGGAAACGATCCTCGAGACCGACCCGGAATTCGCCGATGGGAACGCATGGCTGGGCTATCTGTACGGCGACCAGTACCACCACCGCTGGAACGAAGAACCGGACCTGTATGATTCGTTGGACAGGGCCAAAGAGTTCGCCGACACTGCGATGCGCCTCGATCCCACCAGCCATGTGGTTCACGGCACCATGGCCCTGACCCTGTATTTCCGGGGCGACTATGAACGGGCCAAAATGGAGTCGCTCAAGACGATCGATCTCAACCCGAACGACGCCCTGTGGCTCGCCCTGATGGGGCTGTACCTCATCCAGCAGGAAGACTTTGACAACGGGATGCCGATGTATAGCAAAGGACTGGGGGTCAATCCCCACCCGCCGCCATGGAGCGGTATGGGTGGCTTTTATGAGCACTACCATTTCGGCCGCTACGAAGAGGCGCTGGCCGATGCTCGGACGATCGAGATGGCGGGCGATTTTCGGACGCCGATGTTCGTCGCGGCGGCGCTCGGTCAGTTAGGCAGGGGGGAAAACGCAGCGCCGCATCTTGAGGAGATGCTGAAGTATTGGGGGCGGCCGCCGTCCGAGCTTCGCATGGAACTGATCCGTCGACACGCGCTGTCAGAGGGCCTGACCGATCATCTCATCGAGGGGTTGGCGAAGGCAGGCCTGGAAGGATTGGCCAACTGACGCTTCGCCCTTCAGGCGCCGAGATTGAAATACCCCATCGGTAAACCTCGAACCGCACTCCCTTGACGAAACCTTTTTCGAGATTTACTGTATATACCGTACATGAACAGTGAAGCACTTCCGTTGCTCCTTCATCTGGCCCCCGGGGATCCGGAACCCGTCCGCGAGCAGATCGCCCGTCAGCTGCGTGACCGCATCGTCCGCGGTGAGCTGACGGCGGGCGAGGGGTTGCCCGGCTATCGGCAGGTGGCGCGCCGCAACCGCGTGGCGCCGTCCACCGTCGAGGCGGCGTACGCGTCGCTGATTTCCGAGGGACTTCTCGTCGGTCGGCCCGAAGATGAGGTCAAGGTGGCGGTCCTCGAGCCCGAGCACCGTCGCGACATGGTCGAGCGGCTCCAGCTCGAAAAGCTGGTGGCGCAAGAGCTCGGGAAGCGCGAGCTGGAGATGGCGCGCGACGTGCAACGCCGGCTGTTGCCGCCGTCTGAGCAGTCGGGTGCCGGCTGGGAGGTGGCCGCGCGTTGTGTGCCGGCGCGAGTGGTTGCCGGAGATTTCTTCGACGTGCTCCGTCGCGCTGACGGAAGCGTGGATGTGGTGGTGGCGGATGTCGCGGGCAAGGGCTTCGCTGCCAGCCTCATCATGGCGTCGGTCAAGGCGATGCTGCCCTTTGTGACGGCCGAGGACGGGGTTGCCGAGTCGCTGGCGCACCTCAACCGGCGGCTCGCTTCGGAGCTGGGGCGCGGGGAGTTCGTCGCCCTGACCCTGGCGCGATATCGTCCCTCCGAGCAGGTCGTCGAGCTTTCGAACGCCGGGGCGCCGGATCCCTATCTGGTGGGCGCCGGACATCCCCCGCAGCCGTTGTCGGTTCCCGGTCCACGCCTGCCGCTGGGAGTCCGCGATGAGGTTGCCTACGCCTCCCGCACGATTGAGGTGGGCGACGACGAGGGTCTGTTCCTTTTGACGGACGGCCTGCCCGAGGCGCGCGACGCGGAGGGCGAACCGCTCGGCTACCAGGCGCTGGAGGAGATGCTCTCTGCGGCGCCTCCGACCGACTCGCCTTCGTCCTGGTTGACCGAGCTCTTCGACGGCGTCCAGAAGCAGTCGCGCCGCGTCCCGGAGGACGACTGGACTGCGGCGCTGCTGGTGCCGCGCGAAGACGGAGGGGGGTCGTGATTCTGAACCTGTCGGATCTTTCCGACGAACCGTTGCACGCGCAGATCTCTCGTCAGATCCGCGCGAAGATCCTGGCCGGAGACCTCGACGGTGGCGATGCGCTGCCTTCGATCAGGGGTCTGGCGAAGGGCCAGCGGGTGAGCGTCATCACAGTGCAGCGTGCGTATGACGACCTCGAGCGCGAGGGCTTGGTCCAGTCCCGGCGCGGCAAAGGATTCTGGGTTGCGCCCCTACCCAACGGAAGGAAGAACACGATGGCCGAAGAGCGCTTCAACGACGCACTGAAGAAGCTGGTGGCCCACGCCGCTGCGGAAGGGCTGAGCCAGGCCGACATGCGGCGCATCCTCGACGCGATTCTGAAGAAAGGTACGAAGCGATGAACGATCACGGGTCCGAGAACAACGTCGCCGCCCGCCTCAGAGGGCTCACCAAGCGGTTCACCGGCTTTCAGCTGGGTCCGCTGGATCTCACGCTGGAGGCGGGGACCGTGCTCGCCCTGGTGGGGCCGAACGGCGCCGGCAAGACAACCACTCTCAACTGTATGGCGGGGCTGATGGTGCCCGACGAGGGCGGGACCGAGGTCTACGGCGCACCGGTGCATCCGGCTCGGACGGAGTACCGACAAGACATCGGATATGTCGGCGAGGAGAGTGGCTTCTTCCTGCGATGGACAGTCAGGCGCAATCTGGATTATCTGGCCGGACTGCTTCCGGGATGGTCGCGGGAACGCGCGCGCCATCTCTCGGAGCGCATCGCGCTGCCGTTGGACAAGCCGGTGAGCAAGCTGTCACGAGGGAACAAAACCAAGCTCGCGCTGGTGGCCGCGATGGCCCACAAGCCCCGTCTGCTCCTGCTGGACGAGCCGACCACAGGTCTGGACCCTGTGGTGAGGGCAGAGGTGTTGGACCTGCTGTGGGAGATCATCGAGGATGGCGAGCACGCGGTGCTGTATTCCACCCACGTGCTGTCCGACATCAACCGGCTGGCCGACGAGCTGGCCTTCCTGCGCGACGGTCAGATCGTGCTGCGAACCGGAAGGGACGAGCTCAGCGAGAGCTGGCGTCGGGTCTCGTTTCGGCTGCAACAAGAGAACGTCGATCTCGACGGGATTGTCGAACACCGCCGCGTGCGCTCCGAGCATCAGGTGATCACCAGGGATGCCGAGGCGACATTGCAGCAGCTCAACCATCTCGGAGCCGAGGCGGTCGAGGTGGCGCGGATGAGCGTCGACGAGATCGCGGTCCAGATCCTCAAGGAGGGGCACCATGTGGCGCGCACTGAAGACTGAGATTTGGTATTTCTGGCCGTGGTTGCTCGGCGGTCTGGGCATCGCCGCTTTCGTCGTGATCGTGCTCAGCGTGCTGGTGCGGTTCCTCGAACAGGGGCAGGGGCCGCCAGTCTTCGTCATCGCGATGTTTCCGATCATCGCGGGTATGGTCGTGTCCTTCGTCGCACAGGGCTATCGAATCGAAGAACGACGCGCGCGAATGCTGTTGGCGGGGCCTATGACGCCTCGTCAGCTCGCGTGGGTGACAGTCTTGCTGCCAGTGTGTTTTGTCGTGCTGGGCATCCTCGCGGTGATACCGATGATCGGCCTGGCCACGCTGATCACCGGGAAGTTCGAGGCTTCCGCCGTTCCCATGATCGCCGGTTTCGCCGGCCAGTTCTGGGCCTACGCGCAGCTCGGACCGCTGGCCCAGGAATCGAGCGCGGCACATCGGGAGCGGCGCACTCGGGCGACCTTCGTCGGCTGGACCGCGTTTGCCGGGGCAATCCTGATTCTGGTGGCGTCCCAGTTCTTCATGCACAGGATTTCGGGACATTTCGGCTTTGTCACCGCCTCGGTCGCGGCCATGGGAGTCGCCGCGGTGCTCTATCAGGGACGCACGGACTTCACGAGGTGAGCAAAGGCTCTCCCGTATAGAAAACCTCGGGTCAAAGACTCGATCGGAAAGCGAGGGATGGATCATGCCTGGCAGGGAAAAACTGTATTTTTTGGAAAATCTGAGGACATTTCTGATCTTCCTGGTCGTCCTGGTCCATGCCGGCGTCGTCTATGAGAGCAGCGGCCTGATGGCCCCGTTCTGGATCGTCGATGACCCGGCGACGAGTGATCTTCCGGGGCTCGTGAATCTCATCCTGGATATCTTCGTCATGGCCACGATCTTCTTCGTGTCCGGATTCCTCGCGCCGTCTTCGCTGGAGCGGCAAGGAACCGGGCGGTTTCTTGCGTCCAAGGTCAGGCGGCTGATCGTGCCGTGGCTGATCGCGGTATTCACCCTGATGCCGGTCTACAAGGTGATCTTTCTGAGTTCCAGAGGCTTGCCTCAGGAAAACTGGACCACCTACTTCCACTTCTCGAACGGTATGCTGAGCATGAGCTGGCTGTGGTTCCTGCCGGTCTTGTTTCTTTTCGATGCCACCTACGCGCTCTTGAGGAAGCTGAATCTGCCGACCGAGAAGATCCCCTTCAGCCTGGCCGCGGCTGTCGTATTTGCTGTCGGCTTCGTCTATTCCTACATCGTGAGTGTGCTGGGATGGATCGGCTGGACGAAAACGCCGCTGATCGACTTCCAGAACGAGCGGCTGCTGCCCTATTTCCTCGTCTTCCTGCTGGGATCTCTGGCGTCGCGACGGGGTGTTTTCGACACAAAACGAAGGAACATGAAGCTCTATATCGCGGTCAATGCGACTGCGTGGATCCCGATCAACATCTATGTGATCACGGTGCTCAACTACATCATCAGTCCGGGCGAGTCTTTGATCTCAGAGGGTGCCGATCTCCTCCTGCTGTGGTCCAGCTTTCACCTGTCGCTTCTCGCCCTGCTTTACTGCGCGGTGATGACCTTCAAGTACTTTTTCGACAAACAGGGGCCGATAGGTGCGGCACTGGGGAGCAGCTCCTACGGCGTCTACATCATCCACATTCCGATGTTGGGGGCCTTTGCGCTGGCGATGCTTCAAACCGACCTTCCAGGCATTCTGAAGTATCCGGTTCTGACCATCGCCACGTGGCTGGGGAGCAACCTCGTGGTCTACGCATATAAGCGCATGGTCAAGGCCAGGCTCGTCCGCACAGCGAGAACCGCTGTTGACCTCGGATCACTGGTCCGGGGCAAGGTTTGAGACTGGGCCCAGCTCGTTCTCGATAAAAGCCGCGATCTCGTCTGCTGCGATGGCATGAGCGATCTCGTTGGGATGGTGGTCGGTAGGATTCGCCCACAATTCACGCGCGTCATGCCGAGAAAATGCCGTCAATAGATCCAAATATAGAATCTCATTCTGTCGACAAAACCCTGCGATATTTTCGTTTGTCTTCTGAAAATGGTAATTTTCGAAATCGTAAAGAAAAGGAAACACAACTACGAAAAGTCGATGATCATTTTTGACAATTGATTCGTAAAGATTGCCAAGGAGTTCGAATCCACGCTCCGCACTTTCACCTTCGAAGGTCTCGAGATAGGCCTGTGTTGTTGCCGTGTGAAGGCGCCTCGTATCGATGACATGAAATATGAGATTGATGAATGCTGATCGCTGCCTGATCGGATTGAAGGTATAACCGCCGTTATTGAGATCAATGAAATTCAAACCCTTGATGGCTTCGACGGAGTCCAGGCCGAAATCATTCAGGACGAGGCCATAGATCACGAGCGAGCCAGGCGGCAGCGAAGGCGATTCCCTTGCGGAGATGTCGACAACCTCCTCGAGGCCGGCACCCACCACTCCGCAATTCTTGACGGCGATGTTTCCCCCCTTCTCATTGAGCATGAATTGCAGGCGGGACACATAGATGTCTTCGGAGCGAACACCTCTGCCAAATGTGAAAGAATCTCCTAAACCTAGAACATGATAATCTGCTTCTTCAAAACGAAATTGATTGTTGATCGAATGGTCTCGGTAACCATCTGGTGTTTCGTGATAACTCAACCCGTATTTCGTGTGCTTTCACTCGTGTCGAAGGACGTCGTGATAGCCTCGCGAATTCGAGTAATATTCCTGGCTGGAATTGTTGAAACGATAGTAGGAAGATCCGAAAATCTTCAGGAAAATTGCCACGATTGCGGCTGCCAATAAAACTGACATAAAACCGCAGCGATCCGAAAGGTCAGATTCTTGATTCTGCCGGAGATCGGATGGTTTTTTCGCTCGCTTCCAGATTACCACCGAGGTGGGCGTGGACTTTGCGCCGAGACGTGGAGTGGCCGAGGGTCCGGTCAACCCAGCTCGTCGCCGAACTCCTGCTGGAGTGCCCTGAGCTGCTCGAGGAGCGTATTGGCGACGTCTGCGTACTCGGGGTTGTCATAGAGATTCGTCAGTTCCTGAGGGTCATTTCGCAGGTCATACAGCTCCCAGTGATCCAGCTCGCCGTAGAAGTGGATGAGCTTGTAACGGTCGGTGCGGATTCCATAGTGAGGCCGAACGGAGTGCCAGCCGTGCGGGTACTCGTAGTAGTGGTAGTAGATACCGTTCCGCCAATCGGTGGGCGTCTCGCCCATGGTCAGAGGGCGAAGCGATCTGCCTTGCATCTCGGGCGGCGCCGGCACTCCCGCGAAGTCGAGCAGGGTGGGGGCGGTGTCGAGGTTGACGACGAGCGAGCCGTCGATCTGACCCGCGGCAATCGCGTCCGGGTAGCGGACGATTAATGGTGTCCGCATGGATTCCTCATACATGAAGCGCTTGTCGTACCAACCGTGCTCGCCCAGGTAGAAGCCCTGATCCGAGGTGTAGATGACGATTGTGCTGTCGCTCAGGCCCAGCTCGTCGAGCCGATCGAGGAGCCTGCCGAGGTTGTCGTCGATGGCAGCGACGCACCGGAGGTAGTCCTTGATGTAGCGTTGGTACTTCCACTCTTTCAGCTCGGCACCTTCTGGAGGCTCAGCGGCAAAAGCTCGGTTGATCGGACCGTAGTGCGCGTCCCAGGCGGCCTTCTCCTCCTCGGTTAGGCGCGAGTACGAGTATTCCCACGACGGTTCGGGATCGTGCCCCCTCTTGCCTCCGGTTCCCGTCTCCTCCTCATACGAATCGGGGTGCAGCTTCAGGTCGAAGGAGAGGTACATGTCGTCGATCCGCATGTCCGCTTCGCGCGCTGCCGGTCGCCCTTCGTAGTCATCGTCAAAGGACGGAGGCAGGGGCAGATCCTCCCCAGAAAAGAGATCGAGATGCCGAGGGCTGGACATCCAGTTGCGGTGTGGTGCCGAGTGGTTGTAGAGCAGGAGAAACGGCTTT
Source organism: Candidatus Sulfomarinibacter sp. (assembly GCA_041560205.1). Taxonomy (GTDB): domain Bacteria; phylum Acidobacteriota; class Thermoanaerobaculia; order Thermoanaerobaculales; family Sulfomarinibacteraceae; genus Sulfomarinibacter. The sequence continues at coordinate 24,894 of JBFFBV010000023.1, forward strand.
CCCTCGTCGCGGTTCTCGAGAAATTCGAGCGCGGAGTCGGTGATCAGGTCGGTGACGTAGCCGGGTCGCTCGACCTCGACGCCGTTCTCCAGAAATCTCGGTCGGTAGTAGGAGCCCTGTCCGATCAGCACCTTCCAGTGATCGAAGCCGGTCGGCTCGGTCTTGAGGTGCCACTTGCCGACCACGGCCGTCTGGTATCCCGCCTGTTGGAGGAGCCTGGGGAAGGTCATCTGCGAGCCGTCGAATTCGTCGCGGTTGTCCCGGAGACCGTTACGGTGGCTGTACTGGCCCGTCAGAAGCACCGCGCGAGACGGCGCGCAGATCGAGTTGGTGACGAAGCTCGAGGAAAAGAGCATGCCCTCGTCGGCCAGCCGGTCGATGTTGGGCGTGTGGATCAGTGTGCTGCCGTAGGCGCTGATGGCCCGCTGCGAGTGGTCGTCGGCCATGATGACGATGATGTTGGGTGATGCCGCTGGCGCCTGATACCGGGTCACCAGAATCCCCCCCACGACGAAGGCGATGATGCCAACGGCGAGAAAAACGAATTTGGATTTCATGATCCCAACTCCTTCGGTCACCATATCAGTTGCGGGATGGTGATGGCCGGGTTGGGGTTTGTGGTCATTCGCCGTGAATCGGGCCTTCGGTAGATTAGAATCGCGTCGCGATCGACGAAGAGAAAGGGAGGGTCCATGTTCGGGATCCACTGCGTGCGACGAGTCTTGGGCGTTGCGGTTGTGTTTGGTGTGCTTGTTCCCGCGACCGCGCCCTGCCACGAACCGACGCCGGACGAGATCGACGTCGTCACGATGAGGGCGATGGAGGCTTTTCAGATTCCGGGTGTCGCCATCGGTGTGGTGAAAGACGGAGAGCTGATCTACGCCAGGGGACACGGTGTGCGCGAGATTGGCAAGCCTGAGCCGGTGGACGCCGACACGATCTTTCAAATCGCGTCCCTGACCAAGGCCTTCACCGCGGCCTCGCTCGGCATCCTCGTTGACGAGGGCAAGCTCGACTGGGACGACCCGGTCATCGACTACCTGCCGGAGTTCCGGATGCACGACCCGTGGGTCACCCGCGAGTTCACGATCCGGGATCTGCTGACCCACCGCAGCGGTCTCGGACTCGGCGCCGGCGACCTGCTTTTCTGGCCGGAGGCGAGATCGACAATCGGTGACGTCATCCGTGCAATGCGCTTCCTCAAACCGGAGACGAGCTTCCGTACCGCGTACGCCTACGACAACCTGCTCTACGCGATCGCGGGAGAAGTGGTCACCAGGGTTTCGGGTGTGGCCTGGGAAGACTTCGTGGAAAAGCGGATCTTCGAGCCACTCGGGATGACCGAGTGCAGGGCAGCGCCGGATCGGGTGCAGGGACATCCGAATCGGGCGACGCCGCACATGGTCGTCGACGGAGAGCTGCAGACGACCTTCTTCAGCAGCCGCGGTGCAACAGCAGCGGCGGGCGGGATCAACTGCAGCGTCAATGGGCTCGCGAAGTGGGCGGCGATGCATCTGTCCGGCGGAGAGCTGTCCGGTGAGAAGCGCTTGCTGAGCGGAGAGACCCACCGCGAACTGTGGACACCGGTGACGCTGATCCCGGTCCGGGGCTGGGCTCGCGAGCACGGCCGGACGCATTTCTCGACCTACGGTCTCGGCTGGCGTCTCAGCGACTTTCATGGCCACCTCCTCGTGTCCCACGGCGGTGCCCTGCAGGGGATGACGTCGGCCTTCGGGATTCTGCCGGAAAAGGGCGTGGCCGTGATCGTTCTCAACAACCAGTGGAGCGCCGCCCCGAGGGCCGTGGCCTTGGGGATATTGAACGCCTACGTTTCAAAAAACCCGGAAGATTGGGTGGCGGTGTTCTCAAAACGTGAGGCTGAGGGCGCCGGGAAGGCCAAACAGGAGGTCGAGGAGGCTCTCGCGAACCGCAATGCCGAAAGTACACCGAGCCTTCCGATCGAGTTCTACGCCGGGACCTATCGCGACTCGTGGTACGGCGACGTTTTCGTGGAACAAGCCGCGGACGGCCTGGTGATGCGCTTCAGCCGCTCGGACCTGCTGACGGGGCCGCTGGAGCACTTTCAGTACGACACATTCATCGCGCGATGGCTCGACCGCAGCCTGTATGCGGACGCCTACGTCACGTTCATCCTCGACGCCGAGGGTGGCGTCGAGGCGATCCGAATGAAGTGGGTGTCGCCCGACACCGATTTCTCCTTTGACTACCACCACCTCGATCTGAGGCGGGTGGAGAAGGACTGAAGGAAAGCGACATATGATCCATGACCCCTATCAGCTGACCGCAGTCTTCCTCGGAGTCATCCTGCTTTCGGTGTGGCTGGACTCGAAGTACGAGTGGGCGCGGAAGATCTCGCCTGTCGTGATGATTCTTTTCTTTGCGGGCTTTCTGTCGAATGTCGGGTTGATCACCAAGCGCGCGCCGATGTACGAGGGGCTGGCGGATTTCACGGTGCCCTTCGCGGTCTGCCTGATCCTGTTCACCGTCAAGCTCGAAGATCTGAAAAAGGTCGGTGGTCCGCTTCTGGTCGCCTTCGTGGTCGCCTGCGCGGGAACGATGGTTGGGGTGCTGGTCGCGGGCCTGCTGCTCGACCCCCGGCTGGCGGAGATCCTCGGCGAAAATGCGTGGAAGCTGGCCGGCCCCTTCACCGGCACCTACACCGGCGGCAGCCTCAACTTCTTCGCGCTGTGGGACGGGCTCGAGATCGGCAACCCCGATCTCTTCGCGGCGGCCAACGCGGTCGACAACCTGACGCTCTTCCCGCTCTTCGCCTTCTGGGTCATGGTCCCCACCCTGCTAGGGCGTTTCTTTCCCGTCGCCCGCTTCTGGGGGATCGTCGGCGAGGAACCGCAGGCGGATCACCAGCGCGCGACCCCTCCGGAGCTCCGCATCCTGGATCTGGTGGCGCTGGCCTTCGCCGCCCTCGCGATCATGGCGGTGAGCGGACTGTTGAAGGAGCGATGGATCGCGGAGTTCATGCCGGACTTGCCGACGATCCTGATCGTCACGACGCTCGCCCTGGTCCTGGCCCAGTTTCGGTTCATCTCCCGGCTGAGGGGCGCATACGAGCTCGGAAACCTGTCCTTCTACCTCTTCTTCTGCGCGGTCGGGGCCATGATCAATCTGAAGATGGCGATCATCCTGTCACCGATCCTCTTCCTCTACGTCATGGTGATCATGGTCATCCACATGGTGACGGTCTATGGGGTGGGCCGGCTGCTGCGTCTCGACATCCGGGTCCTCACAATTGCTTCGGCGGCCGCCAAGACCGGGCCGCCGTCGGTGATCGCGCTGGCCAACGTCCACGGTTGGAAGCACTTGGTCCTGCCGGGTGTCGCGATGGGTCTTCTCGGGTATGCCGTCGGCAATTACCTCGGCCTCGCCACCGCGTACATCATGAAGGCGCTGTTGGGACAGTGAATCTGCTCAGTCCGAGCGTGAGAAATACGTCTTGAAGAGACCGCCCTCCTGCACCGTCCAGGTTCGGAGGCCTCGTGTCCTGGCCACGTCGATGCCAGGCGCGGGAAGAAACGTCGTCGTCAGCTCGATGACCTGACGGTCGGGCAGGTCTTTCAGAGCCTTTGAAACCCTGGTGATCGCCATCTCATCCGGGTCCCCCGTGCGATCGTCGATCGCCGTATTGATGCGGCTCGCGTCGAACCACTCTGGCGCGGTGCCGAGGTAGTCCTCTTCTGTCGGGGTCGTGGTCGCCCCGATCGGCGCCTGGCCGACGGCCTGGCGCAACTGGTCGATCATCGAGGACACATCGACCCGACCGACGATCGCCGCCTGCTGGAGCGTGGCGACCTTGGCGACACTCTTCCGCAGAACTGGGTTCTTGAGCTTCTTGAACGGCGGCGCCATCGCGATCAACCTCTCCTCGAGCTCGGGATAGGCGTCGAGGAGCTCCGCCACCTTCGTCGAAGGTCCGATGTGAAGTGTATCGTCGGACATGGTCTTCCCCCTCGGCAACCTCTCGGTGACGCTATTGTGGCACGTCTGTGGCGCAAAGGAGTGGAGAAGAGCTGGGATGCCTCCGACAACGGCGATATTCAACGGCGGAAACGAGTGCCACAGGCGGGCCTCCGTCATGGAGCCAGCCTCTCGAGTCGGCACTCACGCCAAGGCTGCTAGTTGAAATGGAACTCCGCAGGTGCTGACCATGGACCCCACCCGGCGCCGTTTTGAGCCCGGACGCGCCACTGATACGACGTGCCGTGGACACTCGGCCAGAAGGTTTGGGCGCTCGTGCTCGGGCCGTAGGTGTAGTAGTACTGCCACGAGCTCCCGTTCCAGTAGTGGATCTCGAACTCGTATTGCGAGGCATCGGCCACCGGATTGCAGCTGAGTGTCACGGAACTGGTCGTGATCGTGACCCCGTTTGTGGGACTCAAACCCGTCGGCGCCGGCGGGAGAGCGTTACCGCCGACGTCGCCGAAATTGAACTCCGCATAATCCGACCACGGGCCCCACCCAAAGCCGTTGCTCGCACGAACCCGCCACCGGTAGGGCGCATCGTCGTACGCTGGCCAGAAGGTCTGGGAGTTGGTGCTCCGGGTGTAGGTGTAGTAGTACTGCCACTCCACGCCGTCCGAGTAATTGATCTCGAACTCGTACTGAGAGACGTCGCCGATCGGATCGCAGCTCAAGGTCACCGAGTCGGTGGTGATCGTCTGGCCCCCGGCCGGGGTCAAACCAGTCGGCGCGGGAGGGAACGGGTCGCCGCCGACGTCACCGAAGTCGAACTCTGCGAACTCTGACCAGACGCCCCATCCGTGCAGGTTATTCGCGCGGACGCGCCACTGGTAGGAGATGTCGTCATAGCTGGGCCAGAAGGTCTGGGAGTTGGTGACCGAGGTGTAGGTGTAATAGTCCTGCCATTCCGCGCCGTCCGAATAGTAGATTTCGAACTCGTATTGCGAGGCTTCTGCGATCGGATCGCAGCTCAAGGTCACCGAGTCGGTGCTGATCGTCTGGCCCCCGGCCGGACTCAGGCCCGTCGGCGCGGGTGGAGGGCCGACACCGAACAGGCTACCTGGGTGGTCGAAGACGATATAGGCCGCGACCTCCGTGGTGTGGTTAGTCTCCGCGTCGCGCGATTGCTCTTCCTCCATGAAAATCTGCACACCTGTCGGACCGAGGTTCGCGGAGCGAAGGGCCACGGGGTCTCCGCCGTCGAAGCTGTGGACCCCCGCAATGAACACAGGGTCTGTATAGGACTGAACAAAATCGATGGTGAACCAGGTGTGGGTGACGTTATCCGAGGTCGTAAAGGCCTCGTAGGCCGTGTTGCCGAAAAGGCCAGTCCCTGGTTCGATGGCGATGTAACCCACCGTTTCGTAGGCGTGGGCCGGGTCATTCGCTTCCTGCTCCTGGAGGCGGAGCTCAAAACCGCTGACGCTGACGTTGCGTTGCCGAGTGACCACCGCGGCGCCGTCGTTCGAGGTCTGCGTTTGTGAGAGAACCACCGGCGAGAGCGCAAATGCCTGGCTCAAGGTCACCGCGGTGAATTCGTGGTTGACCTGGTGCTTTCCCGCCTCGACGCGGGTGCCGTCTTCGAGTTCGAAAACACCGGCGTCCATCACCAGATAGCTGATGGTCTCGCTAATGTGACCTCCATCCAGGTAATCCCATTCGTCGATCTGGAACTCGAACGCGGTCGGCGAAACATTGCGGAGCCGGATCGTCGACGGATGTCCACCGTTGCGCGAAGGTGGCTGCATGATCACCACCGGATCGACGTAGGTGTTGATCAGGCTGACGTGGTGCCAATGGTCGCTGTCGGACTGATTGACGCTCACCCTGCCAACCTCACCGTTGAGCACCCCGGACGGGGCGCCGACGTACATGATGTTGTAATCGAGGTTGACATTGCAGAGGTCGGGCGCCGTCCAATCCGAGTCGTACTGCTTCCCGGTAGGGTCGGTCCAGCCGCCGAAGGGCCCCTCGTACCAGTACATTGGGTTGTACCAGTCATCGAAATCGTGAAAGCCGTCATAGTAGGCGTACCACAGGGGCAGATAGGAGAAGGCCGCGGTGTCGTCGACGTTGTCGCGCCACCACACCTTGCGGGTATAGATTCCGTGCGGGAAGGTCCCGCAGGCGTCGATGGCTTCCTGGATCTTGCCGATCAGTTGCCAGGACGACCAGTTGCCACGAGGTTGCTCTGCGTCCAGCCAGAGCCTTCGCACCGGTAAACCTTCGATGGTTGCGAGGGCATCGCGAACTTGAGCGGTGATGTCGAAGTCCCAGTAGAGCATGACGTACGCATCGATGGTCATTCCGCCGCTCGCCGCGGTTTGAATCTGTTGCACCGTGATCGACGGGATCTGAGTGCCCGAGATGACGTGGCGGACACCGCTGTCACGCCAGCAGGCCACCTCGCCCGGCGTGATGTCTCCGGACCACATCGAAATATCGACGGCGAAGATCGGTTCTTCCGCCGGGACTGACGAAGGTGCGGTGAGGAATCCAGCGAGAACGACGACGATAGACGTCCAAAAAGGCGTTGCCTTCACAACTCACCTCCAATGTGCGACCTTGGGACAGGTTGACCAAGGGTACGAGGGAAAGCGTCGAGAAAAGCGACATAATCACGCAGAATGTGACGTTCATCACATTTCTTCGGCAGTACAGCCGGCCGAACACCCCTTCACACGGACTCCTGCGAAGGGTTTCCGACCTTTGACTTCGAATTGCGAGCGATCTCGAGTTCAGAACGCGAAGATCAATCCCGCGAAGAAGCCGTCATAGCCGTACTTGATGTCCCACTTTCGATCGTCGTTTTTGTCCGTGACGTGGACGTCGAAGTAGTTGATCCCGAAAGTGATTCCGACCGTCTTGCCGAAGGCGTAACGGGCGTTGATCTTCGATCGCAGCGCGCGACCGGTAATGTCTCCAACTGGGAGGTACATGGCATCCACGGTGGTCGCGAGTGCCCAACGCCGATCGACGTAAAAATTGAAGAGGATGCCGAGCAACGGCAGGGGCGCTATGAGGGTCCTGTGTCGTTCATAGGTGCCAGTTTCCAGGACATTGGCGTAGGACCATTCCCCCTCCGCGATGATCCCCGCGTCGAGGTCGAGGGCATAGATCCCGAACTTCCCGAGAATTCGAATGTGGTCGCCAGAAAAGAACCTGTACCCGTAGGAGATGTCGAAATCGTTCGAGTTCAGCCAGAGGTCCACGGTGGCGTTTTCGATCTCGAGGTCACCCAGGTCGGTGTCCTCCAACAAGACCACGCCGGATTCACGCTGAAACCTGGTTGCACCCACGGAGATGAAGTGACGCCCGTTCACCGCCACCAGCATCGTGAGCGTCGGCACCTCTTGTCTGTCGGGCAGCCCCAGCATCCCCTCGGGGTCGATGAAGAAACCACTCCCAGTCTCCCGGTCTGAGTACTTGATGCTCGCGTCGAAGCGGACCGCCGATCCGCCGACCACGATGACGAACTGCTTCTGTCGGGAGTCGAGCAGGGTCTGCATCGCCTCTTGGGCCGAGGCGGTGGCGGAGCTGAGAAGGAACACCGGCACAGCCCATGCAAGAAGTCGCCGCCTCATCGGTCTCCTTCCACGAGCCATCATACACAGCCCCCTGGCGGCTTGATGCTCCCTTCTCTCCAAACGCGAGGCGAATCGAAGGCGGACTCGGCGCTCTGCTAGACTGAGCCCTCATCGTCGAACAGGAGGAGTTCCATGCAACGGCCATCCCGCTTCGGGGCGTCGTTCCGCTCTGACGCGTTCCGAAAATGGGCCATCCGAGTCGGTATCGCCTTGCTCGCACTCGAGGTCGTCTACGTGGTTGCCGCCAATATCTTCCTCGGCACCGATCTCCTCCCGCAGCTGATCAACACGAAGCCGGAGAAGACCTCCATCTCCTGGGAATCGATTTCCACTTGGTTTCCGGGTTGGGCGACGGTGAAAGGCTTCACCCTGCGAAGCCAGACCAAGAAAGACCAGGTTTACGTCCACGTCGCCGAAGCCGACGCGCGGATCAGCCTGGTCAAGCTGATGTTCAAAACCATTCACATCCGGGGTGTCGACGCCAGAGAGGTGGACTTCCGATATCGGGAGCGCCTCGATGCTCCCCGCAGGGTTGAGCGCTTGGATGATTCGTTGGAGGCTCCCCCGGGGTTCGAGTACTACCCCGAGATCCCCGGCCTCAGCAACCCACCGGACCCGAAGCCCGAGGATCTCTACCCGCGAAAGAAGAAGAAACGGCCCTGGACCATCTCGATCACCGGGGCCGATGTCGAGGGACCCATCAGGGTCGCTCTCAACGAGTTTCGAATCGAAGGCGAGGGTTCAGTTGGTGGCGGTGTGACCGTCAGGCCCCGCGATACCATTGCGATTCACCGGGGCCGCCTCGGACTGAACTCCACGATGGTGTTTTTCGGTCCCGAGGTCGTGACCGAGAACCTCTCGATCAGCAGCGACCTTCATTTCAAGACCTTTCCCGCGAAGAAGGCCAAGATGGCCGATGTGATCGGCGGGATCACGGGGAGCCTCTCGATCGCGGGTCGTCTCAGCGAGCGGGCAGCAGTCACTCAGGAGATCACACCGGGCATCACGACCTTTGGCGCCGGCATCGTGGCCGCAGACCTCGAGTTCAAGCATGGAGTCCTGCGCGCCGGATCACGGTACTCGCTGCAATCGGACGCATTCATCGTCCAGATCATGGGCGTCGACGCCACCGGCTCGGCCACGGTGTCTGGCGAGACCGTCAAGGAGAGCGGAGAGCACGTTTCCAGCATGCGGATCACATTCGGAGATTTCAGGTTTGTCGATCCAGATGACGAATCAGCGGACATCACGGGCTCCGGCCTCGAATTGAAGGCTCGCTGGAATGGCCTCTCGCTGGCGGGACGGACACCGGCGTCCCAGGTCGATGTGGTGGTGCCCAAGACCTTCATCAACGATGTCAGCATATTCAACGGTTTCGTACCGGGCCAGGAGACGCTTTCGCTCGAGTCCGGCACGGGCGAGGTCGAAGCTCGTCTCGAGGTCGAGAACCGGATCGCGGTCGGAACCCTCGATCTGGTTGCAGACGACATCGTCCTGAACGCCAAGAACGTGCCGGTGTACGGAGATCTCGATATCCGCGCCAACCTCGCCGAGGGGGATCTGCCCAAAAGGCACTTCAATTTCTCCGGCACCACCATCCGGCTCGACGACATCGTCGACGAGGCGCTTCCCGAGAAGAAGCAGAAGAAGCTCGAAGCCTGGTTCTGCGAAATCGAACTGGAGGAGGGAACCGTGACCTTCGGCAAACCGATGGCAGCCGCGGGTCGAATCGGTGTGAAGATGCACGACACACGCCCTTTGGTGGCCGTACTGAAAGACTTCGGTGTGAAGCTGAAAGGCATGTCCATGATGCCCAACATCAAGAACATCGAAGGATCCATGACCATGGCCTTCGGACAGGGCCACATGGATGTCGACGACATCAACCTCACCGGCAAGGATCTCGAGGTCCTCGGATGGCTCGCCTCTCGAGACAAGAAGATGGACGGTCGGCTCTTCATCACGTACGGGATCCTCGCGGCCGGGATCGGTCTCGAACAGGGCAAGGCCAAGGTCCAACTCGGCAAGCCGCGCAAATGGTTCGAGGGGCAGCCGGGCCTGCAGGAGGCGCGCGCTGACTGACGGTCGCCGGTCGCTTTCTGATTCTGATGCACGATTTTTGACCAGGTGGAATTCACTGCCGATCCGCTGGGGTTGTGCGAACCGTCGACCGGGGGTCACATTGGGCCGATATCGCGTTCTCTTCACCATCCTGAACGTCGTCTTCATGTCAGTGATGACTGGAGGTGCGGGTGCGCAAACGCCGCCGCTGGGGGACATCAATGTCGTCATCACCGACCTCCGCAACGCCGAGGGCGAGGTCCTGATCAGCCTCTACGACAAGGCCGAGGGATTCCCCAGGGACCGCAGCACGATCATCCGCGCGGTCGCGGTCGAGCCGGACGGATCAGGCCAGGTCACGACGGTCTTCGAGGACCTCCCTCACGGAGACTATGCCGTCGCGTGCCTCCACGACGAGGACGGGAATGAGGGCATGAGTTTTGGAAAGCTCCACCTGCCGAAGGAGGGCTACTGCTTCTCGAACAACCTCAAGGTTCGATTCAGGGCGCCCAAATTCAAGAAGGCGAAGTTCACCCTCGACGCGGACTCCGTCACCCAGACGATTCAAATGAGGTATTGACGCCGATTGGGTGACAGGCAGAGTTTGGAAACTCGCGCAGTTCTCAGTCGAACTTGACCTTCACCGGCATGAGCTTCCGTCGCAATGTCGTGCCAGCCACCGCCATCGCGACGGCCAGCGCCATGTAAACCGTGACCAGGACGACAGCCGGGATCGGCCGATCGACAAAGAACGCGACACCCATGATCAGCGCCGGGATGACGGAACCGATGGCGGTCAGCCATGCCCAGCGCCGGTTGCGGCACAGAAGGCCGACGAGCGCGCCGCCCAGAGCGACCAGACCGGGGAGATGGAGCAGCGCCGAGCGCCGGATCGACCCGCCGACCACATCGATCCGTTCGTCGAGGGTGAGGCCGTCCTCTGACGCGTCATGAGTTTCGGTACGCATCCTTGCGGCCTCCACACCTTCCAGCTGCTGAATCGCCACCATGACGAGCAACGCCACCACCGCAGCCAGGAATAGGTCCGGTACGACTTTTCGCAGCCAAATGTTCATTCAATCATCCTTACGCAGCGCCTTCTCCACCCCTTCCATGGTCGCACGATTCCCTTTTGGTTACGGTGCGAGGGGTCATGTGGAGGTTGGCTCAGACCAATCGCCCGGCGAACTCGCCGGCGGAACGCACGAAGATGCAGGTGTTGAGCCCCGAGGCGAGCTCGACGATGCGGTCGGCGTAGGCCGACTCTTCGCCCTGTTTGGGCTCCTGGAGTCCGAGGAAGACAACGTCGGCGTCGGCGCTGACGCGGTGCAGGATCTCGGTGATGGTGAGCTCGTCGGGTTTGACGAGGACCTCGGTCTCCGCACCGATGCGGGCTTCGGGGAGGAGCTTGGCGAGACCGTCGAGCTGGAGCCGGCGCTCTTCCTCGTCGCGCGCGACCGATCGGACAAAGATCCTGGCATCTCTCCAGCCGGGGTTGAGCCGGAGGAGGTAGGCGAAGAGCAGCATCAGATCGCCGTTGTTCTGAAGGCCGCCCCACCAGATGTCGATGCGCTTCTCGCTTCCCGGTTCGTGAGCCCAGTTGAGCCGTGTGATGACGGTGTTCTTGCCTGAATACGCCATCGCGCGCATGACGCGGAGCTGGGACTCCAGCCGTTCCTTCTTTCTCGACCAGCCGAACATGATGGTGTTGGAGTGGAGGCCCGCGATCCCGTTGGCCTGGGCGACGTCGAGCACGCCGGTCTCGAAATCTGAGACGACGTTGACCTCGGGGAAGGCGACCACCCCGGCCTCATCGAGCTCGCGGTCCATTTCTTCCCGCATCTGCTCGACCTCGTGCAGGCGGTCGAGGTCGCCGACGATCAGCCGGCACACCGTCACCACTCCGCGGTCCTGGTTGAACCACGACGCGACGCGGACCAGCCCCGCACGCTTCCCGGGGTCGCCGGCGAAGAGCAGGATCTGCGGGCGCCAGTTGCGCGGGTCGAGCTCGTGATGGCGAAGTTTGAGAAGGGCCCATCGCGCGAGAGCGACCCATAGGCCGGCACGGACGTCGCCCCAGCGCTTGCGCATTGCCCGTCTCCGAAGGTGGGCGTAGAGGGCGCTCTCGAGCACGATTGCGGCCAGGCAGGCCCAGGGGCTGATCAGGAACATCACGACGATGGCGCCGATCGAGCCGAGGAGTGAGACGTACCAGGGCACGCGGATGGTCGGCCGGTAGGAGGGATCGCCGACCAGGCTCTCGAGCGCTGACGCGAGATTGATGGTCACGTACAGTGTGAGGAAGAGGATGGTGACGAACTGGGCGACTGCGTTGAGGCCGCCGAGGGCGACCGCGGTGAGGGCGATGGCGCCAGACATCCAGGTCGCGATGGTGGGCTGGCCGGTTTTTGAAAGTCGCGCGAGAAAGGTCGGTGCCAGCCCGTCGGCGGCCAGCGCCTGGAGAACCCGCGGTCCCCCCAGCACGCTGCCGAAGGCGGACGACAGGATCGCGCCCCAGAGACCCGGAAAGACCAGCCATGGGCCGAATACTGCGATGCTCGTCCACACAACGCCGGGCGCTGCCAGGTCCGCTGGGGACACGCGGGTGGTGACGGCCAACAGGACGGGAACCAGCAAATACACGGCGGTCCCGGTGGCCACAGCGCCGAGCGTGCCCCGAGGGATCGAGTGGCGCGCGTCCTTCAGATCGCCGCTCATGCCGATGCCGGCCGTGAAGCCTGTCACGGCGGGGAAAAAGACCGCGAACACGTACCAGAAGCCCTCGGGTGCGGTGCGCAGGGTGATCCCGAACTCGGGAGTCTGCGTGCCTTCGGCCAACGCCCCGATCGCCAAGGCCACCAGCGACGCCCCGACCGCCACCATGATCGGGATCTGCAGCTTGAGCGCGAGCTCGGCACTCTTACCGGAGACTGCGGTGATGATGATGATGATCACCGCCGCCATCATCTGGGGTGCGGCCTCAGGGACGTCGCCCCATGCAGAGGGCCAGACGGCCAGGATCGCCTCGACCAGACCGAAGCTGTAAAAGGTGATGCTCAACGTTCGACAGAGGAAGAGCGGAATGCCGATCGCTCCGCCGAGCTCGAGCCCGAGGCTGCGCGAGATCATGTAGTACTCGCCGCCGACCCCGACCGTCATGTTGGTGGCGATCGCCGATGCCGACAGCGCCGTGATGAAGGTGATCGAGCTGGCGAGCAGCACCACCAGGAGGGTCACGGGCAGGCCGAGGTTGCCGACCACCCACCCGAAACGGAGGTACATGATGAGACCGAGGATGGTCAGGACGCTCGGGGTGAAGACTCCGAGGAAGGTCCCGAAGCGTTGCGCAGGCTGCGTCGCGATCGCGCCGGTCTTCATGCCCCTCCAATCTCGGTCGGTCATTCCACGCTACACGAGTCGGATGGTTCACGCCAATCGACTGCCCGGTGGAGATGCTCATGAAGGCGGTTCTGCGGTAGAGTGATTCCTGTACTCAACAAAGGCACGACGGATGATCGGTCGAAGGCTTGCCCACTACGAGATCACCGACCAGCTCGGCGCCGGCGGGATGGGCGAGGTGTACCTGGCCCTCGACACGAAGCTGGAGCGAAAGGTCGCGCTGAAGGTGCTGCCGGCGGAGCTGGCCGACGATCCTGCCCGCCTGGGACGTCTGCAACGAGAGGCCAAGGCGCTGGCAGCTCTCGACCACCCCGGGATCGTGACCGTCTTTTCGGTGGAAGAGGCCGAAGGCCTTCACTTCCTCACGATGGCCCATGTGGAAGGGGAGACGTTGGGCACGAAGATCCCGCCGGACGGCATGCCGGTTGAAAGGATGCTCGAGCTCGGGACGGCACTTGCTGACGCGCTGAGGGCCGCGCATGAACGCGGAATCGTCCACAGAGACCTCAAGCCGGGCAACGTGATGGTCGACTCGGAAGGCCGGCTGCGGGTGCTCGACTTCGGACTGGCGCGTGTCGAGGAGACCGTGCCGATCTCGAGCCAGCTTTCGACCGGTACCTTCGAGGAGCCGATGACCCGCCAGGGGATGGTGCTGGGCACGGTTCCCTACATGTCGCCGGAGCAGGCGGAGGGCAAGCGGGTCGATTTTCGCTCGGACCTCTTCTCTTTTGGGGTCGTTCTGTACGAGATGGCGACGGGCTCGCGTCCGTTCGGAGGCGACACGGCGGCTTCGTTGATTTCCTCGATCCTTCGCGACAGCCCATCGTCGGTGACGGAGGTGCGACCGGAGCTCCCTGCCCATCTCGATCGAATCATTCAGCGCTGTCTTGAAAAGGCTCCCGACGCACGCTATTCGTCGGCGGCGACGGTACGCGACGAGCTCGAGACAGTGAAGACCGAACTGTTGTCAGGGTCTCTGGCCGAAAGCGTACCGCCTGTGCGAGCGAGGTCGAAATTGGGTCTGCTGGCAGGAGCAGCGGCGGTGGTCGTCCTGACCTCGATTGTCGGGACGATCGTCTGGCGGCAGGAGTTCGTATCCAACGATGCGGCGTCCGGCGAAGCCGGCGAGGCCGTGTTAGAGCCGCGGGCGGTGGCGGTGTTGCCGTTGAGGAATCTCTCGGGAGACCCGGATCAGGATTATTTCGTCGATGGCATGACAGAGGCCTTGATCACCGACCTGTCGAAGATCGGCTCGTTGAGAGTGATCGCCCGCTCGTCGGCGATGCGTTACAAAAACAGCGACACGCCGGTGTCCGAAATCGCGGCCGATCTCGGGGTCGATGCTGTGGTCGAGGGATCGGTGATTCGCGAAGGGGACACCGTCGGCCTCTCCGCCCAGCTGATCGAGGTCTCGACCGAGCGCGTCATGTGGGGCGAGCAGTACCAGCGTGATTTCACGGGCATCCTCAGCCTCCAGGCGGAGCTGGCCACGGCCATCGCCGAGGGCGTCGGGGGTGCGTTGTCACCGGAGGACAAAGCTCTGTTCTCCGTGTCGGCCGAGGTGGATCCCGCCGCCTACGAGGCCTATCTGAAGGGTCGCTTCCACTGGTACCGCTTCACCCAGGAGGGGATGGCGGCGTCCAAACGGTACTTCGAGCTCGCGCTGGAGATCGAGCCCGACTACCCACTCGCCCTGGTGGGTCTTGCCGACGCCATTACGACGCCTCCCCACATCGGGTGGGAGGCCCATATCGACCAATTCGAGCGGGGAACGGAGCTGATCGATCGGGCGCTCGAACTGGATCCCGGCCTCGCCGAGGCCTACGATCTGCGGGCCCGCTACGCCTTCGTGTGGGAGTGGGATTGGGAGGGTGCTGAGCAGGGCTTCCAACGGGCCATCGAGCTCAACCCCAACCTCCCGGACGCCCGCGTGGTGTACTCGCAGGTCCTGGGAATCCTCGGTCGGCACAACGAAGCCCTCGATCAAGCCGTGCGTGGAGCCGCGCTCGATCCGCTCAACTTCTTTTACAGGCAACAGCATTACGAACGTCTGGCGTGGATGGGCCGACTCGACGAATCGATCGCAGGACTTCGGGAGCTGGTCGAGTCGGGAGGCGACCTTCCCTTCATTCGCCAGTCGCTCTGGGACAATCTTTTCGTCAACGGCAACTACGACATGGCCTCCGAGGAGGCGAGGCGCTTCTACGAGCTGATGGGCCTCACCGAGATCGCCGAGATCATCGAGCGCGAGCTCGAGGCCACTGGGTACCGAGGCGCCATGCGGGCGGCCGCCGAGACCTTGGTGGAAACCTCGTCGATGTCCTTCGTGTCCGCGGTCGACATCGCCAAGCTCTTCGCCCACGCCGGCGACAGAGACCGCACGCTCGACTGGCTGGAGAAATCGGCCGACGTGCCCGAGACCGCTCTGGTCTACGTCATGGCGGACCCGGTCTATAAGGGCCTGGGAGGCGATCCAAGGTACGAGGCGATTCGCGCACGGATGTATCTTTCCCGCGGGGAGTGATGTTTCCGATCGGCGTCAGTTTTTGGTCGGCACCAGCCGCTCGAGCTCGGTGGTCCAGTTGGTGACGACGCGAATGCCCGGCGGGACTTCCGGGTGCTCGATCTGCAGCATCAGAAAGCGGTCCCCATCGGGATGGATGTCCCACTTGCGTCCGAACACGACTCCACCGTCGAAATCGCCCTCGAACAAGAACTCCTCTCTTCCGAAGCGAAGCGGGTCCTGGCTGAGCACATCGACCGCGAAGACACTGGTGCCGTCCACCGAACGGTAGTAGAGGCGGTCTCCGGAGGGCGACCACAAAGGTTCGTGGCCGCCTTTCGGCGAGACGCGGACGATTGCACCGAGCTTGGGGAAGGGCTGCACGTAGACCTCGAATTCGCCGCTGACATCAGAGACGTAGGCCAGCCAACGCTCGTCGGGGGAGAGAGACGGGTAGGCCTCGTTGGCTCCGGTTGCGAGGAGGGGCGAGATGGTCGGCTCGCCGTCGAGGTCGAGCAGGTGAATGTCGAAGTTCGCTTCGATACCGGCGGCGGATGTGAAGAGCACGGTACGGCCGTCGCGTGTGATTGCCTGGGGCGGCTGGTGGGCCTCCGCCGTCGACAAGCGGGTCGGAGGGGCGCTGCGGTCCACGGGCTGTATCCACAGATTCGCGAAGTTGCCATCCTGGATCGAGTTGAAGACCGTGGCGGCCCCGTCGGGCGTCCAGATGGCCCAATAGTCCAGGCCCTCGTTGCCGGTCAGGGGAGTCATGACGCCGCGGTCAGGCTCGGCCACCCAGAGATTCCGGCTGTCCGTCTGACGAGAGAGGAGAAGCCGGTGCCCATCGGGCGCCACACGCGGCGAGAGGTAAGTGTCTGCGGGCAGACCGAGCCGCTCCACCGTCCCGTCAAGCCGCACCCAGACAGGGCTGGCACCGAGCTGAAGCAACGTCCCGGGCAGGTAGGCGAGAGTTCCGCTTTCGGAAACCGTGTAGTGCGCGATGGAAAAGTTCGCGTCCCTGAGGACTTTTTCGACCACCGTGCGAGCCTCCCCGGTCAGCGTGCCCAGCGCTGGATCGAAAGGGGCTGCGAGCAGATTGTCTCCGAGGACCCACATGAGGTGCCCGCTCGGCACGTAGGTCGCGTTGACCCCTTCGTTGACAATCGTGGTCACCTCGCCGGAGTCGAGGGAAACGAGTTCGACGCTGTTCTGGCCGGTCAGCGAGACGAGAAGCGATCTCGAGCCCGGGATCAGCCTCGGATACTCGCCATTCAGGGTTTTACCCTCCAGGCTCGTGAGCCGTTCGACATCACCTCGGTTGGGGTCGACCGACCAGAGGGTGTTGTCCCCGACGGCGCCCAAGACGATGATCCCGTCGCCCCAGCTTGCGCCGTGGGGGTGCCTGATCGCGCAGATGGTCTGCGGCGCACCCCCCTCGACGGCCACTTTCATGAGCCCTTCATCTCCCACCGAGAAGGCGATCCACGCACCATCGGGAGAGAAAAACGGCCCGACCGCTCCCTCGGTGCCCTCGATAGGCCGGGCCTCGTCCTCGTCGAGGCGGCGCATGAAAAGCTGCGTGTTCCGGCCGGTTGAGCCCACCCAGACCATGGTTTCTCCATCCGGCGACAGGGCGACCGCTGCGCCCGAGTGCCCGAGGAATCCGAGGTCGAGAGGGGCGGGCGGATCTTCAGTGAAACGCACGACGGCCGAGGTCGCCGGCGACTTCGGGAGAGATGTCCCGATCCAAGCGACGGTCGCGAAGACCGTCGCGGTTGCGGCAACGAGCCACGGTGCAACCTTCGCAACCGGGTTCGCCGACGGTTGACGGCTGGGGGCGACAACGGCCGCCTCTTCGACGTCCAGGTCCTCGAGCGCCAGTCCGGCGTCTCCCGCATCCCGAAGGCGGCGGCTGAGCTCCTTCTCGAGGCATCGCTCGAGCAATCGGCGGAGGGCCGGCGTCACGGTCGGTGGCAGCGTGCTCCAATCGGGTTGGCGTTCCAGGACACGGGCGATGACCTCGGTCGAGGTGTCGCCCGGGAAAGCGCGTTGCCCGGTGAGCATCTCGTAGAGGACGCAGCCGAAGGCCCAAATGTCGGTGCGGCGATCGACGGCCTGGCCCCGTGCCTGCTCGGGGCTGAGGTAGGGAGCGGTCCCGAGAATGGTGCCGGCGCGCGTCATGTCGGCGGTGATCGTCGGGGACTCGGTGAAATTCGCATCACCCGGTCCAGGCGACCACTCCTTGGCGAGCCCGAAGTCGAGGATCTTGACCGTGCCCTCGGGCGTGATCCTGATGTTGCCCGGTTTCAAATCGCGATGGACGATGCCCTGGGTGTGCGCCGCTTCCAGACCGGCGGCGATCTGTTGGGCGATCCGCACGGACGCGCCGATGGGGATCGGGCCTCTTTCGATCCGCTGCGCGAGGTCTTCGCCTTCAACCAGCTCCATGGAAAGGAAGATTTCGCCAGTTTCAGCTGTCTCCAACCCGAAAAGAGTCGCGACGTTGGGGTGGTTGACGCTTGCCAGGACCTTCGCCTCACGCTCGAAACGGGCGAGCCGTTCCGGGTCGTCACCGAATCCCTCCGGAAGAACTTTGACGGCGACGTCGCGGCCGAGCCGGGTGTCCTGGGCTCGAAAGACCTCGCCCATGCCGCCTGCACCGAGCGAAGCGGAGATCAGATAGTGACCGAGCCGGTCACCGGCTGACAGCGCCATATCCGTCCAACAACGCGTGCTTCACCGTTCAAGTATGGCAATTCCAATCTCGACTTCGCAATGCGGCGGCACGGGCCACAGACATCGCATCGACCTTCGAATCACGCTCAGATTCCGTCGAACCAGGCGATTGTGTCTTCCCACAGCCGCAGCGAGACGGGCTTGAAGTATCCGACGTGGCCGATACGTTGGAGGCCCACGTCGCCCGGCTCCACGTGGCGTCGCTCGACGTTCGGGTAGGCCTTCATCATGGCGTCGACCGAGTGGGGCCTTCCCCACTTGTCGTCGCCGAAACTGTAGGCGAGCACCGGCGCGGTGAACCGCCGATAGCGTTCGAGCGGCAGCGTCTCGTCTCCCAGGATGTACAGCCGGTTCCGGCACCACGCGGCCCACTCGAGGGCGGCGTCTTTGGGAAGATCCTCTCCAGGACCGACCATGCTCCACGGCGCGTAGCCGAATGCCCGAGACAATAGTGGCAGGGTCAGGTAGAGGTGGAAAAGGCTGACGAGCTTCTGCTCGCCTCCCTGGAGACGCCAGTGGCCGCTCTGTGCCGACATCGTTGCCATCCCGTCGATGGCCGACGAATTGTCGAGCAGGCCGGCGACTTGACCGCCGAGACTGTGACCGACGAAGAAGATCCGTTCCGGTTCGAGCTCGGCGGCCACCCAGTCGACCACACCCGCCATATCCGAAAAGATCCAGTCGCGGACCGTCGCCTGAAAACCCCGGAGCCTTCCGGTCTTCGAGGCTCCGATTCCGCGGTAATCCCAGGTCAACGCGGTGTAGCCGGCGTCGGCCAGGCCTGCGGCAAAATGACGATAGAACCTCCCCGGAACAGCGAGAGCGGCGTGGATGACCGCAACGCGACCTGAGGGAGGGTCGCGTCGGTATAGCGATCCGGCGAGCGGATAACCGTCGCGAGCTGGAATCGTGACCGTCTCGGGTCGGCCTGCGTGCGTCATTTCGCGCTCGAGGATCTCAGCCACCGCCGCCGATGGCCCGGCCGCAAAGACGACCGGTGAGAACGCAGCTGCCGAGGAAGGTGCCCTCCAGCGAGCCCTTCCCGTGGATGCCTCCACCGCCGAAGCCGGCAGTTTCTCCGACGGCGTAGAGGCCTGGAATCGGCTCGCCGCCGCTGTTCAGCACCCGGCTCGAAAGGTCGGTCTGAAGGCCCCCGAGACTTTTTCGGCTGAGGATGAACTCGCGGATCGCGATCAGAGGTCGAGCCCCGGGGTCGACGATCCGCTGGAAGGCGCAGGTGCGAAGACGGTCCGCCTTGTAGGTGCGCGAAACGGCAATTCGCCGGAGCTGGTCGTCGTTGAAGTAGCGCGGTCCGCGGGCGATCTGGGCGTCGTAGGCCTCGATGTCCGACGCCATCCCCTCGCGGTCGATCGAGGCGCCCTCGAGCGACAGCGCGTCCATCTTCTCCATCAGATCGGCCAGAGAGTCGGCGACGACAAAGTCCTCGGACTCGTCGATCAGCCGGTTGGCAAGATCTTTGTTGCCGAGCAGAACCTCCTTGACGAGCTGCAGCTTGCGTTTGTGGCGAAAAGCGGTCATGTAGTCGCAACCGGAGACGGCGAGCTCCTTGATCGCGATTTTCCAGTTCAACACCTGCCAGGAGTACTTCCACGGTGTCCGGCAGATCTGCTCGACCACCCAGCGGGTGTCGCTGTAGCCCATCAACGGGACCGGACCGAATCGTCGCCCGCGGGCGTCGAGCCACAACGCGGATCGCGGAGGGACGAGGCTGATGCCATCGGTAGGCGAGTCTGTCTCACGCGAATGGACGCCGGCTGCGTAGTGCCACTGTTTGTCGAGGTGGGAGAGGACGGCGCCGTGCCGGGCTGCTTCGTCGTGCAGCAGGCCGTCGGCGAATCGGTGCGATCCGTTGAGGAGCGTGGTTGGCGGTGTGCCCCACGGTGCGTACCAGTTGGCCTTGACCTTGGAGAGGTCGCCACCACAGATTCCGCCGGTCGCGAGTACGACGTGCTCGGCTCTCGCCTCGAAATCGGAGCCACCATCCTCGGTCGTGCCGGTACAGCCGACCACCTGTCCCGCCTCGAGGAGCAGGCGCTCCACCCGATGGCCGGACCGGATCTCCAGCCTGTCTCGGTGTGGGTGGTTGTCGAGAGCGGTCACGACCGCCTCGATGATCGCGAAACCGGTGCCCCAGGCGATGTGCCATCGCGGCACTGTGTTGCCCGGTCGGAACAGGCCACGCTCGGTCCAGTTGACGAGCGGCAGGAACTCGACGCCGTGGGCCGTGAGCCAGTCGAAGACCAACTCGGTTGAACGTTCGACGTAGGTCCGCGCCCAGCGCCTGGGCCACTCGTCGCTGGCGCCGAAGTCGGCGAAACTCTGCCAGTCCGACCACGCGAGCTCCGGGCTGTCGTCAATCCCGAGCTTGCGCTGCTGGGGCGTGTCGACGAACATCACCCCACCGAAGGAGCGCTTGGCCAGGCCGCCGAGTTTGTCCTCGGTGTCGCGGTCGAGGACCAAAACCCGCAACCCCTGGTTCAAGAGCTCGTGGGCCGTCGCCAGCCCCGCCAGTCCACCTCCCGCGATGACGACATCTGCGCCATATGTGGTCGTCAACGTGATCTCCTTCTAGGGGGCCTTGACGACGTAGAGCACGCCTTCCGCGGTACCGACTGCATACAGTCTCGAGGTTGCGTGGAAGAACGGCAACCCGGGAGACGCGCGCTTCGCCGGATCGCCGAAGGCCGCGAACGGCGCTACCGTCGGCTGCGCCACCGAGGCGTCGAGGGCGTAGACGTTGCCGTCGGCGTCGGTGACGTAGACGTCGTCGACGACCAGAATCGGTGTGTTCGGGTCCGGCATGCTCACGGGCGGCTGCCAGAGCGAAACGGGCGACGGGCCGACGTCCTGGATCAAGTGGACCCGGTTCGAGGTGCTGAAAGCGAGGCGACCGCTGCTGCCCGGGAATACGAAGCCGTCGACTGGACCATCGCCGGTCGAGTACGGACGAGACCACCGGGAGCTGCCATCGGCCACGTCGATGGCGATCACCTCGCCGAAACTCGTACCCGCATAGATGGCGTCGCCGGACAGGACGAGCGAGGTGTTGACGTCGGGGTGGTTCTCAGACCACACCTTGGAGACGGCACCGACCTCGAGTGACAGAGCCCACACCGTGTCGCGGCTACCGCTGCGAGCCGCCTCACTCGTGAAGTAGACGCGGTCCCGAGCGTAGTCGACGGTGCACATTTGACGAATCGCCCCGATCCGATCGCGACCGCCTCCGTTGTCGAAGGACCAAAGCACTGAGCCGTCGGTGAGGTCGAGCCCGATGAATCGATTCCCCCTGTTCCCTTCGCCGGCACCCACCATGACGATGTCATCAAAACCGCCGCCAGCGGTCAGCATCGCGCACACCGAGGCCTCGATCGAGCCCTCCAGGTTCGGGCTGGTCCACACCGTCGCGCCGGTCGCTGCGTTGATCGCCCACACGCGTCCCTCGAGGCTCGATATCAGCACCCACGGCTCTCCAGTCGGCGTCGCCCAGCCCGGCAGGGATATGGGCCTGGCTGCGGCCGGGACGGGCACGCGCGCAGGGATGAAACCGGTCGGCCAGAACCCTCCATCATCTGCGTGCTCGAGGGCGAAGACGAAGCCGGTGCTCGAAGCGGTCATGAAGTCGTCCGGTAATCCGCCCACCGAGGGCGACGTGACCCCGCCAGCCGTGTATGACCATCGAAAGGCCCCGGCGCGGCTCTGGGGACGGCCGAAGGTGTACCGAGCGGGGGAAAACTCGCCGCTCGAATCCAATGCGAAAGCTGCGTAGTAGTACCGCATGCCGTTGGCGAGGGTGCCGTGGTTCGCGCGTCCGATCTCGGACGGCGCGCCGGGGAACGTCCCAACCTCAGTTGCCGCGGAATCGGACGGTCCCTGGGGATACGCGTCGGTCCGGTAGAGGACCTTCGTGGCCACGTGGGAGCCCGGCGGGGTGAGCCACAGCAGTTCGTTTTCGCCGTCACCCGAGCGGCAGTTGAAGCTCAGAAGAGTTGGTGTCGCGGTGCAGTTGCCCAGCATCGCCCGCAGCTGCTCGATCTGTGCCCGGAGGGACTCTGCGGTGACCTCGTCGATCCGGCCTCGCCGAAGGTCGCGGTCGAGGGTGTCCTCAGCGACCCGAAGGTGGGTGAGCGCCGCAGAGCTGTTGCCACGTTCGACCGAGACCACCGAGAGACGCACCATGCGCTCCATCAACATCGCCGAGCTTTCGGGCATGTCGGCGACGCGGATTGACGAGATGAGCGCCTCGGCGCTCTCGGCATACGCGTCGGCGCAGGGGAGTGCCTGGGCACCGACCGATGGGGCGACCAGCGTCACGGCCGACAAAACAACGAGCGTGATTCTTCGGTTCATCATGCCTCCGCCGCGGTCCTTGGTCGTTGATGGTAACCCATATACTGAATCTCATGAATCAGAACACCCCTGAAGAGCGTCCTCCAAACGAAATGTGGCCCCGCGCCGTGTGGTACGCCGACCGCACGCCCGAGGCGAGGAACCGCTACGTCGATTTCCTCCGGGCACTTTCGATTCTGGCCGTGGTGCTCGGCCACTGGCTGATCTCGGCGCCGTACTTCGAGAACGGGTCGCCGGCCTACAGCCACCTCCTCGACCTCGCGCCGTGGTCGCGCTGGCTCACCTGGCTTTTTCAGGTGATGCCGGTCTTCTTCTTCGTGGGGGGATTCTCCAACGGCGTGTCATGGGAGTCCGCGGAGCGCAAGTCTGTCAGTTACAGAGACTGGTTCGACTCGCGGATGAGGCGCCTCATCGGTCCCGTCCTACCGCTCCTCCTCGCCTGGGGCATCATGGCCGCGGTGGCCCATTCCAACGGTGTCGGACCGGGCATGATTCACATCGGTTCCAAGGTTGCTCTGGTGCCCGTGTGGTTTCTCGCCGTGTACATCTTGGTGGTGGCCCTGGTGCCGCTGACGCACCGAGCGTGGAGACGCTGGGGATTCGCTTCGGTCGTGATTCCGATCGTTGCCGCCGGCCTGGTCGATGTGGCCTTCTTTGCCGGCAATCTTCGTGCATTGGGCTGGCTCAATTATCCGTTCGTCTGGCTCGCCGTCCACCAGCTCGGATATGCGTGGCACGATCGCAGGCTCGCGGGTTCGAAGATCGGCCTCCCGCTCTTCGTGTTCGGCCTCCTGAGTCTGGTCGGCCTCACGCAGGTCGGGCCCTATCCCCTCAGCCTGGTTGGTGTTCCGAGCGATGAGATCAGCAACACCCTGCCACCGAAGCTGCCGCTCCTCGCGCTGGCCGCCGCCCAGATCGGTGTGGTCTTGACACTCGAAGCCCCGATGCGACGATGGCTGAGAAGACGAGTGCCTTGGGCCATCACCATTCTGATCAACGGCATGATCATGACGATCTTCCTGTGGCACTCGACGGTGATGATGTTGCTCGTCGGCCTCGCCTTCTGGCAGGTGCCTTCGGTCCTCGCCCAGCGCCCCGATACGGGGCCATGGTGGTTGACACGCCCGCTCTGGCTCATCGCGTACACGGTGGTGTGCCTCCCGTTCCTGCTTGTCTTCGCCCGCTTCGAACGCCCCGTGACCGGTGAGGGCCAACGCCCGGTCCAGGTGTGGCTCCAGCTGTTCGGCTGCGCCATCGCGTGCACCGGTCTCGCCATGCTGGCACTCGACGGGGTTGGAGGAGACGGGCCGCTCGGGCTGCGGTGGTACCCGCTCCTGACACCGCTCGTGGGTGCCGGCCTTGCCGGATTCGGGCCTGTCGGATGGTTGGGCAAGCGTTTGAGTGGAGCCCGCCGAGCGTCGTAGCCACGGCCATTGACCACCTCCTATGAAATCTCCTCATAGGTGAAACTCGCGATCTGTTCCTGCGAATAATCAAAGGTGCGCTTGGTAATCCCCGGTTCCTGCTTCGCATGAGGTGAAGGCGGGAACCGAGGAATTTTCTTTTTTCAGCGAGAAGGAGAACCGAAATGAGGAGAGCTTTTGGCATCGCACTGTTTCTCATGGTGGCCGTGTCGTGCGGACAGCAGGCGCCGCTGCTGACCAGCGGCATCGAGCTGGCCAACATGGACTCGAGCGTCCGGCCGCGGGATGACTTCTTCAGATACGTCAACGGGATTTGGCTGGAGACGACCGAGATCCCAGCTGATCGCACCAACACCGGGGTCTTCATGGACCTTCGCGACAAGGCGCGCGAGGACGTGAAGGCCATCATCGAAGACGTCGCTTCGAAAACCGGCCTCGAAGCGGGCTCGGACGAGCAAAAGGTCGCCGATCTCTACAACTCCTTCATGAATGCCGAACGGCTGGAAACGCTCGGGCTGTCGCCGCTCGAGTCAGAATTAGCACGCATCGATGCCATCGCCGACAAGGACGAGCTGTCGGCGTACTTCGCCCACAGTGCGATGATCGGAGGCGGCGGGCCGCTCTCTCTCTACTTCTGGGTCGATGCCAAGGACTCCACCCGCTACGTGTCGTACGTCTGGCAATCCGGTCTCGGTCTACCGGATCGCGATTACTACTTCAAGGAAGACGACCGCTCGGTCGAGCTTCGCGAGGCGTACGTCGGGCACATCGAGTCGATGTTCGAGCTCGCAGGATTCGACGACCCCGCGGGGTCGGCCGAAGGCCTGATGGCGCTCGAAACCGAGCTCGCATCGCACCACTGGACCACGGTCGAAAATCGGGACAGCGACGCCCGATACAACAAGTTCGCGATGGAGGAGCTCCCCACACTCGGGGCCAATCTCGGTTGGAAGGAATACGTGGCCGCGGCAGGCATCGAGGGCGAGGCGGACATCATCATCAACCAGCCGAGCTATATCGAGGGATTCAACAGGGTTTTCGAGGCGACCTCTCTCGACGACTGGAAGACCTTTCTGAGGTGGAAGCTTCTCGACAACTTCGCGACCTACCTGAGCTCCGACCTCGACAACCAGAATTTTGAGTTCTTCGGACGCATCCTCGAGGGCCAAAAAGAGCAGCGCCCGCGTTGGAAGCGGGCAGTCGACGTGGTCAACGGCAGCCTCGGCGAGGTCGTCGGCAAGATCTATGTCGAGCGCCACTTTCCACCCGAAGCCAAGGCACGCATGGTCGAGCTGGTCGACAATCTCAGCGCCGCCTACGGAGAGGCGATCCGGGAGCTCGACTGGATGGGGCCCGAGACCAAAAAGGCCGCGTTGGTCAAGCTCGAGAAGTTCACGCCAAAAATCGGATACCCCGACCGGTGGGAAGATTATTCGGCTCTCGAGATCGAACCCGGAGATTTGGTTGGCAACGTCATGCGCGCCAACCGATTCGAGTTCGAGCTCGACCGCAACAGGCTTGGCGGACCGATCCAGAAGTGGAAATGGGTCATGACTCCGCAGACGGTGAATGCGGGTTACATCCCGACCCAGAACGAGATCATCTTCCCGGCCGGCATTCTGCAGCCACCCTTCTTCAACATGGCCGCCGACGACGCGGTCAACTACGGCGCCATCGGCGCTGTGATCGGTCACGAGATGGGTCACGGGTTTGATGATCAGGGCAGCAAGTACGACGCCGACGGGAATCTCGAGAATTGGTGGACCGAAGCCGATCGGGAGGAGTTCAAGAAGAGAACCCAGGCGCTCGTCGATCAGTACGCGAAGTTCCAGGTCTTTGACGACCTCAACGTCAACGGCGAGCTGACACTGGGTGAGAACATCGGCGACCTCGCGGGCTTGACCATCGCCTACCGGGCCTACCAGATCTCCCTCGACGGGAAGGAGGCCCCGGTGCTCGACGGCATGACCGGGGACCAGCGTTTCTTCGTGGGCATCGGCCAGGTGTGGAAGTACAAAGCGACTGACGAGGCCATGCGCAACCGGGTCCTGACCGATCCCCACTCGCCACCGGAGTTTCGAGTGAACGGGACCCTGCCGAACATGCCCGAGTTCGTGGCGGCGTTCGACGTTCAGGAGGGCGACGGGATGTACCTGCCACCGGATCACCGAGTCAAGATCTGGTAGGCAGTCGACGGAGCCGATACCCGGGACCGGCGGCTCACGGGTCGCCGGTCCCTTTGCGCATCGCTGGTTCGACACATGGGACAGCGTCAAGGTCGAGACCTTCATCGACCGATTCAGGGCCGACAGACACGACACGCACCGGCGAAGATTCGTGGGTTGTGTCCCCGGTTTGATGGCATACTGAGGACAGAGTCATCGAACCAGGGAGGGATCAGGATCATGGCCGAACAGAAGATCGGCACCGTGACCCACTATTTCGGCAAGATCGGTGTGGCTGCGCTGAGGATCACCGACGGCGAACTCAGGGTCGGGGACACCATCCGCGTCAAGGGGCACACCAGCGACTTCACCCAGACCGTGGACTCGATGCAGGTGGAGCACGAGTCGGTCGAGCTTGCCCGCAAAGGCGACGAGGTCGGCTTGAAGACCGCCGAGTACACCCGCGAGCACGACACGGTGTACAAGGTGGTCCCGGACTAGGCGCTAGGGGCCCCGCCAACCCGGACCGCGCACCACCCGTCCCGGTGTGGCGCCGGTGTGCTCACCGTCCGAGAGGACCTGGACGCCGTTGACGAAGACGTGAACCATCCCGGTGGCGTACTGATGGGGCTCGAGAAAGGTCGCGTGGTCCTGAATCGTTTCCGGGTCGAAGACAACGACATCCGCGAGAAATCCTTCCTCCAATCGTCCACGGCGGTCGATTCTGAGATTGTCTGCCGGTAACGCGGTGAGCTTGCGGACCGCCTCCTCGAGGGGAATCACCTCCTCGTCGCGGACGTACTTGGCCAACACGCGGGCAAACGCACCGTAGGCTCGGGGATGGGGGTTCCGCTTCAAGAACACCCCTTCGGGCGCGAGAGAGGCGGCGTCCGAGCAGAAGCTCACCCAGGGCAACGCAACCGCGCTCCGCACCACCTCCTCGGACTGACTGAAATAGATCGTATTGATGCGGTAACGGTCCTCGACGATGAGATCCATGATGGTTTCTTCGGGCGTCGTGCCTCGCATCCGGGCGACCTCACCCAGCGTCTTGCCGGTCAGTGGCTTGAGCGCCTCGGTTTTGAATCCGACGAGCAGGATGTTGTCCGGGGAACCGGTGCCTCGGAACATGTTTTCCCACGAGGCCGAATCCTGGTTCATCTCGCGCACGATTCGTTTTCGCACGGCTGGATCAGCGAGCCGCTCGAGTGAAGCTTCAAATCCGCCGTCCTTTACCCAGGGTGGGATGGTGGCGTTGAGGCCCGTCGAGCTCGCTGGGTAGGGATAGATGTCCGCAGTGATGTGGAGGCCCTCGGCCCGCGCCTCCTCGACCAGAGCCACTGCCTTCGGAAACAGGGGCCAGTTGGCCCGGCCCGCAGCCTTGAGGTGGTAGATCTCGGCCCGAATGCCGGTGGCACGTGCGATCTCGATCAGCTCGGCGATCGCCTCCAGCAGACCCGCGCCCTCGTCCCGGACGTGCGAGATATAGATGCCGTCGTACTCCGCGGCCACGTCGGCCAGCGCGATGAGCTCCTCGTTTTCGGCAAAGGCTCCCGGAGGGTAGATGAGAGACGACGCCACACCGAGCGCTCCCTCCTCCATGGCCGTGCGGACGATACTGCGCATCGTCTCGAGCTCTTCGGAGGTCGGCGGGCGGTCCTCATCGCCGATGACGTACTTGCGCGGAGTGGCCGCGCCGATGAACGAAGCCACGTTCGGTGAGACCCCGCGACCTTCGAGGAACACCAGGTACTCATCGAGGGTGGTCCATTCGATGTCGTATTTGATGTCGCTCTGCCGACGGACCTTTTCCTCCTTCATGGCCCGGTTGAGCGGGCCCATCGAGCTGCCCTCGCCAAGGATCTCCAGCGTCACGCCCTGCCGAATGTCGCTCTGGGAGCGTCCGTCTTCAATCAACGACTCGTTGGCCCAGCTCATCAGGTTGATGAAGCCGGGAGCCACCGCGAGCCCCGAGGCGTCGATCTCGGTCTCACCGGTGGCCCTGCCAAGGTCGCCGATGGCGGCGATCGCATCGCCGTTGACCGCAACGTCGCCCGCGATGCCGGGCAATCCGGAGCCGTCGTAGATCGTGCCGTTGCGAATGATCAGGTCGTAGTGTGGAGACGGCCTGCACGCGGTGACGGCGAGGATGAGGAGCAACAGAAAGAAATGCCGGGCACGGCCGATTGTGATGAGTTGATTCCAGGCTCTCATGAGCGACCCTCCAAAATTTCGCGCTCATTCTACCGGTGCCAAATATCTGCGATCAATTCTCAATGTGCTATCTTCGTTGCGACATTTCCAAAGGAGCTTTGCGGTGATTGGAAAGACCCTCGCACATTACGAGGTTGTTGCCAGCTTGGGCAAGGGTGGGATGGGGGAGGTCTACGTCGCGGAGGACACCAGGCTGAAGCGGCGGGTCGCCCTCAAAGTGCTGCCGCCGGAGCTGGCGGGCGATTCGGAACGGCGAGCGCGTTTCGAGCGCGAGGCCCAGGCGGTGGCCGCCCTCAACCACCCCAACATCGTGACTGTGCACTCGGTGGAGGAGGCGGACGGCGTCCACTTCATCACCATGGAGCTGGTCGATGGGCGCACGCTGGCGCAGATGCTGCCTCGGGATGGGTTCTCCTTGAGCGAGCTGTTGGATATCGCGATCCCGCTTGCTGATGCGGTGAGCAGCGCTCACCGTTCCGGCATCACCCACCGCGACCTCAAGCCGGAAAACATCATGGTGGACGCCGACGGCCGGCTGAAAGTCCTCGATTTCGGTCTCGCCAAGGTCCACGATCGATCGAGCGCTGAGGGCGGTGTGACGGAGGCGCCGACCGCGCCGTTGGAGACCGAGGAGGGCAAGATCCTCGGCACGGTGGCCTACATGTCGCCCGAGCAGGCGGAGGGGAAGCCCGTCGATGCGCGGACCGACGTCTTTTCGACGGGCACGATCCTGTACGAGATGGCGACTGGCCAGCGGCCATTCCAGGGCGACACCAAGATGTCGACCATCGGTTCGATTCTGAGGGACGAACCCCAGTCCGTTACCGAACGCAATCGGTCGTTACCGCGCCATCTGGGCCGCATCATCCGGCGCTGTTTGAACAAGGAGCCGGACCGTCGCTATCAGACGGCCCTCGACCTCCGCAACGAGTTGGAGGAGCTCAAGGCGGAGATCGACTCGGGCGAGATGATGGTCGAGCCAGGGTTGCCGGCGGCCCGGCCGAATCGGTCAATGCGTACCGTCGGCATTCCTGGCCTGGTTGCGGTTCTGGCGATCGCTGCGGCCGTCGCGATCATGTCAGGACGGAAGAACGACAGTCCGCCGCAGGTGTACGAGTTGCGGCCCATCACGGGTTCGATCGGCCAGGAGATGGACATCAACTGGTCGCCGGAGTCGGTTTTCATGGCTTACGGGCTGACCCGGGCGGGGAGCGCCGACGTCATGGTCCAGCCGATCGCGGGCGGCGAGGCACAGCTTCGAGCAGGTGGTCCGGGCACCGAGACCTGCCCGCGCTGGTCGCCTGACGGCAAGTTCCTCGCGTACGTCTCGACCTCCGTGGAGGGGACTCCGGTGTTCCTCGCGCCACCTCACGGAGGCGCCTCGCGGATGCTGATCGAGACCAATTTCCGAACCCTGGACCTAGACAGGATCGGATCGGCGATGGGTGACCGCCCGTGGACGGTGGACGGCGGCAGTCTCCTGATTTCCCGTGTCGACGAGTCGGGGAGAACCGCGATTTACCGGGTCGACCGCAACACCGGCGGCGCCGAGCAGCTCACCTTCCCGCCTCCGGGCAGCGTCGATCTCAGTCCGTCGTACTCCTTCGATGGGGAGCAGATCGTCTTCCAACGTCGTGTCAGCGGAAAGGGTCGATTGTTGCTGATGCCGGCGCGCGGCGGCGAGCCGCAGGTGCTGCTGGCGGACGAGTTCGACAACCAGATGCCGACGTGGCGGCCCGACAACCGCCACATCCTCTTCCTTTCGGATCGCCAGGGAAGCAGCGCCGCGAACGTGTTCGAGATCGATGTGGAGGGCGGTACCCCGACCCAGCTGACCTTCGAGACCAACCGGGTGTACTCGCTCTCGGTGTCCTCGGACAACCGCGTGGCCTACGTTCCGTTC